>NZ_JBEBNT010000016.1:0-98061 GCF_040396775.1 Providencia sp.
ATGTCAGCTTTTTTTGTTGTTCTTCAAAGTTCACGTCTTTAATCGCGAAAGGGCGGTAAATCAATTTCATTTGTGTTTTAAAAGCAATTTGCAAAGAGTTTTCCGTGCGCTCAGTGGCAGGAATGGTTTTAATATTTAGCCAAAATAAAGATTCTTTATCTTTAGGTAAGGTATTGGCCGTCAAAAAAATACGCAGCGCATTGGTTTTATCGGCATTTAACCGGAATAGTGGCGGTGTAATAGTAAAATCCGATTGTTTTTTCTCGTCGATACCATCAATCCACGATTGAATTAAGTAGGGAATTTTATCGGGGTTTTCGACACTAATACTGACATCTTTATTCCCTTCATTATAAATAACGCGAGTACCGCCAATAATGACGCCAGCGTTAGCCGTTTGCATAAATAAGAATAAAGATAGAAAAAAACAAATTAAGCGTTTCATATTATCACCTAGTAATACAGGAATAAGGTTTAAGTCCGTTTAAACCTTAAAGTCCAATTAGTTATAATTGATTGTGAACGTTGCTGTTGAGTTTGCTTGGCCGACACCAACTGCGTCAGACATCGCAATATAGCGAGCCGTAAAGTCCAAATTGTTAACTGTATTTTCTTTTAATGCATAAGCACTAGACTCAGTAAACAGTGGAACGGTTGAACCAGTTACATCTTGAATTTGAATACCGACATTTTTAGCGGTTGTATTTGCCGTAGGGTCAGTTAACTGGAGCACATTGTTGTCTCCTGCGTAACTAATAGCATCAAATTTAACCGTTGCGCTTGTCACTGTTTGTGGGCAATTTTCTAATTTGATGGTGAATTTAGTTGCGGCAGCCGTACTTCCCGTACTTGGTAATGCGGTTTTTGAAACTTTGCCTAAGTTCACTGTAAATACATCTGAGCCTGTTGCCAGTTCACATGCTTGGTCAGTAATTTCACCAGTAAAATTAATAGTACCGTCAGCGGCTAATGCATTATTAATAGCAAAAATAGACGACGTCGCAATTAACGTTGCGATAATATTCTTTTTCATTTATGACTCTCCAAGGAAGATATTTTATTTGATGTTATTGAGGGGGATTTAAATATCGCCTTTCTCAATTGATATATTTTGTCGTTTATTTTGATAATAAACAATATGCGAGTAATTTAGGTTTAATTGTTTTGTTTTTTGGATTTACGGGAGGTTTGTTTGGTGTTCACATTATGGGTTGGGTGGTTTTTAACTAAGTTTTTTAAAAATCAAATTTGCTAAGGTTTGTTTTTAAAGTAGTAATGAAAATAAAAATTAAATGTTTAAACTAATTTTTAAATGGCGTTTATATTTTATATTTGACGCATAATGTGTTCGTGGGGGATTTAATAATCACGCTGGGCTAAATAAGATGTGCGATTTCCCTGGAAGGAATCATTAATGTATTGTATTAAATTGAATATCTTATTTCAATGCTCAATATAAGGAATAAAACTGGAGCTAGATTATCTAAAATAGAGGGTGTTTATTTTTTCTAATATGAAACCTTAATATATCTCGGTCGTGATTTTAGTTTTTAACTAATAAAAAGGCGTAGAGTTCTCCTCTACACCTTTTTAAATAATAGCCAAAATCAAGTGAAGTGAATTAATTTTATTGCGGGTTATTCAATACCCAATTCTTTTAATTTACGGGTTAGGGTGTTTCGTCCCCAACCTAATAGGCGAGCCGCCTCTTGTTTATGCCCGTCAGTGTGCTTCAGTGCGCAGTTAAGCAGAGTGCGCTCTAATAGCGGCACTGTTTGTGTTAATAAATCGTCTTTTCCAGCGGATAACGCGTGATCAGCCCACTTTTCCAATAATTCAAACCATTGTGTATCTGAGTTGGCTTGGTGCACAGGCAACGTTACGGGTTCATTGCTCTTTAGCTTATTGGCTTCCGTTTTTTGTATTGGGTGCTCTTCTAATAAATCATCGGGCAAATCTTGCGGTAAGATTTCTTGGCTTGCCGCCATGACAGTCAGCCAGCGGCAGACATTTTCCAATTGACGCACATTCCCTGACCAATAATAGCGTTGTAGAATTTTTTCACTATCTGGGTGCAATACCTTGCTTTCTACCCCTAACTCTTTTGCGGTATTTTGCAAAAAATAGTGGGCGAGGCGCGGGATATCTTCCGTGCGTTCCCGTAATGGGGGAAGTTGTACTCGAATCACGTTTAATCGGTGAAATAAATCCTCACGGAATAAACCTTCTTTCACCCGTTTTTCAAGATCTTGGTGGGTGGCGGCAATAATCCGCACATCCACTTTCACAGGGGTATAGCCACCAATGCGGTAAAATTGCCCCTCAGCAAGCACGCGCAATAACCGTGTTTGTACATCAAGGGGCATATCGCCAATTTCATCTAAAAATAATGAACCGCGGTTGGCTTGCTCAAAGCGCCCTTGGCGAACTTGGCTTGCCCCCGTGAACGCCCCTTTTTCATGACCAAAAAGTTCTGATTCGATGAGATCTTTTGGAATAGCCGCCATATTCAAGGCAATAAAGGGCTCATTAACGCGTGGGCTATGTTGGTGCAAAGCGTGGGCAACGAGCTCTTTCCCTGTTCCAGATTCACCGTTAATTAGCACACTGATTGATGAGCGAGATAAACGGCCGATAATACGGTACACCTCCTGCATTGCAGGCGCTTCACCTATCATGGTGGATGAAACAATCGGCGCTTTTTGCTTTGTTTCGCGCCCCGTGTGGTTCTGTTCACGGCTATGATTTAACGCACGTTCAACTAATGCCACGGTTTCATCGATATCAAACGGTTTAGGCAGGTAATCAAAGGCACCAGATTGATAGGCATTAACGGCAGCATCGAGGTCTGAGTGAGCCGTCATAATGATGATCGGTAAAAGGGGGTGTGATTGTTTAATGGTATTGAGTAGCTCAATACCATTAGTTCCGGGCATGCGAATATCGGATAACAAAACATCAGGGAGTGCGTTTTCCAATGCAGCAAGCACCGCATCAGCACTATCAAAGCAGGTACAGACAAATTCTGCATTGTTGAGTGCCCGCTCTAGAACCCAGCGAATGGAACTGTCGTCATCCACGACCCAAATTTTTCCCTGTGACATGGTTATCCCCTATTTTTTGATGGGTAGATAAATAGAAAACTCAGTGTGCCCCGGCCAACTGGTAAACTCGATTTTCCCTGCATGTTGATCCACTAAACTTCGCGCAATTGACAGCCCAAGCCCTGTTCCATCGGGCCGTCCACTCACCATTGGGTAGAACAGCGTATCTTGGATAGCCAGTGGAATACCTGGTCCGTTGTCTTCAATATCAATACGCGCCGCTAACCGATAGCGCTCCCCTTGTAGCATGACTTGAAATGCAGTGCGTGTGCGTAGCGTAATATGCCCTCCAGTATCTGAGAGAGCTTGCAGTGCATTACGGGTGACGTTCAGCAATACTTGCTCAATTTGGTCAGGGTAATATTCTAAATCGGGCAAACTCGGGTCATAGTCGCGAGTTAAGGTGACGTTATCGGGCTTTTCGAGGGAAACTAAGCGCGTCACATTTTCCATAATATGGTGAATACTTTGCTGGGTTTTGGGGCCCGGGTACTGCGGCCCAAGTAACCTGTCGACCAAGGCTCTTAAACGGTCGGCTTGCTCAATAATCACTTGAGTATATTCATTTAATTGTGGGTCAGGTAGCGCTTTGGACAACAACTGCGCGGCGCCTCGCAATCCCCCCAACGGGTTTTTAATTTCATGCGCCAGACCGCGGATCAATTCACGTGCCGCAAGCTGTTGTGCATTTTGTACCAGCTCTTGGCTAAGGCGTCGCTGGCTATCGAGTTGCGACAACTCGACTAAAATAAATTGTTCTGAAAATGGCTGTGCGCTGAACGACATCACATGGGAATGGTTGTTAAACACCAACGTGACTTCGTTTTCCGTAAAACTGTGGCCTTCTTTTAAGCTACTGAGCATCAATTCATCATTAAGCGAGCAATAGCTAAATAACAGTGGAAGGGGCGTCCCGTACAGTTTGCGCTGACTTTGGGTTAGGATTTGCAAGGCGGCATGATTGGCGTAATGGATAACCAAATCGTAATCCAAAATAAGCACGCTATTAATGAGGGAGTCGAGGATTTGTTCGGGTGCTGGCAAATGTTCGGTTTTCATGTAATGTTGCTCCTGCACTATTTTGGTGCATTATACCTGATAGACCAAACAACCGATATTTGATTTTGCATCTTTGGTGCAGTAGAGAGAAAAGGCCCCATCGAAAGATGGGGCAAGTGCTTCACGGCAACAAAGACTATCAGTGGAACGGCGTGTTACACACTGTAGTACATTTCAAATTCGAGAGGGTGCGGTGCCATACGCACACGTTGGATGTCGGCACGCGTTAATTCAATGTATGCATCGATAGCGTCATTCGTAAACACACCACCACGGGTTAAGAACTCGCGATTTTTATCCAGCTCAGCCAGCGCTTCGTCTAAAGAGCCTGCAACAGTTGGGATTTCTTTCGCTTCTTCCGGTGGTAAGTCATACAGGTTTTTGTCCATTGCATCGCCTGGGTGGATTTTATTGATGATGCCATCAAGACCTGCCATTAACTGCGCAGCAAACGCTAAGTATGGGTTAGCCGCTGGGTCAGGGAAGCGCACTTCAATACGGCGTGCTTTGGTGCTAGCAACCACTGGGATACGAATAGATGCAGAACGGTTACGCGCTGAGTAAGCCAGCATAACGGGTGCTTCAAAGCCCGGAACTAAACGTTTGTATGAGTTAGTTGTTGGGTTGGTAAATGCGTTCAGTGCACGTGCGTGTTTAATGATACCGCCGATGTAGTACAGCGCCATTTCAGATAAACCGCCGTATTTGTCACCCGCAAACAGGTTCACGCCATCTTTTGATAAAGACATATGGCAGTGCATACCTGAACCGTTATCACCCACTAATGGTTTCGGCATAAATGTCGCTGTTTTGCCGTAGGCATGCGCAACGTTGTGCACGACATATTTATAAATCTGAGTCTCATCCGCTTTTTTGGTCATGGTATTAAAGCGGGTAGCGACTTCGTTTTGGCCTGCGGTTGCCACCTCATGGTGGTGAGCTTCAACAACTAAGCCCATCTCTTCCATTGTGGTACACATTGCAGAACGCAGGTCTTGTGATGAGTCAACCGGTGGCACTGGGAAGTAACCACCTTTAACCGCTGGACGGTGGCCTTTATTACCGCCTTCGTATTTTGTGCCTGTGTTCCATGCTGCTTCGATATCATCGATATGGTAGTAGCTGCCGTGCATGTTATTGCCGAAACGAATATCATCAAAAACGAAGAATTCAGGTTCTGGGCCAAATAACACGATGTCAGCGATACCGCTTGAACGCAGGAAATCTTCCGCACGTTTAGAAATGGAACGCGGGTCTCTGTCATAACCTTGCATAGTACCCGGCTCTAAAATATCGCAACGGATAATTAAGGTCACATCAGCAAAGAATGGGTCTAACATTGCGGTAGATGCATCAGGCATCAGTACCATGTCAGATTCGTTGATGCCTTTCCAGCCACCAATGGATGAACCGTCGAACATCTGGCCTTCTTCAAAGAAGTCTTCGTCAACTTGGTGAGCAGGGATAGTGATATGTTGCTCTTTACCTTTAGTGTCGGTAAAACGCAGATCAATAAATCTTACATTGTGCTCTTTAATTAACGATAAAACATGTTCAGCGGACATTCTCGGCTCTCCTGGTCGGGTCTAATCAACAAATCGCATCATATTTTGCGTTTGTTGGTTTGTCTGGCGTGGCGGTGGTGATTAATCACGCTGCTCGCTCACTATGGATACTATTAAGCGAAAAGCATGCCAACTTTTAAAAGAAGAGTAAATACTGATTGTTACGAAGGAATGTCAATCGATTGAGTTAAAATTAGGTGTAAATTGCACTGTATTGGTGCGATATTGTAATGAGCTGCATTATTTTGGTGCATTCAAGTAAGGGGATAGAGAAAAAAGACCAGCTTTGTGCTTAATAATAAGCCCAAAGCTGAATTGGCTGACATTATTTAACGCGTGAGGATATGTTATTCATCATCACTGTTGGTTAGTAATGTATTTACTTCTTCAATTTGTTTCACTGCATCATTGATAATGGAAGCAATTTGACGCGTTTGTTCTTCATTCAGTTGCTTCAGAACCATTTTGTGGCGCAGCAGGGCTTTAAAACGGCTGACCGCCATTTCGATGTCTTCTGCTAAATTGCTGCCTTGCTGCATATCACGAGCTTTTGCTAGCTTGCGAGCAATCACTGCTTCCGTTTCTTTATTCTGTGCCAAGTGCGCAGCGCCTTCTGGCGTAATCGTAAAACTTTTGCGATTGCGCTCAACAATTTGAGACTCTAAAAAGCCTTGTTCTTCCAACAGTGTTAATGTTGGATAAATAACACCCGGGCTTGGGACATAGAGGCCATTTGAGGCTTCTTGGATGTCTTTGATAATTTCGTAGCCATAGCTCGGTTTTTTCGCGACTAATGAAAGCACCATGATGTGGAGATCGCCGTGGTCGAATAAACGACGCAGGCCTTTGCCTCTTCCTCGACCTTTTTGGCGTTCATCGCCGTGTCCATGACGGCCTTCGCCATGACAACGTTCGCCGTGTCCGTGTCCATGACGGCCTTCGCCATGACAACGTTCGCCGTGTCCGTGTCCATGACGGCCTTCGCCGTGGCAACGTTCGCCGTGCCCGTGTCCATGACGGCCTTCGCCATGACAACGTTCGCCGTGCCCGTGTCCGTGACGGCCTTCGCCATGACAACGTTCGCCGTGCCCGTGTCCGTGACGGTCATCACCATAATAATGGTCACCGTGGCTGCGATGCTCACCTCCGTGGCAACATTCATCATGGCCATGACGGCGTTCATTGTGACCGTGACGGCTTTCGCCATGGCAACAGCCATCGTGGTGGCCGCGCTGATTTTCGTCGTGGCGCGCATAATATACATGACGACAAGATTTAATTAGCATATAGTTACTCCTTAGTTTGTAACTTTAGATATATCGAATTCATTTTATGGTTTAACTATATTTAGATATATCTAATTAGTCAATTTAGATATATCTAAATAACATAAAAAGACATTAAAAATGGCGGTTAAGAAAGAAAGTCTATTTTTTGTTCTTTTTTTGGGCTGCTAATATTAAGTTTTTAGCGTATTATTCTGTCACTTCGTGGTTTCGCAGAGATGATGCTCATTATTTTGTGAGGGAATCTGGCACTGTTACGCAACTGAATGTTTTTTCGTTAAAAACTTTTTATACAGTGATGGGTTTCACATTTATTCCACTTGTGCGGAAAAACGTGTAAAATAACAGCAAATTAACGTAGAAAGTATGTTTGGGTAATTAGAATACCGCAAAAAACATATTCCTTTCCTGTCAATTAAACGGTAAAAATCCTTGTCAATTCAAAACTTAAGAAACATCGCCATCATCGCTCACGTTGACCATGGCAAGACAACACTGGTTGGTAAATTATTGCAACAGTCAGGTACGTTCGGTGAACGTGAAACTGTCGATGAGCGTGTTATGGACTCCAACGACTTGGAGAAAGAGCGTGGTATTACCATTCTTGCTAAGAATACTGCAATCCAATGGAATGGTTATCATATCAATATCGTAGACACCCCAGGCCACGCCGATTTCGGTGGTGAGGTTGAGCGCGTAATGTCTATGGTTGACTGCGTTCTGCTGGTTGTTGATGCGATGGATGGCCCAATGCCACAAACGCGTTTCGTAACGCAAAAAGCGTTCGACCACGGTTTGCGTCCAATTGTTGTTATTAACAAAGTTGACCGCCCAGGCGCTCGTCCTGATTGGGTTGTTGACCAAGTATTCGACTTATTCGTGAACTTAGGTGCAACGGATGAGCAACTCGATTTCCCTATCGTTTATGCTTCTGCATTAAACGGTATCGCAGGTCTTGACCACACTGAAATGGCTGAAGATATGACTCCGCTGTACGAAGCTATCGTAGAGCACGTCGCGGCACCAGCAGTTGATGTCGATGGTCCTTTCCAAATGCAAGTTTCGCAGTTGGATTACAACAGCTACTTAGGCGTTATCGGTATCGGCCGTATCAAACGTGGCGTGGTTAAACCTAACCAACAAGTGACTGTTATCGATAGCGAAGGTAAAACTCGCAACGGTAAAATCGGTAAAGTATTAACGCACTTAGGTTTAGAGCGTATCGATTCACAACAAGCTGAAGCGGGCGATATCGTTGCACTGACAGGTTTGGGTGAACTGAACATTTCTGACACTATCTGCCAAGTGGGTAGCGTTGAAGCATTGCCTGCGTTAGCGGTTGATGAGCCAACAGTTAGCATGTTCTATTGTGTTAACACCTCACCATTCTGCGGTAAAGAAGGTAAATTCGTGACTTCACGTCAAATCCTTGACCGCCTGAATAAAGAACTGGTTCACAACGTTGCGCTGCGTGTTGAAGAAACCCAAGACCCTGATGCATTCCGTGTATCAGGTCGTGGTGAGCTGCACTTATCTGTTCTGATCGAAAATATGCGTCGTGAAGGTTTTGAGCTGGCAGTATCTCGTCCAAAAGTTATCATTCGTGAAATCGATGGTCGTAAACAAGAACCATTCGAGCAAGTCACTTTAGACGTCGAAGAACAAAACCAAGGTGATGTCATGAAAGCGTTAGGTGAGCGTAAAGGCGACCTGCGTGACATGATGCCAGACGGTAAAGGCCGTGTGCGTCTTGACTACATCATCCCAAGCCGTGGTCTGATTGGCTTCCGTACTGAGTTCATGACAATGACTTCAGGTACTGGCTTACTGTACTCAACATTCAGCCATTACGACGATGTTCGTCCAGGCGAAATCGGTGGTCGTCAAAACGGTGTTCTGATCTCTAACGGTCAAGGTAAAGCAGTTGCTTACGCGCTGTACAGCCTGCAAGACCGCGGTAAATTATTCTTAGGTCACGGTGCTGAAGTGTATGAAGGCCAAATCATCGGTATTCACTCACGTTCTAATGACTTAACCGTTAACTGCTTAACCGGTAAAAAACTGACTAACATGCGTGCGTCAGGTACCGATGAAGCAACAACACTGTCACCACCAATTAAAATGACTCTGGAACAAGCGCTTGAGTTTATTGATGATGACGAATTAGTTGAAGTGACTCCGCAGTCTATCCGCCTGCGTAAACGTCACCTGACTGAGAACGATCGCCGTCGTGCAAGCCGTACTAAAGAAGACTAATTTTTAGATAAATTAGACAGTGAAAAGGCGCCTATAAGGCGCCTTTTTTTATGGATTGAGCTGCGGGTAAACTCCCGGCCCGATAGGTAGGCCAGCAAAGTACCAACCGACCAGTAATAGCATCCAAACAATAAAAAATACAATTGGATACGGCAATATTAAAGTGTAATAAGTTCCTAGCTGAGCATTTTTATAGTAGCGTTGCAAAAAGCCTAAAAAGAGCGGAAGGAACGGTGACATCGGCGCAAGGGGTAAAACAGCGGAGTCAGCGATACGGAACACAATCTGTGCGAAAGCAGGGTGAAAGCCAAGTAGCACAAACATCGGCACAAATATTGGCGCCAGTATTGACCAAATGGCAGAGCCACTGGCGATAAACATACACAGGAAAGCAGATAAAAACATTAAGCCGATAAATGCAGGTACACCCGTCATTCCCAAGTTTTCGAGCAAGTCAGTTAAACCAATCGCCATGAATTTCCCCATATTGCTCCAGTTAAAGAATGCAACGAACTGAGAAAGCGGGAAAACCATCACAATGAAACCTGCCATGCTCTTCATTGGGTCAACTAATAAGTCTGGAATATCATTTGGCTTTTTGATTTGTTTGGTTGATACACCATAGGTAATGGAAACGACGAAAAAGAAAATAATAATGACAGGAACGATACCCTTGATAAACGGCGAAGGGATCACGGTATCCGTCACTGGGTCACGCAGTGGTGCGCCTTCTGGGGCGACCATGAGCGCAACTAAACCGATAAAGATTAATGCAGACAAGCCACTCATCAATAACCCACGGTTTTGAATTGGCGTCAATTCTTCGAGTCGGTCATGTGACGTGCCTTCCCACACGGGTAAGCGGGGCTCTATAAATTTGTCTGTCAGTAGCGCACCTGCAATGGTTAATACAATCACTGATGTGGCCATAAAATACCAGTTATCGATAACGCTGACATGTAGATTCGGATCAATCATCATTGCCGCTTCTGTACTGATCCCTGATAACAGGACATCGGTGGTGACAATCAATAAGTTTGCGGTAAAACCCGAGGCGACCCCAGCAATTGCAGCTAATAGGCCAGCTACAGGGTGACGACCTACTGCGATAAAAATCAAGGCTCCCAGTGGTGGCATGACAACTAACGCTGCATCTGAAGAGATATGGCTGAAAAAGGCGATAAACAGCACCATATAACTGGCGTAGCGTTTATTAATACCTGATGCCATTTTGTACATCAATGCTTGGAGTAAACCGACTTTTTCAGCTAATCCAGCCCCAATAACTAATGCGAGAATGGCGCCGAGAGGGGCAAAGCTACTAAAGTTTTTAACGATATTGGGTAAAATCCATTGCAACCCTTCCACGCTTAATAAGTTTTTGACGCTGACCATCTCGTCATTGGCGGGGTTTTTAACGGATAAATCAAACCAAGATAATACTGCCGTTGCAATCATCAGCACGGCGATTAAATAAACGAACAAAATGAACGGATTTGGAATTTTGTTTCCCACGCGTTCTATCCAGCGAAAAATTGCCCCGGGGCTTTTGTGCACAGTTGTTGAGTCGCTCATAGGGTTTCCTTGTGTCTATCTTCATTGTTATTGTTATGACTTATGGGCGGGTAAACCCCGCCAGTATTAAGGAACTGCTTATTTTAATTTTGACGGTTTAATATCTTTGGGAATAGGGCATTGATAAGGGGTAGCTTGCCTTTGCTGCGCAAATTCAGCTTTTGCTTGTGCTAATAAATCGGGCTTCAAGAACAACTCAAGGGCGCTAGAAGCCATGATTTTCCCCGCAAGCAGCATCCCTTTATGGGCAATAGAGGTGCGCCCTTGTGCCACTAATTGCCAAGTATGCAGTGCGGTACCAAAGGCAAAGCAGGGGCTAAAGCATTGAACGGTAGGGACAACCCAACTGACATCACCCACATCGGTTGAGCCGTACATCAACTCTTTGGACTCAACATAAGGCAGCACTTCATCCGTGAGCACTTTATTGCCCTGTCTTTCACACCAACGTTCGCCTTCTTCACCGCCACTGCGGGCAGCATTGAGCTTGGCATTGCGTAAATCATCTTTCGTCAATGTATTGTGAATTTGCTCAGCAAATTGACGTTCTTTATCGGTATATTCAGGGATGCCAAATTCAGTAATGTGGTTAAACATGGCGTGTTCTAGCGTCCGATTAGGCACATAATTTGAGCACGCTTTATCAAAACGCACTTCTAACTGCGTCCCCGTCATCAGGGCTGCCCCTTGTGCAATATTAATCACACGTTGGTAAATATCTTGTGCTTCATCAAGTTGCGGAGCGCGGACAAGGTAGAGGGCTTCTGCATCAGCTTGCACGACATTTGGGGATGCGCCCCCCGTGTTGGTGACGGCATAGTGTATTCGAGCTTCTTGAATAATATGCTCGCGTAAAAACTGTACGCCAACATTCATCAATGTGACGGCATCAAGGGCGCTTCTACCAAGGTGTGGGGAGTTTGCTGCGTGGGAAGCAATGCCTTTAAAGCGAAAAGCCGTTTGAATATTAGCAAGGGATTGCACATTAAAGACGCCACTAAATGATTCTGGGTGCCATGTAATAGCGGCATCAATATCATCAAACAAACCTTCTCTGACCATGAATGTTTTACCTGAACCGCCTTCTTCCCCTGGGCAGCCGTAAAACCGTACCGTACCGGATAAATTATTGTCGCTCAGCCAAGCTTTGACGGCAAAAGCGGCCGATAATGCGGCGGTGCCGAGTAAGTTATGTCCACATCCATGACCATTACCATTTTCTACTAAGGGATTTGGTTCGCTGCAAGCTGCGTGTTGGCTTAACCCTGCGAGTGCGTCATATTCACCCAATAATGCAATGATAGGTGAACCGGAGCCATAGCTGGCGATAAATGCTGTTTCAATATCACCGACCCCTCTTTCAACGTGGAAGCCTTCTAACTCTAACGCGTCAGCCAGTAAATTAGCAGAATAGGTTTCTTCAAAACGGGTTTCAGGGTGATCCCAAATATTGTCACTCAGCGCCGTAAACTGGGCGCGGTGATTTTCAATATAATCACCAATAAATGATGTGAATTGTTTATCCATTTTTAGCTCCGAATTCAGGGAGATGCAGGGCGATGGTCGACAGCGTTTTTACTGCCGTTGTCATCACGTCTTCATCAAAATCAAAGCGCTCGTTATGGTGACCTGCGCTAAGGTTTGTGCCAAAAATCATGTAAGTGGCTTGGCCTCCATGCTCTTTTACGCGCTCCATAAAATAGGTCGCGTCTTCCGAGCCCGCAGCTTGTGGGCGGTTTTTGACGATAGAGGTTAATTCAGGAAGGTGGTTTTTTGTTAAATCACAAATAAAATCAACCCATTGTGTGCTTGGATGGCTGCTTTGTGCCGCGCCCATCAGTTTGACATCAAAGGTGACATCTTGCATTTTTGCGGCACCTTCAATGATATTCATCGCTTTTTTGTAGACAAACTCGTTGATTTCATTGGTTTCACCGCGCGTTTCAACTTTTAGCAACGCCGTATCTGGAATGACATTGCGGCCAATACCTGCTTGTAATACACCCACATTAATTCGTGAACTTCCTTCACTGTGGCGCGGGATACCATATAGGCCGAGGGTTGCATGAGCTGCGGCAATTAACGCATTTTTGCCATCTTCAGGTTTTGCACCCGAATGCGCTGCAACACCTTGATAGGTCACATCAAACTTTGTTGTCGCTAAAAAGTTTTTACTGCCGCAGACGACTTCGCCTTTTGGCACACCTGTACCGATATGGATAGCCACAAAGAAATCGACATCATCAACCACGCCTGCTTCCATCATGGATTTAGCGCCACGAGTACCTTCTTCCGCAGGTTGAAAGATAACTTTGATGCGACCAGACAGCTTCGCCTCATATTGTTTGAGAATACGAGCAAGCCCAAGGCCAATGGCGGTATGCCCATCGTGGCCACACGCGTGCATCATGTGCGGGTTACAGGACGCAAAACCTTCATTATGTGGACGGTGTTGGCATGAGTGTTCTTCATTTAAATCAAGGGCATCCATATCGACACGAAAGGCCAGTGTTGGGCCTGGACGACCAGTATCAAGTGTGGCAACGATACCCGTGAATCCCCCTGAAAAGTGGGGTAGCCATTGAGTTAAAGCGCCTTGTTCAATCGCTCTTTTTTCTTGTTCTGCTAATTTTTCTTCAGAGGGAAGCCCCATTCGCGCATCTGCTTTAACAACTTCTTTGCCCAATTGCAGTTGGTAACCTAGTTGATGCAGTTCTTCGGTAACAAGCGTTGCTGTACGAAATTCAAACCAACCTGATTCTGCATATTGATGAAAATCACGCCGCCATGCTTGTAATTGTTGTGCCATCTGCTGGATGGTGCTATCTAAGTCAGTATTCATTTTGTATCTCTTTTAGTTATCACAAGAAAAGTCAGTACAGGGATGTTGAAATAGGGGTGTGTATGGGTTTTGAAATTAAAATTCGTTTAATTTTAAAAAGTAGTATATTAATTTGCTTTAGTTATTTTAATTTATAAAAAATTGTTTAATTTACTGAATGTTAATTTTTTGTTTCTCTATTTTCTGACTGTACACAATCAAATTAGAGTAAAAAAGATACAATTATCTTTGGCTATATAACTAAAAGTTATCGAGGTATTGATATGGCACCACCCATAAAATTAAATCAGCTCAGGGCATTCGTTGAAATTAGCCGCCATGGCAGTATTCGAGCCGCCAGCCGTTTTCTACAGCTTTCTCAGCCTGCATTGACTAAATCCATTCGTGAATTAGAGAGCAGCTTGGGGGCTAAACTGTTTATTCGCAGTAACCAAGGGATTTATTTAACGGAATGTGGGGAGGGTTTTTTACGCCGTGCGAGTTTAATTCTTGAAGAATTACGGGTCGGGCAAGAAGAGATTTCACAGCGTATCGGGTTGATTGGTGGAACGGTGAATATCGGTGTTGCAGGCAGTATTGCTCGTTCGTTAATGCCAAAAGTGGTGACTCAATTTCATCGTGACTATCCCAATATCAAATTGCGCATTATGGAGGGGCAATTATTAACGATGCTAACTCAATTGAGGCAAGGGGAACTGGACTTCACGATTAACACTTATTACCCCGGTAGCTTGGATGCAGAGTTTAATTTTGAGCGGCTAATGCAAAAAGAATACAAAGTGATTATGCGCAAAGATCACCCCTTACGGCATGCTAAATCGCTTACTGAGCTCGTGGACTGTGATTGGACGATGCCTACCCCAAAGGGCACATATTACAAGCAGCTCGCCGATGTGTTTTCCATGATGGAGCAGCCCATGGATTTTAGTGTGACTTGTGAAACCTTAATTGGTTGCTTAAGTTTAGTCGCACAAAGTGATTTTTTGACCATTGTGTCAATAGATACGGTGGATGAACCTCTCTTTGAGCAGCGGTATATCGCATTGGATTTAATCGAAAAGTTACCTTATGCGACATTTGCCCTCGTGCAGCGTCGGGATGCAACGTTGACTCCCGCAGGGGAGCATTTAGCGCGGTTATTCCGTATTTATTGCCGTAATCACGAACCTGCATAAACGTGATAAATAGTTTCAGTATTGTATTTACAGTAAAAATAGTTAGATCAGCTGCGATTTTTTGGTTTAAGTGCTCAATCGATAAATTGACAAAATAACGTGAATTATCACCAATTAGGGCTGTTCAGTTGGACGAATAATGATTAAAGTAAATTTAGTGAATAACAAAGAGGAAAATTTATGCTGTATATCTTCGATATGGGTAATGTGATTATTGATATCGACTTTAATCGTGTGTTTGATAAATGGTCTGAACTGAGCGGGACGCCAAGTGAAGAAATCAAATCACGGTTTACTTTTGGTAATATCTTTCAATTACATGAGTGTGGGAAAATTTCAGATATAGAGTTTGCAGAGCTACTTTGTGAAGAAATGGGGATCACGCTGAGCTTTGAAGATTTTGCTGAAGGCTGGCACGCTATTTTTATTTCGTTAAGACCAGAAGTGATTGATATTATGGAACGCCTACGTGAGCAAGGCCACCGTGTTGTCGTCTTATCGAATACCAATCGTCTACATTTAGACTACTGGCCAGAACACTACCCAGAAATTGCAGCTTCCTCCGATTTTCTTTATTTATCCCAAGATTTAGGCATGCGTAAGCCTGATCCTGAAATCTTCAAATATGTTCTGCAATCTGAAGAGTTTGACGCGGCAGATGCGGTTTTCTTCGATGATGTAGAGGAAAATGTTAAGGCGGCTCAAGCCCTTGGTATCCATGGCGTTCATGTCGTGAATAAAGATACTGTTCCTGAATATTTCCGTACTTACGATTTTAGTGCTGAAGTTGAATAACATTTGATATTGATGATGGAGCAACGGTTAACGTTGCTCCATCTTTTTGTGCAGAGTAATCATGATTGCATTAATTCAGAGAGTCACT
This sequence comes from Providencia sp., assembly GCF_040396775.1. Taxonomy (GTDB): domain Bacteria; phylum Pseudomonadota; class Gammaproteobacteria; order Enterobacterales; family Enterobacteriaceae; genus Providencia. Next base: position 15,746 of record NZ_JBEBNT010000016.1, read on the forward strand.
CACGCGAGTGTTGTTGTTGATGAACAAACGGTTGGGCAAATAGACACTGGTTTATTGGTTCTGCTTGGCGTCGAAAAAGACGATGACGAGCAAAAAGCAAAACGCTTATGTGAAAAGGTACTGGGCTACCGTATTTTTAGTGATGAACAAGGGAAGATGAACCTGAATGTTCAGCAAGCAGGGGGCAGTTTACTGGTTGTTTCACAATTCACGTTAGCGGCGGACACCAAAAAAGGCATGAGACCCAGTTTTTCTGGGGGGGCAGAGCCTGAAAAAGCCGATAAACTGTACCAATATTTTGTGGAACAAAGCCGTCAACAGGGCATCACAACCCAAACGGGGCAATTTGCTGCTGATATGCAAGTGAGCTTAACCAATGACGGCCCTGTGACCTTCTGGCTGCAAGTGTGATTCCATTTTAAAAGGGGGAGCCGATGTACCATTTACGTACACCGAAAGATGAAATTGAATTTGCGACTTATTACCACTTTCGTTGGGAAATGTTGCGAAAGCCCTTTAATCAACCCCTTGGTTCTGAAAAAGACGGTTATGATTTAACGGCTCACCACCAAATGGTGGTGGATGATAAAAACCGTATTTTAGCGATTGGCCGTTTATATATTAATGCCGATAACGAGGGTGCAATTCGCTTCCTCGCCGTGAACCCTGTCATGCAAAGTAAAGGGCTGGGTAAGCTGATTATTATGGCGTTGGAGTCGGTTGCACGGCAAGAAGGCGTAAAACGCATTGTTTCGAGCGTGCGTGAAGAAGCCGTTCCTTTCTTTAATAAGATGGGGTTTGAAAATAGGGGGCAAGTTGCAGGGCAACTTAAAACGCCTGTGCGTCATTATTTAATGATCAAGCCGATTGAAACCCTAGACCAAATTCTGCATCGCCCTGATTGGTGTGGTGAGTTACAGCAAGCATGGTATAAATACATTCCGTTAAGTGAAAAAATGGGTGTTCGCATCGAACAATACACAGGAACCCGTTTTATTACGACGATGCCAGAAGCGGGTAATCAAAATCCCCATGAAACCATTTTTGCAGGTAGCCAATTTTCACTTGCTACATTAACAGGCTGGGGGTTGATTTGGCTGTTAATGCAAGAGCACCAACTTGGTGGTGACATTGTGTTAGTGGATGCCAATATCCGCTATGGTAAGCCAGTGAGTGGTAGGCCAACAGCCATTGCAGACTTAGCGAATATGAGTGGCGACCTCGACCGCTTAGCGCGGGGTAGTAAAGCACGCGTAAAACTAAAAGTGGAAGTGAGCAACCCAGACAACCAGGTTGGTGCAGTGTTCGCCGGGGTGTATATGGTGTTGCCTGTCGAGAAAACAAAATAGAACATATTATTGTCGGTTGAATAATATGTAGAGGGCAGGTCATATGACCTGCCTCTTACTTGTTCGCTATTGAGCCATTAAAGCAGGAACTTGTGGTGTTGCATCTTGTGACACTGGCGTTGTTTCCATATTTGGTACGTCTTCTTGTGTTTCCACTGAAGAGGTCACAACCCCTTTTACTACCGTGCGATATGAGCGCTTACCTTGAAGTGGCACCGCCATCAGTTCGCCATTTAAACTTTTGGCAACTGAAGGTGCGAGGAAATCGCCCTGTAGTGTTGCATCAAAATCCCCGACAACTTGCGCTGGGAAACCTGACCATCCCCATTGATTTAAATCGATTAAATCAATATTAGTCCCTGAGGCACGCAATAAAAACGGGACTTTTTTCGGTTCTTGTTTCACTAATACACCAATCTTGCTGATGCCTCTTTCCGTACTGACTGTCAAACTCGCTGCCGCAGAAGATTTCCCACTTTGACGTATTTCTAAGAATGGGCGACGAACTAAAACTTGGTTAATTGTGCCGCTATCGGCGTTGAATGTCGCCTTTCCGCTCCAAACTCCCCATTGTTTTTGCTTGATGAGGTCAACATCTTCAATGTTGCCACTTAAGGCCGTGAATTCGAATGGGAACTCTGGCTGGATATTCATCAGCAATGATTGAGAGACCGTGAATTTTTTGATGGATAAGCCAGATAACCAAGATGGCGCGGGCTCAGCAAAAAAAGTGAGCCATGTTTCTGGTAAGGTATATAAAATGCCGCCTAGCTTACCTTCATTAATGGTAAGAAGTTGGTCATTACGTTGCCAAACACCACTTAAATTAAATACACCTTTGTTATAGTAACCTGAGAGTTTATTGATGTTGAGTTTGTCGCCATCAATGTTCAAGTCACCAATTAGCGTGCTGAGCTGCTGGTCTTTGATGACCAACTGGTCAACGTTAAAACTGGTTTTACTTTTGGGGCTTGTCCAACTGCCTCTGACCAAACTGAGTTGATCGATTTCTGTACTCAGCCCTGAAAGCGCCCAGTCTTTACCTTGAATATCAACATTGGTTAATTCAAGGTTTTTGATTTGAATGGTTTTATCGCTATTAATCACATCAAATAATGAATCGAAATCAACACTGTTTTCCCAGCCAACCTTATTCATTGCCAATGAGTCAATCGTAATTGCCCCATCAGCAAATACTTTACCTTCACCCGAAATATAGCCGTTATTTAGGTAGGCACTCGCTTTGCTGATTTCTGTGACTTGCTCTTGCAGCTTTCCAGTTAGCGCTACATTTTTAAACGGTAATTCATTGATGTTTAATTGATTGGAGGTAAAACGAAAATCACCATAGCCAAACGGGTGATTAACGGTGGGTTTCCATGGCGTGATCCCCCCCGTAAAGCCTGCGGCGGAAATGGTTTTATCGCCTTGTTTCAGGGTTAATTGGCTATTTTCAAATTGCAGTATACCCGCCGAAATAGGCAGCGGTGTTGACTCAGGGGATACGGTGGCTGAAAGTTCACCTTGTGTAATAACGAAGCGGTGAATTGCTGTGCCACTGAAAATATTGCGCCAATTCACATCAACCACGATTTGGCGTGCATCTAAGGATAAATCTTTGTTTTGTGAAGTTAATTTAACATCTTGGAAGATGAATTCCCCAGGATTGGAAAATTCATGACCCATAATCCCTACATGGATATCGTAGTCAGTAAATTTGCTAAGGAATTGGCTCGAATAGGAAGCGCCCCATCGCGTTTGTAACCCAATATAGGCGGCGATAAACAATAGCAGCAGTAGCAATAATGTATAGGTAACAAATTTAATTAACCATTTCACAGCTAACTGCTCCTCAAATTTGTGGGGAAATGCGTTTAATATCGCGACAATTTAAGGATAGCATACAGAAGAACCGCCAGAATATTCAACTCTAGCGGTTTAGATGAAAGATTATTTTTCGAGTGGGAAAACTAAATTCAGCACAATTGCGGTTAATCCGCCTGCGGCAATACCAGAAGAAAACAAGGTTTTCAGCCAATCAGGGGCAAATTGCAGAATTAACGGCTGTTGTGAAACGCCCATGCCAACAGCAAGGGACAGCGCGATAATCATAATCGCTCGGCGGTTGAGTGGCTCACGGGAAACAATACGCACGCCAGATGCTGCAATGGTACCAAACATCACAATAGTTGCACCGCCAAGAACAGGCTCAGGGATTTGCTGTACAAAACCCGCAACAGCAGGGAATAGCCCCAGCAAAACAAGCATTAATGCGACGATATAACCCACATAGCGGCTAGCCACACCCGTTAACTGAATAACCCCGTTGTTCTGACCAAAACAGGAATTAGGGAAAGTATTAAATACGGCAGAAACCATTGAATTTAAGCCATTTGCTAATACACCGCCCTTAATGCGTTTCATATAAAGTGGGCCGCGGACAGGTTGTTCAGAAACGTCAGAGGTTGCGGTGATATCACCAATGGTTTCCAAAGAGGTCACCATAAAGATTAAAATCAGTGGGACTAACAGATTCCAGTCAAATGACAGCCCGTAATAAAAAGGCTCTGGAACGGTAATAAAGGATTGGTTTGGCTCAGTCGGTTGTGCATTTGGCAACATATCCATCCACCACGCGGCAAGGTAGCCTACCGCCATTGCAATTACCAGCGAAGCAACGCGTAAATACGGATTTTTTTGGCGATTAAGCAAAATAATGACCGCAAGAACGATGCCTGCCAAAATTAAATAGTCGGGGGAACCAAAGGTGTTATCACTAATTGCGCTATAGCCACCGCCAATGGAGGTTAGCCCAACTTGGATCAGCGATAACCCAATAATCATCACGACGACACCAGACACCAGCGGGGTAATGACGCGGCGTGCTAAATGCAAGAAGCGAGATAAAATGACTTCAGTGAGTGCAGCAACTAATAACGTACCAAATAATGCCGCCATCATTGCCGGGATATCCGCTCCACCTTGTTTGAGTGCAACACCGCCCATGATTAAAGGTGCAACAAAGTTGAAACTGGTTCCTTGAATAGATAACAACCCTGAACCAATCGGCCCCCACGCTCTAATTTGAATCAACGAAGCAACACCAGAAGCAAATAGAGACATGCTAATAATGCGTTGCGTATCGTGTGCAGGCAAGCCGAGGGCTTGGCAGATGAGCATGGCAGGGGTGATGACAGCAACAAACATCGCGAGAAGGTGCTGCCCAGCAGCGAATAATGCTTGGGGAAGCGGTGGCCTATCTTCTAATTTATAGATGAGCTCGCTCTGGGTATTTATGGTTGATTCTGTATTTTGTTTTTCAGACGTTGCTGTATTCATTGCCTTCATTTCCCACCAACAAAAAACGCATTGTAAAGCGACTAAATTAAAAAGCAATCGTTTGCGCAAAATAAATATTGTAAATAGTTAAACTAAGTTCATCACATTTTTATATCTTTTAACTTGTATTTATAACAGTTTTTTTTTCTAATCTGTTCACCTGTTTTTGGCGTTTTAAGGAAGATATTAACGTCTTACTAATATTTTATAATTTTAACAATAGTCGAGGTACGTAAATGTATCATCTTGATGTCTACGGGACTTTGGTAGCAGCAACACTAGTACTACTGCTTGGGCGGAAACTCGTTAAAACCGTTCCTTTTTTAGAAAAATATACAATTCCAGAGCCTGTTGCAGGCGGATTGTTAGTTGCTTTTAGTCTACTTTTGCTGAAGCAAATGTTTGACTGGAGCTTATCTTTCGACTTATCACTGCAAGAACCGATGATGTTGGCTTTCTTTGCCACCATTGGTTTAAATGCCAACCTAGCGAGTTTGAAAGCAGGTGGTAAAGCCCTGTTTATCTTTATTTTTGTGGTTGTTGGTTTATTGCTTGTCCAAAATACAGTGGGGATTGCCCTTGCTAAACTACTGGGGCTAGACCCATTGATGGGGTTACTTGCTGGTTCAATCACTCTCTCTGGTGGCCATGGTACGGGCGCGGCATGGGGTAAAATCTTCTCCGAGAGTTATGGTTTTAAAAGTGCAACTGAAGTCGCAATGGCATGTGCAACATTTGGGTTAGTCTTAGGTGGATTGATTGGTGGCCCTGTTGCACGTTTCCTAACACGAAATATTCCAACGCCGGGTACCTTAGAAGACGATAAAGATGTACCAACAGCGTTTGAAAAACCACAATCAGGTCGCATGATAAGCTCAATGGTACTGATTGAAACCATTGCCTTAATCGCGATATGTTTATTGGTGGGTAGCTACCTTTCTGGTTTATTAGCGGAAACTGTTTTTGCTTTACCAAAATTTGTGTGTGTTCTTTTTGTTGGGGTGATCCTCAGTAATGGCTTATCCATACTAGGTTTTTATCGGGTGTTTGACCGAGCTGTTTCCGTATTAGGTAACGTCAGTTTATCGCTATTTTTAGCCATGGCATTAATGAGCTTAAAATTATGGGAATTAGCATCATTGGCGATTCCAATGATTGTCATTCTTGCGGTACAAGCCTGTGTGATGGCAGGGTATGCAATTTTTGTCACTTTCCGTGTGATGGGTAAAAACTATGACGCAGCCATCTTAGCAGCGGGGCATTGTGGTTTTGGTCTAGGTGCGACGCCAACGGCGATTGCCAATATGCAAGCCGTAACGGATAGATTGGGGCCATCTCACTTAGCATTCTTAGTTGTGCCAATGGTTGGTGCATTCTTTATTGATATTGTGAATGCTATTGTCATCAAATTGTATTTGATGTTACCCATTTTCCCGACAATTGCGGGATAATTTATATTCTAATCATTGATAGTAAAACAGGTATTGCCGTGAATAAGTTCACGGCAATTTTCGTTTAAAGGGAAGTATTCAGAAGGTTGATTGCAGCTTAAGCATGTCCATATTGCTCGCGCTCAGGCAGCCAGCGTTCAATAATTTGTTGAGCATTCTCAGGGTATTGTTGTTGAATATGGCGGGCGATCCGTTGCACTTCTGGCAACATATATTGATCACGAAGTAAGTCAGCCACTTTAAATTCAGCATTACCTGTTTGTCTCGTGCCTAATAACTCCCCTGGTCCACGAATTTCTAAGTCCTTCTGGGCGATGACGAAGCCATCATTGCTATCACGTAAAACTTGTAGGCGTTGTTTTGCAGTATGTGTGAGAGGCGTCTTGTACAAAAGAACACAGTGAGAAGCTATCGCGCCACGACCTACGCGACCTCTTAGCTGGTGAAGCTGTGCAAGGCCTAAACGTTCAGGGTTATCAATAATCATTAGACTGGCATTCGGGACATCAACTCCGACTTCAATAACAGTGGTCGCCACTAATAATTGAATTTCATTATTTTTGAATGCCGCCATAATGCTTTGTTTTTCCGCAGGCTTCATTCGCCCGTGGACTAAACCCACTTTAAGCTCAGGGAGCGCAAGCGCCAATTCTTCGCTGGTTACCTGAGCCGCTTGCGCTTCTAATAGCTCGGAATCTTCGATGAGCGTACAGACCCAATAGGCTTGGCGACCTTCATCAATACAGGCTTGTCGTACACGTTCGATAATATCATTGCGCCGTGTATCAGGAATGGCGACGGTCGTGACGGGCGTTCGCCCTGGCGGGAGTTCATCAATCACCGAAGTATCTAAATCTGCATAGGCGGTCATCGCCAATGTACGTGGGATTGGCGTAGCGGTCATAATGAGTTGGTGAGGGTGAAACCCTTGCTGTTCTCCTTTTTCACGCAGAGCAAGGCGCTGATGGACGCCAAAACGGTGTTGTTCATCAATGATAACCAACCCAAGAGCATGGAACTTAACTTGCTCTTGAAAAATGGCATGAGTACCAATCACCATCGAAACTTCACCATTTGCGATAGCCTCTTGCTGCTGTTCCCGTGCTTTGCCTTTTTGCTTGCCCGCAAGCCAACCGACTTTGATGCCTAATGGTTCGAGCCATTGTTTGAAGGTATTAGCATGTTGCTCTGCTAAAATTTCAGTGGGTGCCATTAAGGCGACTTGTTTACCATTCTCGATAGCACAGACGGCGGCTAGTGCAGCGACAAGGGTTTTCCCCGATCCCACATCCCCTTGAATTAAGCGCATCATTGGTGAATCTTTCGCAAGATCCGCTTCAATTTCCCCCACCACACGGTTTTGCGCATTGGTTGGTGAGAAAGGCAGCTGTGCGAGTAACTGTGCTTTTAGTTTGCCGCTAGAGGTTAGCTGCTGTGCATACAAACGTTCGTTACCTGCTCGAATCGCTAACATGCTTAAGTGGTGAGCTAACAATTCTTCAAGTATCAAACGCTTTTGTGCTGGGTGGTGGCCTTTTTCTAATTCACTGAGTGCTACATTCGGTGGTGGATTATGAAGGAGTCTTATTGCATCAGGCAGACTTATCATGCCACGGCTCAGCTCTTCAGGGAGTAATTCTTTAATCTTTCCGTTATCAAGCATCACCAGAGCTTGAGCCATTACTTTACGTAACGTAGCTTGGCGAACGCCTTCAGTTGTAGGGTAAACCGGGGTAAGGTTTTCTTGTAACGCGATGTTGCCCGTATCTTGGGAGACTTTATATTCAGGGTGAATAATTTCAGGGCCTGTATTACCTCTGCGAATTTCCCCATAGGCGGTAACTTGTCGGCCTTCTGCTAAGTTGTTTTTCATCGCAGCAGAGAAATTAAAAAAGCGCAATGTTAAGTTGCCAGTGCCATCAGTTATGAGGCAGGTCATCATGCGCTTTCGGCCAAAAACCACTTTTGTTTGGAGTACTTCACCGGTAATCGTGGCGGTTGTTCCGGGTAAAAGGTCTTTGATTTGGAACAAACGCGTATGGTCTTCGTAGCGTAGGGGAAAGTGAAGAAGTAGGTCTTGAACGGTATTCAAACCGATTTTACGCATTTTTTCTGACTGGCTTGCACCAATTCCATGCAAAGACGTCAGTAAAATGGTATCAAGTAACCCATTATTCATATTCTTTCCTTTTCCTTAACCAAACTGTTGTCTTTTCATTTTTTCGGTTAGTTGCATTTGTACCCACCAATCATCAATGGCTTCAATTTGCCCTTGTTCATTGATATAGGGGCGCGGTAAACCTTTGCGTTTAGCGACTTCGGCAAGCACGGGGTAACCCCCTTCAAACAGCCACTCCTGCTGCTCTTGTGCCGACAACGTACTGTGTTCGCGATCGTACATTCCCACTAACTGCCGTTGTCTTTGCGCTTCATAGAGTATTAAGGCAGAGGCGACAGAAACATTCAACGATTGCACCATACCTGCCATCGGAATGATGATGTGCTTATCCGCCAATGCGAGTGCTTTTTGCGAAATACCTTTTTTCTCTTGTCCCATCATAATACAGGTTGGGCGGGTGTAATCAATTTCACGAAAATCAACGGCATGATCGGACAAATTTGTCGCTAATATCTGCATGTTTTGCGATTTTATTTGTGAAATAGCTTCTTCAGTTGACTGATGAGAGATGACTTTTACCCAACTGTTACTGCCCGCGGCAGAAGAGACGGATAGCTTGACGTGTTGATCAGGCCAAATAGCATGGATTTGGTGAATACCAACAGCATCAGCACTACGGACTATCGCAGAAACATTATGGGGTTTATGGATTTCTTCAAGGCAAATTGTGAGGTCTGGCTGCCGCATCGCCATCATTTGGCAAATGCGGCGATAGCGGCGTTCATTCATATTCGTTAGTTACGGTTTCGGCTTACGCGTAGAACATCTGGCATGATACGTATTTTACGCATAACGTTTGCCAACTGAACACGGTTTTTAGTGGTAAGGCGGATAAAGGCACAGTACACACGACCATCTTTTTCCTCAGTATTCATACTCTGAATGCTTGAGTTGGCATCATTAATTGCAGCCGTGAGGTTTGCTAATGCACCTTGATGGTTAATCATGTCTACTTTGATTTCAGCAATAAAATCGGTGTCTGTTTCGTTATCCCATTCAACGGCCATAAACTTATCAGGCTCTTTTTGGTAGCCACGAATATTACGGCAAGATTCATGGTGGATAACCAGCCCTTTACCGGGGCTAATATGTGCCACGATAGGGTCACCAGGAATTGGGCGACAACATTTTGCAAAAGTGATTAAGACGCCATCCGCACCTTTAATAGAGAGCTTATTACGGCTTTCAACGACAACGTGGTCTTCTGGTGTATTCTGCGGGTTATTCTGCAAGTTACGCGCGACAACAACACTCATTGCATTGCCTAAGCCAATTTCAGCAAGTAGGTCATCAATAGAGTTGAGCTTCATACGCGCCAGTTCTGCATCGATATGACTTTGTGGAATATCGGTCAGTTTATTTCCAGCCCCCAGCGCATGGTTAAGCAGTCGGCGACCAAGGTTAATCGAGTCTTCGCGTTTTAAGTTCTTCAGTAATTGACGAATTTTGGCTCGAGCTTTTGAGCTGACGACAAAATTAAGCCAAGCGGCATTTGGACGCGCACCAGGTGCCGTAATGATTTCAACAGTTTGGCCACTTGTTAATGACTGCGAAAGTGGATACGGTTGGCGGTCAACACGTGCACCAACGCAGGCATGTCCAATATCGGTATGCACTGCATAAGCGAAATCAACAGGGGTTGCACCCGTTGGTAATTCAACAATACGACCTTCAGGGGTGAAAACGTAAATTTCATCAGGGAATAGATCTGATTTCACGCTTTCGATAAATTCGAATGAACTACCCGCACTTTGCTGTAATTCAAGCAGGCTTTGCATCCAACGCTGCGCCCTGACTTGGGCGGTCGTGCCTTGTTCACCTTGCTCTTTATAAGCCCAGTGAGCTGCAACTCCCATTTCTGCCATTTGGTCCATATCTTCTGTACGAATTTGGACTTCAACGGGCACGCCATGGGGGCCGATTAAGGAGGTATGGAGGGATTGATAGCCATTGGCTTTAGGGATGGCAATATAGTCTTTAATACGCCCCGGACGCGGTTTGTATAAGCTATGCATCTGACCTAAAACACGGTAGCAAGTATCTACGTCTTTAACGATAACCCTAAAAGCATAGATATCCATAATGGAATGGAAACGCTGCTCTTTTTGGTGCATCTTGCGGTAGATAGAATATAAGTGTTTTTCTCGACCACTGACACGACAAGGAACGCCTGCTTCAGTGAGCCGACCGTCAATCTCAGAGAGAATTTTTTGAATCATCTCTTTACGGTTACCACGAGCCGCTTTAACGACTTCTTTGATAACTCGGTAACGGTTAGGGTAAAGCGCTTCAAAACCAAGCTCTTCGAGCTCTGTTTTTATGTGATGTATACCCAGTCGATGTGCCAGTGGGCTATAAATCTCAAGGGTCTCACGAGCGATGCGGCGACGTTTATCTGGCCTTAGTGAGCCAAGAGTGCGCATGTTGTGAGTGCGGTCTGCCAGTTTTATCAAAATGACGCGAATGTCTTTGACCATCGCCATAATCATTTTGCGGAAGTTTTCTGCTTGAGCTTCTTTTTTGTCGCGAAAGTTTAGCTTATCAAGTTTGGAAACACCTTCAACAAGACCTGCGACGGTTGTTCCAAACAATTCTTCTATGTCCTGAAATGTTGCTGGAGTATCTTCAATCACATCATGAAGTAGCGCAGCCATTAGTGTTTCATGGTCCAGGCGCATCTCAGCAAGAATACAAGCAACAGCGACAGGGTGAGTAATATAAGGCTCACCACTTGAACGGGTCTGTCCTTCATGGGCATCCCGTGCGACAACATAGGCTTGTTTTAGTAATTCAATTTGCTCCTTAGGGAGGTACTTTTGAATAACTAAATTAAGGCTTTCAAACAGATACAAGGCAGACCCACCTTAGTAATTAGCGACGACCTTCAGCGATTGCAGAAACTGCCTGCATTTCAGCCGCTTCTTGCTCTTGCTGTTCTTGGCGTTCACGCACATCCAAAATGTGGCCGTTAATTAAACCTTCTTCTACTTCACGTAGCGCGATAACTGTGTATTTATCGTTTTCTTCAGGAACTAAAGGATCTTTTCCACCGGTTTGTAACTGGCGAGCTCTACGCGCTGCAACCAATACGAGGTCAAAGCGGTTACCAATTTTTTCTACTGCGTCTTGAACAGTTACGCGTGCCATAAGTGTGCTACTCCAAAAGAAATAAAAAAATGACCTGATATGATACTGAAACTATTCTCAGTCTGCTAGTAATTTGCTGATTAAAGCATCATGTCTCTGAACTTGACGCCCTAATCTTAAGCGTTCAGTGCGGATAATGGATTGTAAATCGCCTAATGCAGTATTGAAATCATCATTAACGATAAGGTAATCATACTCGTTGAAGTGTTCGATTTCACCTACTGCTTGTGACATTCGTTTTTCTATCACTTCATCGCTATCTTGGCCTCGGCCGCGTAATCTGCGATAAAGTTCGTCTTTTGATGGTGGGAGAATAAAAATACTGCGCGCTTCTGGCATTCTAGCCCTGATTTGTTGCGCTCCCTGCCAATCTATATCGAGAAAAACATCCACTCCGCTTTTTAAAACGTCCTCAATAATAGGTTTAGACGTCCCATAGTAATTTCCAAAGACACAAGCGTGCTCTAAAAAGTCACCATTTTCGACCATTTGTAAGAAATCAGTTTCTGATACAAAGAAGTAGTGCTCACCATGAACTTCGCCAGGGCGTGCGGCTCGTGTTGTATGAGAAACAGAAACTTGTGTGTCATACAACGGTTGTGTTTTCAATAGAGCCTGAATGAGGCTTGATTTACCGGCACCACTAGGCGCAGAAACAATATATAACGTACCTTGTATCATGATGATTTCTTGAATAGTCGAGGATTAAACATAAAAGATGGTGATAAACCCCACATAGTATACACATACTTCCATCAACAATGCAGCGATATCAATAAAACATGAATAACAGAGAATAGAAATTTGATCTATGAGTAATTTGCGAGCCGCTTCCAGAAATTAATTGTTTATTCCTGAAAATCTTATTTGTGTTGCGAAGCCTTTCGCAAAAAAACACATTTTAGTGTGAGGGTTAAGAAAAATACTTTCATGCTTAAAGGGATCAAAGGTAGTGGGAATATGGAGAAGTTAATTATTCACAAGGAATTGTTATGGCATATTTTATGGATACATTTAGGGGTAATTTAGCGTTTATTATAGGCTTTTGTGCTATTGGTTTTTTAGAGATTGGAAATATAGCCTTTGCTGTCAGTAATATTGAATTAGATGAGCGCTGCAAATTAGGTAGTATAAGTAAAACTGAGAGAGAAAGTGATCGGCTAGGCGCTCAGCTACAGCAATGGAATCAGGTTTATCGATTATCTGGAAATAGCCAAATAAGTGATGAAGCTTATGACCAATTACTTCATCAATGGCAATTTTTACGCCGCTGCTTGCGGCTCTCTGCAGAGCTTCCTGCTGTTGTACTATCTAAAAAAGTACAGCTGACTAAACACCCAATTCCCCATACAGGGTTGAAAAAACTCACAGAATCTAAGGTAGATGAATGGGTCGACTCTCGTCGTGAAATTTGGTTACAGCCTAAAGTTGATGGTGTGGCAGTTACCCTTGTCTATCAAAAAGGTTACCTCATTTCCATGATCAGCCGTGGAAACGGCACTGAAGGCCTCGAGTGGCGCGGTAAAGCAGACTTTATTTCGGCTATACCAAAGCAAATTGATTTACAAAACGAGGTTATTTTACAAGGTGAGCTTTTTTGGCAACTGAATGGACACATACAAGCAAGGGATGGAGGAATAAACGCTCGTAATAAAATAGCGGGTTGGCTAATGCGCAAGAAAAACCCTAAAAAAACTGAACCCAATATTGGAATTTTTATTTGGGCGTGGCCAGATGGTGAATCAGAACCTGAAAAGCAATTTGAGCATCTAGATTTGCTAGGGTTTCCCTTAGTAAAAAAATATAGTCACAAAATTGAAAACAAAGCCCAAGTAAAGCAATGGCGTGAGCACTATTATCAAAGTAATCTGCCTTTTGCTACGGATGGCATCGTACTAAAAAGTTATCCATTTCCAGATGTGTTTGCATGGCAACCAAATCAAAATAGCTGGGCTGTGGCATGGAAATACCCATTGCGTAGTGTGGTTTCAGAGGTTAAGCACTTACAGTTTAAAATTGGTCGAACAGGGCGGGTCAGTGTTGTTGCGACGGTTAGCCCAATCAACATTGAAGGAAAGAACATATCCAAAGTGAGTGTTGGGTCATTGGCATCATGGGAAAAAAAAGACTTACTTGAGGGGGATAAAGTGATGGTTTCCCTTTCGGGTCTTGGAACACCTAAAATAGACGATGTTGTTTGGCGACTTGAAACACGTGTCTACCCAGACCTTTCTGCTTTTAATCGTTTCAACTCGCTCAGTTGTCTCACCTATACAGAACATTGTCTACAACAATTTGCTGCTCGTTTAACTTGGCTGGGTAAAAGCTTAAAAATTAAAGGAGTGAGTGATGTTACGTGGCGGGATTGGGTTGAAAACCACCAGCTAAATGAGTTGACGACTTGGTTACGAGAGGATTGGCAAAATTCATTACCGAAAAACAAAAGAAATACCTCTTTAATAGAACAAATTCAATTGGTCAAATCTCAACCCCTTTCTTTATGGTTAAAAGGGTTAGGCATCCCCTTACCCAAAATAAAAATTGAGCAAATTATAGATTTAGAGTGGCTTTCTAATAGCGTTGAAATTGAGCGATTAATTCTGACTCGTAAGCAAAAGGAAAAGCTAGAAAAATGGTTAGCTGAACCTGAAATTCAATCTGCATTGCAGGATATACAGAAATTTCATGTAAATGAGCCATTAACTGAATGAATTAATGGCTAAATAAGATGGAAGTTAGTCTTGGTTTTCGTAGTTGAATATCGGTAATCCAAGTCGGTAACGAATCGCAATTAATCGCGCACTTAGCCCAACTACGAGGGTAATAATAACGACGACATCTTGGGGAAGTGGAGTTTGTAATAAGCCAATATAAATCCATGCGGCTGCAAAAGAGACTCCAGCATAGACTTCTTTTTGGAAAACCAAGGGAATGGTATTACACAGCATATCCCTAAGGACTCCACCAAATACACCCGTAATAACGGCAGCAATTGCAGCAATAATAGGGCTATAATTCATATCAAGTGCGATTTGAGCGCCAAGGATAGAGAAAACGATTAATCCTATAGCATCTAAAATAAGAAATAGACGGCGTAAGTGCTTCATCATTGGTGCTATCCAGATCGTGACAACAGCGGCACCTGCAACCGTTAGGATATATTCTGGGTGTGCGACCCAACCCAATGGGTAGTGTCCAAGTAAGATATCGCGCACAGAGCCACCGCCTATCGCGGTTGCAGAGGCAATAATAATGACACCGAAAACATCCATTTTACGTCTACCAGCGGCAAGTGCGCCAGTCATAGCTTCAGCGGTGATACCAATAATATAAAGCACACTTAATAACATAATGGTTTTATTCAATATTAAAGTTATTGCTAAAGGGTAATATTACTTTTGAAATTTCTCGACTGAAATTTTCTAGCACTATACAAAATAGATTAGTTAAAGTAATCCGATAGCTATATTAAATGAAGTGAAAGGATAACAGATTGAATAGTAAATTACCTTATAAAGAAATACGTTTAACGAATGATAAGCGCAGCCACCAACTCACAAATATTAATGTATGGACACCTGATAGTCAGTGGATAGCTTATGATGTGCGACCAAGTGGCAGTTCATTTACTGGCTTATCGATAGAAAAAATTCATGTAAATACATTGCAAGAGGTCGAAATTTATCGAGCTCGCCATGGTGCGCATGTTGGTGTTGTGACAGTGAGTTCACAGCAACCTCCTCAATATGCATTTATTCATGGTCCAGAATATCCTGATGAACAATGGCATTATGATTTTCACCATCGTCGCGGTGTGTACGTCCATGATGATCAACTGAATGTGGCTTACCCTATTGATGCGATGTGTATTTCTCCCCCTTATATTGTCGGAGCTCTTAGGGGAGGAACCCATGTCCATGTGTATAGCCCTGACGGTGAATGGCTAAGTTTTACGTATAACGATCATGTGATGCATGAGTTAGATGTGAAGCTGGATCAGCGAAATGTCGCGATTGCGATACCCGCTGGGGCTGTTAATGTTGAGCCGAAAAAACATAGTCGTGAATATAATGGTGACTACTTTTGTTGTGTTGTTACTCAGACAACAGCGGAGCCTAAGCCTGATAGCGATGAAATTAGCCGTGCATATGAGGAAGGCTGGGTTGGGCTACGAGGTTACCAAAAACAAGATGGTCAATGGCAAGAAAGGGCGCTTGTTTTTATTGGGGATACACATACTCATGATGGTGAGGTAATTCCAGAAATTTTCATTGTGGATTTATCTTCACAGCTTCAACGTTACATGATTGCAGGGGAAAAACCACTTCAGGGAACAGAATCGACTTTGCCAGCTCCACCAAAAGGTGTACACCAAAAGCGGCTTACTTATACGCATCAACGTAAATATCCGGGGTTAGCAAAACAGCCGAGGCATTGGTTACGTACATCACCAGATGGTAAATCAATCGCTTGCTTGATGCATGATGATTTTGGCAATGTGCAGCTATGGTTAGTCGATATACTAACGGGAAAATTAAATCAGCTTACTTATGGTGGTTCTTCGATACAATCTGCGTTTAATTGGGATAGCCAAGGTGAGCATATTTGTTTCATTTACGAAAATAGAGTGACCATTTGCCATATTGCGACAAAAAAGTTAATTAAATTAACTGAGCATACTGAGCCAGCACCTAGCGCTGATGCAGTTGTATTTTCACCGAATGGCAAGCTTATTGCCTTTATGCGGGATGTTGATGGGTTCAGGCAAATTTATACTGTAGAAACAGGACTACCTTGTTAGGTTTTTATCAGTGGTTCACTATCGTTATGAATAAAAGAGAAGTTGTAAGCTCTTTTATTCATAAATAACTTTATTTTATTCTGAATGGTATTCTAATTATTTTAGGTTTTAACAATATAATTTTAAAAGCTGGATATTCAATGTGGGGGTATTTTAGTTAAGTTATAGTGGTGTATTGTTTTTTCGAAAAAATAACGCTAAAAGCGCGTATAACTAATAAATAGAAACTAACTCAGGTACTATTTATTCCACATTTAAATTAGTGAATAAGATAAATTTTTATTCTGAATGGATACTATTCTTTCATTTCTGTTTTTTCTTTTTTATCAATATCTTCTAAACGTTTTTTAGGGGAGTCTTCTTTCCCGTCATCACCTGATCTTGCATAGTCTAAAGGAATTAGAAGTGTATCCATAACGACAGAAAATGGGAGGTCAATTGCAAGAAGTGGCCTAACTACCCAGCCAGTCTCATCATCTTTAATCATTTTAATGCTGTTTTTAGAGCCAGGGTAATAGCCATCGGAAGGGCCAGCATGAGTCATAATACTAGAACAACCGCTTAAAAATAGCGGTGTGATGAAAGCAATTAATCGTGCAGTATTTAAACTCGGCATACGGTGGTTAACCTATAATTTGCTGGTTGTTCCTAACTTCGTTCATCATATCGAAAAACAAAAAATTCACAATCGCAGTGTTGAATTATTATTTAATTAAATGACATACATTTTTTAAATTAATATTTAATTATATCTTATTAAGAAAGATTGTTTCTTTTTTGTGTTTATTTTCATGAGTTGTGAAGGATTTAAAAAAAGAAAGAATGATTATATTGAGATTTGTTATCAATCTGAAAATTCAAAGACATAGAGATTTTAATTCATTCTAAAGTGTGCTCTATGGCACATCTTACTCTTACTCTATTTGGCATAATCGATTCAGTAGTATGTTTTATCGCCGATTTAGGCTTGGTTTATGGGTAACTTATCGTCAAAAGGATGCGGTCTATGAGTGAATTAGCTCTTACTGTAAGTTTGTTGGCGTTGGCTGCCGCTCTAGGGTTATGGATAGGCAACTGGAAAATCCGCAATGTTGGGCTGGGGATTGGTGGTGTCCTTTTCGGGGGGATCATTGTTGGGCACTTTGCCCAAAGTTATGGCTTGCAACTCAATAAGGATATGCTGCATTTTATTCAAGAGTTCGGTTTAATCTTGTTTGTTTATACTATTGGTATTCAAGTTGGTCCTGGTTTTTTCTCCTCACTTCGTGTTTCAGGGCTGAAACTTAACGGTTTCGCATTAATGATAGTGGCTTTAGGCGCGATAGTAACAGCCATTATTTATAAAGTTGCTGATATTCCACTTCCCATTATTCTTGGTATTTTTTCTGGTGCAGTCACAAATACGCCATCACTCGGGGCGGGTCAGCAAATTCTGACCGATTTAGGCTCTGACCCAAACCTTGTCGGCCAAATGGGGATGGGGTATGCAATGGCCTATCCAATGGGGATCTGCGGAATATTGTTGGTGATGTGGCTGGTACGGATTATCTTCAGAGTTTCAGTAGATAAAGAAGATTCTGCCTTTAATAGTACCAATTTCCAACAGCGCGATACATTGCAAACCATGAATATTGCGATCCGTAATGCCAACCTTGATGGCTTAATGATGCAAGATATTCCATTACTCGGTAGTGAAGCGATTGTATGTTCAAGGTTAAAGCGTGGCGACATGTTAGTTGTTCCTCAGCCAACGACAGAAATTCATTTAGGTGATTTACTCCATGTTGTTGGGCAAAAAGATGACCTAAATAAAGTGCGCTTGATATTAGGGGAGGAGGTTGACGCTTCTTTATCTACATCAAGCTCTATTTTACATTCTGTTCGCGTGGTGATTACGAATGATGCTGTGTTAAGTAAAAGACTTAAAGACCTGAACTTAAAACAAAAATATGATGTTGTTGTCACTCGGTTAAACCGAACAGGGATTGATTTAGTTGCGAACAATAATTCAGTACTGCAATTTGGTGATATTTTAAATATTGTTGGACGGCCCGAATCTATTGAAGCTGTCACCGCATTGCTGGGAAATGCCAAACAAAAATTACAGCAAGTACAAATGCTTCCTGTCTTTTTAGGTATAGGGCTTGGTGTCGTTCTTGGCTCAATCCCAGTTTTTGTCCCTGGTTTTCCTGCTGCATTAAAATTGGGGTTGGCTGGAGGGCCGCTGGTTGTTGCACTTATTTTAGGGCGGATTGGTACGATTGGTCGCTTGTATTGGTTTATGCCACCAAGTGCTAACCTTGCATTAAGGGAACTTGGTATTGTGATGTTCCTCGCGGTTGTTGGGTTAAACTCAGGGGGAGATTTTATTGAAACCCTGATCAAGGGTGATGGACTCACATGGATTGGCTACGGCTTACTGATTACGTTCGTTCCCTTATTTATTACCGGTATCGTTGCAAGGGTATTTGGTAAAATGAACTATTTGAGTTTATGTGGCGTATTGGCAGGTTCAATGACTGATCCACCAGCACTTGCATTTGCCAATAATATTCACCCAACAAGTGGTGCCCCTGCACTGTCCTATGCCACAGTGTACCCATTAGCGATGTTTTTGCGGATTATTTCCCCGCAACTACTTGCGATTCTATTTTGGACAATTTAAGCCTTACAAAGAATAACGCTCTCTATTTTTGCTGGTGAGCGTTTTTTTTCGTTTGATCTGGTTAAAATATTTAATATTTCAAATGGATAGTGAGTTGTAGGTAGGGTGGGGAATAAGACAGAGAAATGAGGTATCCGAACATATAGCGGCTAAAAGTACTTTTGTTCAAGCTATAACCAAACAAAAAAGATGTTCTAATAGATTTGAATGATATTCGTATTGAAAAAGTTATTTGATTTCAATTACGGAGTTCTCGCTAATTTTTCGCCCTTTCTATTTGAAAGGGCTTTTTTTTACTTCAAATTCACGGGTTAAAGGCAATCTATGCATTATTCTTCTACAAAACTAGCAAGTCACTTCTTGATATGCCTTTTCTAACTCTTCCGCTAATATTTTTATCCCTTGTTCAATTATTTCTGGTTCAGGAACGTAATTCATTCGCATGCATTGGTGTGCATGTGGCCAATCTTGCTCAATACCCGGGAAGAAATAATGGCCAGGAACCATTAGAACACCACGCTTTTTCAAGCGTTGGTATAACTCTAAGCTATTAATTGGTAAATCTTTAAACCACAACCATAAGAAAATAGCGCCTTCCGGTTTGTGAATAAGGCATTTATCTTCCGGTATATAACGGCGAATAATCTCGATAGCTTCTTCAACACGTTGCTTGTAGAAAGGGCCAATGACATTCTTAGAAAGTGAGATTAAATCATCCCTTTTCAGCATTTCGAGCGCTAATGCAGGGCCAACTCCCCCAGGGGCAAGGCTAATAATACCGTTCATATTACTAACAGCTTCAATGATTTCTTCATTGGCAATAATGATACCGCAACGTGTACCAGGTAAACCAAGTTTAGATAGACTCATGCAAAGAACGACATTTTCATTCCAAAATGGTGTCGCCTCACTAAAGATAATACCTGGAAAAGGAACGCCATAAGCATTATCTATCAGTAGCGGGATGTTATGTTGTTTGGCTAATTTATCTAAATGCTCAACTTCTTCATCCGTAATCACATTTCCTGTCGGGTTGGTTGGGCGAGAGACGCAAATAACACCAATATCATCAGTGACTTCTAATGTGTTGAAGTCAACACGATATTTAAATTGGCCATTAGGCAAATGCTCGATTTGCGGTTTATTCGCAACAAACAAGTCATCATCAAGGCCTGAATCTGCATAGCCGACATATTCAGGGGCGAGAGGAAAGAGAACTTTACGAGTAATACCATCTTCAAAGCGACCGGCTAGCAAGTTAAATAGGTAGAAAAAAGCACTTTGGCTGCCATTTGCTAGCGCGATATTTTTCGCACTGATATCCCAGCCTAGTTTTGCTTTTAGCGTTGCCGCAAGCGCTTTCAACATGGCATCTTTGCCTTGAGGACCATCATAGTTACATAAGGTGTCCGTCAATTGACCGTTAGCACACATTTCAGTTAATAATTCTTGGAAGTATTTATCCATCTCAGGAATATGAGCTGGATTACCACCACCAAGCATAATTGAGCCAGGGGTTCTGATGCCCTCATTCAGGTCTTTCATTAATAATGAAATCCCTGAATTTTGAGCGAACTTATTACCAAATTTAGAAAATATCATTGCATTTATTCACATATGTCTATTAGGTTGTTAATGGAATTTAAAACATACTCTGCCTAATCCTAGAGTTCAATCGCTTATTTTTATTTGTTTTTAGTTTAAAATATTGCAAATAAAGGAACAAATAGACATATAGCTTTAATTGTTAATGTTTTGATAGTTTATTTTTCTTTTCCAGCAGCATGAACCATCTATAAATTCTGAATCATTTAAATTGGTGACAGTTAATTAAGTGGTCATTTATCATGCCAGTCGCTTGCATGAAGGCATAGCAGGTGATTGAACCAACAAATTTAAACCCCCGTTTTTTGAGTGCGTTGGAGAGTTTTTTTGACAGTTCGGTTTCTGCGGGTACTTGGGATGGGCTTTCCCAGCGGTTGATTATCGGCTGCCCGTCGACAAATTCCCATAGAAAAGTTGAGAAATCCTCTCCACTTTTCTGCATTGCTAAATAAGCGTTTGCATTTGCAATTATCGCATTGATTTTTAAACGGTTTCGAATGATGCGGGAATTTTGCATTAGGCGCTCAACATCGTCTTCATTCATAAGTGCAATACGTTGAGGATCAAATTGGTAGAATAACTCCTGATAGTTTTGGCGTTTTTTTAAAATTGTGTACCAAGATAACCCTGCTTGCTGCCCTTCTAAACAAAGCATTTCAAATAAATGCTGGTTATTATGGTTTGGTTTGCCCCATTCATCATCATGGTAGGCAATATATTCAGGATCCTGATTGACCCAATGACAACGTGTCGGTGATGTATCCATTTTTCATCCTTTTTCCAATCACAATCAACTTGCCGCAAATAACACAATACTTATACTGTATAAATAACCAGTTTAAAAGGGATGGAAGGATATTTTTTTATTCTTAGAATAAATACAGACATATTCAATGCTGTATATCTGTCGGTCAAAGGGTATACTGGCGTACTTTCATTAAATTTAACGTATCGCGTGCGGATCTAACATGCAAAAGTTTGATACCAAAACCTTCCAAGGTCTTATCCTGACATTACAGGACTATTGGGCGCGTCAAGGCTGTACCATTGTTCAACCATTGGACATGGAAGTCGGCGCAGGAACCTCCCATCCAATGACGTGTTTGCGTGCATTAGGCCCTGAGCCTATTGCTGCGGCTTATGTCCAACCATCTCGTAGGCCAACCGATGGTCGTTATGGTGAGAACCCAAACCGTCTGCAACATTATTATCAGTTTCAGGTGATCATCAAACCATCACCAGACAACATCCAAGAACTGTACCTCGGCTCGTTGAAAGAGTTAGGGGTAGACCCAACTGTCCATGATATCCGCTTTGTTGAAGATAACTGGGAAAACCCAACACTTGGTGCTTGGGGACTGGGTTGGGAAGTGTGGTTAAACGGGATGGAAGTCACTCAGTTTACCTACTTCCAACAAGTTGGTGGGCTTGAATGTAAACCTGTGACGGGTGAAATCACTTATGGTTTAGAACGTTTGGCAATGTACATCCAAGGTGTTGACAGTGTGTACGACCTTGTGTGGTGTGATGGCCCGTTAGGTAAAACCACTTACGGTGATATTTATCACCAAAATGAAGTTGAGCAATCTACCTATAACTTCGAGTATGCAAATGTTGATTTTCTCTTCAAATGCTTCGAAGAATATGAGAAAGAAGCACAACATTTGCTAGCATTGGAAACTCCTCTTCCATTACCTGCTTATGAACGCATCTTAAAAGCCGCTCATACTTTCAACTTACTGGATGCGCGTAAAGCTATTTCAGTTACTGAACGCCAACGCTATATTTTACGAATTCGTACCCTCACTAAAGGGGTAGCTGAGGCATATTATGCTTCACGTGAAGCGCTTGGATTCCCTATGTGTCATAAGAACTAAGAGGCTGTCATGACTCAACAGACTTTCCTTGTGGAAATCGGCACCGAAGAGTTACCGCCGAAGGCTCTTCGTTCATTAGCTGAATCATTTGCTACTAACTTTGCTGCGGAACTTGATGGGGCTGACATTGCTCATGGTGCAGTAACTTGGTTTGCTGCTCCGCGTCGTTTGGCGCTTAAAGTTGCTGATTTAGCAACATCGCAACCTGATCGCGAAGTTGAAAAGCGTGGCCCTGCTATTGCTCAAGCATTTGGTGCTGACGGCCAGCCAACTAAAGCAGCTGAGGGCTGGGCGCGTGGTTGTGGTATCACCGTTGCTCAAGCAGAGCGTTTGACGACAGATAAAGGCGAATGGCTACTGTATCGTGCACAAATGAAAGGCCAAGCTGTCAGCGAATTGTTGGTAGACATGGTCAGCCGTTCATTAGCGAAATTACCTATTCCAAAATTGATGCGTTGGGCAGATAAAGACACGCAATTTGTGCGTCCGGTTCATACCGTCACTCTGCTACTAGGCAGTGATGTTATTGACGGTGAAATCTTAGGCATCAAGAGTGCTCGTACCATTCGCGGTCACCGTTTTATGGGTGAAGCTGAATTTACGATTGATAATGCTGAGCAATATCCGGCTATTTTACGCGAACGCGGTAAAGTCATGGCGGATTACGAAGAGCGTAAAGCGGTTATCAAAGCAGGCGCAGAAAAAGCGGCACAAGCGCTAGGTGGTAAAGCTGACTTAACAGAAAGCTTATTAGAAGAAGTTGCTTCATTGGTTGAATGGCCAGTGGTATTAACGGCTAAATTTGAAGAGAAATTCTTAGACGTTCCTTCAGAAGCGCTGGTTTATACCATGAAAGGCGACCAAAAATATTTCCCTGTTTATGATAACGCAGGCAATTTGATGCCGAATTTCATTTTCGTGGCGAATATTGAATCTTCTGATCCACAACAGATTATTTCAGGTAACGAAAAAGTTGTTCGCCCTCGTTTAGCCGATGCGGAGTTTTTCTTTAAAACTGACCGCAAGCAACGTTTAGAAGATAATTTACCCCGCCTAGAAACCGTTTTGTTCCAAAAACAATTAGGGACATTGCGTGATAAAACGGATCGTTTAGAAGCGTTAGCGGGTTGGATTGCAAGTAAAATTGGTGCGGATGTTAACCATGCAACTCGTGCAGGGTTATTAGCGAAATGTGACCTAATGACTAACATGGTCTTCGAGTTTACTGATACACAAGGTGTCATGGGGATGCACTATGCACGCCACGACGGTGAATCAGAAGATGTTGCATTAGCACTTAAAGAACAGTACCAACCACGTTTTGCGGGTGATGAGCTGCCTTCTACTGATGTTTCTGCGGCGTTAGCGCTCGCGGAGAAAATGGATACATTAGCAGGCATCTTTGGTATTGGTCAGCACCCGAAAGGGGATAAAGACCCATTCGCTCTGCGCCGTGCCGCATTAGGTGTTCTGCGTATTATTGTTGAAAAAGGTTATCAGCTTGATTTAGTTGAAATGACTGAAGAAGCGGCACGTTTATACGGTGATAAATTAACCAACAAAGACGTAGTCAATGACGTGGTTGAATTTATGCTGGGTCGCTTCCGTTCTTGGTACCAAGAATTAGGTTACAGCATTGATACAATCCAAGCGGTATTAGCACGTCGCCCAACGCAGCCGGCGGATTTTGATGCGCGTGTGAAAGCGGTAACTCATTTCCGTACATTGGAAGAAGCACAGGCACTTGCAGCAGCAAACAAGCGTGTTTCAAACATCCTAAGCAAATCAGATGAAAAACTCTCTGATACTGTTTTAGCCTCCGTGCTAAAAACACCAGAAGAAGTGAAATTAGCGACACACGTTGTTGTTCTACAAGATAAACTGGCGCCAATGTTTGCGGAAAGAAACTACCAAGAAGCACTCGCTGAGTTAGCTTCTTTGCGTGAGGTTGTCGATGAGTTCTTTGAAAATGTCATGGTAATGGATGAAGACCAAGCGGTTCGAGTAAACCGTTTAACGCTATTAAGCCAGTTACGTGAACTATTTTTAAAGGTGGCAGATATTTCTTTACTGCAATAAGACTAAATTGTGCGTTTAACACTCAATTAAATGTCTTTTTATAAAAGTTAATCTGTTTGATAAATAAGCGCTAAATTGTATTTAGCGCTTATTTTTTTAGTAAATTTTACCAAACAGCAAAGAAACCTTACCATTTTGGTGGTTTTATCAGCAAACGAGCTGAATTCGATAAAAATGGGTTGACGATCCCCATTCTTGGCAGTATTATTCACACCGTTTTCGGCGAGTAGCGCAGCTTGGTAGCGCAACTGGTTTGGGACCAGTGGGTCGGAGGTTCGAATCCTCTCTCGCCGACCAAATTCCAAAACCCACCTCATTGAGGTGGGTTTTCTCGTTTTAGCGCCCCGCAATTTTAAACTTTTTGAACGTTATTTTTTCAGACTAACTTTGGTTGTAACCTATTTCTGTATTTGGTGTTATACACACCTACGGTTTGAGTTTTTCTCATGGATTACGTATTGGCTACAGTAAAGCTTATTTATTAGCTCGAGTTGTTGATGGCGCTAATAAAGGTACTTTTCATGACAAGGACCCGTTAATGAAAACCAAATATATTAACCCCTCTATTTTCCTTATCGTTTATTTAGCTGCATTAATAGCGGTGATGCCGAAGGGGCTTGCGACGGCAAATCAGCAAAACACGGATATCAACCAGATCACGCCTCAGCCCTGTATCGTTATTAATGTATTAAATTTAAGGGGCATGGAACGGTTGCCCAAGATTAAACCTAAACAAATAAAAGCATGGCGTGGAATAATTGAAGGCCAATGCATGACTCAGCCTGAGTTACTTACCTATGCAGATTATATAAATACAGAACTCATTCAAGCTGGCTATTTAACGTCTTATTTATCCTACCCAGCACAAGCATTATTTTTGGGTAGTTTACAGGCAGAAGTCATTACAGGGACAATTTCGAATATTTATTATCAGGGAGTGACCAATATTCTTCCTTTCGAAATTGGTGATGTTCTAAATTTACGACATATTGAACAGGGTTTGTACAATCTACAAAATGCAGCCTTGGTTCCTTATCGTATTGAGTTAGCACCTGATACTCTGAACCCTCAGGCGACTGAGGTTATTATCGTTGGCGGGAATCGACGTGAACAAAGGGGAATACTGTCTATTGAATATCGGCCCTTTGATGAACAACCTAAAGCTGTCATCTCCCATGATGCTATTTTTGCAAATTCATTACAGATAAATGACCTGCTTTATTTAAATGTAAATCATTCTTTAGGTTCTTTGAAAAGAAATAAACTACAAGCTATTGCACTTGGTTATTCAGCACCATATCGTTATTGGTTGTTTTCTGTTTATAGCCATTATCAAAATAATCAAACAAAGATAGCAATTAATGGTATCGCTCTGGATATGCTACAACGTCAGCGAGCATTATTACTCACCGCACAATATATTCTTAATCGTACCGAGAATAGCGTTACTTCATTCAGTGTTAACTCGAAAATTCAAACCCTTGATACTTTTTTAGCAGGGCAACGGTTGATGACGCAAAGGCGGTTAGCGAGTTATTTGTCTGGTGAGTTTGTCTACCAGCAGTTTTTTTCACAAGGTCAAACGGCAGTATCTCTGAAATATAAACGAGGGAACAGCCGGTTTGGTGCTAATGCGACACAAATTACAGGGCTAGAACGGCCTCAAATTTACCAATTATCATTTTCATCATCGTGGGGAAGCTCACCTGTTTATTATCAGAATAGTTTAGATATTCAATTGAGCCGTTCTAAACTCGATGGGTTGTTAGAGCGAGAAGCCTTTACTGGAAGACATGGTGTGCAGGGCTTTCTAAGTACAGATGGCATTGAGATGGGAGACAATAGCTTAAAGCTGCACAATGAGGTGAGTTGGGATATGCCATGGAAACTCATTCAGTTGTACAGTTCGATTGGGATGGGAGTAACGGGAAATGATAGAGCAACATTTTGGCGAAAAAATGCCTTATTGGGCTGCAAAGTTGGTGTGAGGGGCACGGCAGGGGCAATTAATTATCACGCTTTCTTTGAAGTGCCTGTTTGGCAGGATAACCAGGTTGTTGCGAATAACCTCCATTCAGGCTTCCAAGCCAGTATACGTTATTAGTCAATAGCTTCAAAGCAGTATGAGAGGGCGTGTTGAGCGTCTCAGCCAATTGTAGCTTTTATCAACAATATCATAGGATTTTATGTATACAGCCTAATTGATTAAAAAGGATAGATAGAAATTATTTTATTCTTTAAGTTATCAGTTAGTTAAAATTATGTTTAGTGCGAGCAGGCGAATGTTTTTAATATGGATAAAAAATAAACTAAATAATAACATGCTAAAATAATTTCAAACCACATTTCCTTTAGTGTTTTATTTCAGCTGCTGTTGGATATAACGCTATATTCGTTCAGTAATTCAGCACTTAATCACAAATATAAAAATAAATAACCCCAACATAAAATACTAATCATTAATAATAATATGGTTATAACGCCTGCTTATTGAGCCATCTATTGCTATTTTAGCCTAAGTTAACATGCTAATTGTTTCTAATATGTTACGAGTTTTGTGTGTGCTACGTTAATGTGGCTATTGACGAAGTGGGTGACAGTTGATTAATTGCTCAATGAATAACAAAAAATACAGATACTACTTCTGTCATTTTAATGACGGGGCTAGGCATCGAGCAAAAACAACATGAACACCACAGGAGCATACAGATGCGCTCTATTAAAAAAACAGGTCTACTTTCTGTAGGATTAACGCTAGCAGCATTAGCCGTGTCGGCATCAGTACAAGCTAAAACATTAGTATACTGTTCAGAAGGTTCGCCAGAAGGTTTTAACCCTCAGTTATTTACGTCGGGCACAACATATGATGCAAGCTCAATTCCACTGTATAACCGTTTAGTTGAGTTTAAACTAGGTACAACTGAGATTGAGCCAGGCTTAGCAGAAAGCTGGGAAGTGAGTGATGATGGCAAAGTGTATACCTTCCATCTGCGCAAAGGCGTGAAATGGCACTCAAACAAAGAATTCAAACCAACCCGCGATCTTAATGCGGATGATGTAATTTACACATTCATGCGTCAAAAAGATGCAAACCACCCATACCATAAAGTTTCTGGCGGTAGCTATGAATACTTTATGGGGATGGATATGGACAAAATCATCGATAAAGTTGAGAAAGTCGATGATAACACAGTGAAAATTACACTGACCCGGCCAGAATCACCATTCTTAGCGGATATGGCGATGGACTTCGCTTCCATCCTGTCTGCGGAATATGCTGACCAAATGTTGAAAGCGGGAACGCCAGAAAAAGTTGACTTAAACCCTATCGGTACAGGCCCTTTTGTTCTGCAACAGTACCAAAAAGACTCCCGTATTCTGTATAAAGCCAATGATCAATATTGGGGAACTAAGCCAAAACTTGATCGTTTAGTGTTCTCAATCACGCCAGATGCGTCTGTGCGTTATGCAAAACTGCAAAAAAATGAATGCCAAGTCATGCCGTATCCAAATCCGGCTGACTTAGAGCGCATGAAACAAGATAAAAACATTACCTTGTTAGAGCAGCCTGGTCTGAACGTGGGTTACCTCTCTTATAACGTAGAGAAAAAACCACTGGATAACCAAAAAGTTCGCCAAGCACTGTCAATGGCCGTGAACAAAGATGCAATCATCGAAGCGGTTTACCAAGGTGCAGGCCAAAAAGCGAAAAACCTGATCCCGCCAACCATGTGGGGCTACAACGATGCAGTGCAGGATTACGAATACAATCCTGAAAAAGCAAAAGCATTGTTAGCAGAAGCAGGCTTCCCGAATGGTTTTGAAATTGACCTGTGGGCGATGCCAGTTCAACGTCCGTATAATCCAAATGCACGCCGCATGGCAGAAATGATCCAAGCAGACTGGTCAAAAATTGGCGTGAAATCAAAAGTTGTTAGCTATGAGTGGGGTGAATATCTCAAGCGTGCTAAAGACGGTGAGCCACAAACGGTCATGATGGGTTGGACGGGTGATAATGGGGATCCAGACAACTTCTTCGCGACGCTATTTAGCTGTGCCGCGAAAAAACAAGGCTCTAACTACTCGAAATGGTGTAACGAAAGCTTTGAAAACTTGATCCAGCCTGCTCGTATGACTGCAGATCATGACAAGCGTGTTGAACTGTACAAACAAGCGCAAGTCGTGATGCATGACCAAGCTCCGGCTCTGATCATTGCTCACTCAACTGTGTTTGAACCAGTACGTAAAGAAGTGAAAGGCTATGTGGTTGATCCACTGGGCAAACACCACTTCGAAAACGTCGACATTGAGAAGTAATCGTATCTAATCTGTCTATGCCCTTCGTTGCTGGTTTGGAGCGAAGGGCGTTTTCTTCTTTAAAAGAAGCAGAGAAGTTCAGTTGTTTGTGAGCACCCGGAAAAGTGATTTTCTGAGTAGCCAAACGGACTAAGAGCCGTCAACGGCATTATTAAAGAGATTCAGGATATGTTGCAATTTATCCTCCGACGATTGGGGCTTGTGATCCCCACGTTTATCGGTATTACATTACTCACATTTGCTTTTGTTCACATGATCCCAGGCGATCCGGTCATGATCATGGCGGGCGAAAGAGGGTTATCCCCTGAGAGACACGCCTATTTAATGGCTGAATTAGGGCTCGATCAGCCACTTTGGAAACAATATCTACATTATATCAATGGCATATTCCATGGTGATTTAGGGATTTCCCTGAAAAGCCGTATTGGTGTTTGGGAAGAATTTGTCCCACGCTTTTTAGCGACCGTTGAATTAGCCACCTGTGCCATGATTTTCGCAATTTCTGTCGGGATCCCTGTCGGGGTATTAGCCGCAGTTAAACGTGGTTCAGTTTTCGATCACACCGCGATAGGCCTTTCCTTAACGGGTTACTCAATGCCAATCTTCTGGTGGGGGATTATGCTCATCATGTTGGTGTCGGTACAGCTTGACCTAACCCCTGTTGCAGGACGGGTGAGCGATACCGTGTTCCTTGATGATTCTCTGCCACTCACGGGCTTTATGCTTATTGATACCCTAATTTGGGGTGAGAGCGGCGATTTTATCGATGCGTTAGAACACCTTATCTTACCATCCATTGTACTAGGAACAATTCCATTAGCCGTTATTGTGCGAATGACGCGCTCATCAATGTTAGAAGTGTTGGGTGAAGACTACATCCGTACCGCAAGAGCGAAAGGTTTAGGGCGTGCGCGGGTTATTCTTATTCACGCTCTGCGCAACGCCTTGTTGCCTGTCGTCACGGTTATTGGTTTACAGGTTGGGGTTATGTTAGCTGGCGCGATTCTGACCGAAACCATATTCTCATGGCCGGGGTTAGGGCGTTGGTTAATCGAAGGGCTGCAACGCCGTGATTACCCTGTGGTTCAAGGTGGTGTGTTGCTTGTCGCCACATTGATTATCTTCGTTAACTTAGTGGTCGACGTGCTGTACGGCATTGTAAACCCAAGAATTCGTCATAAGAAATAAGGAGCGCTAAATGTCTCAATCTACTGAGCCAACCGTTGTCAGCGCCCCGCAGCCGATGACGCCATTACAAGAATTTTGGCACTATTTTAAACGCAACAAAGGGGCCGTTGTTGGGATGTTTTATATCGTCCTGATGGTGCTAATTGCGATTTTTGCAGGCGTTCTAGCCCCTCATGCCCCAGATGAACAATTCCGCGACTTTTTACTTGCGCCGCCAGTTTGGCAAGAGGGCGGAACGTGGCAATTTATTTTAGGTACGGATGACGTTGGGCGCGACTTATTATCCCGCTTAATGTATGGCGCGCGGCTATCACTGTTAGTTGGTTGCCTTGTTGTCGTGCTTTCGCTGATCATGGGGGTAACAATCGGTGTGATTGCGGGTTATTTCGGTGGTGTCGTTGATGCGCTGATTATGCGTGTTGTCGATATCATGCTGGCGTTGCCAAGCCTGCTATTAGCCTTAGTGCTGGTGGCCATTTTTGGCCCTTCCATTGTGAATGCCTCTATTGCGCTGACATTCGTGGCACTGCCTCACTATATCCGTTTAACGCGAGCTGCGGTGTTGGTTGAAGTGAATCGCGATTACGTGACGGCTTCGCGTGTTGCGGGTGCAGGAGCCATTCGCCAGATGTTTGTCAATATTTTACCTAACTGCTTAGCTCCCCTGATTGTTCAGGCATCGTTAGGGTTTTCGAATGCTATTTTAGATATGGCTGCTTTGGGTTTCCTCGGCATGGGGGCTCAGCCTCCAACGCCAGAGTGGGGAACAATGCTGTCTGATGTGTTGCAGTTTGCACAGAGCGCATGGTGGGTTGTGACGTTCCCGGGATTAGCAATTTTATTAACTGTGTTAGCGTTTAACCTGATGGGCGATGGTTTACGTGATGCATTTGATCCAAAACTCAAGCAGTGATGAGGTAATCTAATGGCACTGTTAAATGTAGAACAACTTTCGGTACATTTCGGCGACGAAAAAGCACCATTTCGCGCTGTTGACCGTATCAGCTATAGTGTTGAAAAAGGCCAAGTCGTCGGTATCGTCGGTGAATCAGGTTCAGGAAAATCGGTTAGCTCTTTAGCTATTATGGGGTTAATTGACTATCCCGGAAAAGTGATGGCAGACTCATTAAAGTTCGATGGTCGCGATTTATTGTCTATCCCTGAAAAAGAGCGCCGACAAATTGTCGGTGCCGATGTTGCGATGATTTTCCAAGACCCGATGACCAGTTTAAACCCATGCTTTACGGTGGGTTATCAAATTATGGAAGCGCTAAAGGTCCATCAAGGTGGTAACAAAGGCACCCGTAAGCAGCGTGCGGTTGACCTGCTTGATTTGGTAGGCATCCCTGATCCTGAGTCGCGTTTGGATGTATACCCGCATCAGCTATCGGGTGGGATGAGCCAACGGGTGATGATAGCGATGGCGATTGCATGCCGTCCTAAATTGTTGATTGCGGATGAGCCAACAACTGCATTGGATGTGACTATTCAGGCACAAATCATTGAATTACTGTTGGAATTACAGCAGCAAGAAAATATGGCTCTGGTGCTTATCACCCATGACCTTGCATTAGTTGCGGAAGCAGCTCACCACATTATCGTGATGTATGCAGGGCAAGTGGTTGAATCAGCAAAAGCGAGTGATATCTTTAAACACCCTCGTCATCCTTATACACAAGCGTTATTACGTGCACTCCCTGAATTTGCGACGAATAAATCACGTTTAGCCTCACTCCCCGGCGTGGTTCCCGGCAAATATGACAGGCCAACGGGTTGTTTGCTCAATCCGCGTTGTCCGTATGCCACAGAGAGATGCCGCCAAGAAGAACCAATGTTACAAACCGTTGGTGATCGCCAAGTTAAATGCCATATGCCGCTGGATGATATGGGGAGGCCAACATTATGAGTGACAAACATGCAGCACCACTACTAAAAGCGGTGGATTTGAAAAAGTACTACTCCGTTAAAAAAGGTGTTTTCGGCGCAGAAAAAACGCTAAAAGCGCTTGATGGTGTTTCATTTGAACTTGAAAGGGGCAAAACATTAGCCGTTGTGGGTGAGTCTGGTTGTGGTAAATCCACATTAGGTCGCTTGCTGACAATGATTGAGCAACCTTCAGACGGGGAGTTGTATTACCAAGACCAAAACTTGTTAATTAAAGACAAAGCAGCTGAAAAATTACGTCGCCAAAAAATTCAAATTGTTTTCCAAAACCCGTATGGGTCTTTGAATCCACGTAAAAAAGTGGGGCAAATTTTGGAAGAGCCATTAGTGATTAATACATCGCTTTCGAAAGAGGCGCGAAAAGAAAAAGTATTATCGATGATGGCTAAAGTCGGTTTGAAAACAGAGCACTATAGCCGTTATCCGCATATGTTTTCAGGTGGTCAGCGCCAACGTATTGCAATCGCCCGTGGCTTGATGCTTGACCCTGATATTGTGGTGGCTGATGAACCTGTCTCTGCACTGGATGTTTCTGTGCGTGCGCAAGTATTAAACCTAATGATGGACTTGCAACAGGATTTAGGTTTGTCTTATGTGTTTATTTCCCATGACTTATCAGTGGTAGAGCACATTGCGGATGAGGTAATGGTGATGTATTTGGGGCGTTGTGTTGAAAAAGGGACGAAAGAGCAGATTTTTAACAATCCTCTACATCCTTATACACAAGCGTTACTTTCCGCAACCCCAAGGTTGAACCCTGATTCGCGCCGTGAACGCATTAAATTAACAGGGGAATTACCAAGCCCGCTGAACCCGCCGCCAGGCTGTGCTTTTGCGGCTCGTTGCCGCCGTGCATTTGGTCAATGTACGCAATTTCAGCCTACGCTGAAAGAGTATGACCAACAGCTTGTCGCGTGTTTTGCTGTTGATGAGGATGAAAAACAAACGGTTGTTGTAAGTTAACCTTTTGAATGGCAGAAAGTCTCTCTTTCTGCCATTTTATTTGTGGAGTTAGTGTTTAATTCTCTTCAGGCTATAGCTTATCCTAAATATCCAATCTTTCTTTTTAAATTGCTCTTTTGCAGATAAAATCAAGTATACTGACGGATGTCTTTCGTTCTTACTTTAAAAAGCGGCTTGATTAGGAAGGTTGTGGCCAAATGAACACGCGAGTCCAACGCTCACTAACATTAAAAAGTATGGTTGCATTTTTTGCGATTACATTACTCTCACTTGCGCTTTTTTTAGCTATTCAATTCAGCTACTTACTAGATCAGCGTAAGCAGGATTACTTAGACCAACTCAGTAATGCTGTTGTGCAAATTCAAAAACCGTTGACAGATTCTCTGCTAAGCTCAGATCTTAACGAAGCGAAAAGGTTGCTTGTGAGCTTAAAAACCTCCGGCATTATGGGTAAAGCGATTGTCACGGTTGATAACGCAACTGTTATGAATTTAAGTTTTGCGACGCCGAAGCCGATACCTGAATGGGCAGAGTATATTGTGGGCATTCCTGTGGAAATGACCGTGCCACTATATGCGTATGGCAATGTTGTGCTACAAGCCAAGCCTCAAGGTTATTTAACATTGCAGGTCGATTCGAACCGTGTTTATCGGTTTGCGTTAAATACGCTTGCCCTGATGACGACCACCTATTTATTGTTGGTATTGATTATTGCCATTGCGATGACATGGTGCGTCAGCCGGATGATTGTGAGGCCATTACGTAAAATTGCGATTGAATTGCAGACGAACGAATCTGTTAATCAGGTGGCGGTGTCTAGCTATCATCACGATGATGAGCTTGGTTTATTGGCAAAAGGTTATAATCGTCAAAGAAAACAACAAAATTCAGACTAAGCCATGAACATGCTCTCAGCTTTATGGTCTAATATCGTTAGAGTGGTGACAATGACAGATTGGATAAAGCCATACGGTATCATTTAACCCAGTAAGTTCGCGTTTTTGGTTAATTTATTCGTCGTAATTTGCGGTTAAATATAAAGATATAAAACACATAGGGGTTTACATGCAGGGCTTGAAAGTTCGGTATATTATCAGTGTTGTATTACTGTCAGTGGCGCAATTTGCGCAGGCTGAACCGTTGCAACCCGATCCAGCATGGCAGCAAGGAAAGCTAGAAAATGGCTTTAGCTGGCAATTATTACAAACACCACAGCGCCCGAATGACCGTATTCAGCTCAGATTAGCCATCAAAACAGGCTCATTATCCGAAAAAGCGAGCGAAAAAGGCTATAGCTATTTAATCCCTAAAATGGCGTTGCTTCACCAAACAGAAGCATTTCCAGCTGCCAATTTACAAGAATTTTGGCGTCAGGCGACAGACCCTGATATGCCAATTCCCCCTGCTGTAGTTTCCTATGACTACACGATTTACAGCTTAAGTTTACCGAACAACCGCCCTGATTTAATTAAACAGGCGCTGAGTTGGCTGTCGACGTCAGTGGCAGGTGCAACATACACCGAAGCCGCGTTGCATAATGGGCTTGAAGCGAAAAATGTGCCTGTTGCAACGCTGCCGTTAAATGCGAATGATCCAGTTTGGCGTGCGCGTTTGAAAGGATCTGCCATGATGGGCTATGACCCAGGCCAGAAGCCAAATGGAAATGTTGATCTTGCCGGTGTGAATGATTTTTACCAAAAATGGTATACCCCAGATGTGATGACGCTATATGTAGCAGGGCACGTGGACTCACGGATGCTATCCGATACCATCTCACAAACGTTCTCAGGGCTGCAAGGCAGACGTTCAGAACCCGTTTCTGTTGCGGTATTATCCACCGTTAAGCCGCAGTCCATTGATATTCTGCAAGACCAACCTGCGCAAGATACTCTGTCCTTAATTTGGGATATCGATTGGTTACCAATTAATGATTCAAACGTTTTATTACGTTACTGGGCAAGCGATTTAGCGCGGGAAGCAGTTTACCGTACGTTGCAAAAATCATTTAACCAAAAATTCAATCAAGATGAGGTCGTTCCAGGCTTGGATTGCCGAGTGCAATACCAAAAGGCCACGTGTACGCTGACAGTAACGGCTGCACCAGAAAAAATGGCAGCAGTAACAGACCTTGTGGCAAGCGAACTTGCTGCGATTAATCAAAATGGGATTGCCCCTGAATTGTTTGATGAGATGATCAAAGAAAAACAGGTGCAGTTGTCCCAGTTATTTGCCGCGTATGCGCGCACCAGTACTGATGTGTTGATTAGTCAGAGGTTGATTTCCCAGCAAAATGGCGTTGTGGATATCGCACCAGAGCAATACCAACGTTTAAGACAGGCTTTCTTAGCAGCACAAAGCCTTGACCAAGTGAATATGGAAGCGAGACGTTTGTTGTCCCAAGAGGCCGCTTTTGTTCTAGCACAACCTAAAGATAAGCAAACCATGGATGCAGAGCAAATTCGCCAGAAATTCAATAAAGTCCTTTGGCCGCAAATCCCTGCAACGCCAGAGCCAACTGAGGTTGCACCTGCAACACCAGCGGCTCAATAACTGACAAAAAGATAGCCTGTGTAAATACATAGGCTATCTTGTTTCCCGCCAATTATTGTTCAGTTAATAACGTTTCGATCACGCTAATCAATGTGGCTCTTGAGTCTTTGTCATCCACAAAACCAGCCGCGCTGGTTTTAGTTGCTGGTGAATAGTAGGCGACAGATCCCCAAAAACCTAAATGTGAATAAAGAGTGATACCGTTGACTTCACTTACCATAATACCTAAGCGGTAGCTTTCGGCATCTTCATGAGGGCCTACACTTAGCATGGTTTCAAGTGTTTTAGGTGATGCAAAAATTTGCCCTTCAAATAAGGCCTCTAAAAATTGAGCCATTTGTTTTGAGGACATAATCAACCCACCACCACCATAAACATCCATAGAGGCGTGAATATGTGTTCCTTCGAACTTACCAAGGTATTGTTTTGCCCGTGGCGCTGCACTTTGTGGTGGTTGTTCTAAATACTCCCAGTAAGCATTTTCTAGGCCGATTTTATCAAAATTGAGCAACTCCCTAACAGATTGCCCAAGGGATTGACCCGTTATTCGCTCAATAATATCACCGAGTAAAATGTACCCAGTATCCGAATAAATAAAGGATTCAGAAGGGGAGATGAAAGGGAATTGTTTGTGCACATACATCTCAACCTGCTCAAGGCGGCTCCATTGGTAATCTGGGCGCTTAATCACCTCTTTAAGGTAATCTGCATCCGCGTGGTCAAGTAACCCACTACTGTGGTTGAGCAAATGGCGAACGGTAATTTGCTGGGTATCGTATTGCGTGCTCAGCAATGCGTCATATTGTGGGTCAATCAGCGTGAAGATTGCCTCATCAATATTAACTTTGCCCATTTCAGCTAAACGCAAAATTGCCGCAGCGGTAAAGGTTTTGCTGTTACTGGCAATGCGTAATGGCGTATCGACGGTAAGCGGGGCGTTATCCAGTGATGTGCCTCTGGCGCAAAATGTGCCCACACTATTTTTTAGTTGATTATGGTAGTAGAGAACCACCCCGCAGGATAAGCTTTCCAGTTGTTGGGCTACAGTTGTCATCAAAAGTCCTTATCAGGCTGCCAATTGGGAATTTCCTATCTTACCCATTACGCAAAGATGTGATGCACGCTTTAAATGCGCTAAATGCGGGGACGTGGTAATTTTCACGATAAATCAACAGTGTGTCACAGGTCGTGATTGGGATACGGCCTAATTGCAATGGCGAAATTGGCATTGAGTCGATGAGGTGTTTAGGCAACAGTGCGACACAACTTCCTGCCGTGACACAAGCAATCATGGCATGGTAAGAATTCATCTCCTGAATATTCCACTCTAAATTAGCGGGGATCCCTAACCACTGCTCAGCAATATTGCGGTAGCTGCATCCTTGGGTAAATGCGGCGAGTGAACGAGTCTTAATATCAGCATTCTTGTTCGCACTGCGGTCATGTTCAGGAAGCAGTAATTGCAGTTCTTCCTGCCAAATAACCTCTGTTTTGATGCCCATTTGTGAAAACTGGCTAGGCTCATAGAGCGAAGATGGCAGGGCAACAAAAGCGCAATCCAGTTTCCCTGTATGCACTTGGTCAAGGAGTGATAGTGAAGACCCTGTACGTAATAATAATCGTGTGTTTGGGTTTTGTTGATGGAATTGCGCTAGCGGTAAAGGCAACCGACAAGCGGCTGTGCTTTCCATGCTCCCAATACGCAATTGCCCTCCATCTTGACCGCCGCTGATCACATGGCGAGCCTCTTCTTCTAAAGCCAGCAGCCGCTGCGCATAATCGAGAAATTGCCTGCCTGCTTCAGAAAGTTCTAAACGCTTATTTTGACGAATAAAAAGTGACTCACCCAAATCTGCTTCTAACTGCTGGATGCGAGTGGTGATATTTGATGGTACGCGACCTAAGCGAGTTGCGGCACGAGTAATACTGAGTTCGGCGGCAACAGTGCAAAATATTTTTAACGATTCAGAGTTCATTTTCTTTTTATGTGAATGTTATGTTATGTTTATTCTTTAAATAAGAACATAAAGTGTACCCTGACATTGAGATAAAGGAAAGATAATGAATAACTCAAATGCATTTCTACAGCGATTAGGTTTGCGCTATCCAATCATTCAAGCACCGATGGCGGTTGTGTCAACACCCGCATTGGCTGCTGCGGTTTCAGAGGCTGGTGGTTTAGGTTCACTGGCGCTAGGGGCAAGTTCTGTTGAGCAAGCTCGCCAACTCATTGCACAAACCCAAGCATTAACGAATAAAGCTTTCAATGTGAATGTATTTTGCCATCTAACGCCAAAGCGCAGCCAGGCGAATGAACAATCGTGGGTGGATTATCTATCGCCGCAATTCTCCCTATTTAATGCTCAGCCACCTGAACAATTGGGGGAAATCTATCTCTCTTTCCTTGATAACCCCGAGATGTTGGCATTATTCCTTGAAATGAAACCCCCTGTAGTTAGTTTTCACTTTAATGTGCCATCGGTTGAGGTGATTAATCAGCTAAAAGCGCAGGGGATTTACACCATGGCGGCAGCAACCAATTTGCAAGAAGCTAAGGTGATTGAACAAGCAGGAATTGATGCGATAGTAGCCCAAGGGATTGAAGCGGGCGGGCACCGTGGGATGTTTGATGTACAAGCACCTGATGATGAACTCACGACGCAAGAGTTAGTGAAATTATTGGCGCAGCACATCCATCTACCTATTATCGCCACGGGCGGTATTATGAATGGCCAAGATATCAAAGCCGCATTAAGCAATGGCGCAGCTGCTGCACAGCTTGGCACTGCATTTTTGTTATGTCCAGAATCTGCAACCAATGCGAGGTATCGCGTCAAATTAAAACAGCAAACCGTAGATAACACGACATTGACGGCGGCAATTTCAGGGCGCCCCGCTCGGGGGATTGTTAACTCATTTATTAAAACAGGGGCACAGTATGATCTGAGCAAATTGCCAGATTACCCAATCGCCTATGATGTGGGTAAGCAGCTTAATGCCGCCGCGATAAAATCAGGGAGCGACGAATATGCGGCTCACTGGGCAGGGCAAAATGTCGCGAAGATACGTGAAATGCCAGCCGCTGAACTTGTCGAGATATTGGTTAAAGAGTTACAAGCATAGTTTGGTGCAGGGAAATCAGGGGGAAATCCCCCTGAATAAACGGCTAGAGCGTGGCTTCTTGCTGTGAATCCTTGGGCTCGTCTGTTGCAATCCACGCCGCGCAAAATAAGGTTAAGCGAGCAAAGAAGTAGAAAAACGCCATCAGACCCAGTACTGACCCAAATGCAGCACCGGAAGGTGATGAAGCCAAATTTGGTAAAATCCACGTCATGACGGATTTAATGATTTCAAAGCCTATCGCGGCTAATAATGTCCCTTTAAACAAGGAACGGCGACGGTGTTGCATGCGCGGTAGGATCCAAAATATCCATAAAAATAACAGGAAGTTCGCGGTGATGGATATCCCTAAACCAATTAGCGTCCACGCTGGTTTTAGCCACTCAATGCCATCTAAACCCAGCGTGCTGACGATGGTGGCTTGGGCTGAACCAGCAACGGATGTCAGCGTAATGGTGACAATCAACGCAATTAAGAGGCCAATTAGCGCAAAAAAGTCGCGAATGTAGCGAAAAACGATATTCTCTTGCTCGTCTTGATTCCGTTCCCAAACAGGCCGAGATTGCGCCAAAATCGCTAATCGCAAGTTATTAACCCAGTTAACCCCAGAATATACGGCTAATGCTAAACCCGTTAAACCGACGGTTGTCCGCTGGCGAATTGCGGTATCAATGGTTCTTTCCAACGTATTGGCGAGGGTAGGGTCAGTAATATTGGCTGAAATGCCCCGTACCAATTTTTCAAGGAGCTCGGGATTGCTGGCTAACACGAAACCCGCAGCCGCAAAGGAGAACATCAATACAGGAATTAATGAGAGAAAAGAGAAGTAAGTAATAGCGGCGCCAAACTGGTTGCCCATGCGGTCAGTAAAGCGCTGCGCGGTGCGAATTAAGTGCGCAATAAAAGGGATCGCGGTAATAAAATTCACTACACGCATTGAGAAAGTGAGGGCTTTTTTACTGCCATCGAGGCTTTTTGTCAGTGTTGCTTTCAGTTTGTTGGTTTCTTTTTGTTCGTCTTCCTGCATATCTGACATTGATGTCCCTCTTATTTTTACTGCTAAATTGATGCAGTATTTCGAGCAATTTGCTGTTTATTAACGATAACCTGCCATTACTATAGCGTAAATTTGGGGATAACTTTACTCCAACGCCTATTTTTCAATGAAAATAGGCATTGAAGTGCGGTTAATAATAAAACGAGAAAGACTAAAGTGCGTCTTTGTAGGTTTCTAATTCCGCTTGTGCTTGTTTCAGTTCCTCTTGCGCTTCGGCTAATTTACGTTCACGTTTTTCGATTTTACTGCGGTCATTGCCTTTGATTTTTTCTTCTTGTAATTCTGCTTCGCGTTCTTGGACTTTTTCGGTTTTCTCAGCAACATCTTTTTGGCTATCACGGTATAAAGACTCTGGTGTGCAATAACGATTTACATTATCTAACGCCTGTTCTAAGCCATTAACACGATATTGGTTGCCATGCTGTTTGGCGTATTTAATTTGTTCTTCAATATTTTGTTTTTTTATTTCGCAGCCATTTTGGCCTTTAGCCGCCATTGCTGAAGTGCTAGTAAAGAAAACAGCAGAAATTGCGGTGATGGTGAGTAACTTTTTCATTTTTTTTCCCTTAAATGTGTCAAAATTTGTGTTTAGGATAGCGTTTTATCGCATTTAGGTCATGCGGATTTTACTGATTTTATGACTGTGACAATTATGAGCAAATTTCGCTATAATGGCGCACAAGAATCAATACGGCCTATTTTTTATTCAAAAAGGCGCTCTTTTACGCATTTATTTAATAGTAACCACAATGGTGGTTAGTGTTGAATTTCCTCAGGAAATAAACGTTACATGTTAAGTTATCGTCATAGCTTTCACGCAGGCAACCATGCTGATGTGTTAAAACACACAGTACAGAGCTTGATCATCGAATCTCTGAAAGAGAAAGAAAAACCGTTTTTGTATTTAGATACGCACTCAGGAGCGGGTCGTTATCAATTAACGGGTGAACATGCAGAAAAAACCGGTGAATACCTCGACGGAATTGCACGTATTTGGGAGCAGCCGGATTTACCTGAAGAATTACTGCCGTATATGAATATCGTACGTCGTCTTAATGACGGTGGGCGTTTACGTTATTATCCGGGTTCGCCGTTATTAGCCAAATTTTTATTACGTGAACACGATAAACTAGTATTAACCGAATTACATACCAGCGACTATCCTTTATTACGTGGTGAGTTCTTAAAAGATGGCCGTGCGCAAGTTTCACGGGAAGATGGCTATCAACAATTGAAATCAAAATTACCCCCGCACAGCCGCCGTGGTTTTGCTTTGATGGACCCACCTTATGAGATGAAATCAGATTATGAAGCGGTAGTGAAAGCGGTTGCTGAAGGCTATAAACGCTTCGCAACAGGAACTTATGCGATTTGGTACCCAGTGGTATTGCGCCAGCAAATTAAGCGCATGGTCAACCAATTGCAAGCAACAGGCATTCGTAAGATTCTACAAATTGAGTTAGCAGTGCGCCCTGACAGCGACCAGCGTGGTATGACGGCATCAGGAATGATTGTGATCAATCCGCCTTGGAAACTCGAGCAGCAAATGAAAAATGTACTGCCATGGTTGCACAAAACACTGGTTCCAGAAGGAACAGGGCACACCTTAGTTGAGTGGATTGTGCCTGAGTAATTCACCTAATTAATAGGTCATGCCAATTGAAATAACAGGTGTGGCCTATCGCAAATCGCCATTTATCTCATGACAATGGGTAGCGACCTGCGAGAAAATGAATTAATAAGTCATTCAATAAATGGGAATAACCAAATTATGAGCAAACATTACGACTATATTGCAATTGGTGGCGGTAGCGGTGGTATTGCATCGATGAACCGTGCGGCGATGTATGGACAAAAATGTGCCTTAATTGAGGCGAAAGCATTAGGCGGAACATGCGTTAACGTCGGCTGTGTGCCGAAAAAAGTGATGTGGCATGCT
This sequence comes from Providencia sp., assembly GCF_040396775.1. Taxonomy (GTDB): domain Bacteria; phylum Pseudomonadota; class Gammaproteobacteria; order Enterobacterales; family Enterobacteriaceae; genus Providencia. Next base: position 57,316 of record NZ_JBEBNT010000016.1, read on the forward strand.
GCGCAGATTTCAGAAGCCATTCGCAACTATGGCCCTGATTATGGTTTCGACACAACCATCAACCGTTTTGATTGGAAAACCTTAATTGAGAGTCGTACTGCTTATATTGATCGTATTCACCAATCTTATGACCGTGTATTAGGGAATAATAAAGTGGATGTGATCAGCGGTTTTGCTCGTTTTGTCGATGCACATACCGTTGAAGTGAATGGCGAAACCTATACTGCCGATCATATTTTGATAGCAACGGGTGGCCGCCCTGTGATCCCAGCGATCCCTGGCGCAGAGTATGGCATGACTTCTGATGGTTTCTTCGAACTGGCAGATTTACCAAAACGTGTGGCGGTGGTTGGCGCGGGCTATATCGCGGTTGAGCTGGCTGGCGTGTTAAACGGTTTAGGGGCTGAGGCGCATTTATTTGTTCGTAAACATGCACCACTGCGCTCTTTCGACCCACTGATTGTCGAAACGCTGGTGGAAGTGATGAACACCGAAGGGCCAAAACTGCACACCGAGTCGGTTCCAAAAGAAGTGGTGAAAAATGCGGATGGTTCATTAACGTTGAAATTAGAAAACGGCCATGAACAAACTGTTGATGCATTAATTTGGGCTATTGGTCGTGAGCCAATGACAGATAACCTGAATATTGAAGCAACGGGTGTTGCACTAAACGATAAAGGTTACATCAAAGTCGATAAATATCAAAATACCAACGTTGCGGGTGTTTATGCAGTGGGTGATAACACGGGTGCAGTGGAATTAACGCCAGTTGCGGTAGCTGCCGGTCGTCGTTTATCTGAGCGCTTATTTAATAACAAGCCAGATGAGCACTTAGATTACAGCAATATCCCAACCGTTGTATTCTCTCATCCACCAATTGGCACTGTCGGTTTAACTGAGCCAGAAGCGGTTGAAAAATACGGTGCGGATAACGTGAAAAGTTACAAATCATCGTTTACAGCGATGTATACCGCAGTCACTTCCCACCGCCAACCTTGTCGCATGAAGTTAGTTTGTGTCGGTGAAGATGAAAAAATTGTCGGAATTCATGGTATTGGTTTCGGTATGGATGAAATTCTTCAAGGTTTTGCGGTCGCATTAAAAATGGGCGCAACCAAGAAAGACTTCGATAATACCGTGGCAATCCACCCAACTGCAGCGGAAGAGTTTGTGACGATGCGTTAAGCATGGTTAACGAAAGTTAAAAGCTAAGCTCTGATGAGCTTAGCTTTTTTTGGCATTATTTTTCCAGCAGTGCGGCAATTGCAGGAATAGTCGCTAAGCTATCGAGGTATTTTTGCATCCCTGGGGTTGTTTCCACCGGCGTATATTTCACGAGGAACATCACAAATGCACCGACATACACATCCACAGCAGTAAATTGCTCACCACAAATAAACGGTTTAGCGCTGTTTAGACCGACTTCTAAGCAAGCCATTGTACGTTCTACAGAACCAAAGCCAGACGATTTTTGTTGTTCTTCGTTTAATTGAATGCCTAAGTCGTTAACGGTGAAAGCCGATTCAATTGGGCCAGCGGTAAAGAAAAACCAACGGTAATAATCAGCTCGTCTTGGGTCATCTAATGCAGGTGCTAAGCCTTTTTCAATGAACTTATCTGCTAAATAAGCACAAATCGCTGCAGTTTCTGTGACGATAGCATCGCCATCAACTAATGCAGGCACTTTCGCCATTGGGTTAATCGCGAGGTATTCAGCGGTGTGCATGTCTGCACCATAGCCTAACTCAATGCGTTTGTAAGGCACATCTAAGATTTTTAATAATAAATCAACAGTATTGCCACGTGACATTGAATTAGTAAACAGGACGAGTTCGCTCATGGTTATTCCCTTATATGAAGTTGAGCACTTACTATAAGGGAGGGCAGTGTCAGAAATTGTCAGGAGACACACACAACACTTCTTTTTGCCAGCGTGCTAATAAATATTCCTTTGGATACGGTAACTTATCAGAAAGTGCAAAGTACGACTGAATCCGATCCAAGCGAAAATGACGGTAGCTTTCTCGTAATTCACACCACGCCGCTAAGACTTGGGACTCCTTCATATAGCCAATTGCAATCGGCCAAATGATTCGTTCGGTTGGTTGATTTTGCGCATCAAGGTAAGTCATTTTGGCTTTGCATTCTTTGCGTAAACTTGAGCGTAAATCCTTAGCGATCTTATCATTGATGTCATAATAATGTGTTGTGGGGGCAAATAAGGTATTTTGATTGAGAATTTTTTGGGCGTTCCCTGCTACTACGGCATTGATTTTGCTAATCGCTCGCATGGCAGAGTTTTTTAATTCACTATCCGCATTACTTTTTACCCAACGTAGTCCTAAAATCAACGCTTCTAGTTCATTTTCGTCAAAGGCTAGTGGTGGTAATAACAACCCTGTTTTCAACTGGTAGCCGATACCCGCTTCCCCAACAATTTCAGCCCCTTGGTCGCGCAAAGACTCAATATCACGATAAATTGAGCGAATACTTACTTCAAGCTGTGAAGCCAGAGTTTCTGCTGTAATTGGATAACGGTTTTCTTTTAGGATCTGCAATAGAGTTAGTAAGCGTTGGGTACGAGTCATAAGTTTTTACTTATTTTTTAATTTAGGCCGCGCCTATTTGAACAGCAAATAGGCGCTGTGTATGTGTTTATTTACTTTTTTTCCACCAAGAGACGATGTAATCTGCCACTTGCTCTGGGTTATTGATATCGAGCTGCGGGACTTGCGTATCAATAATTTCATTGCTGGCAACAGCGACCACATAGTTATCGATCAGGCCATTTAGTGGTTTTCCAACCTCGGATCGAAACAAGGCGATTTTATCGATCGTCTCATGTTTAAACCCTTCAACTAAAATCAGATCTAAAGACGCGGGATCAAATCGGCTGGCTAAATAATAGAGGTCCATCTCTTTGGTTTCTGGGGTTTCTGTCATTAGCGCCCAGCGCTTTTCACTGGCGACAAGAGTTTGGTCAGCACCTGCTTTGCGTAATTCAAAGCTGTCCTTGCCCGGTTTATCCACTTCCATATCATGGTGAGTGTGTTTAATTAAACCGACACGTACGTTACGTTGCCTAAGCAATGGTATGACTTTTTTTAATAAGGTGGTTTTACCAGTGCCACTGTAGGCGGTAATTCCAAGTAGGGGTAGAGTATTTTGCTTCATGGTTATTTTTGTTGTAACTCCCAGTTACGGCTATCTTCTGGTGTATTCAAATTAGCGAATGACCCAGTTTCTGACGAGAACGTGATGCCTTTTGCATTGATTTCCTGCATAAAGAGCATTAGCTTGCGATCACCTCTGGCGAGATAATCATCAAGTTGGGACCGAAGGCTGTGATGCAATAGGGCGAAAGTTGGGTGCTCGCGTTCTGCATCTTGCGCATAACAGGCTAAATGCTGCCCTTTTTCCATGAACATTTTTTCCGCTAAATTCAAGGGGAACGAAGGCACATCACAAGGCACGAATAACAGCCAATCGGTTTTTGCATAGTGAAGCGCGGCCTGCATTCCCGCTAAAGGGCCTGAAAAGTCCGCATTTAAATCCGTAATAACCGTTAATTGGCTTTGACGATATTCATCTTGATTGCGATTGGCATTAATCATCACTTGGTTAACTTGGGGGGATAAGCGCGCAAGGATATATTGGTATAAAGGTTTACCTAACAAAGGGATTAAGCCTTTATCTTGCCCACCCATACGTGTTCCTCGGCCACCTGCCAGTATGACCCCTGTAATTGACTGTCGAAATGACATATTCAATATCCTTGAATATCTTCAAGAAAATGTTTCAACTTACCTGTAAACACTTTCGCGTATAGTAATTGCTAAAATTTATTCTATTTTGCTATAAAATCAATGAATATTCGTACGTATTGGCGCTAAACTTTACGTAGATTGACAACAGTTCGCTTTTTCTCTTGTATGATTATTGATAACTTGTATCGAATATTCGTGATAAAGGAATAAACATGAAATGCCATCGCTTAAATGAAGTCATTGAGCTTCTGCACCCTGTCTGGAAAGATAACTCAGATTTAAACCTTGTCGAATTATTGCAGAAACTTGCTGATGAAGCGGGCTTTAAAGGCAGCTTATCTGAATTAACAGATGATGTATTGATTTATCATCTGAAAATGCGTGGCACAGACAGTAACGATGCGATCCCTGGCCTGAAAAAAGATTATGAAGATGATTTTAAAACAGCGATTTTACGTGCTCGTGGGATCATAAAAGACTAAATCATGGATGAAATAGAACATTCGAATTTCCATTTTAGTGGGATTTCACCCGATTTGATTTTAGACGCGCTTATGGAAGCGGGTATTTACCTAGAATCAGGGCTGACAGAACTCAATAGTTACGAAAACCGTGTTTTCCAGTTTCAAGATGAAAACCGCCAACGTTATGTGGTGAAGTTTTATCGGCCTGAGCGTTGGAACCGGTCGCAAATTCAAGAAGAACATGATTTTACGTTAGAGTTACATGATGAAGGTCTGCCTGTTGCTGCTCCTCTTGAGTTTGCTGGGCAAACCGTATTGGAGTTTGGTGGCTTTATGTTTGCTGTTTTTCCGAGTATCGGTGGGCGGCAATATGAAACAGATAACTTATTTCAGCTTGAAAGTGTCGGGCATTTATTAGGGCGCATTCACCAAATTGGTCAGCGCAAAAACTTTGCATTTCGTCCGACAATGGGGATGGATGAATACCTTAATAAGCCGCGCGATATTATTGTATCAAGCTCGTTGTTGAAAGAACGCGACAAAGAGCTGTTTATTGAATCGTTAGATAAACTGATTGCGCAGGTCAAATTGCAATGGCCAACAACTTTATCCACCTTGCGACTGCAGGGGGATTGTCATCCGGGTAATATTTTGTGGCGTGATGAGGCGTGGATGGTGGATTTCGATGATGCGCGAAATGGCCCTGCCATTCAGGATTTATGGATGCTGCTTAATGGCTCACGCCAAGAGCAAGTCATTCAATTAGATACATTATTAGAAACCTATAATGAGTTTTCTGATTTTGATGTAAAACAGCTAAAGCTGATTGAACCGCTTAGGGCGATGCGCATGGTTCACTATCTCGGGTGGATTATTCGTCGTTGGCAAGACCCGGCGTTTCCTCGGGCGTTTTCATGGCTACAAGCTGATGATTTTTGGCAAAAGCAATCCATTGAGTTTGCGCAGCAAATTGAACGGTTGCAGGATGCTCCTTTGCAATTAACCCCGCAGTTTTAACATTTAAGTCTTTGTTTTTGGAGAATGTAGTCTATGAAAAAAATTATGTTGGCTTTGCTTGGTATTGCCATGTCTTTTGGTGCCGCAGCGGCAAATTACACGGAAGGTAAAGAGTATACCGATGTTAAGCCTGTGCAAAACCTGCCACAAGTTTTAGAGTTTTTCTCTTTTTATTGCCCACACTGTTACCAATTTGAAAGTGTGTATAAAGTGCCACAAACGGTAGAAGCAAATTTACCTGAAGGCGTAAAAATGGAGCGTTATCACGTTGATTTTTTAGGGCCTTTAGGTGCTGATTTAACACAAGCATGGGCAGTTGCTATCGTACTGAAAGCGGAAGATAAAGTGACGCCAATTCTGTTTGAAGGTATCCAAAAAACACAAACTATCAACAGCAAAGCCGATATCCGTAATGCTTTCATCAAAGCGGGTATTTCTGGTGATGAGTATGATGCAGCGCTAAATAGCTTCGTGGTTAAATCTGTCGTGGCAAAACAGCAAAATGCAGCTCAAGATTTAAAACTACGCGGCGTGCCAGCATTATTTGTTGACGGCAAATACCAAGTCCGTAACAACGGTATTTCTGCTGATAAAGCTGAAGACTATGGCAAAGAGTTCTCTAATGTGGTGAATTTCTTAGTGAATAAAAAGTAAGCCTTATTGATGGTGGCAAATCCTGCCACCATCACGCTATTTTGCTTTGCGACTGAATCAATATCCACAATTCGACTACTCCCTTCATGTTGTGTTAAATCAAAATATTTCGTAGCTAACTCATTGATTTTTATTTCTTGTTTTTATATGAAAACCCCTCCTTTCTTATTGAATTCAATCAATAACATAAATATATGCACATGGTTATCCACAGGATATTCCCTTTCGCATCGTGATTAATTATGATGTGAATAATCACTCTCTTGGCTCGTATTGGTGATCATTTGTTTGAAATTGGTCTCGATTTCAACAGAATTTCGGTGAAGGCTTGGCGTAATGTAAAACTTGGGATGTATCCGAAGCCACATTATGGCATCCTATGGCTCTTCATTCCCGATTAACAAGATGATGACAGACTATGGCTCAGATTGCAGAAAACCCCCTTATTTTGGTTGATGGTTCTTCCTACCTATACCGTGCTTATCATGCATTCCCTCCGCTGACAAACAGTGCAGGCGAGCCTACAGGTGCGATGTATGGCGTGCTCAACATGCTGCGCAGCCTCGTGTTGCAATATAAGCCTAGCCATGTCGCGGTTGTCTTTGATGCGAAGGGAAAAACGTTTCGTGATGAATTATTCGAAAGTTATAAATCTCACCGCCCACCGATGCCGGATGATTTACGGGCACAAATAGCGCCATTACATGAAATGGTTGAGGCGATGGGGTTACCATTGCTCGTCGTTTCAGGGGTAGAGGCCGATGATGTTATCGGGACTTTAGCTCGTGAGGCTAGCCGTAAAGGTATGCCTGTTTTGATTAGTACGGGTGATAAAGATATGGCGCAATTGGTTGAGCCAAATATCACGCTGATCAATACCATGAATAACACCATTTTAGGCCCTGATGAAGTCAAAGATAAGTACGGTGTTCCTCCTGAACTTATTATCGATTTTCTTGCATTGATGGGGGATTCATCAGATAACATTCCGGGTGTGCCAGGTGTTGGCGAAAAGACAGCATTAGCACTGTTACAAGGCATTGGTAGTTTAGACGCCATTTACAACGACCTTGATGCTATCGCACCATTAGGTTTTAGAGGCTCAAAAACCTTAGCCCCTAAAATGGCGGAAAACCGTGAACTTGCGTTTTTATCTTACCAACTTGCGACGATCAAAACTGATGTTGAGTTAGATAAAAAATGTGAGGAATTACAAGTTACTGAGATTGATGCAGATAAGCTTCATCAGTTATTTAGCCGCTATGAATTTAAACGTTGGTTAGCGGATGTTGAAAATGGCTCTTGGATGGATGGCAAAGGTGCCAGTACTAAAGCCGCTCAAACACCCGCAACGGCAACAGTGAAAGCTGTTGCGCCTGCGACACCAACACTCAGCGCTGAAAACTACCAAACTATTTTAGAAAAAGCAGATTTAGACCGTTGGGTTGAAAAACTGAGCGCAGCCTCTTTATTTGCTTTTGATACCGAAACTGACAGTTTAGACACGCAAGAAGCGCGTTTAGTTGGTATGTCATTTGCCATTGAAGCTGGCCATGCAGCCTACTTACCTATAGGCCACGACTATCTAGATGCGCCAGATCAGATACCACTTGATGAAGTCCTTCAGGCGATGAAACCGATCCTTGAGAGTGAAACAATCCTCAAAATTGGTCAAAACTTAAAATATGATGCAGAAGTTTTAGAAAACTATGACATTGAATTAAAAGGTATTGGTTATGACACCATGCTGGAGTCCTATGTATTAAATAGTGTGGCAGGCATGGGGCGCCATGATATGGATAGCCTTGCTGAACGCCATCTTAACCATAAAACGGTGAGTTTCGAAGAGATTGCCGGTAAAGGTAAAAAACAGCTGACATTTAATCAAATTGCGTTAGAAGAAGCGGCAAATTATGCAGCGGAAGACGCAGATGTCACCTTGCTGCTGCATCAAGCGCTTTATCCGCAGGTAGAAGCGGAGCCAAAACTGAAGCACATTTTTGAAAATATCGAAATGCCGCTGGTACCGGTGTTAGTTCGTATGGAACGCAAAGGGGTATTAATTAATGCAGCGACATTGGCAGCACAATCCAAAGTCATTACGGCACGATTAGCTGAGCTAGAAAAAGATGCGTTCGAGCTGGCGGGTGAAGAGTTCAACCTAGCATCACCAAAACAGTTGCAGACGATTTTATTTGAAAAACTGCAATTACCCGTGATTAAGAAAACCCCAAGTGGTGCAGCATCAACGAATGAAGAAGTGCTGGAAGAACTGGCACTTAACCATGCGTTACCTAAATTGCTTTTGGAGCACCGTAGTTTAGCTAAATTGAAATCGACCTACACGGATAAGCTACCACTGATGATTAGCCCGCGTACTGGCCGTGTTCATACTTCATATCATCAAGCAGTAACCGCAACGGGGCGGCTGTCTTCACGGGATCCAAACTTACAAAACATTCCAGTGAGAACAGAAGAAGGGCGCCGAATTCGCCAAGCGTTTGTGGCGCGTGACGGTTATAAGGTTATGGCGGCGGACTATTCGCAAATCGAATTACGCATTATGGCGCATTTATCACAGGATAAAGGCTTACTCACCGCGTTCGCAGAAGGGAAAGATATCCACAAAGCAACGGCGGCCGAGGTATTTGGTGTTCCTCTTGATGAAGTCACGAGCGATCAACGCCGTAGTGCAAAAGCGATTAACTTTGGTTTGATTTACGGTATGAGTGCATTTGGTTTAGCGCGCCAGTTAGGCATCCCTCGTGGTGAAGCGCAGCGTTATATGGATTTATATTTCGAACGTTACCCAGGTGTTTTACGTTACATGGAAAATACACGTGTGCAGGCATCTGAACAGGGTTATGTTGAGACGCTAGAAGGGCGTAGATTGTATTTAGCGGATATTAAATCCAGCAATGGTATGCGCCGTAAGGCGGCAGAGCGTGAAGCGATCAATGCCCCAATGCAAGGTACTGCTGCGGATATCATCAAAAAAGCGATGATCGCTGTTGATAACTGGCTGCAAACGGAAAAGCCAGAAGCAGATATGTTAATGCAAGTACACGATGAATTGGTTTTTGAGGTCAAAGAGTCTGAGCTAGAGCGCGTTCAAGCACAGGTTCAAGCCTTGATGGAGCAAAGCTTAAAGCTGGATGTACCACTTAAAGTGGAAGTCGGTATTGGTGATAACTGGGATGAAGCCCACTAACCATTGATTGCATGATTTAATGAAGCGCCTAATGAAATTTTATTAGGCGCTTTTTTTATGAATACGTTTCGGGTAATTATGCGTCTGGTATTATTGACTGTAAATTGAACATAACTCCTCGATAATTCACTGAATTTAACTTGAAAAATAAAAAAATAAACGACATTTTTATGCGACTTGGCTCTCATAAATATGTAATAAAAATACGATTTTTTATCTTTATTTTAATATATAGGTAGCTGAATCGATATAAGCTTTGAAAAAAAACTACAAAAAGACTTTTTTTCGAACGAAAAATAAAGTACATTAATAGGCGTAGGGTACAGAGGTAAGATGTTCTATCTTTCAGACCTTTTACTTCACGTAATCGGATTTAGCTGAATATTAGCTGCTCCAGTCAAAGTTTTTGACTGGAGCATTTTTTTATCTAAAATTCAGTGAATTAGACTTAAGGCGGGCAAGTGAGTCATCGGCGACCCACTTGTTCGGCAGGTTAAGCGGGTGTGTTATACCAACTATCTAGCTTAATTCGCAGTTTATCAACGCCGATTTTTTTCAGCGCAGAGAAATACTCAACTTCAATATCTCCCTCTAATGGAGCCAGTGCTTCACGCACTTCTGCCAGCTGTTTCTTTCTTGCTCCTGAAGCCAGCTTATCGGCTTTTGTTAGCAACACTAAAACGGGTACACTCATCGCGACAGACCATTCAATCATCTGCATATCGAGATCTTTTAATGGGTGACGGATGTCCATTAAAACGACGAGGCCTTTAATGCACTCTCTTTTTTGCAAGTATTCGCCAAGTGCTTGTTGCCATTTGCGTTTCATTTCTTCAGGAACTTCGGCATAACCATAACCTGGAAGGTCAACAAGGCGCACACCTTCTTCAACTTCAAATAGGTTGATTAGCTGCGTTCTTCCCGGTGTTTTACTGGTGCGTGCTAAGCTTTTTTGCTGTGTTAATGCATTTAATGCACTGGATTTTCCCGCATTTGAGCGGCCAGCAAAAGCCACTTCAATACCCGTATCTTTGGGAAGATGACGGATATCAGGTGCACTGATGACAAATTTTGCCATCTGGTAGTTATGATTTTTAATTGCCATTGGTCTTTCTCCCTGAGTTAGCCTCATAAGGCTGGGGGATTATAGCTTTGCTTAGCCTCTCCCGACAACTCGAAATATCATTCGCGCTCGTGTAATCCAATTAAGAATGGATTAGGGAGAGTAGAAAAAGTCGTCAGTGAAGATATAACCACAATTAGCGAAGCTTTTTATTAAAGTTGGTCTACAATTTAACGCATTTGGTGATTTTCATGCTTTTGGCGTAAATATAGGTAAATCTTTAGCAATCTGGGCAGCTTCACTCTAGAATTGCCTAATTGCAGTAGTAATGCGTCATAACGAAAGGGATCTTACATGTTAAAACGAATTTTTGTGCCACTTTTGGCCGTTTGCGCAATGAGCGCCTCCTCTCTTGCATTATCCGCGGGTGAAACCTATATCAAGTTAGTCACATCAGCGGGTAATATCGAATTAGAATTGAACAGTAAGAAAGCGCCAGTGACGACAGAAAACTTCGTTCAATATGTTAATGAAGGCTATTACAATGGAACCACTTTTCATCGTGTGATCCCTGGCTTTATGATCCAAGGTGGTGGTTTTGATAAAGATCTACAGCAAAAACAAACTCGCGCGCCAATTAAAAACGAAGCGGATAATGGCCTGCGTAACTTACGCGGTACCATTTCAATGGCTCGTACAGCGAATAAAGACAGCGCGACTAGCCAGTTCTTTATTAATGTCGCAGATAATGCATTCTTAGACCATGGCCAGCGTGACTTTGGTTACGCCGTATTTGGTAAAGTGGTGAAAGGGATGGATGTTGCAGATAAAATTTCTAAAGTGAAAACTGAAAATGTCGGCCCATACCAAAATGTCCCTGTAGAGCCAATTACAATCATTTCTGCTGAAGTGATCAAAAAGCCTTAATGCTGTTTTTAGTGGGTAAGCGAATGCGTTTACCCACTTTTGCTAGTCAATAAGTCGTTTTTTAAGTTCGCTATAGATTTCATCACGCTTATCTACCTCAATAACGGTTACGGTGACATTAATATTACCAGAATCATCGCTTTTCACTGTATAAGCAAGACGATACGCGTCATTTTTGAGCTTAATTTTATAGCAATTATGTTGTAGTGAAAGCCGATTCTTTGGCAATGTTAGTGATTCATAAGGCTCCATTCTCTTTTTTAAAATCTTTTTAAATTTTTCTTTTATTGCTAAATTGAGCGAATCCCATTCCTTCTTCGCAGTAATTTTGAACTTTAATTGTACTTTGAAATGAGACATGATTAGATTTCATCTAATCTAACGTCTAACTCTGGCTCATCCATTTGGAGAGTTACTTTTTCAAGTAATAATTTATCACTGAGTTGCTCTACCATCAGCTCGAATAATGCAGGAGGAACACAGTAGAATGCGGGTTTGTTGTGGCTAAGTATAGCGATAGGTTCCCCTTCCGATTCTTTCATTACCGCTGCAGGATTTTTTTTGAATTCGCTTATTGAAGCGGTTCTCTTTGCATGAATGGCTTCTGTATACATATTAAACCTCATAATTAGCTCTATTTTTAGTGCTAATTTTAGCTCTAATTTAATTTTTGTCTATTAAATCCACGAAAAGTTTGTCTTAATTTTATCGTTTTAGTAAATACTTTTACTTCCTTGTATTTAAAGTAATTCTTAATATCATCATGAAATTGTTATGGGAGTGTAAATATAATTCCATGATTTTTATATGGAAATTTTTATGGATAAAAAACATTCCTTGACGTAAATAGGCTATTTTCCTGCTAAGGCTGTGCTATGATAGCCGCCCTTTGTCATTTTTCGTGGTGTTTTAATCATCGTTCTGATTGTCAACATCCAGAAAATATGCATGGGATATAATATATAATGATAAAAATCAGTCGGATAGGCTACTATGCTTCTACTTATTGATAATTACGATTCATTTACTTACAACCTTTACCAGTACTTTCGTGAGTTAGGGGCTGAGGTTGTTGTAAAACGTAATGACGAAATTACCATCGAAGAAATTGAACAGCTTTCGCCTACACATCTGGTGATTTCACCCGGGCCATGTACACCAGATGAAGCAGGGATCTCCCTTGAGGCGATAAAATATTTTGCGGGCAAACTGCCTATTTTAGGGATTTGCCTTGGTCACCAAGCCATAGGCCAAGCTTTCGGCGCATCTGTCGTTAAAGCCCGTGAAGTGATGCATGGCAAAACATCCGCAATCCATCATAACCACCAAGGTGTGTTCAAAGGTTTGAACCGGCCACTGACGGTGACTCGTTATCACTCTCTGGTTATTGCCGCAGAGACACTTCCTGTTTCTTTTGATGTATCAGCATGGTCACTGAATAACGGTGATGTTGATGAAATCATGGGAATACGGCACAAAACCTTACCAATCGAAGGCGTTCAGTTTCACCCTGAAAGCATTTTGAGTGAACAAGGCCATGAGTTATTGAATAATTTCTTAAAGTATTAGTTTGTTAATATTGTTCATAACAAATTAATTATGCATATTTCACCCTTGCCTATTGCTCTTTTGTGATTTTTTATTCATATTTGATGCTTATATTTTCACTTAAGCATCAAGTTAGAGCAGGTGAGGGGTATGACAGAACAACAATCAGTAAATCGGCAGACTTTTGACCAAGTCATGTTGCCTATATTTTCGCCAGCGGAGTTTATTCCAGTCAAGGGCGAAGGAAGCCGAGTTTGGGATCAGCAAGGTAAAGAATACATTGATTTTGCGGGCGGAATTGCCGTTTTAGCCTTGGGTCATTGCCACCCAAGTTTAGTCGCGGCTGTTCGTGAGCAAAGTGAAAAGCTTTGGCACGTCAGTAATATCTTTACCAATGAACAAGCGCTTAAACTCGCGCAAAAAATCACCCAAGCGACATTTGCCGATCGCGCGTTTTTTGTAAACTCAGGTTCAGAAGCCAATGAAGCGGCTTTTAAGTTGGCACGCCGCTATGCCATCACAAAATACAGCCCTTATAAAACCAAAATCATTGCATTCAAGCAGGGGTTCCATGGCCGCACACTATTTACTGTTTCGGTAGGTGGGCAAGCAAAATACGCAGATGGCTTCGGGCCAAAGCCTGCAGATATTATCCATGTGCCTTTTAACGACCTTGATGCAGTTAAAGCGGTGATCGATGAGAACACTTGTGCGGTCGTTTTAGAGCCTGTACAAGGGGAGGGCGGTGTCACTGCGGCTACGTCAGAATTTCTGCAAGGTGTTCGTAAGCTGTGTGATAAAAATAACGCTTTATTGATTTTCGATGAAGTGCAAAGTGGAATGGGGCGCACAGGCAAACTATTTTCGTATATGCACTATGATGTGACGCCCGATATTTTAACCACGGCAAAAGCATTGGGTGGTGGTTTTCCAATTAGTGCGATGATTACGACAGAAGAAATCGCGAAAACCATGGAAGTTGGTTCTCATGGTACGACTTATGGCGGTAATCCATTAGCTTGCGCGGTAGGTAATGCGGCATTTGATATTATTAATACTGAAGAAGTGTTAAAAGGTGTCGAAAAACGTCGCGGGCTATTCGTTGCTCATTTAAATAAGCTAAACGATAAATACGGTATTTTCTCCGAGATCAGAGGAATGGGGTTATTAATCGGCGCGGAGTTAGATGGCAAACTATTAAACCGTTCAAAAGATATTTTGCAAGCCAGTGCAGTGGAAGGCCTGATGATGTTAAACGCTGGCACTAACGTACTGCGTTTTACGCCTTCTCTGATTATTTCTGAAGAAGAAATTAACTGCGGAATGGCGAAATTAGAGACGGCGATCGGGAAATTGTTGAGTTAATTATCTAATTTAAATTGGTAGAGATATTCATACCTCTACCAATTTGTTTTTTAAATGTTCTTTTTGGCTTCTGATATTAATTGATTGACTTGTGTTTCTGCATCTCCAAATATATCTACTATTTGCTGATTTTCTTCTTTCTGTCGTGTTAATCTAGCTATTTCTTTATCAAGTTTTTCTAATATCTGATCGTTAGTGGGCCGACTTGCCTGAGCGCGTCGAGAAGGATAAATATAGCCTGTTGAACTATTTCCTTTTGTTAATAGTTTCATTTTTTCGGTTTGTATTTGCTTTTTAGAGCTTTTATGTATATCACTAGAGTTTTCTTTATTATCTTTTTCTTGATACAACGATTCGGTTGAAGAATACTTTGAACTGCTTGAGAAAAAGTTACTATCTGAATGATAAGCCGAGGAATCAGAGCTTAAGCTTTCATTACTCGAATAAAGGTTAGATGTTGAGCTTTGACGATTATCATTAAAAAATTCATTAAGCTCATTCTTTGTATTTTCACTGATAATATCAAGATTTAATTTATTGATTATATGTATTGCATTATCAATAATATATTGCGAACTGTCTTGTTTAATTGTTTTTTTATTCTGTGTGTTTGGAGTTTCATTTGATAAACTATGTGAGTTAATATCATAATCATCCCAAGCTAATTTTTCATTTGATTCAGACTCATCTATATAATCTTCGAGCATTTTAATGACCGATTTCATTTCATTAAAGATATCGTTGATTTCCTTGAGTCTACAATTTGTTAGTTCTGATGAATTAATCATGTCTATAATATTTGATTCTTCAAATAGCTCATGGTATTTGGATTGATTTTCATCTTTTGAGCTTTCCATTATCAGAACATTAGCTTTTGATTCAACTATATTTATTTCATCGAGTAGAATTTTATAATTATTACATAAATCTAATTTTTGTTGTTGAGTTGTATAGATGATATTACTTGTAGCCTTAGCGTCATTAATTTTTTCGTGTTGTTTTATTAAACTTTTTTTGGCTATAGCGGCTTTATCTATAATCTTAGTCTTTCCAATTTCAAACTTTACGCATGGTTCTTCATTGTTATTTTTATTAAATTTATTTTTTAAATAGCGTATGCTCTTTTCATGGGTTGATTTTAATTCTAATATTAAATTTGAGAATCGACTTGCAGAGCGATTTAAATGAAAGTCTTTAAAAGTTTTGGTTTCTGGAGTGCTTATTTTATCAATTGACATTAATTCGGTATCCTGTTTTTTACTGGTAAATGAATCATTTTTTCTTGAAACTGTATGGTTAAAAATACGAGGGGCTTTTAGAATTAAGAACTGATCATGAGTTTCAATTTTTTCATGATATTTATAAGGTAATGTGATTTTTTCTACTGGTGGCGAATATTTTAACTGGTTAACTTCCCTTTGCTCGCATGGTTCAAAATGACAGGTCGGCATTGCAAAATACTGTTTTTGATAGTTTGGCTTATCAGTCTTGTATCCCCCAATATTAGTCGCTTTTCTGATTTCCGTGGATAATGATAGGCTTTTTATTTGTGGGCTAGCTTTATCATTAGTGTTAATTAACTTTTCATTTTTAAGCGTTGAGTTAATATTTATAGTCATAGCTAATGTTATTCCTAATAATGGTTTTGTTACCATTATCTTAGTTTGAACACTAGCTAAAAAAATATAAAGAAACGACACTCATTTAAAAATGATATATAAAACAATCGTATTTTGGGGAAATAGCGTTATACCCATGATACAACGCTATTTGAAAGTGTGCGCCCCACCAAGGGAGTGAGGCGAAAGGTTAATTATCGTGTACCGTAAACAACAATGGTTTTACCATGCGCGGAGATTAAGTTTTGATCTTCCAGCATTTTCAAAATACGGCCAACAGTTTCACGGGAACAACCAACGATTTGGCCAATTTCCTGACGGGTGATTTTGATTTGCATCCCGTCTGGATGCGTCATGGCATCAGGTTGTTTGGCTAGATTCAGTAACGTTTGTGCGATACGGCCTGTTACGTCTAAGAAGGCGAGGTTGCCCACTTTTTCTGACGTAGTTTGCAGGCGGCTTGCCATTTGCGCAGAAAGGCGCATTAAGATATCAGGGTTTACCTGAATCAATTGACGGAATTTTTTGTAAGAAATTTCAGCAACTTCGCAGGCGATTTTTGCTCTAACCCACGCAGTACGTTCTTGCCCTTCTTCAAATAATCCAAGCTCACCAATGAAATCCCCCTGATTCAGGTAGGAGAGGATCATTTCTTTGCCTTCTTCATCTTTGATTAAAACAGCCACTGAACCTTTAACGATGTAGTAAAGGGTTTCTGCTTTCTCACCCTGATGGATCAGTGTGCTCTTGGATGGATACTTATGAATATGGCAGTGTGACAAAAACCATTCAAGAGTAGGGTCTGTTTGTGGCTTGCCGAGAACCATTAGCGTTATCCTCTGTATGTTATTGCAGCCATCCGGAAAAGCGTACCAGAAAGGCTGGCTTTAAAGTCACTAGCTTAGCATATTAATTTGTCTTATATACCCTAAATAACAGGAAGAGCAACATTGCATCAATCGCTTTTCATGGTTAGGGGAAACAAACTGATATCAACACTATAATATAATCAAATACAACGTTGAGTTTTGATCTTAATCCTATCAACTAAGTATTGTTTGTAGCATATCCAATACAGAAAGTCTTCCCTGTATCGCTTCAGCAGAATAAAGCTGATATAACATTCATTATATCTATGGAACAATGTAGCCTTTAAATCGATTTCATTTCAAGGGGAATAAAATGGAAGCAAGAGTTAAATGGGTAGAAGGACTCACTTTTTTAGGTGAGTCAGCGTCAGGCCACCAAGTGATGATGGATGGTAACGCTGGCGATAAAGCACCAAGCCCAATGGAGATGGTTTTAATGGCTGCGGGCGGTTGTAGCGCGATTGACGTGGTATCCATCTTACAAAAAGGCCGTAATGACATTACCGACTGTGAAGTGAAATTAACCTCTCAGCGCCGTGAAGAGGCGCCACGTTATTTCGTTAAAATCCATTTGCATTTTATTGTAACAGGGAATGAATTAACGGATAAAGCCGTTGAACGTGCTGTTCAACTTTCGGCTGAAAAATATTGTTCGGTCGCATTGATGTTAGAAAAAACCGTCGAAGTGACCCATAGCTTTGAAATAAAAAATTAAAAATAAATTTAATTATTATTAATATATTTGAATGGAAAGATGCTTATCTTAATTATTGGTAAGCATCTTGTTTAATAATCAAAAAACAATTTAGCTATGTTTCTGGCTAATGAGTTTTTCAACTATTGGCGTCATAATTAATTCCATCGCTAAGCCTAATTTCCCGCCAGGTACAACAATAGTATTCATAGCGGAAATGAAAGAGCCGGATATCATTGATAGCAGGTAGGGGAAGTCGATTTGTTCAAGCCCACGAAAACGAATAACGATAAAGCTTTCATCTTGTGAAGGAATGGCTTTCGCTGAAAATGGGTTTGAGGTATCCACAGTCGGCACCCGTTGGAAGTTAATATGGGTACGAGAAAATTGTGGCGTGATGTAGTTAATGTAATCCCCCATCGAACGTACCACCGAATCCATTACCGCTTCTCGGGAGTGCCCACGCTCAGTGGTGTCACGGATAAGCTTTTGTATCCACTCTAAGTTTACGATAGGTACAACACCGACCAATAAATCAACATGTTGTGCGACATTGTGTTCAGGTGTCACTATCCCACCGTGTAGGCCCTCATAAAACAGCACATCCGTTTTTTCGGGTAACGATTCCCAAGGGGTGAACGTACCTGGTTGTAAACCATAAGGCACTGCTTCGTCGTAGGTGTGCAGGTATTTTCGTGATTTCCCACAGCCCGTTTTAGCGTAATCCACCAGTGTTTGCTCAAGTAGCGCGAAGTCATTGGCTTCTGGGCCAAAATAACTAATATGACGGCCTTGCTCTCTGGCTTTACGAATTGCCATATCCATTTCAGGGCGCGTATAACGATGGAAGCTGTCGCCTTCTAGCGTGGCAGATTGGATATTTAATTGATGGAATATTTTACGGAATGCTTGGCTAGTTGAGGTCGTACCAGCACCGCTTGAGCCAGTGATGGCAATGATCGGGTGTTTTTTGGACATAGCGGACTCCCTGTGTTGCGCTTATGGCCACTATTTCAGAAACAGCGAACGAAGCGGGTTAGCGGGCTTTAGGCATGAAATTAACGGATTCATGCAATTCTGACCAGACTAGCACAATTTCGCCAGAAACTAACTGCCGTTTCACATCGTTCACTTTATCTTGCAGGCTTTTTTCTTGGGCGCCGTAGTCGGTGCCTTCGCGTAACACATAGCTTTCAATCAGATTTTCCAGTGTTTCAGGCGCAATCTCTCGCCAAGGAATAATCATTCTTTTTCCTTATTTAAATAAGGGGTTAGCCATTGTGGAATTCGGGATTCTAGCCACATTTGGGGCTTTCTTAATGTCCCACTCACAAAGCCCACGTGGCCACCATGCTCAGTCATTTGATATTCCACATTTTTAGGTAAATGTGATAAATCAGGAACGACTTCAGGTGCCATAAAAGGATCATCTTTGGCATGAATGATTAACGTTGGTTTCGTAATATAGGCAAGCTTAGGGAGTGCGCTACATTTTTGATAATAATCCGTTGCATCATCAAAGCCATGAATGCGAGCGGTGATAACATCATCGAATTCACGAATACGTTTCAGTTGTTTTAGCTGTAATAAATTTAAGGGTAACGAACCAGGGTAGCGAACCAGTTTTCGAGTCGCATTGCGCTTTAAACCATTGAGCAGATAGCGTTGATAAAATTGGGAGATCCCTTTTTCCATACGCAATGAACAGGCTTCCAACATTAATGGTGCGGAGACCACCACACCTGCGTCGACATCTGCATTTTGACCGCTTTCAGCGAGATAACACGCTAACATATTGCCACCAAGGGAATAACCCACAGCCGCAGTTGGTGTATCACCAAAAGTTTGCTTGAGCCAGCGCAAAAAATAGCGCGCATCGGTGGTTTCACCTGAATGATAGATACGCTGCTGGCGATTCGGCTCACCGCTGCAACCACGAAAATGCATAATGACACCTAACCAACCTTGGTTTTGTGCGCTTTCTAACATGCCGTGGGCATAGGGGCTTTTAAAATTGCCTTCTAACCCATGAAAAATAACTAAACGCGGCTTATGTGCAGCGAGCTCAGGTTTTTCGCTCCAAGCAAGATCGATAAAATCGCCATCAGGCAATTCAAGTCTCTGCCAAAGAGGTTTAATTTTCGGTGTCCTGCGAAAAATTCTTGGCAACAACGTTTGGAGGTGTGGATTCTTAGCCCAACTTATCGGACGAAAGTTTTCTGACATAGCCTTATTTTATTTAATGGGGACTCTTGTGAGTCACATAACATACTGTTATTTTTTTGTGATGCAAGTAAACAAATTTGAGTTTGAGGATTAAAGTATAAATGACACTGGGGCTGATTTTTTCACTTTTTACATTTCTATTCATTGCAGCTGTCACACCCGGCCCTAACAATATGTTGCTGACCTCAAGCGCAGCAAACTATGGTTTTCGTCGTACTATCACACTCTGCCTAGGGATCATGCTAGGTATGCAGTCCATACTTTACCTCTCTGCATTTGGGATTGCTGCGCTTTTACTGCTATATCCTGCTATCCATATCGTCTTAAAAATTGCAGGGAGTATTTACTTATTGTGGCTTGCATGGAAAACCGCGACGGCAAATTATGCACCACTTAAAGCAAATAGCGAAGTGGCAAAAAGTGTGACTTGGTATCAGGGCGGCTTATTGCAGTTTTTAAACCCAAAAGCATGGATGATGGGGTTAGGGGCTGTTGGCGGGTTTAGCCTGCCCGGCGAGTTATTCACTCAATCAATTATCATGATGAGTATCGCTTTTGTGATTGTGAATTTGGTGGCAGGCCTTATTTGGATGGGGTTTGGTTCATTAATCAGTTTGTTTCTTCGTAGCCGCCGTGCATGGTTTATTTTTAACTGGACGATGGGATTGCTGACCGCACTGTGCGTACCATTGATTTGGTTGGAGTAATGCCTGTACCCAAGAAGCTAAGTATGCTTAGCTTCTTGGCATATCTATATATGAAAAATATGGTCGTGACCCGTTGGTAATTCGATAGTTAGGCTAAGTTTCCCGCCCATCGCTTCGACGTAGCGTTTTAACGTGGCAAGTTTTAGGTCATTTCCCCGTTGTTCAATTTGTGTAATCGCAGGTTGTGAAATACCCAGGTTTTCAGCTAGCATTTTTTGGGAAATATTCAGTTCTTCTCGTAATAACTGGAGGCCTGTTTCGAGTACCATTTCTTCAGTTAAGGCTTTGATTTTAGATTGACTTTGAGGGGAACGTTCAGCAATTGCGTCACGCAGTGTTTTCATTTTTTTTCTCCATGAGTGCAAGGTATGCCATAAATTCATTATCAGCAATTTGAATCATTGTTTGATAAAAACGTTTGTTATTACTTTTATCTCCTGCGTATAACACAATAGCTTGACGTTTGAAATCAAAGGCAAAAAATGCGCGTAGAGCCTTCCCCGAATGTTGAATTCTTGACTCTTTCATATTGCTATATTTTGAGCCTTTAATGGTATCAGCATAGGGACGAGGCAGTTTAGGACCATAGGTTTCTAGGTTCCCAAGAGCGGCTAAGACTTTCTCTTGAATGGGTACGTTTTGCTTATTTAGCCAATTTTCAAAATGAGAGGTTAATATTACTGTCCACACGATGCATCCTTGCATAAGTGATAATCTATTGTTAAATCTATAAGCTACAACTTATATTGTCAAAGCAAAAAAGCAGCCATCAGGCTGCTTTTTTGCTTTGAGCGAGATTAACTTAAATCGACGCCTTTACTGCCAAATAGGTACGTAAAAAGGAAACCACAGACATACGAAACCAATATGCCGCCCGCATATACTGCCATCCCAGCGAGAACGCCTTGCCCTGAGGTCATTAAGGGAATGGCTATTAACCCCGATGGGCCAAACACGGTATTTAAACCGACAGGCAGTCCCATCCATGCCACCGCACCGATAAAGAACCCTCCTGCCGCGCCACCTAAACACGCAGTGACAAATGGTTTAACACGGGGGAGTGTGACACCGTAAATCAGTGGCTCACCAATGCCTAAGAAGCCAGGGAACAGAGCACCACCGATTTGACCACGGGTTACTGAGCCTTTTTTCGCTTTCACATATAAAGCAAGCGCTGCACCGACTTGGCCTGCACCGGCCATCGCGAGTATCGGGAATAGCGAGTTAAACCCTTGAGCGTCCACTAAGGCAACGTAAACAGGGATAAACCCTTGGTGAACCCCAAACATCACCGCGATCAAGAACAGCCCTGCTAAGACTGCGGTGCCTATAGGGTTACCATTTAAGTGCATAAATAACCACGACATTCCGTCGAACAGCCAAACACCAATCGGCATGATAAAGATAAAGGTTGCTGCACCAACAATTAACAAAGTAATAGTTGAGGTCAGAATAATATCAAGGCTGGATGGAATAATTTTACGGACTTGTTTTTCTACCCACGCACCGAAAATACAGGCAATTAGAATCCCTATGATGTTACCGCGAGGGTCAATGTGCCAACCAAAGAAGTTCGACATCCCTGAATAGAAGCCTTTTGTTGCCTCAGGGTCGTAGCCTAAAATAAATAAGGCGGCAATAATTGCACCGTTAACACCGCTCCCCCCAAAGGCTTTCTGGGCGTTGTAGCCAATTAATAGCCCCATAAAGGTAAATAAACCTTTACCGAATATGGCGAGGTAGGCAATAGCGCTTTTTAACCAGCCCAACTGCTGGGAGTCTGGTGGGAACAAGTTTTCATTGGCGACTAACAGGCCAAGTAATGACGCGATCCCCATCAATAGACCCGCCCCAATAAACCCAGGAATTAATGGGGTAAAGATAGTGGCAAATTTTGAGAGAAAACGGTGTACTGCGCTGGTTTGTTTCTTTTTCAGCTGCTGCTTATTGGCAGAGGCAATTTCGTTGAGGTCTTGGGTTTGATGAGGCTGTTCATCATGCTCATCTTCTTCATCCTCTAATATTTTGTTCATTAAGTCCGCAGCGGTTTGGGCTTTACCCGGGCCAAGAACAATTTGCAATTGTTCGTCACTTTCAATAACGCCAAGCACGCCTGCGATTTGTTTGAGTGCGGTTTTATCAACGAGTTGCTCATTGTTGAGTGTGAGCCGTAAGCGAGTCATACAGTTGCCCGCTAATTTAATATTGCGACGACCCCCAGCCTGTTGCAGGATCTGCTGCATCATTTCTATTGTTATTTTAGCCATACTATTTTTCTCATTAAAATCCGCGGATTAGGCGGAGGATGCCATCTTGAGTGCTGTACGAATAAAACCGTTATTGTTTGAGAGCAGTTGACGAGCCTCATCGGCATTCAGGCCCGATAACACCATCAAAATGGCCGTCTTACAGTGTCTGTCACATTGTTGAAGTGCGTTTTCAGCGGTGGTTCGGTCGCAGTCAGTTGCCTCCATAACAATTTTAGTTTGTCTTTCAATTAACTTGGCATTCGTGGCTTCGACATCCACCATCAAGTTACCAAATACCTTGCCGATGCGGATCATCGCGCCTGTGGTGATCATATTCAGAACTAATTTTTGAGCCGTGCCTGCTTTCATGCGAGAAGAGCCTGTGACGACTTCTGCGCCAACGACAGGGGTGATTGCGATATCAGCCGCATTGGCGATGGGACTATTTGGGTTACAGCTAATAGCTGCGGTGGTAGCGCCGACAGAGTTTGCGTAGGCTAAAGCGCCTAATACATATGGGGTACGCCCACTTGCCGCGATACCAACTAGCACATCGTTTTCATTAAATTGGATATTTTTCAGGTCTTGCTCACCTAGCTCTGGTTTATCTTCCGCATTTTCGACAGCGCGGAAAATAGCTTGATGGCCACCAGCAATGAGGCCGATGACTTGTTCATGAGGTGTTCCATACGTTGGTGGGCATTCACTGGCATCAAGTATGCCTAAACGCCCTGATGTGCCTGCGCCTGAGTAAACCAATCGACCGCCTTTTAGAAATGCATCTGCAACTTTGTCAACCAACTGTGCAATTTCAGGGAGCACTTTTTCAACCGCTAACGGAACGAGTTTGTCCTCATTATTAATCACATGCAGCATATCAACCGTTGAAAGCTGGTCGATATTAGTACTGGCTGCATTACGGCTTTCCGTTACCATTTTGCTTAAATCGATAGTCATAAAAATTGCTCCTAATTCAGATATTGTGCTAATACTAAGGAATTATTTATTCCTTTGGTGTGATTGAGATCACGCCGATATCTATTCTAATTTGCGAATATAAAGGAATATTATGTAAAAAATCTCAGGTTAAAAAATGGCTTTATATTGAATTTATTTAGTTATTTTTCACGTATCGATTAAGTTTGGTAGGAATAATTTATTATTCTTTTTTTTTGAAGACTTGAAATGAGCACCTGTTTGGAGATATCACCATGACATTACTGGACGTCATTACATATTCACTACCGAGATTAGCCGATAATCAACGTAAAATTGCGCAATTTATCCTTGAAAATCCAGAAAATATACTGAGTTTGTCTTCATCGGAGCTGGCCGAAAAACTAAATGTTAGCCAGTCTGCTATTGTGAAGTTTAGCCAAAAAGTGGGGGTTAAGGGGTACCCAGCCCTGAAATTGGCACTGAGTGAAATCATTGGGCGCCAGAAACTCAATGAAGGGACGGCTCATACTGCATTACATAATCGCATTGCGCCAAATGATAACTTGATGGTGGTGGCACAAAAACTGGCGATGGAGAAAAACCATTCGATTACTGAGACAACAAAGCACATTGATTTCAAACAGTTTGAACGGGTTGTGGAGTTAATCGATAAATCACAACGAGTACAAATCGTGGGGATCGGCGGCTCGGGGTTAACGGCGAAGGATTTAAGCTACAAGCTACAAAAAATCGGGATCACCACATTAGTTGAATTTGACCATCATGTACAAATTGCAGCGGCTTTAACGTTAAATTCCAATGATGTACAGATTGTGATTTCGTTTACGGGCAAGCGGAAAGACATGCTGAGTGCGGCGAATATTGCGCGTAAGCAGGGCGCATCGGTTATTGCTATTACGCGTGATCGGCATTCACCGCTGGCACAACTCTCTGATTACGTAATTGAAAGTATTGCAGAAGAAGATGAGTGGCGTAGTTCCTCTATTTCATCCCGAACTGCACAAAACACCATAACCGATCTCATTTTTATGGCATTGCTGCAAAAACGCGAGGCTAAAGCCAAGTCGTTAGTTATGAATGCGAGAATGGCAATCAATAATTTAGATGAATAGTCTTTTGTCTTATAACTCATCGATAACTTTGCAATAAATATATATTTGCGTTAAGACTAAAGTCATAAGTATTTAAATTTGAAATATTCAAAGGGGAATTATTGATGAGAGCACTCATTGTTTATACTGAGCTAACTGACGAAGATTCCGTTATTAGCCACGCCGTTGCAAGGCTGGCAAGTGAATTGAACGATGAACACGTTGAAACCGTGATTATTCGCGATTTTGAAGATGGTATGGCTTACATTCGTTCAAACACCAGTATTGATTGCTTGCTATACGGCCGCGATATGTCAGACAAGCAAGAACAAACTCAAGCTCATCAGTTAATTACCCAACTTCACCGTCGACAAGAAGATGTGCCTGTCTTCTTGCTGAGTGATCGTGAGGAAGCACTAACGGCTTTTGACCGGAAAATGATGGAGCAAGTCGATGAATTTGCATGGATTTTAGAGGATTCAGCCGACTTTATTGCAGGGCGTGTCCTTGCTGCGATTATTCGCTACCGTGCGCAGTTGCTGCCGCCATTAATGAAAAGCTTAATTAAATACAGTGATATACACGAATATTCGTGGGCGGCACCGGGGCACCAAGGCGGCGTTGGCTTTACCAAAACACCGGCGGGGCGTATTTATCACGACTTTTTTGGTGAGAATTTATTCCGCACCGATATTGGCATTGAGCGAGTCGCAGTGGGGTCATTACTTGACCACACTGGGGCATTTGGCGAATGTGAAAAAAATGCGGCGCGCATCTTCGGGGCTGACCAATCTTACTCTGTAGTTGTTGGCACATCGGGTTCTAATCGAACGATTATGCAAGCCTGCATGACCGATGAAGACGTTGTGGTCATCGACCGAAATTGCCATAAATCGATTGAACAAGGATTGATTTTGACAGGGGCTAAGCCAGTGTACATGACTCCAAGTCGCAATCGCTATGGGATTATTGGCCCCATTTACCCGAAAGAGATGACACCTGAAGCTATTGCAGAAAAAATTGCTAAAAACCCGCTAACATCGGACAAAATCGGTAAGCGTCCGGCTTATAGTGTTGTTACGAACTGTACCTATGATGGCGTGTGCTACCATGCGCGCAAGGTACAGGATTTACTGGATAAATCCTTAGATAGAATCCATTTCGATGAGGCGTGGTATGGCTATGCGCGTTTTAATCCGATTTATCATGACCATTTTGCCATGCGAGATGAACCGAGAAATGGCGATGAACCGACCATCTTCGCCACACACTCTACGCATAAATTATTAAATGCGTTATCCCAAGCATCATTTATTCACATCAGAAATGGCCGAAATTCGATTGATTTCAATCGCTTTAATCAAGCTTATCATATGCATGCCACCACCTCGCCGCTGTACGCGATTTGCGCCTCAAACGATATTGCAGCGGATATGATGGATGGTAATAGTGGGCGTTCACTTACCGACGAAGTTATTCGTGAATCTATCGATTTTCGTCAATCACTGGGTTACTTGTATAAAGAGTTTCTCAATGATGATGAATGGTTCTTTAAGCCATGGAATCAGGAGATGGTGAAAGACCCTGCGACAGGGAAACGTTATGCCTTTGAAGATGCCCCTGTTGAGTTGCTGATGAAAGAGCAGAGCTGCTGGGTAATGAACCCTGAGGATAAATGGCACGGTTTTAAAGATATCCCTGAAAACTGGGCGATGCTTGACCCGATTAAAGTCAGTATTTTGTCACCAGGAATGGGGGATAATGGCAAGTTGCTGGACACAGGGGTTCCCGCAGCGTTGGTCACAGCATGGTTAAATCATTATGGTATTGTGCCAACACGGACAACTGATTTCCAAATTATGTTCTTGTTTTCTATGGGGATCACCAAAGGTAAGTGGGGGACTTTGGTCAATGCGCTGCTTTCCTTTAAACGCCATTATGACAATAACACGGGGTTAAAGAAGGTGCTGCCAGAAGTGGTGGAAAGCGCCCCTGAAATATATGGCCATATGGGACTGCGTGACTTAGGCGATAAAATGTTTGCTTATCTGCAAAAAAATAACCCTGGTGGGCAATTAAACCAAGCCTATGAACAACTGCCTGAAGTGATGATGAGCCCACGGGATGCGTACCAAGAAATTGTCGCTAACCGTGTGGAAGCCGTCCCGCTCGATAAACTCGCAGGGCGTATTGCCGCCAATTCGATTATTCCGTATCCACCGGGTATCCCGATGTTGCTATCAGGGGAAAGCTTTGGAGATAAAAACAGCCCACATATTGGTTACTTACACAGCCTACAAGCGTGGGATAGTGAGTTCCCTGGTTTCGAACATGAAACCGAAGGAACTGAAATTATCGATGGGCAGTATTATGTGATGTGTGTGACGAATTAATGCTAAAAATCCCCTCATCTCATCATGAGGGGAGTTAAATTAAGCAATTTCTTTCGCTTTTTCATTTAAAAAATCTTTATAAAATATGACGTTATTTATTTCCGCCTGTAGTCGAGGATCACTTCTTACTTCCCAAATATCAACAGCTTGTTGAAGATTTAACCAATAGTCTTTGCTGGTATTAAAAGCTTTTGCAAGTTTGAAGGCCATATCGATAGATAATTTTCGATTATTATTCACTAATGCGCTAATGGTATTTCTATGAACGCCGAGTAGCTCAGAAAGCTCGTTAATTTTCATACCTGTGGGTATGAGATATTCATAAAGTAACACGTCACCAACACTTGCGGGTTTTCGCATCGCTTGCATGGTTTTCTCCTTGTCATCTTTTTCGAACAAAATTAATTATTTTTAGGTATGGTAAGCTCGCAGGTGATAGAACCTAGTTACCATTCACTTATTCGGTGTTAGACGTCTTTATGAGGATCTAGGTATAGATCTTTGATACCATTTTCCCATTTAAAAATTAAACGATATTGGTTATTGACTCTTATTGAGTAGTAGCTTTCCAACGGTGAGTTTAATTTTTTCAGCCTATTACCTGGTGGGCTTTTTACATCATTTAAAATAATGGCTGCATTCAACATATCCAATTTTCTAGCAAGTACAGCTTGAATGTTTGAAGGTATCGCCTTATGAACCGTGCCGTATTGATAGAATAAACCTAAGTATTTTTCTCTAAACTGTAATTTGCAGTCATCCTCACTCTGTTGCATTTTCACTCCTTGAAAAATGGCAAAGATGTGGCATTGTAGCAGCACGTTTTTAATTGCACAACTGCACTGTGCATTTATGCAATTAAGAGGGTGGATAACCAAAATTAGGGTAAATAAAAAGCGCTTATCTGATCAAGGAACAAGCGCTTTTTTGAGTGTTAATTAGTGGAGGAATAACTAGCCAGCCTCAAACTCACGGGTCATCACTTCCAGCTTTTCTTGCAGTTCCATCCATTCCATTTCAACGTCTTCAAGGGCAGATTTTTGCTCCGTTTGTTTTTTCAAACACTCGGTCAGCTCCGCTTTTTTATCTTGCTCATAAATTGCGGCATCAGAAAGTTTCGCTTCTAACTCGCTCAGTGATGTGGAATATTTCTCCATCTGCTTTTCCAACTCCGTAATTTTTTTACGGATTGGTTGAGTCAGTTGGCGAAACTCCGCTTCACGACGTTTTTGATCTTTTCTATCTTGCGCAGTGACTGTTGCCGCCGCTGCAGGTTTGTCTTTTTCTTGCTGGTCACGCACTTGCTGCAATTCAAGCTTGTTTTGCTCGGCAAGCCATTGTTGGTAATCTTCTAAATCACCATCAAATTGTTCTACTGCACCGCCGTGAACTAAATACAGTTCATCAGTGGTAGTGCGTAGTAAGTGCCTATCATGGGAAACGACGACTAATGCACCTTCGAATGCCATCAAGGCTTCGGTGAGGGCTTGGCGCATGTCTAAATCCAAGTGGTTGGTTGGCTCATCGAGTAACAACAGGTTCGGGCGTTGCCAAACAATCAGCGCTAACACCAAACGTGCTTTTTCTCCGCCAGAGAAACGACCGCTCGGGTCTGTCACTTGGTCACCTTTAAAACCAAAGCCACCTAAATAATCACGCAGCTGCTGCTCTGTTTGTTCAGGGGCAAGGCGTGCAAGGTGCTGCAAGGGGGACTCTTCTGGGTGCAAATATTCCAATTGGTGCTGGGCGAAATAGCCCAACTTGATACCTTTGGCGAGGGATATTTCCCCTTGTAACGGCGGTAAATCACCTGCTAACATCTTAATTAACGTAGATTTACCTGCGCCATTGCGACCCAGTAATCCAATGCGTGAACCTGGAACCAGATTCAGTTTAATTGATTGTAAAATAATTTTTTCACCGTAACCTGCGCTTACTTTTTCCATCTTTAATAATGGATTTGGCAGACTTTCAGGCTTACGGAATGAAAAATGGAAGGGGTTATCCACGTGTGCAGGTGCCACCATTTCCATTTTTTCCAACATCTTAATACGGCTTTGCGCTTGTTTTGCTTTGGTGGCTTGCACTCTAAAGCGGTCAATATAGCTTTGTAAGTGTGCGGCTTTAGCCTGCTGGCTTTCATACAGTGCTTGTTGCTGAGCCAGCTTTGTTGCGCGCTGGCGTTCAAACGACGAGTAGTTGCCCGTGTATTCGAACATCGTTTCTTGTTCGATATGCAACACTTTATCAATAATTGGATCGAGGAAATCCCTATCATGGGAAATTAAGATTAACGTGCCTTGGTAGCTTTTCAGCCATTTTTCCAGCCAAATCACGGCATCTAAATCAAGGTGGTTGGTGGGCTCATCGAGTAGCAGCAAATCAGAGCGGCAAAGTAGCGCCTGCGCGAGGTTCAAACGCATCCGCCATCCACCGGAAAACGATTTCACCGGGGAGTCTAATTGCGCTTGGCTGAAACCTAAACCATGAAGCAAACTGGATGCACGCGAACGGATTGTCCATGCATCGATAGCATCTAATTGCCCATGGACGACAGCAATGGCGTGACCATCATTTTTTTCATTAGCTTGGACCAGTTTTTGCTCAAGGGCACGAAACTCACGGTCACCGTCAATGACATATTCGAGTGCTGGCACATCTAATGCAGGGGTTTCTTGGTTGACCCATGCCATAGACCAGTTGCTTGGAAACGTTGCCGAGCCTGCTTCAGCCTGTAGCTCGCCTTTTAACAGCGCAAGCAGCGTCGATTTACCGCAGCCGTTTTTACCCACTAAACCAACTTTTTGGCCAGGGTTAATCGTCGCCGTGGCATTGTCCAAAAGAACACGAACGCCTCGACGAATTTGGAGTGAAGAGAAAACAATCATAGCAACCGTCTATTAAAAATATGTTAAATTACCAACGTATATACGTTCGAATAATAATACGAATACTGCAATATTTAGGGCGTAAACTCTATTTAGCAGGCAGCATGGTAACGGAAAATGTTCCGTCTGACACGCCTTTGAGGAGGGAAAGATGTCAAATACACCAAAAGTACTGGTGGTCTATGCCCACCCAGACCCTGATGAATCTATCGCCAACAAGGCGTTGCTTGATGCGGTGCGCGATTTTGAACATGTCACGGTGCATGATTTATACGCGACATACCCCGATTATTTTATTGATGTGACTGCGGAGCAAAAGCTACTGTGCTTGTATGATGTGATTGTTTTTCAGCATCCGCTCTATACTTATAGTTGCCCCGCATTATTGAAAGAGTGGTTTGATCGTGTATTAACGCGCCGTTTCGCCACGGATATGGGGTATCAAAAATTAAAAGGCAAATATTGGCGCTCAGTGATTACAACAGGTGAGCCTATCCATGCCTACCAACACGATGGGTACAATCGTTACCCTTTAACAGAAATACTTCGTCCATTTGAATTGACCGCATTGATGTGTGATATGCAATGGCTGGAGCCGACCATTATTTATGCGGCACGTCGGCAGCCTAAAGCCCATTTTCAACAGCTGATTGATGACTACCGCCAATGGATACAACAACCGCTAAGTGCGGGAGGGCTTTCCTAATGTCAGATATGGGATTATTTGAATCTGTCATCATTTTCCTCTGTGCAGGTGTCATCATGGTGCCTATTGCCCAGAAAATTCGGTTGGGCGCGGTACTTGGGTATCTATTGGCGGGGATTATGATTGGGCCATTTGTACTTGGCTTTATCCATAATGTTGATGATATTTTGCACTTCTCTGAAATGGGCGTCGTGTTCCTCATGTTCTTAATTGGTTTGGAGTTAAAACCCTCTAAGCTATGGGAGCTGCGGCGTTCGATTTTTGGCGTAGGCACCGTTCAAGTGGTGATTACTGCGGCAATCATGGCATCACTGCTGTTTTTAGCCAAATTTTCGTGGCAAGCCGCCATTGTTGGGGGGCTAGGGATGGCGATGTCATCGACGGCGATGGCATTGCAACTGATGAACGAAAAGGGAATGTCGAATAAAGAAAGCGGCCAGCTCGGTTTTTCCGTTTTGTTATTCCAAGATATGGCGGTGATCCCGATCATGGCGTTAATCCCCTTATTGGCAGGGGACACGGCAACCAGTGATTGGCAAAAGATAGGCTTAAAAGTTGTCGCTTTTGTCGGACTGTGGGTGGTGGGGCGCTACTTATTACGTCCGCTGTTTAGGCTAGCCGCAAAATCGGGTGTACATGAAATTTTTACCGCCGCCGCGCTCTTAGTGGTATTAGGTTCGGCGTTGATTATGGAAAGCCTCGGTTTTTCGATGGCGTTAGGCACCTTTATGGCGGGAGTCATGTTGGCAGAAACAGAATTTCGCCATGAACTGGAAATCAACATTGAGCCATTTAAGGGCTTACTATTGGGGCTATTTTTTATCTCCGTGGGTATGTCGCTTAATTTACAGGTATTGTGGACCTATTTACCACAAGTATTGATTGCGGTAGTGGTTTTAGTGGCAGTTAAAGCCTTGGTGCTGTACTTGCTTGGTTTTGCTGCTCGACTACGTAACGGTGCGCGAGCCCAATTTTCAGGTGTCTTAAGCCAAGGTGGTGAATTTGCTTTTGTCATTTATGCCACGGCTTTTGGGGCGAGTGTGATTGATGAGCGCCAAATGGACCTTTTGCTGGTGGTGGTCACACTTTCGATGATGACAACGCCACTTGTGATGCAGCTGATAGATGCCTATTTGAACTACCGTTATAATCAGCAGCCCGCATCCAGTGAAAAACCTTTTGTGGAAGATAACGACCCGCATGTTATTTTGGTTGGATTTGGCCGCATGGGGCAAGTGGTTGGGCGTTTATTAATGGCGAATAAAGTCAAAATCACGGTACTGGAACAAGATGTGACTGCGATTGGCACAATGCGGCGTTATGGCTATACCGTGTATTACGGTGATGCGCGGGAGCTGCAATTACTGCGCTCAGCAGGGGCGGATAAAGCTAAAGCCATCGTGATAACGAGTGATGTGCCAGAGGAAGTGATGGAAATTGTGCGAATTTGCCAAGAAAATTTCCCTAACTTGCATATTATTGCTCGAGCAAAAGGCCGTTTGGAAGCGCATGAATTGTTGCACAGTGGTGTGACTGATTTTAGCCGTGAAACATTCTCTAGCGCCCTTGAGTTAGGTGGCAAGGCATTAATTAGTACCGGTATGCATCCACACAAAGCTTATCGGGCAAAACAGCATTTCCGTCGTTTAGATATGCGCATGTTGCGGGATGTCTATCCCGAAGGTGAAAATAGCGATAGCGGGCAAATTTCACGTGTGAAAGAAGCGCGTCGTGAGCTCAACGAGCTATTTGAAAAAGAGATGCAAAGAGAACACCGACAGCCACATAGCTGGAACAATGAACAATAAGGGTAAGAAATGGCTTCAACTCGTAAGCGTTTTATTGCAGGCGCAACCTGCCCGAAATGCCAATCACAAGATACGTTGATGATGTGGCGTGAAGATAAAATTGATGTGGTCGAGTGCGTCAATTGTGGCGACCAGCAGCGTCAAGCGGGGGAGGTTGCCACTGAACACGTGAGACAAAAAGAGCAAGTAATTGGTATTTTTACACCTGAATAAGAGAAATTTGTCAATTCTCAATACATCATCATTGTTTTTCGGTACAATTGGCAAAAAATTTTCCCCTTACGGGTAGTAGGAGATGTCATGAAAGTAGCAAAAGACTTGGTGGTCAGCTTGGCTTATCAAGTAAGAACAGAAGACGGTGTTTTAGTTGATGAGTCCCCAGCAAGTGCGCCACTGGACTATTTGCACGGCCGTGGTTCTTTAATTTCTGGTCTAGAAAAAGCGTTAGAAGGCCGCTCTGTTGGTGAAAACTTCGATGTTGAAGTGGCTTCTGACGATGCATACGGTCAATACGATGACAACTTAGTTCAACGCGTTCCTAAAGACGTCTTTATGGGTGTTGAAGAGTTGGAAGTTGGTATGCGTTTCTTAGCTGATACTGACATGGGCCCAGTTCCTGTCGAAATCACAGGGATTGAAGGCGACGAAGTTATCGTTGACGGTAACCACATGTTAGCAGGCCAAAACCTGAAATTTAATGTTGAAGTCATGGGCATCCGTGAAGCAACAGAAGAAGAAATTGCACATGGCCACGTTCATGGCGCAGATGGTCACGACCATGACCACGACCACGAAGGTGGTTGCTGTGGCGGTGGCGGTCATAGCCACGGTTCAGAAGGCGGTTGCTGTGGTGGTGGCGAAGGTCACGGCCACGGTCACAAACAAGGCGGCTGCGGCTGCCACTAATACGTCGTATTAGTGTTTGTTGAAGAATAAGAAAAGGAAGCGAAAGCTTCCTTTTTTTGTTGCTATCAGTAATGTGGCGGCGGTGTTTCTTCTTCTGGTCGCGCCAAAAGGGAATCTTGCGACGATTTCAGTCTTTCCGTCACGATGCGTAAATGTTCCTGCATCCGCGTCAACTGCATTTGTTGGTCAGTAATCACCTGATTAAGCTGTTCGATGGCTAATTCTTGGAAAGCCACTTTGCTTTCTAAAAGTTCTAAACGTTGTTCGAATGAATGAGACGAGTCCATTTTCGACTCTCCTTAGGCGTTTTCATCATAATCAAACCATCATAATAACCGAACATTACAAATCAACAGATAAGTTTTAGTTAAACATATAGGCGATGAAACCTCTTTTTGTTAATGTTGTCTGAAGAAATGATTATACTGTTTCTAACACATATAAATAATGAGCACCCAAAGCATTAGGGGCATTATCATAAAATGAATGGTAAACGTTGGGTTTACTGTTCAAATAGGTTCGTATTAAAATCATCGGAGATTAGGATGAAATCACTGTTTAAGGCAAGTCTTCTGGCAACAACGTTGGCACTTACTTTCACTGCTCCGCAAGTTATGGCAGCGGAAGCCAAAGCACAAAGTAGCGCATTTAAAAATGCGGAAGAGCGCAATGCTTATGCACTGGGCGCTTCTTTAGGTCGCTACATGCAGAATTCATTAGAAGAACAAAAAACCATTGGTATTAACTTGGATAACGCACAATTATTAGCGGGTGTTCAAGATGCATTTAATGGCAAAAGCAAAATGACCGATGCTGAAGTTGAAGAAACACTGCGTCAGTTCGAAGGGCAAGTGAAAGCAGCTGCCGATAAAAAAATGAAAGATGAATCAGCTAGTAATGAGAAAAAAGGGGCTGAATATCGTGAGAAGTACGCTAAAGAAAAAGGCGTAGTGAAAACCAAATCTGGCTTACTGTACAAAATTGAAAAAGACGGTACAGGCGCTAAACCTAAAGCTGATGAAACTGTTGTTGTTCACTACAAAGGCTCTCTGATTGATGGTACTGAGTTCGATAGCTCTTACTCACGTAACGAGCCACTGACTATCCCATTAAACTCAGTCATTAAAGGCTGGACTGAAGGTTTAGTAAACCTGAAAAAAGGCGGCAAAATGCAGTTAGTGATCCCAGCTGATTTAGCCTATGGCGAAAACGGCGTTCCGGGTATCCCAGCTAACTCAACTTTAGTTTTTGATGTTGAATTATTAGATATCAAACCAGCTGCTAAATAAAATAGATTTTAGTTGTCATCAAGCCTGAGGCATTTGTCTTGGGCTTTTTTATGCAAATAAGAAAATTAATCTATACATGGTTATCGATTAAACCACACTAAAAATTAAGATACTTTTGTTTTTTGCCATGAAAGCTCCTTATTTAAAAATAAAGAAAATACAGTGGATAATACGGTTAAGAATATAAAATTTTTAGGTGAATTTCTAATGATATGGAAAGGCGTAAAATATGAAATATCAATATTTGACAAATAGAATACAAAAAGGTTAATCAAGTCAACGATTAATATTAATGAAATGGCTAACACAAAAGTACGTTTAAATATGGATTTAATATGTAATGAATAATTTAGTACAGAGGTAAGTAGCAGTGAGCGCATTACCATAATCAGTAAGGTAAAGACGATTGAATAGATAGTCAGCTCATCAACATATATTGTGACAGCACCTGTGATGATCAGTAATAAGTCATATATTTCACTAAATGAAACTATTAGGAAGTAAATAATTAGCATGTGGGTTTTTCGTTTAATCAAAATAAACCTCATTAATTAATTTGGCATGTGGATAGAATTAAATCATTATTAAGTTTGAATGATTAAATATAATATCTTGATACTATTCTGGCTAAATAAAATGGTAAGAAATTATAATTTTATTGTTTTAATTATGGTTTCGATTTAAATGTATTATTAATAAAACTCATTAAAGAGAATGAAAAATTTATATTTACCGGCAAGTAAGTTGTTTTTTTCGTTATAAATTATGCGGAATCAAGGCTTATGATCCAGTTTTAGATAAGTCACTGCCTGGCGTGGCAACAGAGTCTAACCGTGGTGAATTTTCGGCAAAAAAATCCCCAAATTGTTTAAAACTTGTGATAAAACAGACTGTCTTGCATTCATTCGCTTGACGGCGACGTCTTGGAGTTTTAACTTCAGAAGACTCTATTTTATTATTTATCATCACGATTGTTGATTATACGCGGTGCAGTAAAGGCAAATTAGTCGAATAATGAATGCCTTATTAGTCAACTGGATGAAATGTTTACATTAGAAGGATGATGTTGAAAATGTCAGATTCTTTACAGTCACACGACCTCAGCGATATTAATATACTGGATAACCAGCCTTTTGCTGAAACCGACCACGAAATCTTAAAATCATATGAAGCGGCGGTTGATGGCTTAGCAATGCTAATTGGTGGGCACTGTGAAATCGTTCTTCACTCATTGGAAGACCTGAATTGCTCTGCGGTGAGGATTGCTAACGGTCAGCACACAGGGCGTAAAATTGGCTCCCCAATTACTGACCTTGCGCTGCGTATGCTGCACGATATGGCAGATGAAGAATCTAGCGTCTCTAAAGCCTACTTTACTAAAGCGAAAAGCGGCGACTTAATGAAATCAGTGACGATTGCGATCCGCAACCGTAAGCAGCGTGTCATTGGTTTACTGTGCATCAATATGAATTTAGATGTACCTTTCTCCGAAATTATTCAATCGTTTGTTCCAGAAACAAAACAAGAAGTGACTTCAGATGTGAACTTTGCCTCATCTGTTGATGACTTAGTCGCTCAAACATTAGAGTACACCATTGAAGAAGTGGGCGCGGATCGTAACGTATCGAATAATGCGAAGAATAAACAAGTCGTTCTGAACCTCTACGAAAAAGGTATTTTCGATATCAAAGATGCGATTAACCAAGTGGCAGATCGCTTAAATATCTCAAAACACACCGTTTATTTATACATTCGTCAGTTTAAGAGCGGTGAATGAGTCACGCTAATCCATTAACGTACTGCATCTTGGTGACGGGCCCAGCGTATGGGACGCAACAAGCTGCAAGTGCGTATCAATTTGCTAAAGCCCTTCTTGCAGAAGGGCACACGTTAAAAACCGTATTTTTTTATCGTGAAGGTGTGCTGAACGCAAACTTACTCACATCCCCCGCAACGGACGAATTTAATTTACTCGCGGCTTGGCAGCAATTGGCAAAAGAGGCGGGTTGTGAAATGCACATTTGTGTTTCTGCGGCGCTACGACGTGGTGTGGTTGATCAAGAACAGGCTCAAAACTTATCATTATCCACTAATAATTTGGCGGATGGGTTTATGATGAGTGGGTTAGGTAGCTTAGCTGAAGCGATGATGACAGCAGATAGAACCCTTCAATTTTAGGAAAGTAAGGTATCGCGTGAAAAAAATCGCCTTCGTTTTTACAACAATGCCCCATGGAAGTGCAAGTGGGCGTGAAGGGTTGGATGCCTTGCTGGCAACATCTGCGTTAACGGATGAAATTGAGGTGTTTTTTATTGCTGATGGCGTTTTTCAACTGTTAGCAAACCAGCAACCTAAAGCTATTCTTGCACGGGACTATATCGCAACATTTAAAATATTGCCGCTATATGACATTGAAAATACTTATCTTTGTCAGGAATCACTTCAAGAACGCGGATTATCAGAAATAAACGAGTTTGTACTTGCTCCTAAAATTCTCAGCGCACGTGAAATTCAGCTAAAATTAGCCGATTGTGATGTGGTATTGAAATTTTAACCAATTGTTCATATTTTAAGCTTGGGTTGCGTTTTGATCTATAGTAGGATCGTTTCTATGCTTTATACATTAGCAACATCTCCGTTTAACTGTGATTTTCCGGCCATACTTCGCCTAATTACAGATAAAGACGCGGTTTTATTGATGCAAGATGGCGTGGCTACTGCAATATCGCAGTCACCTTACCTTGATGCATTACAAAGAACGGGGGCACAATTATATGCCTTGGATGTCGATATTAACGCTCGAGGGTTGCAAAATACCCTATCACCCGCCGTTTCTGTGGTCACATATCAAGGTTTTGTGAAGCTAACCGAAGTCCAAAAACAACATTTTGCCCTATAAAGGCACTAAAAGTTGTATATTTCTTGACACCTGACTCAGTCGGCAATAAAATTTCGCGTCCTCGTGTATCGTCATGTTGGCGAACGAGGTTAAAATCCGTGTTTACGAAGCAAAAAAACCAGGAGCTTTTTTAATAATGGCAACTATTAATCAGCTGGTACGCAAATCTCGTAGCTCGAAAGTTGTTAAAAGCAACGTTCCAGCACTGGAAGCTTGCCCGCAAAAACGTGGCGTATGTACTCGTGTATATACTACCACTCCTAAAAAACCAAACTCAGCATTACGTAAAGTATGCCGTGTTCGTTTAACGAATGGTTTCGAAGTATCTTCCTACATCGGTGGTGAAGGCCACAACTTGCAGGAACACTCCGTAATCCTTATCCGTGGCGGTCGTGTTAAAGACTTGCCAGGTGTGCGTTATCACACCGTTCGCGGCGCACTGGACTGTTCCGGTGTTAAAGACCGTAAGCAAGCTCGTTCTAAATACGGCGCGAAAAAACCTAAGGCTTAATGGATTACCGTTAAGTAAGGCCAAACATTTTAATCTTAATGTCAAAATACTCTCGTAGAGTTTTGGACAAACCTGAATTAACAACGGAGTCATATCCATGCCACGTCGTCGCGTAATAGGTCAACGTAAAATTCTTCCAGATCCTAAGTTCGGATCAGAATTACTGGCCAAGTTTGTAAATATCCTGATGGTAGACGGGAAAAAATCTACTGCTGAAGCAATTGTATATACTGCGCTTGAAACTCTGGCTCAGCGTTCTGGTAAAACTGAACTTGATGCATTCGAATTAGCACTGGATAACGTGCGTCCGACTGTGGAAGTTAAATCCCGCCGTGTTGGTGGTTCAACTTACCAAGTTCCAGTTGAAGTTCGCCCGGTTCGTCGTAATGCCCTGGCAATGCGTTGGATCGTTGATGCTGCTCGTAAACGCGGTGATAAATCTATGGCACTTCGCCTAGCAAATGAATTATCAGACGCTGCTGAGAACAAAGGTTCATCCGTTAAGAAACGTGAAGACGTTCACCGTATGGCAGAAGCTAACAAGGCGTTCGCACACTACCGTTGGTAATCTCTTACCAATCTTAGTGATGTATCTCAGGGTAGCTTTCAGCTGCCCTTTATATGAAGAATTGAACGCCCACGAGAGAGGAAAAAATGGCCCGTCAAACGCCCATCGCGCGCTACCGTAATATCGGTATCAGCGCACACATCGACGCAGGTAAAACCACTACTTCTGAACGTATTCTGTTCTATACTGGTGTAAACCATAAAATCGGTGAAACCCACGAAGGTTCAGCAACAATGGACTGGATGGAGCAGGAGCAAGAGCGTGGTATTACTATCACATCTGCTGCGACTACTGCATTCTGGTCTGGTATGGCAAAACAGTATGAGCCACACCGTGTAAACATCATCGACACCCCAGGACACGTTGACTTCACAATCGAAGTAGAACGTTCTATGCGTGTTCTTGATGGCGCAGTAATGGTTTACTGTGCAGTTGGTGGTGTTCAGCCACAGTCTGAAACTGTATGGCGTCAGGCTAACAAATATAAAGTTCCACGTATCGCGTTCGTTAACAAAATGGACCGTATGGGTGCGAACTTCTTACGTGTTGTTGAGCAATTAAAAACACGTTTAGCTGCTAACGCAGTTCCACTGCAATTACCAGTCGGCGCAGAAGAGTCGTTCACTGGTGTTGTTGACTTGCTGAAAATGAAAGCAATCAAGTGGAGCGATGAAGACCAGGGCGTTACCTTCGAATACGAAGATATCCCTGCGAACCTGCAAGAAGCAGCTGAAGAGTGGCACAACAACCTGATCGAAACCGCAGCAGAAGCATCAGAAGAACTGATGGAAAAATATCTGGGCGGTGAAGAACTGACTGAAGCAGAAATTAAAGCTGCATTACGTCAACGTGTTCTTGCAAGCGAAATTATCCTGGTTACCTGTGGTTCTGCATTTAAGAACAAAGGTGTTCAGGCGATGCTGGATGCAGTTATCGATTACTTACCAGCACCAACAGACGTACCTGCAATCAATGGTATGCTGGACGATGGTAAAGACACGCCTGCTGAACGTCATGCAAGTGATGAAGAGCCGTTCTCATCTTTAGCATTTAAAATTGCAACTGACCCGTTCGTTGGTAACCTGACATTCTTCCGTGTTTATTCCGGTGTTGTTAATTCAGGTGATACTGTACTGAACCCAGTTAAATCTAAAAAAGAACGTTTTGGCCGTATCGTTCAGATGCATGCTAATAAACGTGAAGAGATTAAAGAAGTTCGCGCTGGTGACATCGCGGCGGCAATTGGTCTGAAAGACGTTACTACTGGTGA
Organism: Providencia sp.; assembly: GCF_040396775.1. Taxonomy (GTDB): domain Bacteria; phylum Pseudomonadota; class Gammaproteobacteria; order Enterobacterales; family Enterobacteriaceae; genus Providencia. Next base: position 96,985 of record NZ_JBEBNT010000016.1, read on the forward strand.
TACTTTGTGTGCGATTGATGCACCAATCATCCTGGAGCGTATGGAATTCCCAGAGCCAGTAATCTCTGTTGCAATTGAACCAAAAACGAAAGCTGACCAAGAAAAAATGGGTATTGCATTGGGCCGTTTGGCGCAAGAAGATCCATCTTTCCGTGTATCAAGTGATGAAGAGACTAATCAGACTATCATCGCGGGTATGGGTGAGCTGCACTTAGACGTTCTGGTTGACCGTATGCGTCGTGAATTTAAAGTTGAAGCGAACGTTGGTAAACCTCAGGTTGCTTACCGTGAAACAATCCAGATCGAAGCGAAGGATGTTGAAGGTAAACACGCTAAACAGTCTGGTGGTCGTGGTCAGTTTGGTCATGTCGTTATTGACATTTTCCCACTGGACAAGAAAGACAAAGACGGTGCTGAGATGAACTATGAGTTCATCAATGAAATCAAAGGTGGTGTGATTCCAACTGAATTCATCCCTGCGGTTGACAAAGGTATCCAAGAGCAGCTGAAATCTGGTCCATTAGCGGGCTACCCAGTCGTAAAATTGGGTGTTCGTCTGCATTACGGTTCATACCATGATGTTGACTCCTCTGAGCTGGCGTTTAAACTTGCGGCATCGATCGCGTTTAAAGAAGGCTTCAAAAGAGCTAAACCTGTTCTGCTTGAGCCAATCATGAAAGTCGAAGTGGAAACACCAGAAGACTACATGGGTGATGTAATTGGTGACCTGAACCGTCGTCGTGGTATGATTGAAGGTATGGATGACTTAGCTACTGGTAAAGTCGTTCGTGCACAAGTACCATTGTCCGAAATGTTCGGTTATGCTACTGACCTGCGTTCTCAGACACAAGGTCGTGCTTCATACTCTATGGAGTTCCTGAAGTACAATGAAGCACCAAACAACGTTGCACAAGCTGTTATCGAAGCTCGTAACGCTAAATAATCGATTTTAAATCGATTAACTACTTTAATTTAAGTTCCTTCTTTATCGTGAAGAGGGAACTCCATAAGGAATAGAGTCGTGTCTAAAGAAAAATTTGAACGTTCAAAACCGCACGTTAACGTTGGTACTATCGG
>NZ_JBEBNT010000017.1:0-87135 GCF_040396775.1 Providencia sp.
AAGTATGTGACTAAGGTGAAAGCGCGAAGCCAACACCCCTACAAATTTAAGTATGGCATTTTAAGCTATACCCTAAATAATTGAATTTGTAGGTAGGCGGCAAGCGCTTGAGGCCTTAGGAGCATACAAAAGTATGTGACTAAGGTGAAAGCGCGAAGCCAACACCCCTACAAATTTAAGTATGACGGGTATAATGGGTATTATGAAAAAAGGTACATTTTATCAACTTGAACACCCTTCACCATCATCTGAACTTGAAGCCCACGAATGGTTAGCTTGTGAGCTTGCTGCGCAAATGTGGCGTCATGGGAAGCGGGTTTTGATTGCTTGTGAAACACAGCTGCAAGCCGAGAAAATGGATGAAGCCTTGTGGCAACGTGACCCTCATCAGTTTGTACCTCATAATTTAGCGGGAGAAGGCCCACGTTATGGTGCGCCTATTGAAATTTGTTGGCCTGCAAAAAGGGGCAATACGCCGCGCGATATTTTGATTAATTTGCAATCGCAGTTCGCAGATTTTGCAACTGCTTTCCATGAAGTGATAGACTTTGTACCTATTGATGAAACTTTAAAACAGTTGGCGCGTGAACGGTATAAAACATACCGTAGCGTCGGCTTCAATTTGACTATGGCGACGCCGCCAACTTACTGAATATAAAGACGATGGAAAAGAAATCAGATAGCCCAATGAACGAGCCTTCGCTCGATAAAACCTATAACCCCGCAGAGATTGAGCAGAACCTGTATGCTCATTGGGAGAAAAGCGGTTATTTTAAACCTAATGGGGATACCACCCAAGACAGTTTCTGTGTCGTCATTCCACCACCGAACGTCACTGGTAGCCTGCACATGGGGCACGCTTTCCAACAAACTATCATGGACACCATGATCCGTTACCAACGTATGCAAGGTAAAAATACCTTATGGCAAACGGGTACAGACCACGCGGGTATCGCAACTCAAATGGTCGTTGAGCGTAAAATCGCTGCGGAAGAAGGTAAAACTCGTTACGATTACGGTCGTGAGCCGTTCATCGACAAAATTTGGCAGTGGAAAGCAGAATCAGGTGGCACCATTTCCCAACAAATGCGCCGTTTAGGTGACTCTGTTGATTGGGATCGTGAACGCTTCACGATGGATGAAGGCCTGTCCAAAGCAGTTAAAGAAGCTTTCGTACGCATGTACAAAGAAAACCTGATTTACCGTGGCAAACGCCTCGTTAACTGGGATCCAAAACTGCATACCGCGATTTCTGACCTTGAAGTTGAAAACCGCGAAATCAAAGGCTCTATGTGGCACCTGCGCTACCCGCTGGCTGATGGCGCTAAAACGGCTGAAGGCAAAGATTATTTAGTCGTTGCAACCACTCGCCCTGAAACCATGTTAGGGGATACGGGTGTTGCTGTTAACCCAGAAGATCCACGTTATAAAGATTTGATTGGTAAAGAAATCATTCTGCCAATTATCAATCGCCGTATTCCAATCGTCGGTGACGAACACGCGGATATGGAAAAAGGCACGGGCTGTGTGAAAATCACCCCGGCTCATGACTTTAACGACTATGAAGTGGGTAAACGCCATCAGTTAACCATGATTAACATGATGGACTTAGACGGAAATGTCCGTAACGAAGCGGAAGTTTTCGATACTAACGGCCACCCATCTACCGCGTATAGCTGTGAAATCCCTGAAAACTACCGTGGAATGGAGCGCTTTGCTGCACGTAAAGCGATTGTCGCTGAATTCGATTCACTGGGTTTATTGGTTGAAGTCAAACCTCACGATTTAACCGTACCTTACGGTGACCGTGGTGGCGTAGTTATCGAGCCAATGCTGACTGACCAATGGTACGTGCGTACAGCACCTTTAGCGAAAGACGCTATCAAAGCGGTAGAAGACGGCCGTATCCAGTTTGTTCCACGCCAATATGAAAATATGTATTTCTCTTGGATGCGCGACATTCAAGACTGGTGTATTTCTCGCCAATTGTGGTGGGGTCACCGCATTCCTGCGTGGTATGATGAAAAAGGCAACGTCTACGTCGGTCGTGATGAAGACGAAGTTCGTCGCGAAAACAATTTAGCTGCGGATGTTGCACTGCGCCAAGATGACGACGTACTGGACACTTGGTTCTCATCCGGCCTTTGGACATTCTCGACCCTTGGTTGGCCAGAAAATACCGATGCGCTGAAAACATTCCATCCAACAGATGTATTAGTCAGTGGCTTCGATATTATTTTCTTCTGGATTGCCCGTATGATCATGATGACCATGCATTTCATCAAAGATGAAAACGGCGAGCCACAAGTGCCATTTAAAACTGTCTACATGACAGGTCTTATTCGTGATGAAGAAGGCCAGAAAATGTCTAAATCCAAAGGGAACGTTATCGACCCACTGGATATGATTGACGGTATTTCGCTGGAAGACCTGCTGGAAAAACGCACAGGCAATATGATGCAGCCACAACTGGCTGAAAAAATTGCTAAACGCACTCAAAAAGAGTATCCAGAAGGTATTGAAGCTCACGGTACTGACGCCCTGCGTTTCACCTTAGCAGCACTCGCTTCAACTGGTCGTGACATCAACTGGGATATGAAGCGTTTATCTGGCTACCGCAACTTCTGTAATAAGCTCTGGAACGCAAGCCGTTTTGTGCTGATGAATACAGAAAACCAAGATTGCGGCCAAAACGGGGGCGAAATGAGTTTCTCATTAGCCGATCGTTGGATCATGGCTGAGTTTAACCAAACGGTTAAAGCCTACCGTGAAGCGCTAGATACCTATCGTTATGATATCGCAGCGAATATTCTTTACGATTTCACATGGAATGAATTCTGTGACTGGTACTTAGAGCTGTCTAAACCTGCGGTTCATAAAGGTAATGAAGCTCAAGTTCGTGCGGCGCGTTTCACCCTGATTGAAGTGCTTGAAGGCTTACTGCGCCTTGCGCACCCTATCATTCCGTTTATCACTGAAACTATCTGGCAGCGCGTGAAAGTGGTTAAAGGCATCGAAGCCGATACCATTATGCTACAAGCGTTCCCAGAATTTGATGCAGCGAAAGTGGATGAGCTGGCACTCAATGACCTTGAGTGGATCAAAGAAGCGATTATTGCAGTGCGTAATATTCGTGCTGAAATGAATATCTCTCCAGGTAAACCACTGGATGTGATGCTGCGTGGCGCGTCAGCGGATGCACAGCGTCGCGTTGAAGAGAACCAAAACTTTATCAAATCCATGGCTCGTCTTGCGACTATCCGTGTTTTAGCGGATGGCGAAGAAGCGCCAGTGTCTGTGACCAAACTGGTTAACGGTGCTGAGCTGCTGATCCCAATGGCAGGTTTAGTCGATAAAGACGCAGAATTAGCGCGTTTAGATAAAGAACTGGAAAAAGTGACGAAAGAAATCGACACCATCGAAAGCAAGTTGGCCAATGACGGTTTCGTCAGCCGTGCCCCTGCTGCGGTCGTTGAGAAAGAGCGTGAGCGTCTCACTGCTAATATTGAAGCGAAAGCGAAAATTGAAGCACAGAAAGTGACTATCGCCTCTTTATAATAATTGATTAATCAATCAATTTGACAGCCCTTATTCGTACGCGGATAAGGGCTTTTTCTTGCCTGTTAATTCGCGTATTATCAAATGACTGCGCTCGCAGTTCTCAGATTGAAGTGCCCTTCAGGTTCTCTCTACACTGAGTTGTACACAATAATAATCAAGAGTTTCACATGACAACACAAAACTACAATATTCGTCTTATCGAGCAACAAGACAATGCAGGGATTGCCGCGGTGATCCGTGAAGTTTCCGCAGAACACGGCTTAACGGCAGACAAAGGCTTCGCGGTGGCTGACCCTATTTTAGACACCTTATTTGAAGTTTATAGCCAACCACGCAGCGCGTATTGGGTGGTGGAAATGGATGGGGAGATTGTCGGGGGCGGTGGTGTATCACAACTGGCTGGGGGTGATGACAAAACGGCTGAGCTGCAAAAAATGTACTTGTCTTCTGTCTTACGTGGCAAAGGTTTAGCGAAGCAAATCATTCTGATGTCGTTAGAGTTTGCAAAAGCACAAGGCTATACCCGTTGCTATTTAGAAACCACAAAAGAGCTACAAGCCGCCATTAAGCTGTATGAAAAATTAGGCTTTGAATTTATTGATGAAGCCCTTGGCAGTACTGGCCATAGTGACTGCGAAATTCGCATGTTGAAGGCATTGTAGTTCTGTCATAAACAAAAAAGGATAGTGTTTAACTATCCTTTTAAGTATTTGAATGATGCGACTAATAATTAATGAACGCGATCTTCTGGTTCGATATCGTCACCATCTTCATCATCATATTCTGCATCTGGATCTTCGAAATACGTGCCCCAACCATCGTAGTTGACGCCCATTTTTTCAGCCAGTTTCATTAATTGGTCAACTTGTGCATCAATTAATTCTGCATTTAATGCGCTTTCGCTGATCACATCACAGCACATTAATGTTTCACCCGTTTCGATTTCGAGTTCTTCCGCATCCGTCACTTCATAACCTAATTTGAACGCTTCAACTGCGGCTTTTTCTAATAACGCAAAGTTATCCGCAGAAAAGTGATGCTCAATGGCATACAGTGCATCAGGATCGCTGCCATCTTCTAGTAATTCTTCGATAATTAGACGAGTTTCTTCGTACTGCGCGTCGAGTTCCGCTTTATCAACCATTTCCACACCCCTTATTCCATTATCGCTATTCTCTGCGCCATTCTCCCATAGGGTTAACAGTGAAACCATACTTTTCAGAATAATTCTTTTTCATTGGGGGTTGATTTTGAATTTTTATGAATATAAATTGAATATTAATTCAACCAAAAAAGGCTGCATTTTATGAATCCCCTCTATAGTAAGCATTTTCTTAGATTATTGGATTTCACTTCTAGCGAAATTCATTCACTGTTAAAGCTCTCTGCATGGTTAAAATCAGAAAAAAAAGCAGGTACAGAGCACCCCCTTCTTGCAGGGAAAAATTTTGCGCTGATCTTTGAAAAAGACTCAACTCGGACCCGTTGTGCTTTCGAAGTTGGTGCCTTTGACCAAGGCGCAAGAGTCACCTATTTAGGGCCTTCTGGCAGCCAAATTGGCCACAAAGAAACCATGAAAGATACCGCAAGAGTCCTCGGTAGAATGTATGACGGTATCCAATACCGTGGTTTCGCGCAAAGCACCGTTGATGTATTAGCCGCGCACTCGGGAGTGCCTGTATGGAATGGACTAACTAACGAATTCCATCCCACACAGTTATTAGCCGACCTGCTGACCGTTCAAGAGCACCGACCAAATACCCCATTTTCTGAAATCAAATTTGCATATTTAGGCGATGCACGTAATAACATGGGTAACTCTATGTTAGAAGCTGCTGCGCTGACAGGGTTAGACCTGCGTTTAGTGGCACCTAAAAGCTGCTGGCCTGAACAGGAACTAATTGATACCTGCCAAGAAATTGCCAAAACGACAGGGGCAAAAATCACGCTCACGGAAGATGTTGCCGAAGGGGTTAAAGGTGCAGACTTTATTTATACGGATGTGTGGGTATCGATGGGTGAAGCTAAAGAGGTTTGGGCACAAAGAATTAACCTGTTAAAGCCGTATCAAGTCAATATGGATGTGATCAAGTTAACAGGTAACCCGAATGTGAAGTTCCTGCATTGCTTACCAGCATTTCACAATGAAGACACCACGCTCGGCGCGCAATTGGCGAAGGAATTCAATATGTACGGCGGCTTAGAAGTCACCGAAGAGGTATTTGAATCCCCTTATAGCATTGTTTTCGACCAAGCAGAAAACCGTTTACACACGATTAAAGCCGTGATGGTCGCGACATTAGCGCCTGAGCTACCTGTCAATATTTTCTAAGATTAGCCCCTCAACGCCAGCGATGGGGTTGAGGGGGTGTTGTATCCGCTAAGGTCGTTCGCCTTTTGCTAAACGAGCATTGATGCTTTCGATTACTATAGGTAAATCCGCTAAGGTATCAATCACATAATGAGCTCCTGCCGCGTATAGCTTATCCGCCGCGCGCTGTTTAAGAGTCTCAATCTCATGTTTTGGCATCTCTTGGTATTCTTCCCATGTTTTACCGAATTCATTCCCTGACAGCGCTAGCCCAACACTCCACATCCCTGCATTTCGCCCTTCTTCAATTCCTGGTACTGCATCATCCACTTTCACGCAAGCAAACACGGAGCCAATACCCAACTCAATGACATTTTTCAGTGCCATCCACGGGCCTGGGCGTGCTCCCGCGGAAATATCATCGCTCGCTACCCAATTATCTGGCTGGTAGCCCTGTGCAGCGGCTGCGGGAACGAGTTTTTCCATAACTGCTCGAGGGTATCCTGAACAAGATCCAATTTTAATCTTTTGCTGGCGTAATGCCGCAATTGTGTCGACAACACCGTCAATTGGTACGGCAAAGTCGACGACTTTGGCAATTTGTAGTGGCATAAATGCAGCATAGATAGCGTCAATATCATCACTGTTCATTGAACGGCCAAATTTTGCTTTCCAAAGGGTATCAACTTCAGGTAATTTCCCTAGAGCTTCAATATGTTGCCACTTTCCTAACCCCATCGGAACTCTTGCTTGTGCTAAGGTAATTTCAATATCAAATACACCTTTAAAGGCCTCAATAAAAATTTGAGTCGGGGCGAAAGAACCAAAATCGACCGTTGTACCTGCCCAATCGAGAATAACAGCGTGAATGCGATTCATATTTTTCCCTTATTCTTTCCAGTAAATGGCTTTTTCTATTGCCACCAGCAATGTATCAATGTCTCTTTCATACACTTCGCCAATATTACCGATGCGAAAACAATCGCTTTGCGAAACTTTCCCTGGGTAGATAACAAAACCCTCGGCCTTCAAATGCTGATAAAATATATTGAATTGGTAGTCTGGTACACTTGGTGAATAAAATGCAGTGATAATCGGTGAATGCACGCCATCTTCGAGCAACGTGGTAAACCCTAGTGCTCTCATTCCTGCGACCAGCTTTTGCTGGTTTTGCTGATAACGTTGAAACCTTGCTGCAATGCCACCTTCTTCACTGAGCTCTTTAAGTGCTTGAGCAAAGGCCAATACCGTATGCGTGGGTGAAGTAAAGCGCCATTTGCCGTGATAATCCTCCATGCAACGCCACTGCGCGTATAAATCAAGTGATAATGAACGGGAGTGCCCTTTGCATTGTTCAAGCGCGTCAGTTCGTGCGATCACAAATGCAAAGCCGGGTACACCCTGAATACATTTATTGGCTGAACTAATTAAAAAATCGATGTTTAGCTCAGCAATATCCATGGGGATACCACCAAAACTACTCATCGCATCCACGATATAGCGCTTTTGGTACTGCTTCGCTAGTTTCGCCACGTTTTCAATCGGGTTGAGGATCCCTGTCGTGGTTTCGCAATGCACCATAGCAATGTGGGTAATTGCGCTATCTTGCTGTAATAATTGCGCTATCCAGTGCACATCTGGTAAAGAAACTTCCCCACAGTCATAAACACAGTGGTTAATTTCAAGCCGTTGTGCCATTTCTACCATACGTGAGCCATAAGCCCCATTACTGATAATTAGCACTTTGTCCGTGACGCCCACCGCACTACCTAAAACCGACTCCACAGCATAACTCCCACTGCCTTGTAACAAAACAGCCGAGTACCCTGACTTAGCACTTGCTAACTCAACCAGCTGCTGGCGAATAGACTGCACAACATCCAGATTGTAGTCATCATCCCATGTACAGCTATCAAACAGCATCGCCTCTTTCACCGTTTTCGACGTTGTTAGTGGGCCCGGTGTTAATAGCAAATAATTTTTCGTTCTCATTCAACTCACCTTTGGTCTATACCAGATTGCCATTATAATGGTCGTAGGCAAGCGAAAAGGTCAAAGGAAAAGTCGCCGTGAAACAAAAAATTCATATAACTATGTATAATGTGAAAGAAACAATAACAGGAAATTGCGATGAAACGACCAACGGATGAAACCCCTCAATACCTGATGATTAAGGCGCAGTTGCAGGCGCGTATTCAAAATGGTGCATTAAAAAGTGGTGATAAACTACCTTCTGAACGGGAGCTTTGCACTATTTTTAATACGACAAGAGTGACTATTCGTGAAAGTTTGGCGCAGCTAGAATCCAGTGGTGCGATTTACCGCTCTGAGCGCCGAGGCTGGTTTGTCACACCGGAGCGCCTTTGGTTAGACCCTACGCAAAATACCAATTTTCATAAGCTGTGCATTGAACAAGGGCGCCAACCGAAAACGACATTACTGGATGGGCGGGTTGTTACCGTACCCCTTGATGCGATAGCTTCGCTACAACTTCAGCCTTTTGAGAAAATCTATCTGCTGACCCGCTTACGTTTCGCGGATGATAGACCCGTTTGTTATTGTGAAAATCACTGCCTACCGGCTCGCGTCCCCGAGCTATTACGCCATGATCTTAACGGCAGTTTAACCGAAGTGTATGAAACGCATTTTGGGCTGATATATACCAGTATGCATTTATCCTTCTACCCCACTGCAATGCCACCAGAAGCGGCTCGAGCACTAGGTGTAGCAGTCGGCCGCCCAGCCTTGCTCTTGCAGCGATTAAACTATGATCAACACGGTCGAATTTTGGATTACGATGTGGAATATTGGCGCCACGATAGCCTGCGTATTGAGGTCGATACCTTGTAAATATCGCTAGCAGTAAAATATTTTTCGCTATTTAGTCATCTTTCATCTGTTTGTCATATAAACCCGTTAGCGTAAAAAGCATCTGGTATATACCAAGAAACCTACTCTAACTGGAGATGACCATGAAACATACTTATCTAGCTGGATTATTAATCGCCACCTTTTGTTCTACCTCAGCGCTTGCTGCTGATATTGTGACAGTTTATTCCGCTGACGGCCTGCACGATGGCAACAATAGTTGGTATAAGAACCAATTTGATGCATTCACTCAACAAACAGGCATTAAGGTCCAGTATGTGGAAAGTGGTTCAGGTGCCATTGTAGAAAGACTGGCCAAAGAGCGTACGAACCCACAAGCTGACGTATTGATCACCGTTCCCCCTTTTATTCAACGCGCCGCTAAAACTCAGTTACTGGCTAAATTTACCCCTGACGCCGCTGAAAGTATTCCAAACTCAAATGCTTACTACACCCCTATCGTCAATAATTACCTGACGTTTATCTATAACGCCAACTTATTAAAATCCCCACCCGAAAGCTGGGCTGCTCTACTCGATTCACGTTTTAAAAATAAATTGCAATATTCCACACCGGGGCAAGCTGGTGATGGCACAGCTGTGATGTTGCAAGTCTTTCATAGCTTCAAGAGCAAAGACGCAGGGTTCGATTATTTAGGGAAGTTGCAAGCCAATAACGTGGGGCCATCCGCTTCTACAGGCAAGCTCACCGCCCTTGTTAACAAAGGGGAATTGTATGTCGCTAATGGTGACTTGCAAATGAACTTATCCCAAATATCACGAAATCCAAATGTGCAGATCTTCTGGCCAAAAGATGAAAATGGCGAGCGTAGTGCATTGGTGCTGCCATACGTCGTTGGCTTAGTGAACAATGGCCCAGAAACAGAAAACGGTAAAAAACTGATTAATTTCTTATTAGATAAACAATCTCAAAGCCGTGTCAGTGAGCTTTCTTGGGGCATGCCTGTTCGTTCAGATATTACGCCATCGGATGCGCAATATCGCACCGCGGTGAAAACGCTAGAAGGCGTAAAAACTTGGCAACCCAATTGGGATGATGTCGAAGTCTCTCTTTCTAATGATATTTCCCGCTGGCAGCAAGTCACAGATAGCGAGTAATTTGGTATGTTAATGAAGCGACAATCCGTTGCCACTGTGCAGCAAACAACTCACTCAGGCATCACTTTGGCGTCTTTGCGAGTCTCCTATCACAATAATGTGGTACTCAAACCGTTAGATTTGACCATTGACCCTGGTGAAATATTGGTGTTGATTGGCCCATCAGGCTCAGGTAAAACAACGGTATTGCGCGCAATTGCAGGTTTTGCACAACCGGATAGTGGGCAGATCTTACTGGGCGATACGGACATCACCCACCTTCCCCCTTATCAACGCGGACTTGGGATGGTCGTACAAAACTATGCACTTTTCCCACACATGAAAGTGGAAGACAACGTGGCATTTGGCCTGCGAGCGCAAAAACAGCCTAAGTCATTGATTAACGAGCGAGTCGTTGAAGCGTTAAACATTGTTGGCATGGCTGATTACGCCACTCGTTATCCTCATCAGCTCTCTGGTGGGCAACAACAGCGTGTCGCCATTGCGAGAGCCATTGCGGTGAGGCCTCGCGTCTTGCTGCTTGATGAACCGCTTTCTGCATTAGATGCCCAGATTCGCCACAATATGGTGGAAGAAATTGCACGCTTACACCGTGAACTCCCTGAATTAACCATTTTGTATGTCACTCATGATCAAACCGAAGCCCTCGCATTAGGGGATAAAATTGGCATTATGAAAGATGGCTATCTGGTTGCTCACGATGAAAAAAATGCCTTGTACCACCGACCACCCAACCGCTTTGCCGCCGAATTTTTGGGGCGAGCGAATATTTTATCTGCAACGCCTCTCACCTTTTCCACCACACCAGCTCAAGTGAGTGTCAGTTGTGGAGGCACATTATTAGACGCGCAGACATTAGGGATGCGAACAGGCACCCATAAATTTGTGTGCATTCGCCCACAACACATCACATTAGTGCCACATTCTGATGCGACTAATCAACTCCATGGCACATTGCAATCCATTCGCTGGCAGGGGGATCTCACTCATTTGGTTTGTGATGTCGCAGGAGAAACGGTGAGTGTTGCCGTCACACACTTAGCCTTACCCCCTAAAGTTGGTGATAAGCTCACGCTCTGGTTTTCCCCCACTGATACCATTTTGATTGAGGAATGACATGTCACACATCAGCTTGCCAAGAGACACATCATTGACTATCAAATCGCTGTATTGGATCTTACCGCCCCTACTGGTGCTCACCACACTCTTTTTCTACCCCTTATTGCTTATCGCAGGGCAAGCATTACAAAGCGAAACTGGGGAGTGGGGGCTAGACGCCTTTTGGCAGCTTATTGAATCTAAACGTTTTATTAATGGGTTATGGAACACACTGCAAATTGCTTTTTTTGCCACATTGGGGTGCCTGATTGTTGGTAGTGTGCTCTCCCTGATATTGGTTTTTGTGCCATTTCCAGGTAGCCGATTTATCACTCAAGTGATTGACACTTTTATTGCTTTACCCACATTTTTAATTACCCTCGCATTCACTTTTATTTATGGCTCCGCAGGGTTGCTCAATGGAACGTTAATGGCGATGTTTGATTTCGAGCTGCCCCCTGTTGATTTTCTGTATTCAATCAATGGTGTGATTTTAGCTGAAATCACCGTTTTCACCCCGCTGATCATGCGCCCATTAATGGCAGCACTACGCCAAATAGACAAAAGCCAACTCGAAGCAGCCAGTATTTTAGGTGCTCACCCTGCGCGTGTTATTGCCCAAGTTATTTTCCCTGCCGCTATCCCTGCACTGCTTGCCGGTGGTAGCCTCTGCTTACTTCTAACCACCAATGAATTTGGTATCGTTTTATTTATTGGCGCAAAAGGCGTTAATACCTTACCAATGATGGTCTACAGCAAAGCCATACTAGAATCTGATTACGCCGTTGCTTGCATGATTGCCTTGGTCAATATTGTGCTTTCACTTGGGTTATTTTCCCTCTACCGATTGGCGACAACCCGTCTTAGTTCAAGGAGCTAACCATGTTGATTTGGTCTAAAAAAGGGCGCGCAGTAGCAGCAACTATCGCCATTATTTTATTCAGTGGCTTATTTTTACTGCCATTAGTGATGATTTTGTTGTCGAGCTTTAGCCGACAATGGAATGGCATTTTACCCACGGGGTTTACATTTGAACACTTTGTGAATGCGTTTAGAGGCCCAGCATGGGATGCTATCTTATCAAGCTTGATTGTTGGGTTTTGCGCCAGTTTGTTCGCTTTATTTTGCGGGCTTTGGGCGGCATTAGCCCTTCGAAGACAAAGCGCCAAATGGCAGAAATTTTTAGGTATCGCATTTTATTTGCCTAGCGCCATCCCTTCAGTCTCGATTGGTCTTGGGATCCTCGTGGCATTCAGCCAAGGCTATTTACAAATGAACGGTACATTTTGGATAGTATTTAGCGCCCATTTTGTCCTGATCTCTGCGTTTACGTTTAGTAATGTTTCCACTGGGTTAACGCGTATTTCCCCCGATATTGAAAATATTGCGTTCAGTTTAGGCGCCTCTCCTTGGTATCGCTTGTGCCATGTGACATTACCATTATTGATGCCATGGATGATTTCAGCATTAGCACTGAGCCTCTCACTGTCTTTGGGGGAATTAGGTGCAACAATGATGCTATACCCACCTGGGTGGGCCACATTACCTGTCTCGATTTTTAGCCTAACAGATCGCGGGAATATCGCCGATGGCTCCGCACTTACCATTGTACTTGTAGCAATGACATTGTTATTGATGATGAAGTTAGAAAAAATAGCAAAAAGATTGGGGTAAAAATAATATTTGAATGGCTAAATCAAGTAGGGAATACCCTACTTGATTGTTGTATAAAAAATCATTCCCACATGTATTTATCTTTTTTCGTCCAGCCTTTAGATACCATACATTCTAAATAATGATTATTACGCGTAGCTTCGTTCACATCAATCACATAACTTTCCGTTACAGGCGTTTGTTCTTTATACGTTTTCTCTTTGCCACAATCATCGTCTTTTTTACATTTTTTTTCGACGTAAGACATCACCGAGCGCTGAGCGACTTCGTTTTTGACAGGATAAAGGTGCAGAGCTTCCGGCTTACAGACTGCATTTGCCTCCGCTTGCGTAAACTTCGAACCACCCGAAACGGGTACCCAGACTGATGAGCAGCCAGAAAGAAAAACAACCCCTAAAACAAAAAGACGTAATTTCATAGTATGTATTTTGTATTTTAAAGTAAAAAGAGAAAATATCTTACTGAGCGACTAAGAGCATGTAAATGAATTCACTGTATATTAAATCATATGATTTAATTATGGTTTAAAATTAAACAAAAAGCAGAATGAAAAAAATTTCATTTTTCTTTATGCAAACGCTTGCGTCAGCGAGAGACATGCGTATAATGCGCCACAATTTGTCGGGAGAAACCATGAACGCTGCTGCTGTATTTTTTACACAGAACACCTCCAACGCACTGCCTTCGAGCGGTCTGGACAGCCTGTTTTTCCCCTCCGTATTCATCAGAAAGCCCCTCATTGAGGGGCTTTTTTTTGGCCTATAGACCTAACATGTCTTGCTGACAAAGGAGAACAACCATGCCGAATCCTTTATATCTTCGCGATATCATTTCGATTAACGATTTAGACCGCTCAGACCTTGAGCTTGTGCTCAACGTGGCTGCATCATTAAAAAAACAGCCACAACCTGAATTTCTAAAACATAAAGTCGTTGCGAGTTGTTTCTTTGAAGCCTCAACCAGAACGCGTTTATCATTCGAAACCGCAATCCATCGCTTAGGTGCTTCAGTTGTGGGGTTCTCGGATAGCACCAACACATCGTTAGGTAAAAAAGGCGAAACCTTAGCAGATACCATTTCTGTTATCAGCCAATATGTCGATGCCATTGTGATGCGCCACCCACAAGAAGGTGCAGCGCGTTTAGCTAGCCAGTTTGCAGGTAAAATCCCTGTCATCAATGCAGGTGATGGTTCTAACCAACACCCAACACAAACGCTGCTGGATTTATTCACCATCCAAGAAACACAAGGCCGTTTGGAAAACCTGCAAGTCGCCATGGTCGGTGACCTCAAATATGGCAGAACCGTACACTCGCTAACACAGGCTTTATCTAAGTTTGAAGGTAATCACTTCTACTTTATCGCACCTGAAGCACTGTCTATGCCAAACCATATCTTGCATATTTTGGAAGAAAAAGGCGCCACTTACAGCCTGCACAATAACATTGATGAAGTGATGCCAGAGTTGGATATCCTGTATATGACTCGCGTCCAAAAAGAGCGTCTCGACCCATCTGAATATGCCAATGTGAAAGCGCAGTTTATCTTACGTGCTGAAGACCTGCACTCGGCAAAATCGAATCTAAAAGTCTTGCACCCGCTGCCACGTATCGATGAAATCACAGTCGATGTTGATAGCACCCCTTATGCGTATTACTTCCAGCAAGCAGGTAACGGCATCTACGCACGCCAAGCGTTGCTATCACTGGTTTTAAATAAAGAATTGGCTATCTGAGGAGGACACCATCATGACACACGACCATAAACTACAAGTTGAAGCCATCAGCCACGGTACGGTTATTGACCATATTCCTGCTCAAATCGGCTTTAAGTTACTAAAATTATTTAAATTAACTAAAACAGATGAGCGCATCACCATTGGGCTAAATTTACCGTCTAGTAACCTGGGTAAAAAAGACATTATCAAAATTGAAAATACGTTTTTAACCCCTGAGCAAGCTAACCAATTAGCGATGTACGCACCAGAAGCGACCGTGAACCGTATTGAAGATTACCAAGTCGTTGAAAAGTTGGAATTAACATTGCCAGAGCATATCGATAACGTACTGGTATGCCCAAACAGTAACTGCATTAGCCACAATGAGCCCGTTTCAAGCAGTTTCCGCGTGAAGAAAGTGGGCAAAGAAGTCGCTCTGACTTGCCGTTTCTGCGAAAAAGAGTTCGATAGAGACGCCGTGATCAATAATCAATAGGTTATTTCAGCGTAGACTGCGGTGTTGTCTGGGCGCAATCCGTGTTTTAATAGCGCCTAATAGCCATAAAAATGTGGCTCCGCCGAGAGAATATCAGGCGAGTCGCTTCTCTTACGTGATGAAACGGAGTAATTATGTCATACGAAATCAATACAGAAAACGCACCCGCTGCCATTGGTCCATACGTTCAAGGCGTTGATTTGGGTAGCATGGTTATCACTTCAGGCCAAATCCCTGTCGATCCAAAAACCGGGGAAGTGCCAGAAGATATCGCTGCACAGACTCGCCAATCACTGGCTAACGTCAAAGCAATCTTAGAAAAAGCAGGCTTAACCGCAGCTGATATCGTTAAAACCACTGTATTCGTTAAAGACTTAAATGACTTTGCGACAGTCAATGCGACCTATGAAGAATTCTTCAAACAACACAACGCACCATTCCCAGCGCGTTCTTGTGTTGAAGTTGCTCGTCTGCCAAAAGACGTAAAAATTGAAATTGAAGCTATTGCCGTACGCAAATAACGCTTAATTCAATCTAGACACCCCATGATATCAATGGGGTGTTAATCACCTTGTATTGTCAACTTTTACGCTACTCTCTTGCGCCTGAAACACCCTTCTCTTTTACCGCCAGATTTGTCACCATACGCCTCAGGATATATCCGCTAACCTATTAATCTTATTAACAAACAGGGTAAACTTACGCCCTGCGGATATCGCTATGCAAAACCAAACGCGTTTACTATTACTCTCTCTCACATTGGCTGTATTTGCAGTCATTACCACCGAGGTTGCCGTTATTGGCTTATTGCCCCAACTGATTAACCAACTACATATCACAGCAACGCAAGTGGGTTTTCTTGTCAGTATTTACGCCCTTGTTGTTGCGCTTTCAGGGCCCTTTATTACGTTGATTTTTGGTCGATTTAATCGAAAAATCATTTTGTTGTCGATCATGCTGTTATTTTTATTATCCAACAGCCTCTATGCCCTCACTGAGCGCTACGAGGTTATTTTGCTATTTCGTATTTTACCTGCGTTAACTCACGCCTTATTTTTTGCGGTTGCATTACACCTTGCGGCTAACACAGTTCCCCCTGAAAAATCGACACAAGGCGTCGCGATAGTCTTTTCAGGTGTCGCTATCGGCATGGTTTTTGGTGTACCGCTAAGTGCTTTTATTGCCGAAACATTTTCACTCCGCATTGCCTTTTGGTTTGCTGCAATCGCCAGCGGATTAGCATTAGTTGGTATTGCGTTCCATGTCCCTTCCACCCAAATCACCGCCCCACTAAAGGTCAGTGAGCAAGTCCAAATACTTAAAAAAGGAATTGTTTGGCTCAGTATGCTGACAGTAACGCTGATTTTTAGTGCTATGTTTTCAGGCTTTAGTTTTATTGCTGATTACCTTATCAACATTAGTCATTTTTCCAACAATGCCACCAGCACGCTACTGATTGTATTTGGCGTGAGCGGCTATATTGGGAATTTTATTTTTAGCCATTACTTACAGCGCAATGCCATACAAACCACATTGATTTACCCTCTCATATTCGCACTGATTTATTTCGCATTATGGTTATGGGGCAGCCATTCGTTGGTTGTGATCCCATTAGTCATCATTTGGGGTATTTTTCACACTTCAGGGCTAATCGTGAGCCAAAGCTGGCTAATGAGCAAAGCCAACACGGCACCTGAGTTTGCAAATAGCTTGTATATTTCATTTTCCAATTTAGGGATCACCATTGGCACAATGGTTGGAGGATGGATATTACAATTCGCTGGTATTGCCGCCATTACATGGGCGGGGCTGATTTTTGCCTTGCTGGCTTTTATCAGTATTTGGTTAAGGTTATACCTTGTTAGAAAAACCGATATTATCGTTTATCAATCAACAAATTAGTCAAGCCAGCCTTTCTCTGCTGCTTGAAGTAGCTTATCAATTAAGTAGCGTGTTTTCGGCGGCACACTGCGCCCTTTTGGCCAAATCAAATTAATCGGGGAGCCATACCCCTCCGTTTGCGCCATAATACGCTGTAAATGGCCTTCTTTTAACTTGTCTGCAATTAGCCATAAAGGGAACTGTGCAATCCCTTTATGGCTTAAAACAGCTTGTAGCATCGCTTCGCCATCCGCTAACTCATAAAATGGCACTGGTGTGTAATGGCGAAAACTGTCCCCTTCCCGTAATATCCATGAGAATGGCGACTCTTGGCGAACCCCAACAATACAACGGTGGTTATCCAGCGAATCAATATTGTCAGGCTCACCATATTGTTGTAAATATGCAGGTGTCGCACACAAAATTTGTTGCTGTACCGATAATTGGCGAGCTACCAAATAACTGCTATCAGGCACTTTACCAATACGAATGACAAGGTCAACACCTTCTTCGATGAGGTCGATATAGCGCTCACTAAAGGTAATATTGAGCTTTAATTCAGGATAGTTATTCATCCACTCCATCAATAAAGGCATCACACATTTTCGACCAAAAGCAGCAGGAAGGTCTAAACGTAGTTTTCCCGTTAACCGTTCTTGCCCCGCTTGTATCTGGTGGCTAGCTCTCTCGATTTGTTCAAGTGCTTGTACACACTCACGATAATAACGCTCGCCTTCTGTCGTCAATGTTACGCGTCGAGTGGTTCGTATTAATAAGCTCACGCCAAGGTGTTCTTCGAGTTTCCCGACACTTTTTCCAACGGCGGATTTGGTAATCCCTAAACGAACCGCAGCTTCAGTAAAGCTCCCCGTTTGTACGGTGACAACAAAAGCCGTAATGCCAGAAAGGGAATAAAGCGATTTCATAATGTGATCACCTGCTATTAATGCGACGGATCATTGATTGTACATGATGATTGAGGTTTCTTAATTTATGATTAAATTATTTTCCCCCTAAACACCACGTAATCTCCATTAACCGAATCGAAACTTAAGGCAAACTTTTTTCTAGCTCTCTAAATTATTTATTTCCAGCTCCCCCTTTGGATATTCAGACACTTAATTATTTTCTTTGTTTTGGATCAAACTAATGTCAGCTAAAAAAAAGCAATAACCTATATATTGTGCTTTAATTACCTACATAGGCACAATATGTAGTATTTATTCACATTTTATCCACAGAAAGACGCTGAGCAGAAAGATAACGGATAACGCCGTTAGTACTGTGGATAACTTAAAAAGGAGAGAGACAGTGGGAACGGTTGTCATTAAAAGAGATGGTTGTCAGGTCAGCTTTGACCTCCCGAGAATTCAAGAAGCCGTAAAGCGCGCAGCCGCAGCGGTGGATGTTAAGGATGACGATTATTGTCTTCAAGTTGCCTCTATCGTCACAGAGCAGCTTTGCAACCGTACCCAAGTGGATATTGGTGAAATTCAAGACGCTGTCGAAAACCAGCTGATGGCAGGGCCATACAAAGATTTAGCCCGCGCATACATCGAATACCGTCATGATAGGGACAGTGAGCGTGAAAAACGCAGCCAGCTTACCCATGATATTCGCGGATTAATCGAGCAAAGTAATGTTTCTCTGTTAAATGAAAATGCCAATAAAGACAGTAAAGTGATCCCAACCCAACGAGATTTACTCGCTGGGATTGTAGCAAAACATTATGCCAAGCAGCATATTTTACCTCGTGATGTCGTTTCGGCTCACGAAAGAGGCGAAATTCACTATCACGACCTCGACTATGCGCCATTCTTCCCAATGTTTAACTGCATGCTGATTGACCTAAAAGGCATGTTAACTAACGGGTTTAAGATGGGGAATGCGGAAATTGAGCCCCCTAAATCTATTTCAACAGCAACGGCGGTAACAGCGCAAATTATTGCTCAAGTGGCTAGCCATATTTATGGTGGCACAACCATCAACCGCATTGATGAGATTTTAGCCCCTTATGTGGCGATCAGTTACCAAAAACACTTAGAAGTGGCCCAAGAATGGGGAATTGCTGACGCAGAAGGTTACGCGCAAAGCCGTACCGATAAAGAGTGTTACGATGCGTTCCAATCTTTAGAGTATGAAGTGAATACACTGCATACCGCCAATGGCCAAACACCGTTTGTCACATTTGGTTTTGGGCTAGGTACGTCAAAAGAAGCGCGTTTAATTCAGCAATCAATCCTGAAAAACCGTATTGCGGGCCTTGGTAAAAACCGTAAAACCGCCGTATTCCCTAAACTGGTTTTCGCTATCAAAGATGGGCTAAACCACAAACTTAGCGATCCAAATTACGATATCAAGCAATTAGCCTTAGAGTGTGCCAGCAAGCGCATGTACCCCGATATCCTCAATTATGACCGTGTAGTTGATGTTACTGGCTCGTTTAAAACCCCAATGGGATGCCGCAGCTTCTTAGGGATTTATGAAGAAAATGGCGAACAAATTCATGATGGTCGCAACAATTTAGGCGTTATCAGCCTGAACTTACCGCGTATCGCGATTGAAGCGCAAGGCAGCGAAGACGCATTCTGGGCATTATTAGACGAGCGCCTCGCTATCGCGAAAAAAGCCTTAATGACACGAATTGCCCGCCTAGAAACGGTGAAAGCCCGCGTGGCGCCTATCCTGTATATGGAAGGTGCGTGTGGAGTAAGATTAAAAGCGGACGATAATGTCGCTGAGATTTTCAAAAATGGCCGCGCCTCTATTTCCTTAGGCTACATTGGGTTACATGAAACCATCAATGCACTATTTGGCTCCGAAACCCACGTGTATGACAGTGAAAAGTTACGTGAAAAAGCAGTAGCCATTGTCGATCGCTTACGCCAAGCTACGGACGAATGGAAAGCACAAACAGGTTATGGTTTCAGCTTATATAGTACGCCGAGCGAAAACCTGTGTGACCGCTTTTGCCGCATCGACACCGCTGAATTCGGCGTTATTAATGGCGTCACAGATAAAGGCTACTACACCAACAGTTTCCATTTAGATGTTGAAAAACAAGTTAATCCATACGACAAAATTGACTTTGAAGCGCCGTATCCTGCCATCGCCAATGGCGGTTTTATCTGTTACGGCGAATACCCGAACTTGCAACATAACGTCAGGGCGCTGGAAGACGTGTGGGACTATAGCTATCAGCATGTTCCTTATTATGGCACCAACACACCGATAGATGAATGTTATGAATGTGGTTTTTCTGGCGAGTTTTCCTGTACCAGCAAGGGGTTTACCTGCCCAGCTTGCGGTAACCATGACACTAACCGTGTTTCGGTGATCCGCCGCGTATGTGGCTATTTAGGCAGCCCAGATGCCCGCCCATTTAACGCAGGTAAACAAGAAGAAGTGAAGCGCCGCATCAAACACCTAGGTAATGGTCAAATAGGTTAATGGTATGAATTATCACCAGTATTACCCTG
Organism: Providencia sp.; assembly: GCF_040396775.1. Lineage (GTDB taxonomy): Bacteria > Pseudomonadota > Gammaproteobacteria > Enterobacterales > Enterobacteriaceae > Providencia. The sequence continues at coordinate 20,204 of NZ_JBEBNT010000017.1, forward strand.
TTGATGTAGTTAATGGCCCCGGAACTCGCTGCACTCTGTTTGTCGCGGGGTGTGTCCATCAGTGTCGCGGTTGCTACAATCAAAGCACATGGAGAGTAGATTCCGGCGTGCCATTCACTCAAGAAATGGAAGACCAAATCATTCAAGATTTGCAAGATACGCGTATCCGCCGACAAGGGCTCTCCCTCTCTGGCGGAGACCCTCTACACCCAGCCAATTTGCCAGCGGTGCTCAAGTTAGTGAAGCGAGTGAAAGCGGTCTGCCCAGATAAGGACATCTGGATGTGGACTGGTTATAAGCTAGCTGAATTGACGCTCGAACAACAAAAGGTTGTCAGCTTGGTCAATACCTTAATTGACGGCAAGTTTGAGCAAGATTTACATGACCCGCGCTTAATTTGGCGCGGCAGTTCAAATCAAGTGATCCACCATTTGCGCTAAGCTTCTCGAGTCCAATGCAATTTGGTGCCAAATCCCAATTTATTATCCACCATTTTGACCTTTGCTAAATGAAGCTGCCACACAGGCAGCTTCGCCGCGAGGGCAACGGGGAATCGTCGGCAATAGGCATTTCGCGCTTGCTGCTCTACTTCCCCTTCAAGCTTTTCAATTTCACCAATAAATTGAATCCCTTGTATCGCATTTACCGCTTTGGTTTGCGCTGAGATAGTACCCGCGACTTGGGCATTAGCCACCATCAGTTGACCATGTGTAGAATTGGGATCTGTCATAAGGATCAACGACATACTTTTCGCATCAAATGCATAATAACAACTGGCAGGCCAGATATCATTGAGATGGTGAGTGAATAGAGAAAAAACGTGTTGGCGAGAAATATAGCGCTGGATGTGTTTTAAGGTTTGTTCAGGCGTCATAGCGGTTTCCATATAAACCCGTTCAGAACAAGCTCTTGGAGATGACTCCGTGAGCTCGTTAAAACAGTTCTGAACGTAGGCGTAAATTCGCTATTACTATACTCTAACTAGCTGAAATATTAAGCTAAATATTTTTAGGCTTATATGCCAACTAAATTCGAGTATTTACTCTAAATAATTCGAGTTGTAACTAGGCGGCAAGTGAACGAGGCGCTAGGAGCATACATAAGTATGTGACTAGTGCGAATGAACGCGGCCAACAACGCTACGGCTCGAAGTATTAGTTTTATCACTCTAAATAACTTGGGTTTTTACACTATCTACCCAAGTTTTTACACTATCTACCCAAGCCTTTACTCTAAATAATTTGAGTTGTAGCTAGGCGGCAAGTGAACGAGGCGCTAGGAGCATACATAAGTATGTGACTAGTGCGAATGAACGCGGCCAACAACGCTACGGCTCGAAGTATGACGAGTAAATTTATTTATAGATAGCCGCAGTACCATTCATACTATTCTCACCACTTGCAGAAATCACGCGGAAAGAAGTTGCGCCAGCTTCATCAGCTTTTTTGGCTAATTGTGCGGTCAGGTCATTTACGCTAACTGCGCCAGTCACTGAGACATAACCCGCAGCTGGTTGGCTAGAATGTTGAACTTCGTCAGCAGCCATTGAACCAAATGATACAGCACCTAAAGCTAAAGCAGCAGCAAATAATGTTGATTTTTTCATCGTATATTCCTTTTTGTAAACTTGTTGTAAACTGGATTTTTAATCGGGGTTTTTACTGTCCCCCTGTGATATGGATCATATTATGCGCTTTAACTTGGAATGAAAATTAGCATATTTTGCTATAGTTATTCAAATAAATTGAATGATAACCTATGTTGAGGTTACAGCCTTGTGACAACTTTATTGCATTTTTTATTTATATATTAATGTGTTATAAATAACCTCCTTAACGAATATATTCGTCTTTAACTCATTGTTTTTAACTGGTAAAGCAGCACAAAATGACAAATATCACCTCAAAAAAAAGCGAGTTAAAGCAAAATAGTTGGTATATCTACCTAGTGAGAGAGAAAAATAACGCACTTTATTGTGGGATCACGACAGATGTGCAGCGCCGGTTTGAGCAACACAAAGCGGGAACGGGGGCAAAAGCATTGAAAGGGAAAATGCCACTAACATTAGCATTTTCATGTTTGATTGGTTCACGTTCAGCCGCATCCCAAATGGAATATAAAGTTAAGCAACTGAATAAAAAAACAAAAGAAAGGCTGGTCACCGACCAGCCTAGCGATTTAACGACTTATTTAGTTCAAGCTAAATTGTCAAAATGTGATGAATAAACCACATCACCTTGTTGCTCGCCTATCCCACCATTTTCTAATCCGCAAATTAAAAAGTGAGCTTGTAGTTCTGGCCACTGGCAATGAATGTTATGTTTAGACGCCGGTGCAAACCCAAAGCGCGAGTAATATTGCTCATCACCCAGCACAACCACTGCACCATAACCAAATTCATTCAGGCTATCTAACCCCTCATAAACCAGTTTCTCAGCAATACCTTGCCCTTGGTGGGCCTTATTAACAGCTAAAGGTGCTAACCCCACCCACTGCACATCTTCACCATTTAGGTCAACGGGTGTGAAGCCAACATAACCTATCACTTCGCCATTATCATTGGTGGCAACAACCCCCAATGTCAGCAAACCGTCTTCGCGTAAATGCTGAACAAGGTTAGCTTCTGCTTCCGTTGGGAAGGTTTCACGCAGTAGTCTATCAATGCCCATGGCATCAACAGGGATCTCTACCCGAATTAGCATGAGGTCAACGCAGGGGCTTTATGCTCTGCGTCCTCGCTATCGTGTACCGTTTTAATCACTTCAGCTAATTGCAATAATGCGAAACGTAAGGGTGCTGGCATATTTTCGAGCTCAAAAGCATCCATTAAGTTTTTCACATATAACCCTAACTCAGTATCCCCTTCGATCACTAAACGACGTTGGAAGAACAACGTATCGGGGTCTTCTTTACGGGCCGCAATCAACACCAAATCATTGGCATTACCGCTAACGCTGACATCCGCTTCTGCCTGTTGCTTAACCGCAAGTTGGCCGTTTTGTAGACTGATAAACCACACCAGTGCTAAATCACGGACTTCCACCTTGAGCCATTTATCTTCGAGAAAATCAAGCTCCCCTTCTTTTACTGACTCACGAAACTGCCAACTTAACAGTTGTTCAAGCACCTGACGCTGCACAGCAAATGGGGTCACTTTTAAAGGCAATTTCAAAAGTGAAGGGCCTTTTGTGATGAGTTGAGAACGAATTTTACCTAACACAATACTGACTCCCGTATCATTGTCTGCCCATTTTCGTGTAACTACTTAATCAGAGTAGCAGCTCGAAGTAATTAGGGTAACATGTTGTCTATACACATAATTTAAAAAAATTCTAACAATCAATAATGACATGCGTTAATATTATTGATGCGTTATTTGGGTTATGATAAGTATCTTGCCAAAAAATCGGGTCACTGGTCTGATCCTATATCAATTTTTACCCATCTCGCCAATATTTATTTTTTATCTGCTCGTTTTGCCATTTGCGTAACGAATACAAACATCCATTAACAATTTCTCTGCTCTAAATCAAAATCTATAACAGTTCCCTTGACTAAAATAGCGGCTGTCAAAATTTATACAGGGATAGGTCAATGGAATTACTCTGCCCAGCAGGAAACTTACCTGCTTTAAAAGCCGCTGTGGATAATGGCGCTGATGCGGTGTATATCGGGCTAAAAAATGATACTAACGCACGCCACTTTGCAGGTTTAAATTTTACGCAAAAAAAACTGCATGAAGCAGAGCGTTATATTCACAGCCGCAATCGTAAATTGCATATCGCCATCAATACATTTGCTCACCCGGATGGCTACCAACGATGGCAAGACTCGGTAGATCTTGCCGCTGACCTTGGTGCCGATGCCCTGATTATCGCCGATATCGCGATGTTAGAGTACGCTGCCACTAAATACCCGCATATTGAAAGACATGTTTCCGTGCAAGCCTCTGCCACCAATACCGAGGCAATCCGCTTTTATCAGCGTAACTTTGATGTCCACCGTGTCGTACTGCCTCGCGTACTTTCGATTCATCAAGTTAAGCAATTGGCGAAAAATAGCCCTGTCCCCCTCGAGGTATTTGCCTTTGGTAGCCTGTGTATTATGGCTGAAGGGCGCTGTTATTTATCCTCTTACCTGACGGGAGAGTCCCCAAATACCGTAGGCGCCTGTTCCCCTGCCCGCTTTGTGCGTTGGCAACAAACAGCTGATGGTATGGAATCACGCCTAAATGACGTGCTTATCGACCGCTATAAAGCGGATGAAAACGCAGGTTACCCAACATTGTGTAAAGGGCGCTATTTGGTGGATGAGCAGAAATACCATGTTCTTGAAGAGCCCACCAGCCTCAATACGATTGAATTATTGCCTGAGCTAATGGCGGCGAATATTGCCTCCGTGAAAATTGAAGGCCGCCAACGTAGCCCCGCTTATGTTTCTGAAGTGGCGCGTATTTGGCGCCAAGCCATTGACCGTTATAAGGCCAACCCGGATAACTTTGTCACCGACCCTAAATGGATGAAAGCGCTTGGAAAGCTTTCAGAGGGAAGCCAAACCACATTGGGTGCTTATCATCGCAAATGGCAATAATTAAAAGGTAAAACTATCATGCAGTACTCTTTAGGATCAGTGCTTTATTACTGGCCAAAACAGACGTTAAACGACTTTTATCAACTCGCGATGCAAAGTGAAGCCGATATTATCTATCTTGGGGAAACGGTATGCAGCAAGCGCCGTGAAATGAAGCCCAATGATTGGATAGAGCTTGCCCAGCAATTAGCCAAAAGTGGCAAGCAAATCGTCTTGAGCTCCCTTGCACTGTTGCAAGCGCCTTCAGAGCTAAAAGAAATCACAAAATTGGTGGATAACGGCGAGTTTCTACTTGAAGCACACGATTTTGGCGTCATCAACATGTTGGTGGATAAAAAACTGCCATTTGTGGCTGGACACGGCCTAAATTGCTACAACGCCCAAGCGCTGAATATTTTACTGCGCCAAGGCATGACACGTTGGTGCATGCCTGTTGAGCTCTCCCGTGATTGGTTGGTTAACTTACTCAATCAATGTGAAGAAATCGGGATTCGCCATAAATTCGAAGTGGAAGTCATGAGTTACGGTCATCTTCCCCTTGCCTATTCTGCGCGCTGCTTTACTGCACGTTCAGAAAATAAGCAAAAAGATGATTGCGAAACCTGCTGCATTAATTACCCTCAAGGACGCAAGGTGCTTTCCCAAGAGCAACAACAAGTGTTTACCTTAAATGGTATCCAAACGCTCAGTGGTGACTGCTATAACCTCGGGAATGAGTTGGCATCGATGAAAGGTTTAGTGGATATTGTGCGCATTTCCCCTGAAAGCGTTGAGTCCTTAGATGTGCTTGCTCAGTTTAAAGCTAATGAAGATGGCATGATGCCATTGCGTATTGAAAACCAAAGCTGTAACGGCTATTGGCGGCAGATAGCGGGCTTGTCGATGGTGTCTTAAAAAATTAATAAGGTAATGAATCCAAACATAGATTCATTACCTTAACCAAAGAGCTCACTGTGAGAACCAATATCAACAAATGTAATTAAATTACCCTTATCTGATAGTCGATAGATCAATAGAAAATCACCACCTATATGAAGTTCTCTCGCCCCCTGCCATTCACTGCCTTCAAGTTCATGATCTAAGTATTCTTTAGGAATCGCTTTTTGAGAAAAAAGAATCTCCATGATAATAACCGCACTATTCATATCCCTACGGCCAGCTTTATTATAACGTTCCCAAGACTTTTTAAACGTTGGTGTGTAAGCAACCCGCCTTGGTTGCTTTGCTCTCTTATTATTTAACTTTTGAGTCAACTTTACTTAACTCCGACATCATTTCGTCAACAGAAGCATATTGCTGTTCAATAACGTTAGCTTCTTCTAATGCTAGCCCTGTTTTTCTCGAGGGTTGTTTACGCTTAATTTCGAAAGGAACTTTTTGTTCCTGCACTACTTGCTCTAAAAATAAACGTATTGCAGCACTGATAGTTAAACCACAATCTTGTAATACACTCGTTGCTTCTGTTTTTAATTGTTCATCGATACGGCTACGAACATCTGCCGTTTTTAATAAAGTAGACATGTTATCTCTCCTAACATCAAAATGTAGCTACATTGTGACTACATTCTTAATGAGTATAGCATTAGACGATAACTTAGTCATTACTTGGTTAAGTTATCGTCGATTATATAATAGGAAAGGAGTTTAAAAACCTAGCGGTGGTGCCGACGCCAACGGTTAAACATATGAGTTAAATGGCGCAACTCTCCATCGCGCAACATGCCAATAAAAACCCCAATGACGGTATAAATCACGCCTAGCGTCAACATCATCACGATATCCATTAATACATCGCTAAATGGTAGACCCATTTGGTTAAGACCCGCCATGGCATTCGTTGCCCACGTAGAAGGCAGCGCAGAAGCAATCATTCGCACCCAATCTGGCATCGCTTGTAACGGCCAAATCGTACCCGACATATAAAACACCGGCGTGGTAATAAACGCTAACGTTAAATAAATCATTTCCACGCTGCGTAAGCATTCCGTGACCAATTTGCCAAGGCCAAGTACGGCTAACAGGAATGGGAAAGTGAACAGCCAAATCACATACAGTGGCGCTTCTTGTCGGTACCCCAAGACCCACGGCCAAAGGGCAAAAAATACCGTCGATAAAAACAGCCAGATCGGGATCAACGCCGATAATGCACCTAAATAAACAGCTAACGGTGGTTTTCCTTTAGGCGTAGAGCGGACAGCGATACTCACCCGTACACAAGCAATTAACAGGGAGTGCTGTAATAACATGACCAACAAGCCTGGGAAAACAATTGCCGCAAAGCTAACACCAGGGTTATATAAGGGCTCTGTCTCACTACGCACAGGGGTGATAATCACCTTCGCTTGCTCTTGGCTATAACCCGCTTTGGTTAATAACTGCGTGTTATACGCATTGAGCAATGTTTGGTATGCCTTAGAAAGTTCCTGTTGAATTTGCCCACTCGCCAAGCGGTTTGTCGCATCCCCGTACACAGGTACGGTAATGTTTTTACCGCTTAATAAATGCTGTTGAAAATCCGTTGGAATGATAATTATCGCAAAGAGTTTTCGTGCAATCATATCTTGGCGAGCTTGCGCAAGGTTATCATAACCGTGCAACTGCACTTTAGGTGTTGCGTCTAAATCACGGATCAGTTCGCGGCTCGCCGTGCTGTGGTCCATATCAATCACTGCAACAGGTAAGTCCCATAACACAGGCCTCGCATACACCAAACTCATCACACACAGCGATACCAGCAGCAACAACCACATGGGTTTTTCTAACATCCCAAGTAACACTTTACGGAAGGTCGCAAAATACACAGTCATCACGCGGCGCCTCCTTGAGTTTCCAATCGTTTCACTAAGCGCTTACGCACTAAAAAAGCGGTAACAACAGGATAAATCAGTAAAAATAAACAGACCTCGACTATCCGCCCAAACGATATTTCCCGTAAGAAGATATCAAACATCGCATTAAGCGTATGGGTTAGTGGCTCGATATTCGAAATAATCTGCGCAGGCAAAATCATCGCTAATTCAGGCACCGCCATCCCAGAGAATGCTAATGCGATACTGACAAGCATCCCGATTAAGCTGTAGGCCATGATGGCGCTCGAGGTAAAACTAAAGAGCAATAGCCCAACACTTTGCGCCGCTATCACATAAAAGAAACCAACCACAATCATATACAGCGGGTTCCCTATCACTTTGGCATCAAAAATCGTGACTAACGCGGCTAGTTCAATGGCTAATAACGTACTGAAAAATAACGTATAAGGTGCCATTTTGCCTAACAAAGCGGTAGCAAAAGGCTTAACGCTCTGTAAAGTCGTACCGCGCGACATGGTGTAGATTGTCGCCGTGACCACAAACAACTGAAGCATATGAATTGTGGCAGCAAACTGTTGATAATAAATATAACTTCCGCTTGGGTTGAACAAGCTATCATAGGAAAGTGTCACTTGCGCTAACGGCGGCAAGGCTTTTCCCATCGACTTTGCCATTTCTTGGCGGTATTTCGCATTTAGCTCTGCCACCAGCCCACTAAAATCTTGAATAGCATAGCTACCGGATGCGTAAAATAACGCATTGTAATACATCCGTAATTCAGGCTGACGGCCACGTAGCACATCCTCTTCAAAATTATGAGGAATGTACAATAATGCGTAGTCTTTTGAACTTCCTAACCTTTTCAGTGAGGTACTGAGGTTATCGTCCACCGTTTTTACGTCAGCATGAGGTCCCGCATTCAGGTCACGAATAATTTGCCGAGACACTGGGCTGTGATTATCATCCACCACCGAAACGGGCAGATCCATCAAGGTTCCCTCAGAAAAGTTAGCGCTAACTAACGTAAACAACATCAACGGGAACAACCAGCTCAACCAGTGAAAAACAGGGCTACGGATAGCCATTTGGGTTTCGCGGCTAAAGGCATGTTCAAAGCCGTGCCAAGCGAACTTTAATTTCATGGCAACACCTTTACTTATCCCAGTGCCATAACACACTCATACCAGGTCTTAACCCATCGATTGGCTCAACAGGATACAAACGAATTTCAAAGGTTTTTAAGTCAAAATCCCCTGTTGCACGTGTCGCTCGCTTCGTTGCATAGTCACCTTTTGGCGCGATATAGCGAATTTCTGCTTCAACCATTTTGTTCCCTAAAGCAGGAATATCGAGCTGAACTTTATCGCCTTTTTTCACCCCGACTAAAATATCTTCGCGCAGGTTATAAATAAAATACGCTTGCGGCAGGCGGATCAGTGATACCAGCGGGCTACCCGCGTTGAATAACTCACCAATTTCTGCAGGAATTGGACCAACTTCACCATCGACAGGGGCTTTGACCTGTAAATCATCAATTTGCACTTGGATCTCAGCCAATTTTTGCTCTGCTTGCTGTAAAGCCGCCTCATATTGATGACGCTGCTCAATACGATCCCCGTGTTGTCCTTCATCTAACCGAGCTTTTGCCCCTTGTACTTGTGAGGAAGCCACCTCTTTGGCTTTACGTGCATTATCCAGCTCATTCGCTGAAACATAGCCTTTGCTTTTTAAATTGCTTAAACGCGCATATTCACGGGATGCATTTTGGTATTGTGAATTAGCTTGAGCTAATGATGCTTGTAAGTCACGAATGGTTTCTGCACGTGTACCATTTAGGGATTGGTCGAGTTGAGCTTTGGCTTGGTCTCTTGCTGCTTTAGAGGCTTCGTACTGCGCTTGCAGTTCCGGACTTTCAAGGGTTAGCAATAATTGCCCCTGTTTAACATCATCCCCACGCTCCACATGCCGCTCCATCACACGGCCTTTGGCTTTTGAAGTGACAATAACTTCAGGCGCATCCACTTCTCCCTGCAACAATAAATATTGATTATGGGAATGAAACAACGCCGCTGCTGCAATTAAGATAAGCATCAGCAAAATCAGTACTATTGTTCTTTTTTTCATTATTTATGCGAACCTTAAATAATAACGGGGGAAACTATTATCCCTAGAGTATGACAAGAAAATTAGGTGTAGCGTTAATAAATTCGTGCGCAAGATCACGAAAAGGCAGGTCTTTGTCTAATATTGAATCGATTTTTTTCTTATGTCAAATAATGATGAATTGCCCTAATTCAAATGTCGATTACTTAACCGATGACTTACGGTATAATTACGAAGCAAATAAATACTAAAAATAGATAGCCAAAGTGAAGAATTTTCCACCTCCCGCAATGCAAAATTTAACGAGCCATGCTCTAAATAGTTCGCATTGTGGGTAGGCGACTAGAGAGGGCATCTTGGGGAGCATACATAAGTATGTGACCCAAGTAACCGAACGCAGTCAACACCCCCACAATGTGCAATACGACGAGCCATGCTCTATATCATAACGAGCCATGCTCTAAATAGTTCGCATTGTGGGTAGGCGACTAGAGAGAGTATCTTGGGGAGCATACATAAGTATGTGACCCAAGTAACCGAACGCAGTCAACACCCCCACAATGTGCAATACGACGAGCCATGCTCTATATCATAACGAGCCATGCTCTAAATAGTTCGCATTGTGGGTAGGCGACTAGAGAGAGTATCTTGGGGAGCATACATAAGTATGTGACCCAAGTAACCGAACGCAGTCAACACCCCCACAATGTGAAATATGACGAGCATATGACGAGCATGTACGAATTCGACCTAATACTACTCCTACTCCAACAAATGTGCGTCTACCTGGTTATCGCTTGGGCACTCAGCCGCACCCCGCTCGTCATTCCATTATTGAAGGTCACTATCCGCTTACCCCATAAGGTGATGTGTTACCTAATTTTTTCTGTGTTTTGTATTATCGGGACATATTTTGGTCTGCATATCAATGACTCTATTGCCAATACTCGTGCTATTGGCGCGGTATTAGGTGGCTTACTGGGTGGCCCTGCTGTGGGAGTAGCCGTGGGTTTTACTGGGGGTCTTCACCGTTATTCATTAGGGGGAATGAGCGCATTTGCGTGTATGGTTTCAACCATTGTGGAAGGGCTGATTGGTGGGTTGGTTCATCGTTACTATATGAAACGCGGTGAAATTAATAAAATTTTTAACCCTATTACCGCCAGTTGTGCAACTTTTGTGGCTGAAGTCCTTCAGATGCTCATTATTCTATTATTGGCTCGCCCCTTCGATGAGGCGGTTGAGCTAGTAAGAAGCATTGTCGCGCCAATGTTAGTCGCGAATACTATTGGTGCTGCGATGTTTATTCGTATTCTGCTCGACCGACGTGCGATTGTGGAAAAATACACCACTGCATTTTCTGCGCAAGCCCTTAAAATCGCCTTAACTACTGAAGGTATTTTACGCAAAGGCTTTAATGCGGATAACAGTATGAAAGTCGCCAAAATTATTTACCAAGAACTCGAAATTGGTGCCGTTGCGATTACAGATCGGGAAAAAATACTCGCTTTTATTGGTATCGGGGCAGACCATCACCGACCTGGTACGCAAATCTCATCAACTCAATCTAGACAAGCCATTGATAACAACGAGGTTGTCTATGCCGATGGCAATGAAACACCGTATAAATGTTCTCTTTGTTCAACCTGTAAACTCGGCTCTGCCCTCGTCATTCCCTTACGGGGCGAAAATGACCGCGTGATTGGCACCATCAAGCTCTACGAGGCCAAAAATAGTCTATTCAGTTCAATAAACCGTACGTTGGGTGAAGGTATCGCCAGCTTATTTTCTGCGCAAATCTTAGCTGGACAATACGAGCGCAATAAACAGTCACTGCTGCAATCGGAAGTGAAACTACTCCATGCCCAAGTCAATCCTCACTTTTTATTTAATGTACTCAATACATTGCAAGCGGTGATCCGCAAAGACAGCCAACAAGCAGGGCAATTGGTTCAATACATTTCGACCTTTTTCCGTAATAACCTCAAGCGCCCAGAGCAAAGTGCCACCTTGGGCGAGGAAATCGAGCATATCAATGCCTATTTGCAGATAGAAAAAGCGCGTTTTCAAGATAGCTTACAAATCCATATTGAAATTCCTGAAGAAGCCAAACACGTCGAGCTGCCCGCATTTACCTTGCAACCCCTTGTTGAGAATGCAATTAAACATGGCACCTCACAGTTATTAGAGACGGGATATATTACAATACGCAGCTATATCGGTAGTAAACATGTATATATCGAGATAGAAGATAACGCCGGCTTATATAAACCAGCCAAACAAAGTGACGGCCTTGGAATGGGCTTGGTCGATAAACGCTTGCGCTTAAAATATGGCGAACAATATGGCATTAGCGTAGAACATGAGCCAGAAAAATTTACTCGAATGAAAATCCGCCTGCCGTATTTGGCGGCACCCTAATAATGATAATGTAACCCTATGAATGTATTAATTGTTGATGATGAACCTCTTGCGCGGGAAAACGTCCGTTGCTTACTCGAAGAACATGATGATATTGAAATTATTGGTGAATGTGCGAACGCAATTGAGGCAATAGGCATCATTCATAAAAAAAAGCCTGATGTGGTCTTTCTTGATATCCAAATGCCACGTCTTACGGGCTTAGAAATGGTACGCATGCTAGATCCTGAAGACCGCCCTTATATTGTGTTTCTAACCGCCTTCAATGAATTCGCCATCCAAGCGTTTGAAGAACATGCGTTTGATTACCTGTTAAAACCCCTTGAACCTGAACGGCTCGAAAAAACCTTAAGCCGCTTACGTCAAGGTAAGCAAAAGCAGAACCTTGAACTCCTGGGTAACAATGAACCACTGAAATTTATCCCGTGTACTGGCCATAGCCGTATTTACTTGATGAAGCTTGATGAAGTTTTGTATGTCACATCGCGTATGAGCGGTGTCTATGTGATGAGTACACAAGGGCAAGAAGGTTTTACTGAACTGACACTGCGCACATTAGAGCTGCGTACCCCGCTGGTGCGCTGCCACCGACAATATTTGGTGAATATGACCCAACTGAATGAAATTTTGTTCGGTGATAGCGGCCAAGCCGAGTTGGTGCTCAGCTCTGGTGAGCATATTCCCGTTAGCCGCCGCTACCTAAAGCCGCTAAAAGAGGCACTGGGGTTGGTTTAAATTTATCAAACGACTGCAATTCATTAGCGAGGTGTATAAATTAATGATAAATTTGTATCCAAAACTCATTTTCTCTATAATGACATCATGGGTTCTGTAAATAAGCGCTAAACTCTTAATGTTTATTTCCAAATACCCACAATAAATACAGGAGTAAAACATGTCTAATACTATGTCTCAAAAATCAGCTCGTGAAGGGCTTGGTAACCCAGAACTCTTTCGTGGGGGTGTTTTTGTTACAAAAAATGGGCAATCCGAACTGTTCATCCAAACCAGTGCTGAACGTGAAATCGAGCTGCAAGAAAGAGAAAGAGAGCGTCAATCAAACGCGCTGTTGAAATTAGTCATGGCTGCAAAAGATGATGTTAAGTATCAAAGGACACTAACACCAGAAGAAGCACTTGAAAAGCTACGAGCAGCAAGAAAGTAATGAAAGGAATCTTTAATGGATCACCGTTATACCATCACCCTTGCAGAAACTGCATTATGGTCACTCCAGGACATAGAATCATTTAAAATCCATTACATGAACAGTGAACAAGCTGCAGAGTTCATTGATAATCTACTTTTATCATCCCTAAAAGCAATATCAGAAGATCCTGAGCGCTATCGTCCAAATCAAATGTTAGCAGATAAAGGTGTACTCATTCGAGAGCGTATTGATATAGATAGCCAATATCGATGCTTGTACGAATTGGATGAGCAAACAAACAACGTCATTATTTTACTTTTTATGAGCACACAACAGGATTTAGAAAAAACGCTATACCGTTATTACGTACTTAAATAAAAAAACCCGCACTTCAGTGAAATGCGGGTTTTGTGTTTTAGTGGGGAATTAATCCCTATAAAACCAAGTAATTACGCGTTATGGCTGCTGCTACGACGACGTGGAGCCGCTGTATTGCCTTCTTGACGTGGAGCAGAGTTACCGCGGTCACGGTTTCCGCCGCCACGGCGTTCACCACCACCACGACGCTCGCCACCGCGCTCATTACGACGACCAGCACCGAAACCGCCTTCGCTACCGCCTTCACGACGTGGGCCACCACGACGCTCACCGCCACCACGGCGTTCGAATGGCTGTGCATCACCGACCAGTTGCATTTGCGTTGGTTTATTCAAAATGCGTGCGCGACTTAAGTGCGTTAACACGTCAGTTGGCATACCTTTTGGTAATTCAATTGTTGAGTGAGTTCCGTACAATTTGATATTACCGATATAGCGGCTGCTGATATCAGCTTCGTTAGCAATCGCACCAACAATGTGACGAACTTCCACACCATCATCGCGGCCAACTTCGATACGGTACATTTCCATATCGCCAACATCACGACGCTCACGACGGCCACCACGCTCACCACGTTCTGCACGGTCGAAACCGTTGCCGTTACTATTGCGATCACGGCGGTCACCATCACGACGACGGTCATCACGGTCGTTGAATTCACGACGTGGACGACGCGGTGCATCTGGTGGCAGGATCAGCGCGCGCTCACCTTGTGCCATTTTTAACAATGCCGCTGCTAAGGTTTCCATGTCGACATCTTCAGATGGGGACATTTTCGCTAACAGTGAACGGTATTGATCTAAATCGCTGCTTTCTAATTGCTGTTGAATTTTCTCAGCAAATTTCGCCTGACGACGTTGGCTCAGCAGATCTGCATCTGGCAGCTCAACTTCAGGAATAGTCAGCTTCATAGTGCGCTCAACGTTACGCAGCAGGCGACGTTCACGGTTCTCAACGAACAGTAATGCACGACCTGCACGGCCTGCACGGCCAGTACGACCGATACGGTGAACGTAAGACTCTGCATCCATTGGGATGTCATAGTTAACGACTAAGCTGATACGCTCAACGTCCAAACCACGCGCTGCAACGTCAGTCGCGATCAAGATATCCAAACGGCCATCTTTTAAGCGCTCTAAAGTTTGCTCACGCAGTGCTTGGTTCATGTCACCGTTCAGTGCCGCACTGTTGTAACCATTGCGTTCTAACGCTTCAGCCACTTCTAATGTTGCATTTTTGGTACGCACAAAAATAATTGCTGCGTCAAAGTCTTCTGCTTCTAAGAAACGAACTAACGCTTCATTTTTACGCATGCCAGACACAGTCCAATAGCTTTGAGCAATATCTGGACGAGTTGTAATGCTAGCCTGAATACGAATTTCTTTCGGATCTTTCATAAAACGACGTGTAATACGACGAATTGGTTCAGGCATTGTTGCAGAGAACAGCGCAGTTTGGTGTTCTGCCGGAATTTGGCTCATGATGTTTTCAACATCTTCAATGAAGCCCATACGCAGCATTTCATCAGCTTCGTCTAAGACTAAGCCTTTTAATTTAGATAAATCTAACGTGCCACGTTTCAGGTGGTCAAGCAGACGACCCGGTGTACCCACAACAATTTGTGGACCTTGGCGTAATGCACGTAATTGCACGTCATAACGTTGACCACCATACAGGGCAACAACGTTTACGCGGTTCATATGTTTAGAGAAATCGCTCATTGCTTCCGCAACTTGCACAGCTAACTCACGCGTTGGTGCAAGCACTAAAATTTGCGGTGCTTTTAAATCTGCATCAATGTTTTGCAGTAATGGCAAACTAAACGCAGCAGTTTTACCGCTACCCGTTTGTGCCATACCTAATACATCGTTGCCATCCATTAACAATGGAATACATTGTTGCTGGATTGGAGAAGGTTTTTCGTATCCCAGGTCGTTCAGTGCAGTCAAAATAGGTGCTGATAAACCTAACTCAGCAAAAGAAATATCGGTCTCAGTAGTCATGTAAAGGTGCCTCATACTTAGTGGCAGCCAGTTTACATAACCATCGGAAAATCATTTCGGTCATTTTCATTTAAAATGTGAACTGGCTCAAATTGTGTTTATTAAACGAACAAATAGGCCGTCACCCCGAGGGATGATGACTTAAAATTTTTTCAATGAAATGTTCGTCAGCTATTGCTGGCCCGATTCTAAAAGGTCGTCTTGTTCTTGGCCTAACAGCGCCAATTCCAACAATGCATAGCGGTGTTCAACAAAGCTGTGAGCGTTGTTAGCTACCGTCAGTTTGAATAACGCAACTGCGCTATCCTTATCCCCCAGACTTAGGTAATGTTTACCTAAATAGAAGTTAGTTTCACTGAGATGCTCAGCGAGCGAAGTGTTATCCGTAGATGTTTCTTTCAATCGCGCCATCAATGTATCTTCATTGATATTGCCAAGATAGAATTCTACGATATTCCAGCCCCATTGCCCTTTCTCCGCTTGGTTGTAGCGGGCGGCAAGATTATCTTGCGCCATACGCGGGTCTATGTCTTTCTCGACGAGATAAAGCCACAGAGTACGAAAAGGATCATTTGGATCTATCTGATAATACGCCAGCAGATCATCCTGCGCTAGTTTGTACCGTTCACCGTAATATAATGCGATGCCACGATTCATCCGCGCGAAATTGTAAGTTGGATCAAGCTCTAAAACAGAATCAAACGCTTCATAGGCAGCATCATAATTGCCTGCCTGCGTAAAATATATCCCTAAAAAATTAAAAACTTCAGGAATATCAGGACGTATGGCTAACGCAGTCGAAAAATCGTTACGTGCCAGCGCCCTTAAACCGAGACTATCATACAACACACCGCGCTCATATAAAAGCTGTGCGTACTCATCATCGGTTAAAGATCGGCTCGCAAGGATTTGTTCCATACGAGCCAATATCACTTCTTGTTGTAATGAAGGTTGAAGTGGAACGGCAAACACCTCGTTCTTTCGCCAATCTTTGCTACTACATCCGATAATAACAAAAAAGATAAGCGCCAAGAGCACACGCGGGAGCGTGCGATAATCTCTCACCCGAAGACAGATACTGTTCAGCATACTCCGTCCTTACATTACCACGCTTTACAAATTATGGTTTCAGCCAATTGGCCGATAGCGCCCTACAATGTAGAGCGCTGTTTTTTGGGTCAGCTTACTCTGCTGAGTCCTGTGGCTGCGCACCCTGTTCTTCAGTTGGTGCAACCGCTTCTTTCATGCTCAGGCGAATACGGCCTTGACGGTCGATTTCTAATACCTTAACAGGAACTTCTTGACCCATTTGCAGGTAGTCAGTCACTTTCTCAACACGTTTATCCGCGATTTGAGAAATGTGTACCAGACCTTCTTTACCACCACCGATTGCAACAAATGCACCGAAATCAACGATACGCGTTACTTTACCTGGGTAAATGCGGCCAACTTCAACTTCAGCAGTGATGTCTTCAATACGACGAATCGCTTCTTTCGCTTTCAGGCCATCAGTTGCTGCAATCTTCACAGTACCATCATCTTCGATTTCGATCGTTGTGCCAGTTTCTTCCGTTAACGCACGGATCACTGAACCACCTTTACCGATGACATCTTTGATTTTGTCTGCATTAATTTTGATTGTATAAATGCGTGGTGCAAATTCAGAGATTTCTTCACGTGGACCATTAATCGCTTGTTCCATTGTACCAAGAATGTGCAGACGCGCACCTTTTGCTTGGTTCAGAGCAACTTGCATAATTTTACGTGTGATACCTTCGATTTTGATATCCATTTGCAGTGCACTGATACCTTCACGGCTACCAGCAACTTTAAAGTCCATATCACCTAAGTGGTCTTCGTCACCTAAGATGTCAGACAGAACAACGAAATCATTACCTTCTTTCACCAGACCCATTGCAATACCAGCAACAGCGGCTTTAATTGGCACACCTGCATCCATCAGTGCTAATGACGCACCACAAACAGACGCCATTGATGATGAACCATTAGATTCAGTGATTTCAGATACAACACGGATAGTGTATGGGAAATCAGCGTGATCTGGCATGACTGCTAACACACCACGTTTCGCTAAACGGCCATGACCGATTTCACGACGTTTAGGTGAACCTACCATGCCTGTTTCACCAACAGAGTATGGAGGGAAGTTGTAGTGGAACAGGAAGCGGTCAGTGTATTCGCCCATTAATTGGTCGATAACCTGTGCATCACGCTCTGTACCCAGAGTTGCGGTAACCAATGCTTGAGTTTCGCCACGCGTAAACAGTGCAGAACCGTGGGTACGTGGTAAAACACCCGTACGAACGTCCAGTGCACGCACCATGTCTTTCTCACGGCCATCGATACGCGGCTCACCACGGATAACACGGGTACGGACCACTTGTTTTTCTAAGTTCGCTAAAATATCTGACACTTCAGATACATCGACGTTTTCGTCTTCAGCAACTAAAGCCGCAGTAACTTCGTCTTTGATTAAATTAACTTGTGCGTAGCGCTCTTGTTTCTCAGTGATACGGTAAGCATCACCCATGCGGCTTTCTGCTAATGCAGCAACGCGGTCATGCAGGGCTTGGTTAACTGGCTCTGGCTGCCAATCCCATTTCTCTTTGCCTGCTTCTTTAACTAATTCATTAATGTTCTGAATAACAACTTGTTGTTGGTCGTGGCCAAATACCACCGCACCTAACATTTGTTCTTCACTTAACAGTTCAGCTTCAGACTCAACCATTAATACTGCGTTATCAGTACCCGCAACCACTAAATCTAAGCGGCTTTTTTTCAGTTCATCTGCTGTTGGGTTCAGAACATATTGGTCATCGATAAAACCAACACGCGCAGCACCGATTGGGCCATTGAATGGAACGCCAGACAGTGCTAGTACCGCAGATGCACCGATCATCGCAACGATATCTGGGTTAACTTGTGGGTTAACAGACACAACGGTTGCAATGATTTGGATTTCGTTCAAGAAACCTTCTGGGAACAGAGGACGCAGTGGGCGGTCAATCAAACGAGCGATTAACGTTTCACCTTCACCAGGACGACCTTCACGACGGAAGAAGCTACCTGGGATACGGCCTGCAGCGTAAGTACGCTCTTGATAGTTAACCGTTAAAGGGAAGAAATCTTGGCCTTCTTTAACTTTTTTCTGTGCCACAGCAGTCACAAATACTGCGGTGTCATCCATGTTAACCATAACTGCGGCTGATGCTTGACGAGCAATCATGCCTGTTTCAATCGAGACGGTATGTTGACCGTACTGGAATTTACGAACAATAGGATTTAACACAATAATACCCTTTTTGTAAGGCCACCTGAGCATCTCGGGTAGCATTGGCTTATTCTTCCTACAGCCTCGCGACTAATGAGAAGATTGATATTCCAGTCATCAACGTTCTCATTAGCCGCGCGAATCGGATGTAGCGAAGAGGCATACTAAAACAGTTAATTACGACTTATAGCTTAACATTTAAGTTAAGTACAATTCGAGTATTACTTCAACTTTCAAAATAACTTTTAGCAGAAAAGGGGCCAGAGCCCCTTTTCACTGAAACTGACTATACTCGTCATACTTCAAGTTGCAGCGTTGTTGACTACACTCACTTGTCGCCTCGCTGCACCTCGAATTATTTAGAGCAAAGACTAGCGACGCAGGCCTAAACGCTCGATCAGAGCTGTGTAGCGTGCGATATCTTTACCTTTCAAGTAAGCTTGTAAGCGACGGCGTTGTGCAACCATACGCAACAGACCACGACGGCTGTGGTGATCTTTTTTGTGCTCTGAAAAGTGGCCTTGCAGATGGTTGATTTGAGCAGTCAGCAGAGCGATTTGAACTTCGCTTGAACCAGTGTCATTTTCACCGCGACCGAACTCAGCAACAATCTTAGCTTTCGCTTCATTACTTAGAGACATAATAAACTCCAAAAAAATTAATGTAAGTGGTGAGAGCCAATCTCTAATTTAGCATCTCAAGATTAAGCGCCGCTATTCTACGCTGCTTAACGCAGCAAAGCAATAAGGGCCACTATGCGGATTGTTCATTTTCCACGACCAAACGCTTCGGTGCAAGGCGGCCATCTTCACTGATAAGAGCAATACCAATAAACCGCTGCTCTTCACCACAGGTGACACGAACCATACAACCTTGATCAAGGTCTTGAACAGCCGCTCGCACAGGTTGGCCCTGTTTGAAATAAGCCGCTGTTTCCTCTGTGATATTCACAGCTGGAAAATGAACAACTGCGGTATCCATCGGTAACAATAAGGCATCCAGCAAGGATTCAAATGACCCTTCTTCTGCATCCACTTTTGCTCTCAATGCCGCCAATTGTTCTAATGTCACCATGCACTCGTAAGGGTAGTTAGCCACTTGTAACCGACGCAAATAAGTAACATGCGCGCCACAACCTAACATCTCGCCTAGATCATCAATAATAGTGCGAATGTAGGTCCCTTTCGAACAATGAATTTCCAGCTCTAACTCGTTATTTTCTAAACGAATAAACAGTAATTCATAGACGGTGATTGGGCGCGCTTCACGTTCGACAGTAATGCCTTTACGTGCATATTCATATAATGGACGGCCTTGATGTTTCAGCGCTGAATACATTGAAGGAACTTGTAATGTATCACCACGGAAAAATTCTAAGGCATCATCCAGTTGCTGCTGTGTAAACTCTACGTTACGCTCACTGATAATTTCGCCATGTGAATCCGACGTGTCAGTGCGTTGCCCAAGACGAGCAATCACGCGATAACGCTTATCTGAATCGAGTAAAAATTGGGAAAATTTCGTTGCTTCGCCAAGGCAAACAGGCAACATACCTGTCGCGAGCGGGTCTAGTGCCCCCGTGTGCCCAGCCTTGTTAGCATTAAAAAAGCGCCGCACTTTTTGCAGCGCATCATTTGAAGAAATATCCGTGGGTTTATCCAGCAGCACTACGCCGTCAATATTACGGCCGCTACGACGACGCCCCATTATTTTTCCTCTTTGTCACTAACATCCGCACGACGTTTTTCATCATCACGGATCACGTTTGATACTAAATTAGACATCCGCATACCGTCGACAAGGGAATTGTCATATTCAAACGTTAACTCAGGAATAATACGTAAACGCATTGCTTTCCCAATTAATGAGCGAATAAAACCGGCAGCTTCATTTAAGGCTTTAATGCCATCAGCGACCATTTCTTCTTCGCTTTTATCATTGGCGATATTGAAGAAGGTCACAAAGACTTTACCGTATGCAAGGTCGCGAGATAACTCAACGCCTGAAACGGTCGCCATACCAATACGTGGGTCTTTAATCTCACGTTGTAAGATGATCGCAATTTCTTTTTGCATCTCTTGCCCAACGCGCTGAGAACGACTAAATTCTTTTGCCATCGTTATGTCTCCTGACAATAAAGGGGGCAATCGCCCCCTTATTAACACTATTTTGTAGTCACGATACTTCGTGGGCTCTCACAAAATTAACCGTCGATAGAACGTTTAACTTCAATGATTTCGAAGACTTCGATCATATCACCGACGCGAACGTCGTTGTAGTTCTTAACGCCGATACCACATTCCATACCGTTACGAACTTCACTGACGTCATCTTTAAAGCGACGCAGTGATTCTAACTCACCTTCGTAGATAACGACGTTATCACGCAGGACACGGATTGGGTTGTTACGCTTAATGGTACCTTCGGTAACCATACAACCAGCAACTGCACCAAATTTCGGTGATTTAAACACATCACGAACTTCTGCAAGCCCAATGATTTGCTGTTTGTACTCTGGCGCTAACATACCACTCATCGCTTGTTTGATTTCATCAATCAGGCTATAGATGACGGAGTAGTAACGTAAATCAACGCTTTCACTTTCAATGACACGACGAGCCGATGCATCTGCACGGACGTTAAAGCCAAGGATAATTGCGTTAGATGCCGCAGCCAGTGTTGCATCTGTTTCGGTGATACCACCAACGCCAGAACCGATGATTTTCACTTTAACTTCATCTGTTGACAGTTTCATCAGAGAGTCAGTGATCGCTTCACAGGTACCTTGAACGTCAGTTTTCAGCACGATGTTCAATTCAGAAACTTTACCTTCTTCCATGTTCGCAAACATGTTTTCCAGTTTAGATTTCTGCTGACGCGCTAATTTAACATCACGGAATTTACCTTGACGATACAGGGCAACTTCACGGGCTTTTTTCTCGTCACGAACAACGGTCGCTTCGTCACCTGCTGAAGGGACGCTAGACAGACCTAAAATCTCAACAGGCATTGATGGACCTGCAGATTGAACGTCTTTACCGAGTTCATTGCGCATTGCACGAATACGACCATATTCAAATCCACACAGTACGATATCGCCTTTGTTCAGCGTACCTTCTTGAACAAGGATAGTTGCCACTGGGCCACGACCTTTGTCTAAGTAAGACTCAACAACTACGCCGCTTGCCATGCCTGTATAAACTGCTTTCAGTTCTAAAACTTCAGCTTGCAGTAACAGTGCATCAAGTAAATCGTCAATACCGGTACCCACTTTTGCAGATACACCGATAAATTGCGTATCGCCGCCCCACTCTTCAGAAATAACACCGTACTGAGACAGTTCATTTCTAACACGGTCAATATCCGCTTCTGGTTTATCAATTTTGTTCACAGCAACAACAATCGGCACACCCGCAGCTTTCGCATGCTGGATAGCTTCGATAGTTTGTGGCATTACACCATCGTCCGCTGCAACAACCAGAACAACGATATCCGTTGCCTGAGCACCACGAGCACGCATCGATGTAAACGCGGCGTGACCTGGGGTGTCTAGGAAGGTAATCATACCTTTGTCAGTTTGAACGTGGTAAGCACCGATGTGCTGAGTAATACCACCCGCTTCGCCTGATGCCACTTTCGTTGAACGAATGTAGTCAAGTAAAGAGGTTTTACCGTGGTCAACGTGACCCATGATGGTAACAACAGGTGCACGTGGCTCTTGCGCCGCAGAGCCAGTATCACGGTCATTCATTACCGATTCTTCTAGCTCGTTCTCACGACGCAGAATAACTTTATGACCCATTTCTTCTGCCACTAATTGTGCAGTTTCTTGGTCAATAACTTGGTTGATGGTTGCCATTGCGCCCATCTTCATCATCGTTTTGATGACTTGAGAACCTTTAACCGCCATTTTGTTAGCCAGTTCGCCAACAGTAATGGTTTCACCGATAACCACATCGCGGTTTACGGCAGCGGCTGGTTTAGTAAAGCTTTGCTGTAAAGAACTTCCTTTACGCTGTTTACCTTTTGTACGGCCTGAACGACCTGCTGCACGCTCTTCTTCGCGGTCAGCTTTTTCAGACAGTTTATTGCCTTTTTTCTGACGAGGTGCTTTTGCTGTACGGTTACGTGAGCGACGGCCTTCTTCCTTCTCATCACTTTCATCTTCAGCGGCACGAGCGTGCGTAGAAGTGGTTGTGTGATAATCGCTGTCTTCTTCAGTTTTCGTTTCAGCCGTCCATTTTTCGCCGTTTTCTTCAGCCATTTTACGAGCTTCTTCAGCAACGCGGCGCGCTTCTGCTTCAACTTTACGCTGAGTTTCTTCTTCCGCTTTGCGTTTTAATTCCGCAGCTTCGGCGTCACGGCGTTGTTTGTCGGCATTGCTTTCTGGCGCTTTGCCTGCTTTTTGTGGATTTTCGCTTGGTTTCACTTTTTCTCTTTCCGCTACTTCGCGCGTCGCTTTATCTGCTGCTTCACGTTTTGCTTTCTCTTGGGCGTCACGTTTTGCCAATTCATCCGCTTCACGTTTCGCAGTATCTTCTGCTAAACGCTTAGCTTGTGCTTCACGTTGTGCCAGTTCTTCAGCTTCGCGCTGTGCCTGCTCTTCCGCTTCACGCTGCGCCTGTTCTTCCGCTTTAGCTTCTTCAGCATCGCGGTTCACATAAGTGCGTTTTTTGCGGACTTCAACATTTACCGATTTGCTTTTGCCACCGGTGACGGGGACGCTCAGCGTACTACGAGTTTTACGCTGTAGTGTCAATTTGCTTGGCTGACCCGCTGCTCCGCCTTGTTCGCGATTTAAGTGGTTCAGTAAAGCTTCTTTTTCTGACTGACTAACAGAGTCATTCTCACCTTTAGTGATCCCTGCTTCAGCAAATTGCTGTACCAGGCGATCAGTGGTGGTTTGAATTTCCGTTGCCAATGATTTTACAGTTTCTGTCATGCCGTTCCTTCCTGCTACAGTGTTTACGCATCGTTACCGAACCAGCAAATATTACGTGCGGCCATAATGAGCGTACCTGCTTTCTCATTATCCAGACCTTCAATATCAATCAGGTCGTCGATGCCCTGCTCAGCAAGATCTTCTAGTGTACAGATACCACGAGTTGCCAAATTATAGGCCAGAGTACGATCCATACCTTCAAGATTCAACAACTCTTCTGCTGGCTGATTATCACCGAGGCTCTCTTTTTGAGCCAATTCAATGGTGGTGAGGGCCGCTTTCGCTCTTTCACGTAGAACTTCAACGGTATCTTCATCAAGACCGTCAATTTCCAGAAGTTCATTAATAGGCACGTAAGCCAGTTCTTCTAACGTCGAGAAGCCTTCTTCAACAAGTGTAGTGGCGAACTCTTCATCAATATCAAGATGCTTGGTGAATGTTTCAATAGAAGCATGTGCTTCTGCCTGATGTTTTGCATGCAGCTCTTCTGCGGTCATGACATTCAGTTCCCATTTGTCATCACCACGGTGTATTTTCAGCAACTGAGCGGCTAAACGTACGTTTTGTCCGTTACGTCCGATTGCTTGAGCTAAGTTACTGCTTTCAACGGCAACATCCATCGTGCAGTTGTCTTCATCGACCACGATAGATGCAACATCAGCCGGAGCCATTGCATTAATAACGAATTGAGCTGGGTTATCATCCCATAACACAATATCAATTCTCTCGCCGCCTAATTCGCTCGAAACGGCTTGAACTCGCGCACCACGCATACCAACACAAGCACCCACTGGGTCAATACGCTTATCGTTGGTTTTTACTGCGATTTTGGCACGGGAACCAGGGTCACGCGCAGCAGCTTTGATTTCAATAATTTCTTCGCCAATTTCTGGCACTTCAATGCGGAATAATTCAACCAGCATTTCAGGGCGAGAACGCGTAACGAAAAGTTGTGCGCCGCGAGCTTCAGGACGTACATCATACAGGACTCCACGAATGCGGTCACCTGGACGGAAGTTTTCGCGTGGCAACATATCTTCACGCAGAATAACCGCTTCCGCATTGTTACCTAAGTCTAACGTGATGTTTTCACGGTTAACTTTCTTCACTTGAGCAGTGATAATTTCACCTTGGTGCTCGCGGAATTGGTCAACAACCATCGCACGTTCTGCTTCACGCACTTTTTGTACGATAACTTGTTTTGCTGTTTGCGTCGTAATACGGTCAAACACAACAGACTCAATTTGATCTTCAACATAACCGCCTAATTGCAGTTCTGGATCTTCAAATTGTGCTGCTTCTAATGTGATTTCACGCGTTGGCATTGTGACTTCATCCACAATTAACCAACGGCGAAACGTATCAAAATCACCTGATTTGCGGTCGATTTCAACACGGACATCAATTTCTTGCTCGTATTTCTTTTTGGTCGCCGTCGCTAATGCAGTTTCCAGAGCCTCGAAGATTTTTTCACGAGGGAGGGATTTTTCGTTAGAAACCGCTTCTACAACAGCCAGAATTTCTTTATTCATCCTAGTTGCCTCATTGAACTTTATTAAAAGTGGGGTACCAAGTTAGCTTTCTGGATGTTGCCGAGGGCGAACACCTCATCCTTACCATCTACAGTAACCGTAATCATTTCACCGTCTACGGACTTGATAATACCTTGCCATCTACGGCGGTTCTGCATCGCTATACGTAAAGTCAGAGCCACCTCTTCACCTATAAAATGCTCATAGTGAGCAACGGTGAATAAAGGACGTTCAAGCCCTGGTGACGATATTTCCAGGTTATAAATCACGGAGATTGGATCTTCGACGTCCAATACTGCGCTCACCTGATGGCTGACATCAGCACAATCATCAACAGTGATGCCTTCTTCACTATCGATGAAGACACGCAGTGTCGATGTGCGACCACGGATAAACTCTAAGCCAACGAATTCAAAGCCTAGCGCCTCCACCGGTGCTGAAATCATCTCTGTTAATTTCTGTTCTAATGTGGACAAGCCCACCCCCAGACATAAAAAAAGGGCATATAGCCCAGTTAATTCGATTGTCAAATAACAAAAAACCCCGAAATTCGGGGCTTTTGTAACTGGACCCTGTAGTGCACGGGTTCACCATGTTCTTATTATACCTGTAAAGTCTAGAGAAATCGATGAGAAATTTTGAGAGCTAGGTTTGATAATAAACCTGATTACTATATGACAACTGCATCATCGGATAGCTACTATTGACTTCGATACTGACAAGGTATGTAAATAAGAAATGGTTGCGGGAGCTGGATTTGAACCAACGACCTTCGGGTTATGAGCCCGACGAGCTACCAAGCTGCTCCATCCCGCGTTCGAAAACGTGACATATTCTACACAGATAACCTGTAAATCACAAGCCATCTAAAATAATGGTGCCGAGGACGGGACTTGAACCCGTACGCCCGTTTTGTAGGCACTACCACCTCAAGGTAGCGTGTATACCAATTTCACCACCTCGGCACTGAGGCGAGGTTATCAATGTAATATCAATAACCTCAAATTTTTAACTTCTCACTCATTTCTGAGCTTACTGCTTAATGATGGCATAACTGCCTTCATTCGGAATCTCTAACACTTAACGAGGAATGTCACTCGTTGGTGTAGCTGGTGCTGCCGGAACGTCTGTTGGTTGCTCGACTTTTGCAGGTTCACTAATGTTTTCCCACTTGCTACCACTAGCAGTTCCATACTTATTCGCAGTCATATTGCCAAGTATTAAACTGATGATGAAAAACACCGCAGCCAAGATTCCAGTCATACGGGTCATGAAGTTACCTGAACCCGATGAACCAAACAGTGTTGCAGAAGCGCCCGCACCGAATGATGCACCCATGTCAGCACCTTTTCCTTGCTGTAACATGATCAGGCTAATAAGCCCAATAGCTGCTACCAAGAGAATGATTAAGAGAGCTACGTACATTTGAGTTACCTATTCAGTTGCGGTGCATAGCCTTTGCTATGACCTCTATTACTGCACACCCACCCATTCACTGCGATAAAGGAAAGCCCTTACAGGATTGAGCAGGTGCGAATACTAACCAAAGCTGAGCTGACAAGCAAGTCTATTTTGAGCCTCACTTGTCTATTTGCAGAAAAAAACAACAAATGTTCGAAATATTGCCCAGCTTTTACTTAACAGCAATTAACCCGCTGCTTTTACCGCATCAGCAATGCGATTTGCCATCGCCGTTACGTCAGCTTCATTTTCGCCTTCAACCATGACACGAATTAACGGCTCAGTTCCTGATTTTCTCAGTAATACGCGGCCTTTACCTGCCAATTGTTTTTCAACTTCTTCATTAGCTGCAACCACCGCATCACTTTGCAGAGGGTCATGCTTACCTTTAAAGCGTACATTGACCAACACCTGTGGCAGTAATTTCATGCCGCTGCATAAGTCGTGAAGGCTCATATGGTTGCGAACCATTGCGCTCAGCACTTGTAAGCCTGCAACAATCCCGTCACCTGTGGTCGTTTTATCCAGCAAAATCACGTGGCCTGAGTTTTCAGCCCCCATGCGCCAGCTTTTTTCCTGTAATTTTTCCAGTACATAGCGGTCACCCACTTTTGCACGTTCAAATGGGATCCCAAGCTGTTTCAGGGCAATTTCTAACCCCATATTGCTCATCAGCGTACCAACAACGCCGCCTTTTAATTGGCCTTGGCGTAGCGCTTCACGGGCAATAATATACAGAATTTGGTCGCCATCGACTTTTTCGCCAAGATGGTCAACCATGATGATACGGTCACCGTCACCATCAAACGCTAAGCCAACATGGGCTTTTTCTTCTAACACTTTTTGTTGTAACTGACGAACGTCTGTTGCACCACATTCTTCGTTGATGTTGATACCGTTAGGATCGCAACCAATTGTGATAACTTCAGCACCTAATTCACGAAATACGTTCGGGGCAATGTGGTAAGTTGCACCATTGGCGCAGTCGATAACAATTTTCAAGCTAGAGAGGCTTTGCTCGTTCGGAAATGTGCCTTTACAGAATTCGATATAACGACCTGCTGCATCCACGATACGGTTTGCGCGGCCTAGCTCTGCGGATTCAACGCAGGTAATTGGCTTTTCCATTTCGGCTTCGATAGCTTCTTCTACTTCATCTGGCAGCTTTGTGCCATCAATAGAGAAAAATTTGATGCCGTTATCGTAGTAAGGGTTATGGGAAGCCGAAATAACAATACCCGCTTCAGCGCGGAAGGTACGAGTCAAATAAGCAACCGCAGGGGTTGGCATTGGGCCCGTAAAAGAGGCTGATAAACCTGCCGCAGCTAAGCCTGCTTCCAAGGAAGATTCCAACATATAGCCAGAAATACGCGTATCTTTACCGATGATAATCTTACGTGAACCGTGGCGAGCCAGCACTTTCCCTGCCGCCCAACCTAATTTTAAAACAAAATCAGGGGTAATTGGGCTATCGCCCACTTTGCCACGAATACCATCAGTACCAAAATATTTACGAGAGCTCATACGCTTATTTTTCCTTTTCTGACAGAGTCATCTGCACCACTTGCATCGCTTGTACGGTTTCTTTCACATCATGGACGCGAATGATATGAGCGCCTTGCATTGCTGCAATCACTGCACAAGAGAGGCTACCCGCGAGGCGTTCTTGCGGTGGAACATTCAATAATTGTCCAATCATAGATTTACGTGACATCCCTGCCAATAGCGGTAGTCCGAAATTATGAAATTGTTCTAAGTTTGCCAATAATTGGTAATTATGCGACAAGTTCTTCCCAAATCCAAAGCCTGGATCAAGGATTATTTGCTGCCGCTCAATACCCGCAGCCACACAACGGGTAATTTCGCCGTCAAGATAGGCTTGAACTTCGCGCACCACATTTTCATAATCTGGCGCTTCTTGCATGGTTCTTGGCTGGCCTTGCATGTGCATAATGCACACAGGCAAGCCCGTTTGCGCGGCCACGCTTAACGCATCGGGTTCATGGAGTGAACGAATATCATTAATGATATGCATACCGGCTTTCGCCGCTTCGGCCATCACCTGCGCTTTTGAAGTATCAACAGAAATCCACACATCAAACCGCTTAGCAATGGCTTCCACGACAGGCACGACACGATCTAGCTCTTCACTCACTGAAACCTCAGCTGCACCGGGACGCGTTGATTCACCACCGATATCAATAATCGTCGCGCCTTCTTGCACCATCTTAGCGACATGCTCTAACGCATCATGATAACGATTATGAGTGCCACCATCTGAAAATGAATCTGGAGTGACATTCAAAATCCCCATCACTTGTGGGGTAGATAAGTCAAGGAGGCGGCCTCTGGCTTTAATATGCATATTTATTTTTCCTTAACGAAAAAAACCCCAGCGAACTGGGGCTTTATGATTTATTTTAACGACAGCTTATTGTGGCTTGTTATCGTTATTATCCGATGGATTAGATTCATCAGAATTATTGCTTGGCTCTTCAGCACTGTTCTGAGGTTCTTCAGATTGAGGTTCTTCAGATTGAGGTTTTTCAGCTGTTTTCTCAACATTTGATGGACCTTTACCAAATGTTCCTGTCACATTGCTGACTTTTTTGTCCTCATCCCAACCCGCAGGTTCACGCACTGGACGACGATTCATTAAATCATCAATCATTGGCATATCGATAGTTTCATATTTCAGCAATGCATCTTTCGTTGCATGCAGAATATCGATATTGTCTTCCAGTGTTTTGTAAGCCAGTTGGTAACAGTGGTCTAAGATTTTCTTGATTTCTTCATCAACAATGCGTGCTGTTTCATCCGAAATTCCAGAACCATTACCAGAAGAACGACCTAAGAATGCAGGACCTTCTTCTTTTGAGTATTGCATTGGGCCTAAGCGGTCTGAGAAGCCCCACTGCGTCACCATGTTGCGTGCTGTATTGGTTGCAAACTGAATATCGGAAGAAGCACCTGTAGTGATTTTATCACGACCATAAATCAGTTCTTCGGCAATACGACCTGCATACGCAGTTGCAATCATACCTTCGAGCTTCAAGCGGCTACGGCTCACTTCATCACCTTCTGGTAAGAAGAACGCCACACCCAATGCTTGACCACGAGGAACGATGGTAACTTTATGAACAGGGTCATGCTCTGGCATTAAGTGACCGATAATCATGTGGCCACCTTCGTGGTAAGCCGTTGATTCTTTTTGCTCTTCGGTCATCATCAGAGAACGACGCTCTGCGCCCATCCAAATTTTGTCACGCGCTTTTTCAAATTCAACCATGGAAACGACACGCATATTTGCGCGAGCGGCAAATAGCGCAGCTTCGTTAACCAAGTTTGCTAATTCAGCACCTGAGAAACCGGGTGTTGCACGAGCAAGAATGAATGTGTCTACGCTTGGGTCGATAGGCACACGACGCATATGCACTTTCAGGATTTGCTCACGGCCACGTACGTCTGGTAAACCAACGACGACCTGACGGTCAAAACGACCTGGACGTAATAACGCAGGGTCAAGAACGTCTGCACGGTTAGTTGCCGCGATAACAATAATCCCTTCGTTGCCTTCGAAACCGTCCATCTCAACCAGCATCTGGTTCAGGGTTTGCTCACGTTCATCGTGACCACCACCTAAACCGGCACCACGTTGGCGACCCACGGCATCGATTTCATCGATAAAGATGATACAAGGCGCTGCTTTTTTCGCTTGTTCGAACATATCACGAACACGCGAAGCACCCACACCCACAAACATTTCGACGAAGTCGGAACCCGAAATGGTGAAGAATGGCACTTTAGCTTCGCCTGCGATAGCTTTCGCAAGTAAGGTTTTACCCGTACCTGGAGGACCTACCATCAGGACGCCTTTAGGAATTTTACCGCCAAGTTTTTGGAAGCGAGCCGGTTCACGCAGGAACTCAACAATCTCGCCGACTTCTTCTTTGGCTTCGTCACACCCAGCAACGTCTGCAAATGTTGTTTTGATCTGATCTTCTGTCAGCATGCGGGCTTTACTTTTGCCGAATGACATTGCCCCTTTGCCGCCGCCACCTTGCATTTGGCGCATAAAGAAAATCCAGACACCAATCAACAGAAGCATTGGGAACCAGGAAATGAAAATAGATGTCAGTAAGCTAGGTTCTTCTGGTGGTTCACCAACGACAGTTACATGCTTGTTCAGCATGGTGTCTAACAGCTTCTCGTCCTGCATAGGAAGATAAGTTGTATAGCGGCTATTATCAGCCTTTCTGACGTTCAATTCACGACCTGTGATACGAACTTCACGTACCTGATCCTGGGCTAACTCATTGATAAACGTTGAATAATCAACTCTGCGACTATTCGAATCGCTTGGGCCAAAACTCTGGAACAAGGACATCAGAACAACTGCGATGACTAACCAGAGAATTAGGTTTTTCGCCATGTCACTCAAGGGATTAACCTCATATTACAACTGTGTTAACAAATAACGCTCAGGGTACTATAGTTTTAGTCCTGTCGCTACAATGTATACTTCACGCGATCGAGCCCGCGAAGATTCAGGTTTACGAACTTTTACTTTCGTAAACAGGGAACGGATATCCCTAAGGTAGTCGTCAAAGCCTTCTCCCTGAAACACTTTAACAATAAAACTTCCCCCAGGTGCCAATACTGCACGGCACATATCCAATGCTAATTCAACCAGATACATAGAGCGAGGTATATCAACCGCCGGTGTCCCACTCATATTTGGCGCCATGTCAGACATGACCACCTGTACTTTTTTGTCGCCAACTCGTTCTAGCAAAGCGGCGAGCACTGCTTCGTCACGAAAATCCCCTTGCAGGAAATCCACGCCAACGATTGGGTCCATCGGTAATAAGTCACATGCAATCACTCGACCATTATGACCTATTTGACTAACAACGTATTGTGACCAGCCCCCCGGGGCAGCACCTAAATCAACAACGGTCATACCTGGTTTAAAAATTTTATCACCTTGCTGGATTTCCTCCAGTTTAAACCATGCACGTGAGCGTAACCCTTTCTTTTGTGCTTGCTGAACATATTTATCACTAAAATGTTCTTGCAACCAGCGACTTGAGCTTGCCGAACGTTTTTTATTGGCCATTGTGCTTTCCAACTATACTAAAAGATCTACAACGATATTGCTGCTTCTTTACCATCGAACAGATATAATTGATGGTGATAGATATCAGATGGCGGTAGAATAAGCCATTTTCAATACTAACCAAGCAAAAAATCGATGAATCTTAATAAAAAACAAATTCAGCACCTAAAAAGTCTCGCTCACCACTTAAACCCTGTTGTTATGATTGGCAACAACGGCTTAACCGAAGGTGTCTTAGCTGAGATTGAACTCTCTCTAGCACATCATGAGCTTATCAAAGTCAAAATCGCAGGCGAAGATCGTGATACCAAAAATTTGATCGCTGATGCGATTGTTCGCGAAACTGGTGCAGTAAATGTACAAATTATCGGTAAAATTCTTGTCATCTATCGCCCGTCGGCAGATCGCAAAATCATTTTACCTAAATAATAACCCATCATTTATATAAAAATGCCATTGAAAGCACGTTTTATATGAAGAAAAAGGCCGCCTGCGGCCTTTTTCTTTAAATCAGGGAAATAATATAGCTAATTCAGGGAAATAGGAATCAGATATACTCAACTTTAAGAATTTCGAACTCGACATCTCCGCCTGGAGTTTTGATTGAGACCGCATCATCGACCTCTTTCCCTATCAAACCACGCGCTATAGGTGAGTTAACAGAAATTAAATTCACTTTGATATCCGCTTCGTCATCACCCACAATACGATACGTCAGCTCTTCATCAGTATCAACATTCAATACCGTCACTGTTGCACCGAAAATCACGCGACCATTGTTGACCATTTTGGTCACATCAATGACTTGTGCGTGTGAAAGTTTCCCTTCGATTTCTTGAATACGGCCTTCACAAAAACCTTGCTGCTCTCGAGCTGCATGATATTCCGCATTTTCTTTTAAATCACCGTGTTCACGCGCTTCGGCGATTGATGCAATGATTTCTGGGCGGCGGACAGATTTCAGGAACTCAAGCTCCTCTCTTAGTTTGTCCGCACCAAATACCGTCATCGGGATCTGTTTCATTAATAAATACCTCGGTTTCAATCCTATCTAAAAACAAGTATCTTCCTGATTTTGTAACAACAGTACACCGAACACCTCTGAAAATCAGGGGGGCTCTAAGTAAATAACTCAATCAGACTCATGTACTCATTTATCTTATCATAATGTACGTTATTTTAACTGAGACTTAATAACGGGTCATCGTTTACTTTATAAGGCATTACACTTTAGTATGTGCAGTATGTCCACTTTAATGCGTGAAATCTATGTCATTACTTAACTTAACCAGAAAATGGATACTCTCTTTCGGAATTGCCTTAGCTAGTAGCCAAGTTTTTGCTATTCCCATTGATGAGTACAAGCAACACCTGCCAGACGGCACTAACCTCGCTCTGGTCGCGCAGAAAGTGGGAAGTAATACCCCATTGATTGACTATAATGCACAACAAATGGCGCTCCCCGCAAGTACACAAAAAGTCGTTACCGCCCTTGCCGCATTACTGCAACTGGGGCCAGACTACCGTTTTGTCACTAATTTCGAAACAAGCGCCAAACTGAATAATAATACGTTATCGGGGGATTTAGTGATTCGCTTTAGTGGCGACCCAACGCTTACCCGCCAACAAATTCGTAATATGGCAAATGCGTTGAAGCAAATTGGTATCCACAAAGTCGAGGGTGACTTGATTGTCGATATTTCTGCATTCGCCAGCCATGATAAAGCGCCGGGTTGGGTGTGGAATGATATGACCCAGTGTTTTAGTGCCCCGCCAGCCGCTGCAATCATTGACCGAAATTGTTTTTCAGTTTCGCTTTACCCTGCCGAACGCGCAGGGGATATGGCATTTATCAAAACCGCCAATTTTTACCCTGTAAATATGTTCAGCGAAGTCAAAACACTCGCTAAGGGCTCACCAGAAGCGCGCTACTGTGAATTAGATGTCGTGCCCGGGGAATTAAACCGCTATACCTTAACAGGCTGTTTAACCCAACGCAGTGAGCCGCTTCCACTCGCTTTTGCAGTACAAAATGGGGCGAGCTACTCAGGAGCGATTGTCAAAAATGAATTAAAAACCGCGGGCATTGAGCTCACTGGCAATGTCAAAAAACGCACACAACCAACCGCGCAATCACAAGTATTGGTTAAAACGGAATCTAAGCCACTCCATGACTTACTTAAAGTGATGCTGAAAAAATCCGACAATATGATCGCCGATACCGTTTTTCGGACAATTGGCCGTGAATATTATGGTGTACCGGGAACTTGGCGATCTGGATCCGATGCTGTCAGGCAAGTGCTGAAACAAAAGGCGGGGATCGATCTTGGCAATACCGTAATGGTGGATGGATCCGGACTTTCTCGCCACAACTTGATCACACCATCAACGATGATGGAAATCCTCCAGTTTATTGCTAAAAATGATCAACAGCTTGATTTTATTTCCATGCTCCCCCTTGCAGGTCACGATGGCACATTGCGCTACCGAGGAGGCTTCGATGAAGCGGGTGTAAATGGTAAAGTTTCGGCAAAAACAGGGGCATTGCAAGGGGTATATAACCTCGCAGGCTTTATTACCACCGCGAGCGGGCAACGCGTTGCATTTGTACAGTTTATCTCTGCTTATGCGGTTCCACAAAGCCAACAACGTAGCCGCCGAGTCCCCTTAGTTCGTTTCGAAAGTCGGTTATATAAAGACCTGTATAAAAACAACTAATTGCTAAGTTTCATCCATTAAAAAAGGCGCTTTTGCGCCTTTTTGTATTTCTAAGATGAATTATTTTTGGTAAATGATTTCGACGCCTTCATCGTCATCTTCATCCCAATCATCATCCCAGTCATCGTCAACGTCTTCAGCACCAGAAAGTTGCTCTTTGTGGTAATCATCCCACATAAATTCTACTTTCTCTGGTTGCTGCACATCTTCAGTCGTTGCCATATCACGTGGTTGAGTATTCATAAACTCCATGATATCCCAGCACAGTGCTTTCACACCTTCATGGTTAACCGCTGAAATCATGTAGAATTTATCTTCCCAGCCCATTGCTTTGGCAATTTCAGCTGCGCGAGCCGCAGATTCTTCTTCGCCTAAGATATCAATCTTGTTGAAGACTAACCAACGTGGTTTTGCAGCCAATTTTTCACTGTATTTTTCTAATTCGCTGATTATGATCTTCGCATTTTCAACAGGATCAGATTCATCGATCGGACAAATGTCGATCAGATGCAG
The DNA here is from genome assembly GCF_040396775.1 of Providencia sp. Classification (GTDB taxonomy): domain Bacteria; phylum Pseudomonadota; class Gammaproteobacteria; order Enterobacterales; family Enterobacteriaceae; genus Providencia. Next base: position 55,233 of record NZ_JBEBNT010000017.1, read on the forward strand.
CAAGACACGGCAACGCTCTAAGTGTTTCAGGAATTGGATCCCAAGACCCGCACCTTCCGCAGCCCCTTCGATCAACCCTGGGATATCCGCCACAACGAAGCTTTGCTCGTTATCCATACGTACCACACCTAAGCTTGGCACTAATGTGGTAAACGGATAGTCTGCCACTTTTGGTTTTGCCGCAGAGACAGAACGAATGAATGTGGATTTACCCGCATTAGGCATTCCCAACATCCCAACATCTGCTAACAGCATTAATTCTAACAGTATTTCGCGTGTCTCACCTTTCGTACCCATGGTACGTTGGCGTGGGGCACGGTTGACTGATGATTTAAAACGGGTATTTCCAAGGCCATGGAAACCGCCCTTAGCGACCATGTGGCGCTGTTCATGACGCGTCATGTCACAAAGTACTTCATTAGTGCCAAGATCGCGTACACGCGTTCCTATCGGCACTTTAACCGTGATATCTTGACCACGTTTACCTGTACATTCACGGCTTTGGCCATTTTGACCACGTTCTGCACGGAATGATTTTTCAAAGCGGTAATCGATTAACGTGTTGAGGTTTTCGTCTGCTTGTAAGTAAACATCCCCACCATCGCCACCGTCACCACCGTCAGGTCCCCCTTTCGGGATGTACTTTTCACGGCGGAAGCTGACACAACCATTGCCACCATCTCCTGCCACGACCAATATTTTGGCTTCATCTACAAATTTCATAACTCTTTCTCCGCTTCTGAGCCGCATAACGCTGGATGGCTGTTCTACTCAGAGATGGTGCATCTTTAATACGTGTGTAGTTCATTAAAGATCAAATATCTGAATATAAAAAGCCCCGCAAAAAGTTTTGCAGGGCTTTAAGTCTGAATTAAAGATCAGAAAACTTATTCAGCTTCGATGCTGATAAATTTACGATTGTTTGGACCTTTAACTTCAAATTTCACTTTACCATCCGCTAATGCGAATAGAGTGTGGTCACGGCCACAACCTACGTTGGTGCCTGCGTGGAACTTAGTACCACGTTGACGAACGATGATGCTACCTGCTAATACAGCTTCACCACCAAAACGTTTAACACCTAAACGTTTTGCTTCTGAGTCACGACCGTTACGAGTCGAACCACCAGCCTTTTTATGTGCCATTAATCTGCTCTCCTAAATCTTAAGCGATGACAGTGATCTTAACATCAGTGAACCACTGACGATGACCCTGTTGTTTACGGCTATGTTTACGACGACGGAATTTGACGATTTTGACTTTCTCGCCACGACCGTGTGCAACCACTTCCGCTTTCACTTTAACGCCTTCAACGACAGGAGCGCCGATTTGGATCTCATCGCCATTAGCAACCATTAAAACTTGATCAAATTCAACAGTTTCACCTGTTGCGATGTCCAGCTTTTCTAGGCGGACAGTTTGACCTTCGCTAACTCGGTGTTGTTTACCACCACTTTGGAAAACCGCGTACATATTAACTCCGCTTTCCGCGTACTCGCTAAATATTTCAATTCCAGAGCACGCTATAAAATATTCACAATAGGGCGCGAATTCTACGCAAAAAAGCATCAGAACACAAGCCAATAATGCGGTTAGATGACAAAAAATACGACTTTTTTCTCAACAACCTCTTTTTAGTACTGATTTAGTGCCAATAACTCAAATTGTTACTTATTTAAACATTTTTTGCATCACACCTGATAATCTTATTATTAATAATGTTATGCTAATGGTATAAGTGTTCTATTCGGTCTCCCATTTTGCTATTCAGGGAATGAACCAAAAACTAATAATATGAATAAATTACGATGAATTTAGAATCTATTATTGAACTGACAACTGAGGATATGTCAGCGGTAAACGAAGCCATCCTCAGTCAATTGAATTCAGATGTTGCGCTAATTAACCAGCTTGGTTATTACATTGTCAGTGGTGGAGGTAAAAGGATCCGCCCGATGATCGCCATACTGGCAGGAAGATCCTTAGGCTACTCTGGGCATAAACATACCCAAGTCGCTGCATTGATCGAGTTCATCCATACCGCAACATTATTGCATGATGATGTTGTTGATGAATCTGATATGCGCCGCGGAAAACAAACTGCGAATGCAGTGTTTGGTAACGCTGCAAGTGTATTAGTGGGTGACTTTATTTATACGCGATCCTTCCAGATGATGACGGATCTTGATTCGATGCGCGTTCTTAAACTTATGTCTGAAGCGACTAACGTGATCGCGGAAGGTGAAGTTTTACAGCTCATGAACTGTAATGATCCAAATATTACTGAAGAAAACTACATGCAAGTGATCTACAGTAAAACGGCACGTTTATTTGAAGCTGCGGCTCATGCATCGGCTATTTTAGCGAATGCAACGCCTGAGCAAGAAAAAGCATTACAGGATTATGGTCGTTATATTGGCACCGCTTTCCAGCTAATTGATGATTTACTGGATTACGATGCTGACAATGCCCAATTAGGTAAAAATACGGGTGATGACCTCGATGAAGGTAAGCCAACGCTCCCTCTTCTTCACGCCATGCAAAATGGAAATGAAGAAGAGTCTGCATTGATTCGCCAAGCTATTGAGCAAGGCAATGGCCGTCATTTGTTAGAGACCGTTTTAGCAACGATGAAGCGCTGTGGTTCACTTGAGTACACATATGCACGTGCACAAGAGGAAGCACAAAAAGCAATTAGTGCGTTAAATGCCATTGATGATTCTATTTATAAAGAAGCTTTAATTGGGCTTGCCCACATCGCTATCCAGCGTCATTCCTAAGCTTGCTACACCGTTTAAGAAAAGGGGAAAATTATTTTTCCCCTTTTTCGTCTTCATCTATCTGTGCAAGTAGCGAAGATAGGCCATAACGCAAAATGTATTTGACGATTTTATTGCGTTCAGTTTCTGTCAGCTGATAGTAAGCCTCTGACCAGATTTGCAGTGCATCTGTTCGTTGGCTTTGATAAGGCATTAACGGCTCGCATAAGCTTAATTGGCCTTGAATCTCACCGGGTAGACTTTCAATATAATACTCAACGGCTTTACCTTGAACTCCCCGCTTTCGCCGGTTTTTCCAGCCCTCTCGTCTTGCCATCAGGTTAACGCCCTGTGGCGAAGTTGGTAGACCTTCTAGTCCTGCGAGCTCTTTCGCTGTGAACCACAATTTTTTCATATCTTCACTTTCACGCTTATATTATGAAACCTGCTATTGCAGCTTTACCAAATCGTCATCTGTTAAAAAAATTTAGACTAAATATAATATTATTTTTATATAATTAATTATTTACAACTTAAGTATTTGTAAACGGTTTTTTATTAATTAAATCAATTAGTGCTAAAGCCCCTTCTCGTATAATGAATCCGAGGATCACCTCACGCTCATCATCGGAAAGTTGATTGTAAGCCTCTTGCCAAATAAACGAATTGTCATTTCGTTTTACCTGATAGATTGGCGATGTTTCGCTTACAAATTGGCCTTCAAAAATATCAATAGGTATCGAGCTAATGTGGTATTCCAATGCTTTTCCTTGAATACCTTTCCTTTTGCGGCAAGTCCAATTTTCACGCCTAGCCATGGCATTAATGCCCTGGGTCGTCATGGGAAGCCCTTGCAATCCAACTAACTCTTTTGCTGTTAGCCATTCCTTGTACATACTGACCCTCCTAGTCCTGATGACAATGTATTTGCAGTTGCTGAAAACTATCTATATTTTCTTAAAAGCAGTTAACTCATTCATTTTATTAATAACAGGAAATAATAATATGCAAATGATATATGTTATTTACATTCTAATTTCTTTTAATAACAGATAATTAAATAATTTACTCGCTAATAATTTAAGTAATTTTGTTGAGTAATTTAGATATATTACCGATACGAGTAACGAGTAGCCGTATATACGTCATTCCCTATACTAACTCGAAAGAGTTAGTTTTATTTTCAAAGTTTTATCTTAATTCACAGTTATTAATTCTGACTTTCCATTTAATTTCACAAAAACCACGATAGTTTCATAAAATAGGATTTTTAGAAAAAATCAGAAATTATTTTGGGAAATTTCTGTTATTTTATTTCCAATAACAGGACGATTGTATTGAATGTATCACAATATCCCGTTACTCGTACCATTAACTCTACATGATTATGAATGAAAAAAGGACTAAAAAATGATTTTACGGAAGTCAGACTGGCACCCCGCAGATATCATCGCAGCATTACGTAAGCGTGGAACGACACTTGCTGCAATTTCACGTGAAGCAGGGCTGAGCTCTTCAACACTTGCGAATGCGCTTTCACGGCCATGGCCTAAAGGGGAATGGATTATTGCCAATTTTTTAGGAATTCACCCATCTGAAATTTGGCCAAGCCGCTATTATGACCCTATTACAGGTAGTTTATTAGAAAGGAAAGTAAGAGAAAAAACGCCAGTGGAAGATTAAGATCGGATGAAAATAACTATAAGGCCGTGAATAAAAAATGTATTTATCCACGGCTTTATCTTTTTATCATTATTCAATAAAGAAAATATTATTTCATACGTGCAAAACCGTCAGACAAATCTTGCTTTAAATCATCTAAATTTTCTAAACCAATTTGAAGCCGCAATGTTGGGCCACCGGGATCCCAATGTGTGACTGTACGGTATTCCGCACAATTGAATGGAATAATTAAGCTTTCAAAACCGCCCCATGAATAGCCCATACCAAAAATTGATAGCCCATCTAGCATTTTTGCAATATCAGTTTGGGTATATTTCGGGTCTAACACGATGGAAAATAACCCTGATGACCCCTTGAAATCCCTTTTCCAAATTTCATGCCCCGGACAATCAGGAAATGCAGGGTGTAAAATTCGAATGACCTCAGGGCGTTCTTGTAGCCAGTGGGCGATATTTAGCGCTCTTTCTTGGGCTTCTTTTAAGCGAATCGGTAGCGTTCTCATGCCACGTAAAGCCAGAAAACAATCTTCAGCTCCTGGCAACATCGCCATGTAATCATACGTTTCACGTAGTTTTGGCCACCACGCTTGGTTTGCTGAAACAATCCCCATCAGCAAGTCAGAGTGGCCACCTAAATATTTAGTTCCAGCTTCTAGTGAAATATCACAGCCCAGTTCATGGGCTTTAAAAAACAGAGGCGTCGCCCATGTGTTATCGATGATAGTCGCAATATTATGCCGTTTCGCCACATCGATAATCGCTGGGACATCTTGAATTTCAAAACTTTGAGAACCCGGAGATTCTAAAAAAATGGTGCTGGTGTTTGGCTGTACGAGCGTTTCAATCTCGGCACCTATCATCGGGTCATAATAAGTCGTCTCAATCCCCATTTTATCCAGTAACCCATGGCAAAATTTGCGGGTTGGCCGATAAACGCTATCAGGCATCAGTAAGTGGTCGCCCGTTTTCAGTGTCGTCAACAAAGCTAAGACTATCGCTCCTAGCCCTGACGGTGACAACACTGTACCTTCAGCGCCAGCAAGAACAGACCACGCTTGCTCAAGCTGTTTAATCGTCGGTGTACCCGCAGTACCGTAGTTAAATTCTGCTCTATCGTTGATTAAAGCATCAACCGTTGGGAACACCACTGTCGAACCACGATAAACAGGGGCGTTTACGAACCCTGCTTGTTTCGCAGGGTCTCTCCCAAGTTGGGTCACTTGTGTATCAACATGAAACTCAGAAACTGCTTTTTTCTTCATGAGATCCTCTCATCAACATCATTATTTATTCAAAAAACTTAAAGAATGGTGATAGGCATAACAGCACACCAAAGAAAATGATGAACCACACTGTTGGGCCTTTAAATTTGTGTAGTGCGGGCACTTTGTAAACCAGATAGCAAGGGATCAAGCAAGAAACAATACCAAACAGTGGACCACCTAACTGCATAAAGAACAGGATAGAGAATCGTGTTGAAACCCAGAACCACAGTGCGATGATCACCCCTAAACATACACCATAGTGTAATACGGTTTGGTTAATACGCTCTTCAGGCATGAATCGAGTGAGGATATTCACCACAATGCCTTTTATGGCTTCTTGGAAGCCCAAATAAATTCCTAAGAATGCCGTTAAGATAGCAAAAATATTCAGCAATGCTGTCATCACTTTCACCACCGCACCAGGTATAACCTGTGCAGCAATCGCCAATGCAGAGATATTTTGCTCAAAAGCGGATACGGCTTGTTCATGGCTAATTGAGAAAGTAAAAGAAAATGCAAAGAACAAGACAGCAACGGCTAAAATAATATACGCCACTCGATTAGCTCGTATTGCACGATAAGTGGCAATACGCTTATCACTTTCAACCTTACGATAGGCAATGTTCATTGGGCTTAAGATTTGCACAAATAAAATAGAAAATAACGTAAATGGCAGCGTTAAGAAAACATCTCGCATAAATGGAAGAAAATCAGGAAATGCGGTGATATTGGCAAAGTTCCAATATGGCACCATCACCACACCAAGCAGCACAATAATACCAAACTTCACGATAACCATTGGACCAGACACTTTAAACAGCAGTCTTTCCCCTTGTGCCGCTATCGCCACTAATACTGTAATAATAATCAAACCATACCAAACCGAATCAGATAATAGTCCCTCGGTTAACCCGAAGGTTTTAATATACGAGGCGCTATCGAAGGTCACGGCTAATGAATAAGAAAACATGCCATGCAATAACATTAAGAAATACGCGATCCCTAATGCTATCCCCCAGTTTTTGCCTAAATATTGTGTAATAACACTCGCATAGTCATTACATTCTTCAGATTCTGATAATGTTCTGAGATATAAATTTTGTAGCCAATAAATTGCTGGATAAGAAAGCATCGTAGCGGCAATAAATACCCAAATACCTTTAATACCGATTTGCACAGGCATAAATACAATTCCTGAGCCAATCGCCATTCCAATACATAAAATCACCCAGCCCACATCATATTTTGTAAAAGGGATTTTTTTGGTATCAATCGGATTTCCTGCACTTGCCTGAATACTATTAGACATAGTCTATTCCTCAACGTTATAGATTTAATTATTAAAAAAGTTAGGAACAACGTTATTTGCCGGCGTTAATTTTTTATTATCGCCATTTTTTAATACTGGTGTGGCACGAGCAAACTGCGATAAATTCACAATTATAGTATGCTGGAATAAACGGCTTTGATAGGGCAGGACAATGCTAATAAATAAAAACACTTTTGCGTTCAAAGCAAAAATTGACAGCTACGCGATTTTTCGACATTTGGAGTTATTTATCAAAATCGTCGAATGTAATAGCTTTAGCTTAGCTGCGAAGAAGCTGAATGTAACGCCATCATCCGTTAGTCGAGGGCTACAACAGCTAGAGGATCAACTGGGCGTCGTCCTGCTAAAGCGCACAACGCGAAATTTTATTTTGACCGATGCAGGGCGCTATTTATTGCAACGATCGCAAAATTTATTGGCTGATCTTGATGACTCGCTGATCAATACCGCTAGTTTTTATCAACACGCTCAAGGGCAATTAAAGATCACTTGCTCCATTGCATTCGGTGTCTGCCATTTAATGCAAATATATAGCGAATACCGCGAAACGAATCCCAAAGTCAGTTTATCCGTTGACCTAAATGATGAGCTGATCAATTTAAATGAGGTGGATTTTGATATTGCATTACGTATTACCAGCCACCCACCTGAGAATTTCGCGTTACGGAAAATTTGCAACATTAATTGGGTATATTGCGGCAGTCGAACCTATTTCGAGCGTTATGGTATTCCTCAATCCCCTGCCGATATCGCATCACATAATTGCTTAATTAACCCGAATATTCCTGACACATGGCGAATGACAGATAAAGACGGTAGCGCTTATCCTTTGGAAATTAATAATATGATTGAGGTGAACAGCAGCTTAGGTTTATTAGAAGCCGCACGTTGCCATCAAGGTATCGTTTGTTTACCCACGTATATGCTAGGCAATTATATTGAAAATGGGGAACTGATCCCTGTCTTACTAGATTACGACCCTAAATCAACCCCGTTTGCGCTGTACGCTTTATATCACCCTGCACATACACATTCACCGAAAATCAGAACATTTATTGATTTTTTAGTGGAAAAAATACCATCAGACCCACATTGGGACCATTGGATGCGCCAGCACGCCTCGTAGTGATACTTCGTAATAATAGTGCAGAAACTAAAAAGGTTGAGTTTTATAAAAACTCAACCTTTTCGATTAGGAAAAATTAATTGGCATTAGCCATTAATGAATTTTTCACCTAATTCGATATCCGCTTTCAGGACATCTAACATATCTTTCAGCGCTTTTTCTTCGAATGCACTTAACTTACCGATTGGCAGGTGTTTTTCGATACCGTTTTTACCTAAAACAACCGGTTGTGCGAAGAAACGTGCGTGTTGGCCTTCGCCTTCAGTGTAAACACACTCAACCACGTTGCTTTCACCTTGCAGACCACGAATTAAAGATAAACCTAAACGTGCCGCTGCTTGGCCCATAGACAGTGTCGCTGATCCGCCACCCGCTTTTGCTTCAACAACTTCAGTACCCGCATTTTGGATACGTTTTGTTAATGCTGCGATTTCGTCATCAGAGAAGCTTACGCCTTCAATTTGTGATAACAGGGGCAGAATTGTCACGCCAGAGTGGCCACCGATAACTGGCACTTCGATATCATTGACGTTTTTGCCTTTTAATTCAGCAACAAAAGTATTAGAACGGATGATATCTAATGTAGTCACACCAAATAAACGGTTTTTGTCGTATACGCCTGCTTTTTCCAGAACTTCAGCAGCGATTGCAACGGTGGTGTTCACTGGGTTAGTGATAATACCGATTAATGCTTTCGGGCACGTTTCTGCAATTTGTTGAACCAAGTTACGAACGATACCTGCGTTGATGTTAAACAGGTCTGAACGGTCCATGCCTGGTTTGCGCGCAACACCCGCAGAGATAAGAACAATATCCGCACCTTTAAGTGCAGGTTTTGCATCTTCACCCGCAAAGCCCGTCACTTTAACATCCGTTGGGATGTGGCTTAAGTCAGCAGCAACACCTGGAGTAACTGGTGCGATGTCGTAGAGGGAGAGTTCTGAACCGGCTGGAAGCTGGTTTTTGAGAAGAAGGGCGAGAGCCTGACCGATACCACCTGCTGCACCTAGGACTGCAACTTTCATTCTGAAACTCCTTAATTTGTACTTTAAAAAGATATCACTTTATTTGTTTATACACTCAATACATTACGTATAAAAAACAATTTCTTAACAGATAGAGAGAGAGTTTAACGCTAGAGAATTTGTTGACTAATTGCCACCATTCTAAACAAATTCCTTATCTGTTAATGAGATAACGGGCACTTTTTTAACAAATAGTTTTTCTCACTATTGCTTTTCGCACAATAAGTTGTTTTTACTGTTCATTATTCAAGCAAAAACCATTTTATTAACAATAAACTTACAACTTTTATAAGCCAAATTCATTGCTCTATTATGCTAATGTTTAATACTAACTATTTAAGATAAATTAACCATTAGCGCTACAAACGAAATAACATAAAACCCTAAGAGTGCTATTATCATTGATTATTAAATCATCATAACGCAATTTTGTTGCATAAAAATGCACTTTTACGGATAATACAACTTAGTTTAATGCCGATGAATGGGTTAATTATGCGCACTCCGTCTAAACAAGAAGACTTAGTTAAGGCTTTTAAAGCCCTACTCAAAGAAGAAAAATTTAGCTCTCAGGCTGAAATTGTCACGGCTTTGCAGGAAGAAGGCTACGAAAACATTAATCAATCTAAAATTTCCAGAATGCTCACCAAGTTTGGTGCCGTTCGTACTCGCAATGCGAAAATGGAAATGGTGTATTGCCTGCCAACTGAGCCTGGTGTGCCAACCGCCACCAGCCCATTGAAAAACCTCGTTTTGGATATCGATTACAACCCATCAGTTGTGGTGATAAGAACCAGCCCAGGTGCAGCTCAATTAATTGCTCGTTTACTGGATTCATTAGGTAAAGCAGAAGGTATTTTAGGAAGCATTGCAGGGGATGATACGATTTTCTCTACACCTGCGAATAACTTCACGACAAAAGAGCTATACGAAGCAATTTTAGCGTTGTTCGAACAAGAGCTCTAAGTTACATCAATCGCTTGATGCAACACTAAGGGGGAAAAGCATCGACTTTCCCTCTTTTTATTTAAGCCAAAGATTAGGGGCTCTACCGTGCTATTCGACATTTTTCGCAATATTGTGCATTACGGCTTTCACTTTTTGATGCCTATTTTGTTCGCTTATCTGTTTTGGCGAAAAAATTGGAAGCTAGCTGCATTGATTATGATTGCGACGATGGCTATTGATTTAGACCACCTATTGGCAAACCCTATTTTCGATCCTGAGCGTTGTGGTATTGGCTTCCACCCTCTTCATTCCCTTTGGGCCGCAATTGCCTATGTTATCTTGCTGTTTATGCCATCGTGGAAGCTCAAAGCGGTGGCGGTCGGGTGCTTATTCCATCTTTTTACCGATTCACTCGATTGTTATATGGGTAGCTTAAAAAAAGAAATGAATAGCCCAGTGACATTAAGCTGGGTGATAGACCAATGCCCGTTCGACACTTCAGACATAAAAAAACCCCAGCAATCTTAATAAACACTGGGGTCTATCTAGCCCATTATCAGTAGGCTTAATTACTCATCCACTTCAATTTCCGCTTTGGCTTTTAAACCTGCCAGCAATTTCCCATGGATACCTTCAAAGCCACCGTTGCTCATCACAAGGATATGGTCACCCGGTTGCGCAGTCTCAATCACCATATTGGTTAGGGCCTCAATATCCGCACTCCAGCGAGCAGGCTGCACACATTTCTCAGCGATGTCAGTCACCATCCACGGAATATTGGTCGGTTGGAATAAAAAGACTTCATCGGCTCGGCCTAAAGCCGGGGCGATATCGTTTTTATTCACGCCCAGTTTCATGGTATTAGAGCGGGGCTCTAACACGGCAATAATGCGAGAAGTCCCGCCAACTTTACTGCGTAACGCTTCGAGTGTTGCCAAAATTGCAGTTGGGTGGTGAGCAAAATCATCATACACACTCACACCATTTTCCACACCACGCAACTCAAGGCGTCGACGTGCGTTGATAAATTTATCCAATGCAATACAGGCTTCTTTCGCAGGTACACCAACATGATGAGCCGCTGCAATCGCCATCAAACCATTTTGGATATTATGGTTACCCACTTGCTGCCAAGAAACTTCACCCACTTTTTCTTGCTGATAATACACTTCAAAATGGCTGCCATCGTGATTTAGCTTCACAGCTTGCCATTCGCCATGTTCACCGCCCACCAGCTCTTGCTCACTCCAACAGCCCATGCCAATCACTTGTTTTAAATGATTGTCATTGTCTGGGGTGAAGATTTTACCACTAGCAGGCACGATACGAACAAGGTGATGAAATTGTTTTTGGATTGCTTCGAGATTTTCGAAAATATCCGCATGGTCGAATTCAAGATTGTTTAAGACCAACGTTTTCGGGCTGTAATGCACAAATTTTGAGCGTTTATCAAAGAAGGCGCAATCATATTCATCGGCTTCAATGACAAAGAATGGGCTTTCACCTAGCTTGGCGGACACATCAAAATTACCCGGCACACCACCAATCAAGAAGCCTGGTTTATAACCACAATCTTCTAAAATCCACGCAAGCATTCCTGCAGTTGTGGTTTTACCGTGCGTTCCTGCCACAGCCAGTACCCAACGCTCAGGCAATACGTGGTCATGTAACCACTGAGGACCTGAAGTGTAAGGTAAACCTCGTTCTAATACGGCTTCAACACATGGGTTACCACGTGTCATGGCATTGCCAATCACTACCATATCCGGAATCGGTTCGAGCTGAGCTGGGTCATAACCTTGAATAAGCTCAATGCCTTGATTTTCAAGCAATGTGCTCATCGGTGGGTAAACATTGGCATCCGAGCCCGTCACTTTATGGCCTAAAGATCGCGCCAATATCGCTAAGCTTCCCATAAAGGTACCGCATATACCTAAAATATGTATGTGCATTCTTTTTCATCCAATTAGCATGAGGTTTGTCACTATTCTACCCATCAATAGCAGGTTTATAAATGCATTAACCTATTAATCTTTTTTTTATTTAGTTAAACTCTCCCCCGCGCGGGGTATAATCGTCCCGCAAAACCTTTGTCAATTTTATTCAGGACCTTCGTCATGAAAACATTAGGCGAATTCATCGTCGAAAAGCAACAAGATTTTCCTCATGCAACAGGTGAGCTGACGTCATTACTGTCAGCGATTAAACTGGGCGCTAAAATTATCCATCGTGATATTAACAAAGCTGGACTCGTCGATATTCTTGGCACTAATGGTGTGTCGAATATTCAAGGTGAAGTCCAGATGAAGCTTGACCTGTATGCAAACGAAAAACTGAAAGCGGCCCTAAAAGCACGCGGAGAAGTCGCCGGTATCGCCTCTGAAGAAGAAGACGAAATTGTCATTTTCGAAGGAGATCGTGCAGAAAACGCAAAATATGTCGTATTAATGGACCCACTTGATGGTTCTTCGAATATTGATGTAAACGTTTCCGTCGGGACAATTTTCTCAATTTACCACCGTATTACGCCAATTGGCCAACCTGTGACTGAAGCAGACTTCCTGCAACCAGGTAACCGCCAAGTTGCTGCGGGTTATGTTGTTTACGGCTCATCAACCATGTTGGTTTATACCACAGGTGTTGGCGTACACGCGTTTACTTACGACCCATCTTTAGGCGTGTTCTGCTTATCTCATGAGAAAGTCATGTTCCCATCAGAAGGCAAAATGTATTCCATTAACGAAGGTAACTACATCAAGTTCCCTATGGGCGTTAAAAAATACATTAAATACTGCCAAGAAGAAGATAAAGCAACAAACCGCCCTTATACCACACGCTATATCGGCTCTTTAGTCGCAGACTTCCACCGTAACTTGCTCAAAGGGGGGATTTATATTTACCCAAGCACGGCAAGTCACCCGAATGGAAAACTGCGTCTACTGTATGAGTGCAACCCAATTGCATTCTTAGCTGAACAAGCAGGCGGTAAAGCAAGCGATGGTGCGAACCGTATTTTAGATATTATCCCAAGTGAATTACACCAACGTGCTCCGTTCTTCGTCGGAACAGAGTCCATGGTGGAAAAAGCTGAATCATTCATGCGTGAGTTCCCAGACGCTGAATAATCCAATTCACTAATGCTAAGAGGCGGGGCTTCCCGCCTTTTTTGTCCCTTTTTTTCGCCAACTAGTGAGTTTTGTCCCTTTTTGCGGCTATAATGTCCTCCACGCTATCTACCCGAAAAAGTTAGTGACTTGAAAGTCGATAACTCACACTATTTAATCAATGCGTTAATAGTCAGCGGGTAAATTCATTATTCACACAAAGGATGCATTTAAATGGGCCTGAACAATGTACCGGCAGGTAAAGATCTGCCAGAAGATATCTACGTTATCATCGAAATTCCAGCTAACGCAGATCCTATCAAATACGAAGTTGATAAAGAATCTGGCGCGCTGTTTGTAGACCGTTTCATGTCAACAGCGATGTTCTATCCGTGCAATTACGGTTACATCAACAACACACTGTCTTTAGATGGTGACCCAGTTGACGTGTTAGTCCCAACGCCATACCCATTACAACCAGGTTCAGTCATTCGTTGCCGCCCAGTTGGCGTCCTGAAAATGACCGACGAATCAGGTGAAGATGCAAAATTAGTGGCGGTTCCACACACTAAACTGAGCAAAGAATACGATCACATTAAAGATGTGAACGATATCCCTGAGTTACTGAAAGCACAAATCACTCACTTCTTTGAACATTACAAAGATTTAGAAAAAGGTAAGTGGGTTAAAGTTGACGGTTGGGATAACGTAGAAGCTGCGAAAGCGGAAATTGTTGCCTCTTTCGAACGCGCTGCGAAAAAATAATTTTCCTTTCACGGAAATATTATTGAAGGCTCTGGTTAACCCCAGAGCTTTTTTTATACCTTTAAATGTAAAAACGCCGGCAATATTGCCGGCGTACTGCACATTGTCCACTCAACGAAATAGTGTGTGGTTATTTTTCTTCATCACGTTTGAGCCAGTCGCCGCTTTTAATTTGGCGCAGGCCATCAACCGAATGCTTATACAGATATATCCAAGCGTTGCCATATGGCGTTGGGATCAACTCTCTTACATAATCCTGGGAGTTTTTCTTTAGCTCATCTAGCTCGGTCAAAATCGATGGATTGATGCGATACACCTCACATTCAATGAAGCCATCGCCTTTCACCACCGCGGGATAAAATCCAAGATCATACAGTTCATAGCCTTCTAGCTTATGCTCGCCTAACAATTGAGCATAAGTCATCCAGTGATGATTTCCTTGCTTTTGTCTTAAGCTGCCATAAACAATTACACGCATAATCTAAAACTCAAATTGGTAAAGGAGATCCAAGGCCTGGTTCACACCAGACACAGCTTCTAAATACAATTTTGGCATTAATCGATAACGTAAGGTCAACGTTGCCAAGGAGTCAAAGATACCAACACCATACTTCACTTGTAAATCATTAGTTATCTTACCGCTCACCACAACTTGGGAACCGTCTCCCACACCTTGTGTATCGAGTGCCAGATCAGAAACCCCAAATGTTTCACCGATTTTACCCACCAGTTGCCCACTTTGAGCCACACCCAGACCGATAATCATCGACGTCATTTGTGAGCCATTTGCGTCACCACTTTCTAAGCCTTCCCCTCTTAACAGATAAGAAAGTGCCTCTTGTTGTGTCTTGGCGGGCTCAGAGAATATCTCGACTTTCGGTTTGTCTGCAAGCCCTGTGACCTTAACACCTGCGATGACATCATCCGCCGTGTTCTCTGGGTTACGAATCGCTTCTAAATTTAAGAACGGTTGGTCCGCAGGCCCTGAAAATTGAATTTGCCCTTTACGGACAATCAAGTCCTGGCCATAAGCGCGGAAACGCCCTGCTGGAATGTCAATTTGACCATTCAAGCTTAGCCCTTGCTTATTCTGCAACACCTTCAGTAACCCTGTTAAACGCGCTTTTAGGCCAAACGCATCTAACCGCACATCATTACCAATCTTAATATCCAAATTGGTTTGAATTGGAATCGAAGGCGCTTTTTCCTCAATCGGCTTCAAGTTACTGTCTAACATCACCACATCGGACGATGCGCTAACCGCTGACTCTGGTAACTCTTGAACCGTAATTCTCGCCCATGGAATAGTCACCGAGCCACTTAACGTTAAGAGCGATGGAGAAGCATCAAACACGATATCGGGCTGCACATCGATTTTAATCATCGGTGGCATAGACACACGCAGGTTGTTTCCACGCGCCATCACTTTCGCCCGCCATGCATTGATATTGCGCCAATCTGCATCACCATCAATGTTCAAGTAGCCTTCCGGTGTGTTGATCTGCCCATTCATCACCGAGCTGGTACCATTGAAATTAACACCTAAATGGCCACTTTTAATATCAAACGGGATCATCGCAGATTTAATTTCTAAACTGGAAAGTGATAAGTTCCCATTTAACAGTGGATTATTTGCTGAACCCCCTAAGCGTAAATTGGCACTTAAACGCCCGTTAGCCACTTCTTTTTGGCCCAGTAACGGTTTGATTAAATCCAAGGTAATGGAATTGATTTCAACATTACCTGATAACAAACGGCGTTTTTCAATATCTGAAACTTGTAGGTTTCCGCGCATCTGCCCGTTATTGGTGAGGCCAAATAACCAGTTAAGGTCGGCTTTGCCGTTTTTCAAGGCGGCGCTGAGTGTTAACGTATCAAATGCGATAGGTAAACGCGCTCCTTCAACAAACTGAGTCGCTTTGACGTCATTACCACGTAAATCGACCTGCACTTGTGGCATGCTACCATCGGCTTTCCAGCTCGCATTCGCTTTACCACTAAATACCCCACTAACACGGGTATCTTTTGGCATAAACGGTTTGATCATCGCTAAGTCGAAGCGCTCTAACACAATATCTGCGCTGCCGCTTTTCCCTGCCTTAATCGGTTTTGGCACACATAAACGCGCGTTTGGATTCACCCAACAATGGCTGCCAATGGTCACTTCTTGCGTTTGATTGGCATAATTGAGTGACATGGCTTGGTTTAAGCGCCATTCTCCCACTACCGTATCAAATAACGTATTTGATAACGTGCCTTTCCACACCTCAGTTTGACGATCAAACCCACCCGCTAACGCTAATTGGCCAGAAACAGGTTCGCCTTTCATGTTTAATTTCAGGGTATGCTGTTTTTCGCTACCTTTGGCATCTAACGTCAAGTTGCTAACGACTAAATCCCCTTGCCTTAACTGACGTAAAACAACGGATAAATCCCCTTTAATTTGCTCACCGGTCGCAACATTACCTTTGATAGCGACATTTTCGATAGCAAGGTCATTTTGCCACTTCACGCCTCGGGCAGTGAGGTCAACTAAGGCTTCTGGGGTCTGCAAATTACCGCGTAATTTCACATCCCCAGCAATCACCCCACCAAGCCCTGGCAATAATCCATTGAGTGCAGGTGCACTAATTTTGGCATCAAGGTTCCATTTCTCTGCGAGAGAGCCCTTAACATCCACATTATTCTTGCCTAACGCTAAATTAAAATGCGGAATATCCCATTGGCCAGCGGCGTTACCTTTCGCCTGTCCACGCGCTTTGAGTAAGTTATTTTTAACATTACCATCGAGCATAATTTCAGGGATATCTAACTGCCAACTGCCGCCATATAAGCTACCGCGAGTGGCAATCTTGCCGTCCACTTTTGCTGGCCATTCTGGATACTGTTTTGCGGTATTGATCCCTGACAGTGTCAGTACCGCATTCCAGCTAATCGCTTTGCTCCAATCAGCCACACCGGTAATATCCGCATTCCCTTGCAATGCAGCAAGGCGCAAACGCGTTAAATTAATTTGCTCTTCGTTACCTTTCGCATCCAGCATCAAGGTTGATGGCGGTAAATCTTGCCCCGTAATTGCTGAGCGCAACGATAAATCATACGCTGATGGGCGGCCATTTAAACGCAAGCGCGTGCCATCTAATTTATACTGCGCATCGCCGACTAGCGGCCATGCTAGTTTATCGCTTTCCAAAGTGAGCAAAATCGGCAAATCGGCTTGGGATAAGTCCGTTTCTGCATCCAGTGTGGCGTTAATTGGCCCTTGTAAATTAAGCGCCAGTTTCAATTCATCAATCAACCCGCCTTTGAGGGATAAATCAACTTTCTGCCCATCCAAATCCTCTAAGCGGCTTTCTCCAATAACCGACAATGAAACGGGCCATTTATCTTGCAGCGTTGCAGTCCCAGATAATGACACATTGCCTTGCGGCGCATCCACTTTGAGCTGTTTAATCAACACTTGTTGCCCTTGATTGGACAAACTAAGGTGAAATTGGTTGATTTTAACGTCAGTACTGCCCGTTAATTGGAAATTCGAAGCATTAATCCCTTCCACATTTAAATCGACAGGGAGAATAACTTCGGGTAACTCGGCTAATAATGGCTTCGAGAATAATGCCTTAAGCTCATCCCCAAGAGATTTTTGCTCATTGATTGGTGTCGGGTCTGGCTGTTTTTCTTCAACAGGCTGTTCTTGTGGGTCTTCAGGCAAGTTTATTGCTAAATCAATAATATCCGTCGGAGTAAGGGTAATTGCTTTGCCTTCCCATGTCGCCCCTGTGGTGAATTTCGCCAAATCGATAGCCATACCATCTACAGTGACATGTGTTTCCATCAATGACAGCTGGTTTAAACGAATCGTTAAAGGCGCTTTTAGCTCTGTTAACGGCTCAGAAGGCGGGGTCTCTTCCGATGGCGGAAATTGTGAGGTATCAACGTTAACGGTGACATTTTCCGTGCCTAATGCATTAATACACAGTTCACGACTCGTTAAACACCCTAATTTCACGGCTAAATGCAGTTTCCCTGCATTGACATCCACACCCGGCATTTGGTATTTCACACCCGTTAGGGTGAGATCTCGAATATCGCCATCAATTCCATCAATGGTTAATTCAGGGACAAAACGTGTTACCGAATTTAAGGCAAAGTGAAAACCTGATTTCGTGCCAATTACCCAGCTAAGCGCACCAATCACCAGAACCAGAATCAATAAAATGGCAAGGCTGACCCATTTTAACCACTTCAACCACCTCATAACTCTGTCCCCAAACCGATATAAAACTGAATTTTGTCATTATTGGAATCACCAATCGGTGTTGCTAGGTCAAATTTAATTGGCCCAACAGGGGAAACCCAACGTACACCAACACCAGCCCCCGTTTTGAAGTCACTGGTTTTAATGTCATTGACGGCTTCACCGCTATCTACGAAGGTCGCCCCCCACCAGTTTCCGGTGAAATTATATTGGTATTCGATTGAGCCAACAGCCAGTTTTGAGGCCCCAGTGAGTTTGCCACGGCTATCCTCTGGTGAGATTTTTTGGTAACCATAACCGCGCACGCTACCATCGCCCCCTGCGAAGAAACGCAAGTCAGGTGGGACTTTGTCAAAATCGTTGGTTTCAATCCAGCCAACGTTACCACGCACAATGAAACGGTGGCCTTCCCACGGCGTTCTGATCCACACGTTTTTGGCTTGTAAAACCGCAAAGTCGATATCAGAACCCCAAATTTTATTTGAATAATCAATGGAGTAACGTTGACTATCTCCCCACGTTGGCATCACACCACCACGTTGGCGGATACGGCTGACATAAGCACCCGGATATAACAGCATCGTGGTATTCGTGACGTTGGCTTGGGTAAAGTTACTCAACATCCAACGCATATTGACACCATATTGCCAACCCGAGGAATATTCCCAGTTACGAGACACATTCAGCGTTGTTGTATTTGCTTGAGTATCATTCAAGTCAGTACGCTTAAACCCGCCTTGTACCGCATAATATTGCTCAAGCGGATTGGCTTTTAAGGGAATCTTATAACTTGCATCAATCACTTGCTCTGGTTGAGACAAACTAATGCTAGACGTTAAGCTTTGACCTCGTGAATTCACCCACGGTTTGTTCCACGTCGCTTTCACGCGAGGGCCCACATCCGTTGCGTAACCTCCACCAAGTTCGATAAAGTTCCTCGCCCGTGGCACCATCACCCCTTCCATTGGCAGCACATCTGTACCGTCGCCACGTGCTTTAGCAATATTTGGCGTCACAATCGCGGAAGAGAACCAACCCGTTTCCGCTAAGCGGCGGTTAAACTCGGCAAGCTGTTCTGATGTGTAATATTCCCCTTCTTTAAAGGGGGCGAGGTTATTGAGGTAATCTGAGCGAATTTGCGAACCTTGATAAGAAATGGAGCCAAACCGATAACGTTCACCACTGTTAAAATCAAAATCCCAATATGCGGCGTGGTGATCAAGCGAAATCCCTAGCTGGCTCTTTTCCATCACGGCATCAAAATAGCCTTTACGGATCGCTAAGCTACCAAAGCGGCCTTTAAAATCTTCATAGTGACCATCGTTTTGCACAATATCGAGCCTTGGTGTGAATTTCCACACCATCTCTTTAAAGTCTGGATCTGTTTTTGCCCCACCTTGAAGTTCAACCTTCACGCCTTTCAGTAAGATAGGCTCACCCGGATTCACCTTGGCGGTTAATATCGAGCGTGCGGGCGGTGTTTTTTCTTCATAACTAAATTCAACAGTCGGTTCGTAATAACCTAGCGGCTTTAAACCTTCCTGAATTGCTTTCTCGACACGCGCTCGAAAACGGCCATTTGGCACCACTTCGTCTTGGGATATATTAGAAAGCTGTACTCGAACGTTTTGATTAAGTTGTCCTTCAAGTCCTTCTATATTAAGACGAAGATTAGCTGCATGCACAACTGGCGCAGCCGCTGTTAAGCAGAGAAAACAGATTAGAGGGTATTTCGACACGCCTGCTCCTAAGGTGGTAAAAAGATTGACTAAAGGCTTCATATCAATTTATTTTGAGTAAAATTAGCGCGAGACACAAGTTTTTATCCTAATTTTTAGCTTATTTGTGTGGTCAAGACCAATAGGAATCATTATGCCTTTTAATAAATTTCACTCTGCAAATATTTCACAGCCTCTGCCTGGCAGAACCAGCGCACTTTCTTATTCACCATATCACGCTGTTAACCATCATTCGATTGAGATTATTCCTAAGAATATGGAAATTGCTTATTTTGCAATGGGTTGTTTTTGGGGAGTAGAACGATTATTTTGGCAGCAACCGGGGGTTTACACAACCTCTGCAGGCTATTGCGGTGGTGTGACACCTAACCCAACCTATGAAGAAGTTTGTTCAGGGCGAACTGGTCACGCAGAAGCTGTACGCGTTGTTTTTGACCCACAAGTTATCAGTTACGCTCAACTATTGACGCTATTTTGGGAAAACCACGACCCTGCCCAAGGCATGCGCCAAGGGGGCGATATCGGTAGCCAGTACCGTTCAGGAATTTATACATTAACAGAAGAACAAGACCAGCAAGCAATGAAAACGTTGCAGGCCTACCAAGAAGCCATGAAGGCACAAAATGATATTCGCCCAATCACTACAGAAATCACGCCATTGGAAACCTTTTATTTCGCTGAGGATTACCACCAGCAGTATCTGTATAAAAATCCAAATGGTTATTGTGGCTTAGGTGGTATCGGTGTTTGCATGCCACCGTCTTTAACTATTTAGCACATAACCGATTTATCTTTTATTTATTCTTTAATTAATATTTCAGAAATAAATATATTCAAAATTATTCGTGTTATAGGTAGGCGGCAAACGAAGATATCTCGGGGAGCATACACAAGTATGTGACCCGAGTAGCTGAGAGAAGCCAACACCCCTATAGCGCGAAGAATGAAGAATATTGACGAATATCTCGCCACCCATCTATACTAACGACACATATCAACAATTTGCGCATGTCGCGCACCGTATATTTGCTTACTCAATATATTTTAATATTCGAGACTATGCCTTTAAAGATTTTTGAATTTGATAAATTCACCCTTTGAAAGGCTGGATAACTTATGCTCAACAGTTTACTGATCGTCCTTTTATTATGTGCTATTAGTGCATTTTTCTCTTTGTCAGAAATTTCACTGGCAGCTTCCCGCCGCATAAAACTCAAGCTAATGGCCGATGAAGGCAACATTAACGCGGCTCGTGTTCTGAAATTACAAGAAATGCCTGGTATGTTTTTTACCGTGGTGCAAATTGGCTTAAATGCCGTTGCTATCCTTGCTGGTATTGTCGGTGAGTCCGCATTTTCCCCGGCTTTATATGATGTTTTCATTCAGTTTTTATCCCCTGAGTGGGCGCAAAAAATCGCATTTGTTCTCTCTTTTACCATCGTAACGAGCTTATTTATTTTAGTGGCTGACTTAACGCCAAAACGTGTTGGTATGGTGAAGCCTGAGGCCATTGCTATTCGCATTGTCAACCCAATGCGTTTTTGTTTAGTGGTATTAAGCCCTCTTGTTTGGTTCTTTAATGGCCTTGCCAACCTGTTTTTCAAATTATTTAAATTACCTGTCTCCCGCAATGAAGATATTACTTCTGATGATATTTTTGCGGTGGTAGAAGCGGGGGCTGTTGCGGGTGTTTTACGTAAACAAGAACATGAATTAATTGAAAATGTATTCGAATTAGAGTCACGTACTGTACCTTCCGCAATGACACCGCGTGAAAGCATTATTTATTTTGATAAAACCGAATCAGAAGACAGTATTAAACATAAAATTTCCACCCAACCACATTCAAAGTTCCTTGTTTGTGAAGGGGACATTGACCATGTTATTGGTTATGTCGATTCCAAAGAATTACTGAATCGCGTGCTGAATGGGCAAAGTTTAAGTTTAAATGATGGCGTGCATATCCGTAGCACCCTGATGGTGCCAGATACACTCTCACTATCGGACACATTGGAAGCGTTTAAAAATAACGGTGTCGATTTTGCCGTCATCCTCAACGAATACGCCTTAGTCATGGGGGTCATCACCATCAATGACGTCATGATTACGTTGATGGGTGATTTAGTTGGGTCAGGGCAGGAAGAGCAAATTGTCGTACGCGATGAAAACTCGTGGCTCGTTGACGGTGGGACGCCTATCGAAGATGTACAGCGTATTTTAGATATCGATGATTTCCCAGACTTTAGCAACTATGAAACTATCGCTGGCTTTATGATGTACCGCTTGAGAAGAATGCCAAAACGTACGGATTACGTGAAATACGCCGGCTATAAGTTTGAAGTGGTGGATATCGACAACTACAAAATTGACCAGTTGCTTGTCACGCGGGTGACTGCGGCCCCTTCACCAGTTGTTGTACAGCCAGGTAAAAATACTATTGAAACGGCTGACGCAAAACAACAAACAAAAGATACTGAACATTAGTGCTTGTTAGCGAAGCCGTTTCTTTCAATGCGCCACCCTGTGTGGCGCGTTATTAATCAAAACCAACTTTGACTAACCTACCCTAATTCAGCCTGTAACAATAAAACTTGTTTGTTAACTTCGCTCATCACACTGTAATGGCGTTTATCACTGACTTTTGGTGGTAAAATCTTCCCATAATTAAACTCAAATGCCCCAAAATCCTTTATATAGAGCCGACCACTGAAAAGTGTTTTAACATAAAGAGCAATTTTAGATGGGTTATAACGGTTAAAAATTTTCATTCGAACTTTTCCTCCCCTTTGTTCTTACGTACGGCACCTCATAATGCATACCGTACAATAATCATAGACCAGAAATTTCGACTTTGGTTCTAAAATTGCAGTTTTATTCAATTTGCTGACATAACATGACACTGTCAACTAACTGTTAAATTACCGTCAAACAGCGTATTTGTTCTGAATTTTAAAAAAATGTTAAATTTAACCTTGAAACTCATCCGATGAGCTATGCTATAAATACACGGAGAAAAAAATAATCTCCGGACTCATATAGTCACATTACAATTCAAGGGGCTTTTATGTTTAAAAACATTTGCATTTCCATTTGCTTACTCAGCTTATCCGCTATTGCAACTGCTGCTAATATTCAAATAAATCAATCTGTTCCTGCTGTTTCCGTCACCGATAAGGGTGAGCTAATTCTCAATAAAGACAATAAACTTGATTACCAACCGTGGAAAAGCCAGCAACTAGTCGGGAAAGTACGCACTATCCAACATATTGCGGGGCGTTCATCTGCAAAAGAGCTCAATGCACCGCTAATCGAAGCCATAAAAAATGCCAGATTCCCGCATGATACCTATCAAACCACCACAATTATTAATACAGATGATGCGATTTTTGGGACAGGGGTTTTTGTTAAAAACAGCGTTGAGGACAGCAAAAAAGAGTTTCCTTACTCACAGTTTATTGTCGATAGTGATGGCATAGTGAAAGCGGCGTGGGGGTTAAAACCTGAAAGCTCTGCGATTATCGTACTGGATAACCAAGGAAAAGTGTTATTTTTCAAAGATGGTGAGTTAAATTCACAAGAAATTGAAAAAGTCATTAGCTTGCTCATTTCCGCTTTAAAATAGTTGCGCCATCAATCCCTTCATTTAATTAGCCGCAAATGAAGGGATTAGCTTATCGCAGTGTTTTTCAAAAAACAGTGAGTTATTCTAAAATCCCCTTATAATAAACATGCATAATTATCTTCATTTTGCTAATAATCAATCACTGTCACTAAGGGTATTTAACGTCGCCAAATAATGTTGACGCGAAAACCGCCTGCATTGCCATGGGTAAAAACCACTTGCAGGTTATGTAATTCAGCAATGCGTTTAACAATAGACAGTCCCAATCCACTGCCTGTTTTTTCTTGCCCTGGTGGTCGATAAAACCGCTCACCTAAACGCTGTAATACCTCAGGGCTTACTCCCTCACCATTATCTTGAATTTCAAGGTGTTCTGCATACAACGTGATTGTTACTTCCCCCTTTTCTTTACCATAACGAATGGCATTGTGAAGTAAATTACGCAATAGCACACTGAGCAGCAGTGCCTGTCCTTGAAAAGGCTTCGGCGTTGAAACAACCGTTTGAATGATTGTCGTTTGTGAACTAGCTGCCTCTGACTCAATCTCTTTCACTGCCGCATCAATTAGTGCTTCCCACGTCAGTTCACGAGTATCATCCAACTGCGCTGAAGATTCTAACCTTGATAACGTCAGCAATTGGTCAACAAGTCGGGTTGCCCTATCAATGCCTTCTGTTAAGTTTGCGACTGCATGGCGACGGATTTCACGGTCATCTCCTGCAATTTGAACGACTTCCGCCTGCACTTTTAACGCTGCAAGGGGGCTACGTAACTCATGGGCAGCATCAGATGTAAATTGCCTTTCACGCACAAACATTTGGTTAATGCGACCAAACAACCCATTTACTG
Source organism: Providencia sp. (assembly GCF_040396775.1). Taxonomy (GTDB): domain Bacteria; phylum Pseudomonadota; class Gammaproteobacteria; order Enterobacterales; family Enterobacteriaceae; genus Providencia. The sequence continues at coordinate 79,706 of NZ_JBEBNT010000017.1, forward strand.
AGTCGATAATAGGCCTCGCTTCACTGGGGATCCGTGTCACTCGTATCGGTGTTAGTTCATTGGGCTTTCGACGATACAGCTGGTTTGCAACATCTTTCAGAGGGCGTAACGCACGAGTCAGTAACCATAGAAATATCAATAACATCACAGGCAATGCAACCAACCATGGCATAAATTGTGCGACCATAATATCCGTCGCCATCTCTTGGCGATATTCCCACTCTTGCCCTACCGCAATCACATATTGCCCATCCTGTGATTTTAGCCAGACAAACCGCCAAGGGTCATCACTCCCCTTCATCGCACCATCTGTAAAACCTTCTCGCGTAAAATCAAAACCAATATCACGGCCATTATCACCATCGTTAAGCACCATTTCCCCTTCAGGGGTAAATATGGCAAATGCGAGGGCATCATCGTCCTGATGGCCGCGGTTCTTACGCAATAATTTTTTTGTTTTGGTTAGTGAGGGTTTAGTTAACTCGAGGTCTGAAGGCAATACCGACAGTCGCTTAGCAAAAGCCATCTGCTGCGTATCAAATAACTCATTGATAGTCTTATAGGTTTGGTACCATGCTAGTGAGCTGGCAATTCCCCACGTCAGCAACGCAAGAAATAATAATGTTAAGGTGAGCTTAAGCCGCAAACTAAATGTTTTCATTGTTCATTATCACCAAGCCGATAACCCACACCGTGGATTGTCCGAATAAATTTATTCCCCAATTTGCGCCTTAAATGGTGAATATGCACCTCGACAGAATTGCTTGAGACTTCTTCATCCCAGTTATAAAGCTTTTCTTCAATCAACGCGCGGGATAATACTTTGCTTGGATTGTGTAAAAATAGGGAGAGCAATGCGAATTCTTTACCTTTAAGTTGAACAGGCTCACCATGTACTGTCACCGTCATGGCCACAGGATCCATTTCAACCTCACCATGACTGAGCTTGGGGGTAAGTTGACCACTTCTACGGCGGATCAACGCTTGTAAACGCGCCATCACTTCCATCAATGCAAACGGTTTACACAAGTAGTCATCTGCGCCTTGCTGTAAGCCTTGAACTCGCTGGTCAAGGGCATCCCGCGCAGTAAGAATTAATACAGGCTCATCCCGCCCTTCTGTGCGCCAGTGCTTTAAAATATCCATACCATCAATATTTGGCAGAGATAAATCCAGAACGACTGCATCATAGGGCGCATCAAATAATGCACGCTGCCCCTGTTTACCATCCATAAACCAATCAACAGTAAACCCAAGCTGTGTTAAACCGACTTTTAATCCGTCACCTATCAGTCTGTCATCTTCAATTAATAAAATACGCATAATCCCCCCATATCGGAATATTATTATATTTATCTTATACTCAATAAGATGACTAGCTATTATTAAGCAAATTAAAAATATAATGCATTATGCAAGTTTCTTAAGATCCTGTTAAGATTTACCTGTTTTAATACCCTCCATACAAACCCGTTAATGTTTTATTTGGAGATAACGACGATGAAAAAATTACCTTTAATTGCTTTAGTTGCCGCCCTTGCTTCCACGCCAGTTTTTGCTGCTAATGGCGGTTTTGATGGCCCAGGTGCTGTTGCCAATACAACAACACAAACTACCCAATCAGGCGGCTTTATTGGCCCAAATAGCGGTGAAATGACCGTCGCAAAAGCGCTTGATATGTCAGATGATAGTTGGGTTATCTTGCGCGGTAATATTATTAAACAGCTTGATCATAAACATTATGAATTCACTGACGGCACAGGTACCATTAACCTTGAGATCAGCGAAAAACGTTGGAATGGCATTAATGTCACACCAAAAGATAAAATTGAAATTCGCGGTAAAATCGATAAAGACTGGAATTCAAGGGAAGTTGAAGTTAAACAAATTCAGTTAATCAAATAATTAAGCCCTACTGTTATATCGCCAGCTTTCAGCCCTCACGAGAAAGCTGGCTTTCCTCAAAATCTTATTTCTTGCTGTTTTTAACGGTGCTAAATTAGCCTTAAATATACTTGTTCGCGAAGGCCATACAATGACTGTTAAACAACCGAAACTGCGCAATATCCAAGAAAAACTTCTCTCAGATAATTGGTATATTTTAAAAAAATACACCTACGAACTACAAAGGCGCGATGGCAGTTGGCAACAACAAGAGCGCGAAGTGTATGACAGGGGAAACGGTGCCGTTATTTTGTTATACAACAAAATTAAAAACAGCATTATTCTTATCCGCCAATTTCGCATGCCAATGTATGTAAGTGGCTACCCTCACTTTTTAATTGAAGCAGCAGCAGGCCTACTTGAAGATGCTTCACCAGAGGCGCGAATTATTGCCGAAGCCGAAGAGGAAACGGGTTTCAAAGTTGATAAACTGGAAAAAATCTTTGAAGCTTTTATGAGCCCCGGTTCTGTCACAGAAAAATTGCATTTTTATATCGCTGAATATAACGATAATAATCGCAGCAATGCAGGTGGCGGGCTTGCAGAAGAAGGTGAGGATATTGAAGTGTTAGAATGGCCATTCCCTAAAGCACTTGAAGCTATCAAAACAGGGGAAATTGTTGATGGTAAGACAATCATGTTAATACAGCACCTTGCCTTAAATTCCATTCTGAAAAGCTAATTACCTTTATCAGCTCACCGCAATTTAAATACATTGTTGTGGGCTTTATCTTATATCCCTCAATTTTAATGAGATACTTGATTATACATTTCACTCATTAAAAGAAGTGCTTAATTTACATCAATCAACAAACGACAATCGAAACGTGATTAAAATAAATCTTATAATTCAATTAAATACAAACATGTCATCTTTACTATAAATAAAGATGCTTTCGCTTTGACCTCCCCTTTAAAAAACCTTAGATTAAAAACATTATATATTTTCGCCATTTTAATATTGTCATTTTACGAACCCTATTTTTATCACTAATGAATTTAAATTAATTTTCAAGCCATACCATTTTCATTAAGGAGCTAAATAAGATGATACGTTGTGTTCGTATGTGGACAGGTGAAGATGGAAATTCCCTGTTTGAAGAAGGCACACTGGAACTCGATAGTGTTGCCCGTGGGGATAGCCAAACCCCAGCCATTTCAGTCAGCGAACTGACTTTCCGTGAAACCGTCTCAGGTGGATCATGGGATTGGCATAAAGATCCCGTTCCTCGCTATGTGATCACACTCACAGGCACCTTAGAATTTGAAACCAAAGATGGTTCTAAATTTATTATTAATCCGGGGGATATTTTACTCGCTCAAGATAATACCGGAACAGGCCATAAGTGGCGGTTGATTGGTGACGACCCGTGGCGGCGTGCTTATGTTGTCTATCAAGAAGGCACTGATCTGTGCTTCACACCGACCAAAAAATAGAGGCTTTTTTATGACTAAACCTATAGCAGAAAATGTTGATATTGCGCTGATCGGTGCAGGGATCATGAGTGCAACACTCGGTACTTTCTTAAAAGAACTTGAACCATCACTAACAGTTGCAGTTTTTGAGCGCTTAAATGATTGTGCGCAGGAAAGCTCACATCCGTGGAATAACGCGGGAACAGGCCACGCTGCCAACTGTGAGATGAACTACACCCCTCCTAATCCTGATGGCACTGTCGATATCAGCAAAGCCCTTGAAGTGAATACAGAATTTGATTTATCCCGCCAGTTATGGTCATACCTTGTCACGAAAGGGAAAATCAAAAATCCGCGTGATTTTATTCACCCTTGCCCTCATATGAGCTTTGTTTGGGGCGCGGACAATGTCAAATTCTTACAGCAACGCTTTAAACAAATGTCAGCTCACCACTGCTACCACAATATGGAATACAGTGATGACCCAAAACAAATTAATGATTGGGCACCGTTGTTGATGGAAGGCCGCGAAGACGACAAAAATATTGCTGTCACACGTGTGGTCACAGGAGCGGACGTTGATTATGGTGCACTAACGCATTTATTAATGGCGCAACTCAGTGAACAAGCGGGTTTTTCACTTCACTATAAACATGAAGTCGTTGATGTCACACAAACCCCTGATGGCCGTTGGAATGTGGAGGTCAAAAACTTACTAACCCATGAAAAACACATTACATCGGCAACATTTGTGTTTGTTGGTGCAGGTGGGCGTGCTATCGAATTACTGCAAAAATCAGGTATTCCTGAAGGAAAAGGGTATGGTGGCTTCCCTGTCAGTGGTATTTGGCTACGTTGTGATGATGAAAAAATCTCGGCTCGACATCATGCAAAAGTGTATGGAAAAGCTGACAAAGGCTCTCCACCGATGTCTGTTCCGCATTTAGATACCCGAATTATTGGCGGAAAACGCTCCTTACTGTTTGGCCCATATGCAGGATTTTCCAGTAAGTTTCTAAAACACGGTTCTTATTTAGACCTATTTGAGTCTATCCGCCTTAATAATATTGAACCGATGCTGGCTATCGCAAAAGATAACTGGTCACTCGCAGAATATTTAGTGGGGCAAGTGCTGCAAACCTCCGCACACCAATTTGCCACACTGCAAAAGTTCTACCCTGATGCACAGCATGAGGATTGGAAAGAAGTTGTCGCAGGCCAGCGCGTGCAAATTATCAAGCCAGATCATGACAAAAAAGGGGTTTTAGAGTTTGGTACCGAGCTGATTACCAGTGCAGATAAATCATTCACCGTACTGATGGGCGCATCGCCAGGCGCATCAACCGCCGCCTTTATTACCTTAAACGTACTCAAAGACTGTTTTGCGGATCAGCTTAAAGCCGATGGCTGGGAAGCGAAGCTAAAAGCGATTATTCCAACTTATGGCATTGATCTAAAACAAGATGCAAAAGCGTGTTTAGATATTCGTACTGCAACCGCTAAAGTGCTGCAATTAGATAATTAATCATTGATAAGGTTGGGAAAGCACTTCCCAACCTTTATTGCATATTAGAATAAAATTACGCGAAAACCCGGGTTCAAAAATGACTCCCTCGGAGTGTAGTCTAACGTTTTTCCGTTCCAATCAACTACTCTCGCACCCGCTCCAATCGCAACTGCATGGCCTGCGGCGGTATCCCAAATATTCGTTGGCCCAAACCGCGGGTAAAGCTGCGCTTTTCCTTCCGCAACAAGGCAAAATTTCAGTGATGAGCCAATTTCAGCGGTCGTGTGCTCCCCCATTTGCGCTAAATAATCCATTAATTCACTATCTTGATGAGAACGGCTGATGACAATCACTGGCGGTTTTCCGTCATACACATGGATTTGCTGCTTATGCCCGCCTTCTTCTTTCCATGCTTGGTTTCCCTCTGCATAATAAAGCAACCCTTTTGCTGGAGCGTACACGACCCCCATAATGGGTATCCCATTTTCAATTAACGCAATATTGACAGTAAAATCCCCATTACGGTTAATGAATTCTTTGGTACCATCAAGTGGGTCAATCAACCAATAGCGTTGCCAGTGTTGCCTAACTGACCACTCAGGGGGATCTTCTTCAGAAAGTTGCGGAATATCAGGGGCAATGCGTGTGAGGCCAGCGGCAATAATATGGTGTGCAGCAATATCCGCCTCCGTGACAGGGGAGTTGTCACTTTTATGATCAACCCGCAACGGCTCTTGCGCATTGTAGGTTTCCATAATGGCATAACCCGCTTCTTGAGCCAGTTCGCAAATTTGTTGTAGCATGTTATTCACCTCTCTCCCGTTGACCTTTACAGCAAGAGTAGCAAGTGTGTAAAATTTACGCCATAAAAAATGCCTTAGTGAATAAAAACACCAAGGCATCAATTCAAATAGTGATTAAAACCGCTATTTTTATAAGATTTCTAACAACTCAACTTCAAAAACAAGTGTGCTAAATGGTGGAATTGATGCACCTGCACCGCGCTCACCATAAGCTAATTCATGAGGGATATACAGCTCCCATTTAGAACCAACAGGCATCAGCGTTAATGCTTCGATCCAACCTGGGATCACGCCACTAACTGGGAATTCAGCTGGTTGGCCACGTTGTACCGAGCTATCAAACACAGAGCCATCAATTAAACGGCCAGTGTAATGAACACGAACACGGTCAGAGCGAGATGGGATCGCACCTTCACCTTGGTTGATCACTGAGAATTGCAAACCAGATTCAGTCGTTGAAACACTATCACGTTTTTGGTTTTCATCGAGGAATTTTTGGCCTTCTTCTGCCATTGCAGCTTGGCGAGCAACACGAACTTCATCTGCACGTTCATGAATTTCACGTAATGCTTTGTGCAGGGTTTCAACAGGCACAGATGGCATATTGCCTTCTAATGCATCAACCAGACCTGCTAAAATTGCGTTTGGTACTAAACCTTCTAGACCAGACTCTAATAATTGCTGCCCAACTTGTAGACCAATACCGTAGCTTGCTTGAGCTTCTACTGAATCAAAATTTTGGTTTGCCATGAAAATACCCATATGGTTTTTGATAAAAAAACAAGAATAGCAGTCCCCCTGCTATGGGTAAACCCAAACCGTCAATCTAAATAATAAAACGCCTTGATGGCGTCTGAATTTGCTCAGTGTTCTCTGAAAAATCGTATCAAGCGCTTAAATTACCCAAAAACAGTGTTAGTATGCGTATAAATACGCCTTAATTAGTACATTACCTCGCCAAGGAGGAATGATGGTTAAACTGTCTAAATTTCATCTCTATAGCATTGCTGTATTAGTACTGGTTGTCGTGGTTGCCCTGTTTTGGCCAACGGGTGATAAACCATTGGATAATGCACCACAAAACCAGCCTATTATCATTCCACCACCAACAACACCAGAAATCGTTCCTGATCCTATTCAGACACCATCAGGCCAAGAACCCGAAGGTAATGTGGAGGGAATGCCGACAGAACCTGAAATTGTACCGGAGCCCATAGAACCAGCACCAACAGAACCGCCAACGGTAACACCACCAACACAGCCACAAGAGCCGCAAGTTACACGCCCATCGGTAAACGAGTGGCAAAATTACCGCGTTCAAAAAGGGAAAACTCTGGCGCAATTATTCCGTGATAATAATTTACAAGCTAACGACGCCTTTATCATGGCTCGCGTTGAAGGAGCTGAAAAGCCGTTGAGTAATTTACGTCAAGGGCAAAAAGTTCGCTTAAAAGCTAATGGGAAAGGGGAAGTTCAGTTACTGGAAACCACGGCTTCTGATGGGAAAACCTATAGCTTTGCAAGGCTTAGCGATGGAAGTTACTACCGTACACCGTAGTCACTAATGAATCGCCAATATGGAATGTCAGAAAATAAAAAACACCGGACTTAGCCGGTGTTTTTTGTTGGCGCCATCGATAAATCGACAACACCTATCATCATTATTGATTACTCAGCAACGATGATAACGTTCAGCTCTGCGAAAACATCGCTGTGTAACTGGAAGTGAACTTCGTGGTCACCAGTAGTACGCAGAACGC
>NZ_JBEBNT010000018.1:0-86841 GCF_040396775.1 Providencia sp.
TCGCCGCCAGCCTTGGGCAAGAGTGGAGCGGCTTTGGCGAAACCCTGTTGGTGCAACCGATGAACCAAGCGTGGGAGCAACTGCTTACCCCGACCGCCGAGGGCATCAACGCCGAATGGCAAAATGCCATCGTCAACGAGTGGAACGCCGCGTTTGGTGGGCGCTACCCGCTAAAAAATACCCAGAGCGAAATCTCACTGCCGTTGATGGCGCAATATTTACGCCCCGATAATGGCCGCATTCAGCGCTTTTTAGAAACCCGCCTTAACGGGGTGTTACGTAAAGAGGGCAACCGCTGGGTACCTAACAACACCACCGCCCAAGGGCTGCGCTTTAACCCTGAGTTCCTCAAGGCGTTAGATACCTTAAGCCATTTGGGGGATGTGGCGTTCGCCAACGGGGAAGCGCGCCTGTACTTTGAAATTCGCCCCTCCACCAGCCGTGATGTGATGCAAACCATTTTGGTGATTGATAAACAGACGCTGACCTACGACAACCAATTCCCCGAGTGGCAACGCTTTGTGTGGCCAGGGGATACCATCGCCTCCGGTGCGTCACTGCGCTGGATGAGCACCACCTCAGGCACCCGTTTACTGGCAGACCACCGCGGCGTGTGGGGGGTGATCCGTTTATTGGAAAGCGCCCAAGTCGCTCCGTATGCAGGCACCACCAGCAGTTATACCGTGTCGTGGCAAACTAAGAACGGCAATACCCTGCCCTTTATGCTGCGCACCGAAATGGGGGAAGGCCCCCTTGCGCTGTTAACCCTGCGTAATTTTGTGCTGCCTAGAAAAATCTTTTTGGATTAGTTGCTTAGGAAAATATCATGCCACTACTCACTTCGTTACGTGCCGTTTGCTTTGCGGAAGATCTCGAAAAGGCCAAACAGTTAGAGCAACAACAAATTGCGCTTTGGGAGCGTTGGTTGCTGCCAATTACCCCTGATTCCCCCGTTGGGGAAGACCCCGGCTACAATGATGACTTTGAAATTATGCGTGAGGAAGTGAATAAACTTTCTGGCGCAGATACCAACCTGATTTGTACGCTCGCTGAAAAGCTGTTGACCACCGAGTGTAAAGACCTGCGCGTTGTCACTTATTATGTTTGGGCGCGCTTACACAAAGAAGGGGAATCTGGCTTTGCCGATGCATTAGGGCTAATGGCGGGGTTAGTTTCTCGCTACCAAGAAAGCTTACTTCCTGCTCGCCCCAATAGCCGTAAATCGGCAATTGAATGGTTAGCAGGGCAACGTGTTCTGGATAGTCTGTCCCTTTACCCTGAGGTCGACCAACAAGAGTTCACCCGCATTATCGCCCTATTAAGTGCGCTAGTGAATGCATTTTCGACATGGGATGAAGCAAGCCGACCTCAATTGGCTTCATTGTTAAAAGCCCTTGAAAAACGGCTCGCCCAATCGGGGGGCGCAAACAGTGTGGTACCGCAAAATATTCGTAGCTCTGACGAGTCACGCAGTGCCCATACCACCACAGTCAATGCATCGAGCAGTGCTCTAGCCCCTGTGCAATCAGGGCGCGAGTTGCTCGACCAAGCCAAAATATTGGCCACTTACCTGCGAAACCAGCCCAATGGTTGGTTATCTGGGCATCGCTTAATGAAAGCGGTTCGTTGGGATACTCTGCACCAAGCCCCACCGCAAAGTCAGCAAGGTTGCACCCGCTTAGCCCCCCCACGCTCAGAGGCCAGAGCACAATTAAAACGCTTGTATCTGCAACAAAATTGGATTGAGTTAGCGGAACAAGCCGACCGTTTGTTTACTGAAGGTGTTAACCATTTTTGGTTAGATGTGCAGTGGTACCTTTACCAAGCCTTAAGCAAATCCCCTGCGCCTTGGGATGGCTGGGCTGACGTGATTGTGGCAGATCTTAAATTGTTTTTAACACGCTTACCCGGGTTAGAAGCGCTTGCGTGGGAAGATGGCACCCCTTTTGCGGATGATGTCACCCTCAATTGGATTAAACAGCAGGTATTTGAAGAAAACATCCACTCGCTGCATAGCATGCCCACCGACCATGCGCCACAAGCTGACCAAGAGTCGATTTTAGCCCTTGAGCAAGAAGCGTTAACCCAAGCCGATAACCAAGGTATCGAAAAAGCCTTAGGGTGGTTGATGAACCGCTCTGATATTCGCACCCCTCGGCAAAAGTGGTTATTACAATTAGTGATGGCACGGGTAGCTGAGCAATTTTCCCGCCATGAGCTTGCCCTTAATGTGTTGCAAGAGCTCGACCAACAAGCCGAGCACATGCCATTAGCCCATTGGGAACCGCAGTATATTTTTGAGATAAAAGCCCGCCAATTACACTTATTGCGCAGCAAAGCCCAACGCAATAGCGCGGATAAAACAGCCTTAAACCAGCAAATGAGCCAGTTATTAGCAGAGCTCACCCGCCTTGACCCTGTTCGCGCACTGGTTTTGTACCCCTAATAAAAAAGAGATTGAAGAATGGATGATTTGACCCTGCGTTATTACGATGCAGAAATGCGCTACTTACGGGAAGCCGCTAAAGAATTTGCGCAAGCACACCCAGACAGAGCGGCGATGCTCGATTTAGACAAAGTGGGCACCCCTGACCCGTTTGTGGAACGGTTATTTGAGGGTTTTGCCTTTTCAATGGGGCAGCTACGCCAAAAAATTGATGATGACTTACCTGAGCTCACCGAAGGGCTGGTCAGCTTATTGTGGCCCCATTACCTGAAAACTGTACCGTCACTTTCCGTTGTTGAGCTGACTCCGGCCCTCGACAACGTCAGTATGAACAGCCATATCCCTGCGCATTTTGAAGTGCTTTCACGCCCTATCGGCCCACAAAAAACCGTGTGCCGCTACCGCACAACAAGGGAGCTGAAATTAGCACCTATTAGCTTAACCAATGTGAGTTTAGGCACTGAACCGAATGGCCTGTCGGTGATCCACTTAAAATTTGAATGCAGCAAACTCGTTGATTGGCGTCAAATCGACCTGAGCGCACTGTCATTTTACCTCGCTGGTGATATCCCTACCGCTTATGCCTTGCATCTTGCATTCACAAAGCAAATCTATGCCACTTATTTGAAGCTTCCGCAATCCGCAGACCGTATCACCCTGCCACTATGGTTTTCACCTGGCGGGTTTGCGGCAGACGACCATTTATGGCCCAAAGGCGGTACGACGTTTAGCGGCTATCAGCTGTTATTGGAATATTTTACCTTTCGCCAAAAATTTTTATTTGTCGATTTACATGGGCTTAACGAGATGACGCTCCCTGCGGGCACTCTTGAGTTCGAGCTAGATATCGTGCTGAACTCAAAATGGGACAGCGATTTAACCCTGAACACTGACAATATCAAAATGAACTGCGTTCCGGTGGTCAACTTATTTAATATGGAAGCCGACCCCTTAACCGTCAATGGGTTAGAAAGCGAATATCTTTTGCAGCCTAAGCGATTACAGGACGGCTATACCGAAATCTATTCTGTTGATACGGTGCAGGGTATTCTTAGCGGTCAAGACGTCCATTATGTGCCTTTCACTAGTTTCCGTCACCGCGGCGGGATGCTGCGCCACACTGCCCCGACGCACTATTTTCACACCCGTGTGAAGCGCGGCGTCACAGGGTTGCACAATACATGGTTAATTTTAGGCGGGGAAGATCACGATGTAAAAAAATTGCATGAAAAACAAACGCTTTCCCTGCAAATAACCGGCACTAATGGCCAATTACCACGCAAATCATTACAAAGCACATTATTGGATAGAACCGAAGGAAACCTACAAGTACCCGTTAGCGTGCGTAATCTTTGCAAACCAACATTACCTTGCTACCCCCCGGTTGAAGACCGTTTTCATTGGCGAGTGCTTAGCCACCTTGGGGCAAGCTTTTTAAATATGATGGATAACGCAGAAGTGCTACGTGGCACGCTTGCCCTTTATGACTGGAGCGATGATGACATGAACAAGCGCCAATTGGACGCCATTGTTCAGGTTGAACATCAGCTTATCGAACGCTTTAAAAAAGGGTTTTTACAACGCGGGATTGCCATCAATATTACCCTTGATAGCAATGGCTTCAATGGTGAAGGCGATATTCATTTATTTGGTGAATTACTCAATCGCTTCTTTGAGTTGTATACCGACGTGCATTTATTTAACCAACTGACTCTCCACATTTTACCGACAGGACAACGCTTACAATGGACAGAAAACCAAGCGCCTCAGCTGCTGCGGTAATCGAGGCATTAGGTGAGAACCTGCCCGCTATCAACTTTTATCGTTTTTGCCAGCTGGTTGCCCCCTCTACACTAGGCAGTACACAAGATCCGAAAACTGACCCAATCCGCTTTCGACCGCACCGTGGTATGGGCTTCCCTGTTACAGAAATCAAGGGAGTCGACAAGGATGACAATTACCGAAATAGCAACACCCCCAGTATTCGTACCACCTTTTTAGGGTTGTATGGCGTGACCTCGCCATTACCCACCGCTTATTTGGATGATATCGCCCAACATCGTGATGGTACTCAGGCGCTGACTGACTTTTTAGATATTTTTAACCATCGTCTTACTACACAGTTTTACCGAATTTGGCGTAAATACTCTTACCCCGCAACCTATGAAGCGGGCGGAAAAGATGAAACGTCACAATATTTGTATGGCTTGATTGGGTTGGGGATCCCCGGTTGCGCTGAACACGTACAAACGCCATTATCGCGCTTTTTAGCCTTATTAGGCACCATGCGTTTACCCAACCGCACTGCGGAAGGGGTGATTTCGTTAGTTCAGCTACTCGCCCCCCATACGCAGGTGAAAATCAAGCCCCATGACCCACGCAGAATTGAATTAGCCTCTAGTACCTCGCTGTCTTGCCAGCAGCCGATTTCACTGCGTAATAAACCCGTGTTAGGCCAATATGCCTTTGATGTTAATAGCCAAATACTGATCCAACTCTATACCCGCGATCTTAATGAGGCGCGGGATTGGTTACCCGATGGCAACCTCTACCAAGACCTGATGGCATTGCTGCATGTTTACCTTGGCGCACGAGTGAATGCCCGCTTGAATTTAACGCTGCCTCGCGACTTGTTGCCTGATGCGACGCTCAATGCCAAACCCCATCAAGGTGCCCAGCTGGGACGTACCGCGGTTATGAGAAAACAGGCATCAACGCAACGTACTCCCCCCGATGTCACCATCGGGTTAGGGATTTATCAGCGCCTACCGCCCCATTTCGCGCACCAACAGCATCAAGACTATGCCAATTATCGATTTCAACAATAAGAGTAATTCAATGAAAAATAATCGCTTTTTAACCTCTACAGGTATTTCAATTTTGTTAGCGGCTTCTTTCGGCTTAACGGGATGTGGGCTAACTCAAATGGTCAGTGATGGCACAAGTAACGTTGCAAAATCCATTTTTTATAAGCAAGTTAAAGTGGTTCATTTGGATTTTGTGGCGCGTGATGCGCTAAATACCGACGACAATGGAGCTTCGCTATCTACGGTCATCCGGATTTACCAACTAAAAAATGCGGATAGTTTCGATAACAGTGATTACGAAACCTTGTTTGATAGAGACAGTGAAATCTTAAAGAGTTCTCTTGTAGCGCAAAAAGACATTCGTATTCGCCCCGGTGAATCCATTGCCGTCGATATGCCAATGGAAGAAGGTGCCGAATTTGTCGCCATTGCAGCCATGTTTAATAACCCAGATAAAATTACCGATGACTGGCGCGTGGTGATCCCGAAAAAACGTCTATTACCTGATGACCCGCGCCGGTTAGTGCTCACCGAGCAAAGCATGACCTTAAACCCATTAGGAAACTATAAGCTATGAGCCAACCGTCGCTGTACGAAATGCTGACGGGGTATTTTTCGGGGGGATTACCTATTGATACGGTGGATACCAACGAACAAGTTATTATCTCCGTCATGGAAAATATTCGGCGCATCTTAAATTCACGAGCTGGCAGTATTCGCCATTTACCCGATTATGGCTTACCCGATATGAGTAAGATGATCCAAGGCCTCCCCGGTACTGCACACAATATTATGGACGTTTTATCCACTACGCTCCTGAAATATGAACCGCGCATTAAAACGCTCTCACTGGCGTTATTACCACAAGAAACCTTTGGCTCGTTGCGTTACACCCTTGATGTAGAACTGCATCAACAGGGGCTAATACGTTATGGCACAGAGTTTGTTCCTGACGGTCGTATTGTACTTCATCATTTAAAAAAACAATTTAGCCAAATTTAATTTTCTTGAAGACTGATTTTTGGGGTGACTATGAATTCTGATTTAACTGCCTTAAATGTAGGGGGAGACCCGCGAACTCTGAGCGATTTTTCCGCCTTAAAAGATGAATTAAACAAGCGTTTCCACCCTGCTCGCCCCGATATTGATTGGGCGAGGGCCCATGGGTTATGCCTGTCGTTATTTAGCCAAAACGGTGCCGACCTACAAACTGCGGCATGGTTTACGCTAATCCGCCAGCACCAATCTGGAATGGCTGGGCTCAGTGAAGGGTTAGCGCTATTGCAACACTTGCTTGCCCAACACTGGCAAACTTTATGGCCGCTACAAACCCACGCACGCGTTGAGATTTTATCGGTTTTAAGCCAACAGTTAGTTGCTGGGTTACGGGGGAATACCCCTGTTTATGCGGATTTACCTGCGTTGTACCACGCTGAGTCTGCATTAAGTAAGATTGAACAACAGCTGCAAGCATTAGAATTAAAACACCTCACTCAACTCGATAAACTGCACAATTTGCTCACCAACCAAGCCCGCAATTTAGAGAGTACGGATGCGCCTGAAAACGGCTTTATCCCCTCTACCCCGTTACATATCCCAAAAACAGCGCCGTCTACATTTCACGCACGCACAGCAGCCGCGCCGATTGCTATCAAAGCAAACGCCACCTTCTCTTCGAAAGTTGAACCGACGAAGCAATCGGCACCCCCTTCTTTTCGCCGTGGCATTGGTATCGGCTTTTTTGTCGGCGTGCTGATAACAGGCGTTTCATCTGCCGCGGTTTTTTATACATTATCACCATGGAACAATTCACAGGAAATGGCGCAAGTTTTCCCTAAACTTGCAGAATTCACCCCTGATATTGCCGCTTTATTAGACCAACAGCTACACCCCAATTTCACCCAGAGCCCCGAGGTTACCAACGATAAACTCAATGTTATTGATAGCTATTTGGTGGAGTTAGGGGCGCTTTCCCCCATTTGGGCGCAACAATATGGCCTAAATATGGTGAATTATTTAGCTGACCAATACAGTGAACAAGCCAACGTCAGCTCTTTCAATGATAAATGGCAGCAAACGATTCAGACTAACGCCTTACCCCAAACTCAGCTAAATCAATGGGCACAAGGAATGGAACAGCTCAATAAGTTGAGTATTCGTCTCGATAGTTTAGACGGCAAACCCCGTAGCTACATTACTGGCTCTGAGCTCAAAACGATTATTTTTAATGCGCGACAATATTTTAACCAAGGCATGCCGTTAGAAGAGGAGTTAAGGCGTTTGGAGGCATTGCAAGCCCAAGGGACCGTCGCAGAGTCAGAATACCAACGGATTGATAATCATTTCAAGCAGCTGCTCTATCGCTATACGTTATTGCGCCATCCGCAAGGAGGCTAATCAAAATACATTATTGCGGCAATTTCTCTGGGCTTTTATTGCATTAAAAGCCCATTTTTTCTCAAACAAGGTTACTGTTCCGCTTTTGGATAACCCTGCTCTTGTAACCAAGCTCGCCCAGCTTCAACCGTTGGTGTTTGCACAATGAATACAAACAGCAAGCCAATTCCCCCGCCAATTATCATGCCACCTAAAAAACCACCGATATATAATTCAAACGCAAATAATAGAAATCCAAGGGCAATACACAGGAGTATGACTAGGCCATTTAAGTACCAATATCTTGCTCCAAGGCGGGTTTTACCCTCTTTTAAACATTGCTTAAACAATTGTTTTTGTTCTTTGCTTTCTAAGCCTTTTAACTCGGGTACGCTACCTGCTTTCCAATATGCCATCTGCCCATCTCTCATGATTTAATGTGTTATTTTTAGTGCACTTTATACGCAAAATATGCGTAAATCACCCGCGGATAACTCTTAAATAAAATAGGCTTATCATAATATAACGTTATCATTCGTTCTCTTTTAACATGCTTAATGCAAGATCATGCCATGCTTTTGCACGGCGGCTCTGCCGGTTATTTTTCAGCGTGGCTAAGGCTAAGTCATATGCAAGTATCGGCTCAATCACAGGGATAATCGATAACCCCGCCAAACTCGTTTTACGCCACATGCTATCTGGAAGCAATGTTATCCCGACGCCAGCCCTCACCATCGCGGTGACTAAATCAAGGTGGCTACTGCGCCCTGAAATTACGGGCTTATAGCCATAAATCCCACAGGCACTAATAACAAGCTCATTAATCAGGAAATCATCAGAAAAGAAGATAAATGGCTCTTTGACGAGTTCAACAAACTTCACGTAATCCCGTTTTGCTAAAGGATGTTGCTCATTGACTAATAGCATTAGTCGGTCGGTTGAAAAAATATGCAAATCGAAACGGTCATCATCAAATGGGAGCATCACAGCCGCAGTTTCTACCTCACCGTTTAACATGGCATCACGCATTTTCCTTGTTCCTAACTCAAGGATTTTTAGTTCCACTTGGGGGTAACGTTGGCTGAATGCCATAATGATATCGGCAAAATAAGTCGATGCAATCACAGGGGGTAGTCCAACAGGTAAGACCCCCGTTAATGGCCCTGATTTTTCTTTTAATGCCTGTTCCATACTTTTAAATTGCGCCAAAATTTGCTTTGCGTGAGCCAACAAAATCCGCCCTTCATCCGTCAACCTGACGCCATCGTTCTCCCTGATTAGCAAGGTATAACCCAGCTCATCCTCTAGCTTTTTAATACTGCGGCTAATGGCAGGTTGGGTGACAAACAATTGTTCTGCCGCGCGACTAAACCCATTGTGCTGAATAACCTCAACAAAATAGCGTAACGAACGAATATCCATACCTCACCCATAATTTTTAGTTATAGCTAGAATGATTATAAATGATTTCCTATTAAGAAATATATACGCTAAAAATAATATTAAACAACATTATCATCTAATGTGATTAATAGGAGTCAATATAATGACTGTCATCGAATATGTTTTAAATCGCTTACAAGAAATCGGTATCAACGATGTTTTTGGCGTTGCTGGGGATTACGCGTTCCCAATTGAAGACGCGGTCTGTGAAAATAAATCGATGCGCTGGATTGGTAATTGCAATGAACTCAATGCGTCATACGCCGCTGATGGCTATGCGCGTATAAAAGGTGTTGCGGCTCTTTCCACCACCTTTGGCGTTGGGGAATTAAGTGCCTTAAATGGCATCGCAGGTGCTTATGCTGAGCATTTGCCTATTTTTCATTTAGTTGGCATGCCTGCAAGTGGTGTGCAAAAAAATCATCGATTAGTTCACCATACATTGGGAAATGGCGATTTTGATGTATTTTACCAAATGAGCCAGCATTTAAGCTGTGCCCACGCGATTTTAACGCCTGAAAACTGCATCGCTGAAACTGAACGTTTAATTACAACCGCGTTACAAGAACGTCGCCCTGTCTACTTAGGCTTCCCTTCTGACTATGCCATTATGCCCGTTATGGCAGATAAAAATGTGGACAAACCCGCTATTCCTAAAAGTAATAGTGAATCCCTGTCTGCGGCGGTAACGGCTATCTTAGAGAAATTAAACGCATCCACCCAAGCCTGTTTTGTTCCGGGAATATTAACCGCACGCTTAGGCCTTGCACCGCAAGTACAAACACTGATTGATAAAACAGGGTTACCTTACACTACCATGTTTATGGATAAGGGCATTTTGAGCGAGTCCAACCCAACCTATGTTGGGCTGTATAATGGGCACTTAATGAACCCTAAAGTCGCCGATTTTGTCGAAAGTTGTGACTGTTTAATCGGTATTGGCGCGGTATTAACTGATTTTAACTCTGGCAGTTTCACCGCAAAAATAAACAGTAAAAACCGTATTAATATTCTGTCAGACCGCGTTATTGTTGGCTCCGCGGTTTATCCACAAGTCTATATGAAAGATGTACTTAATCAGTTAAATAAGCTTGCGCCCGCGCTGAATCATACGGTAATCCAAGCCGAGGGATTAGGCGCTCCCATTCAAAACGAACACGGTAAAATTACGGCCGAATATCTTTATCCTCGCCTCGAAAACCTGTTCCGTGAAGACGATATCATCATCGCAGAAACAGGTACGGCATCAATGGGCTTAGGTTTTGCTTTACTGCCTAAAAATGCCCAGTTTCATAACCAAACCTTATGGGGTTCAATTGGTTGGGCGACACCCGCCGCTTTTGGTGCCGCCTTAGCAGCACCTAATCGGCGCATCATTCTGGTTACTGGAGAAGGTTCACATCAACTGACTGCACAAGAGATCTGCCAATTTGCCCGTTTTAACTTAAAACCCATTATTTTTGTGCTTAATAATGATGGCTATTTAATCGAAAGGTTACTTTGCAAAGATCCTGAAACCTATTACAACGATTTACCGCAATGGAATTATGCTCAATTACCCCATGCATTAGGCTGCGAAGATTGGTATTGCCAACGAGTCAGCAGCTGTGATGAGCTTGACGCTGCGATTAACGCGGCCCAATCGTCTGATAATGCAGCTTATATTGAAGTGGTGATGGACAGGTATGCATCTTCTGAATTGGCGAAAAAGCTTGGTGAATCGGTGAGTTCATTGTATTCATTTTAAATATACAGGAATTGGCAGCTTGCTTCTCTTATCACCAAACTGCCAATTTTTATCCATTATTCAAATACTAAACCGACATTTTCGCGTGCTTCGGTGAGAATTTTAGACACGCTTAATGCTAATGCCAATAATTCATCACTTTGCTGGCGATTTTTCGAAGCGATTTGATCACGAAAATAGGCAAACTCATAAATCATATGGTTGATAGACTCATCGCGGATCACGGTGGATGTTTCACCTTCGATGCACACTTCCACGTTCAAGCAAAGGCTCGGTGCCCCCTGAATTTGGATATAGCCTTTTGTTCCTTGAATAATGAAAAAACCGGGACTGGCGGAGTCTTTTGCCCCCACGCAAGACGCTGTTGCCGTCGCATACTGCGCAGTGAATATCCCCGACGTATCAATGCCATTAAACCCTTTATTGCAAATATACTGACTGCTCTCTGGTTTCCCCATTAATGCGGCCAATAAATAAATGTTATAGAGGTTTATATCATATAGCGCCCCGCCCGCTTGCTTTGGGTCAAATGCACCATGAACACGCCCTTGTAGATAATCATTATAACGGCTCGAATATTGTGAGTAATTACCTTGAATAGCCTTTATTTCGCCGATTTTACCGATATTTTGTTTAATAACTGCAAATTCAGGTGTATGAATTGAGGTAATCGCTTCAAATAAAAAGCGTTGTTTCTCCTGAGA
The DNA here is from genome assembly GCF_040396775.1 of Providencia sp. Lineage (GTDB taxonomy): Bacteria > Pseudomonadota > Gammaproteobacteria > Enterobacterales > Enterobacteriaceae > Providencia. The sequence continues at coordinate 11,524 of NZ_JBEBNT010000018.1, forward strand.
TAATAAAATTAATGCTTGCAGCTGTTCCCAGTGCGGCGTAAACGGTTTTTCACAAATAACGTGCTTATTCGCCATCAGTGCTTGCTGGGTATATTGGTAATGCAAATGGTTTGGTAATCCGATATAAACCGTTTCGACTTCATCGTCTTGTAATAATGAATGATAATCGGTGTAAAGTTTCGCAATACCAAACTGCTGGCGAAGTATTTCACCTTTTTCGACACTTTCTGGCCTAACACACAACGCCACTAATTCAATGCCTTGCATTGTTTTTAGCGCATCTAGCGCCATCATGATTATTTTGCCTGAGCCAATGAGTGCAAGTTTCATTTATTTTACCTATCGCAAAGAAAGCCAATATTTGTTTGCTCATTAATAGCAATACATGAGCAGACAATCAATGAATACTCACTTTCTATCAGCTTAACTTTTAATACGCTGCTGGTATTCACTGCCCTGTGCAAACTGAGCCTGTAAAAAATCAATAAATACTTTAATTTTGCGGGGTAAATATTCTTTTTCGGGATAAACTGCATAAATATAATGATTGGGTAATTGGTAATTCGTGAGTAATGGAACCAGCTCATCATCACCATCAATCATCGTAATAAAATGCGGCAACAGCGCTATCCCAATATCGGCTTTCACCGCTTGAATTAAAGCTTGGCTATTGTTTACCCGAAACGAGCCTTTCGGTATATGGCTAAATTTTTTACCTTTTTGGTAAAATACCCACTCTTGCCCTGCTTGATAAAATGAATAAGACATGCAATTGTGTTCACGTAAATCCGCCACTTTGTTTGGCGTACCAAACCGCGCTAAATAGCCTTTTGATGCATATAAACCACTGGTGCAAGGGGATAATTCACGCGCTATAAGAGAAGAGTCAGGCAGCTCACCAATACGCACAGCGATATCATATCCATCGGCAATCAAATCCGTCACTTTGTCATCAAAAAATAATTCAACGTTAAGTTCGGGGTATAGGTTCATAAACAGCGGAAGCATTTTTGCAAGGTGCAATGTACCAAATGACATCGGTGCAGAAATTCGTAATGTCCCCGTTGTTTTATCGCTAAATTGTGATGCGACATCCTTTGCCATTATGGCCAATTGGTATGACTGGCGAATATAGCTGATGTAGGCTTCCCCTGCCTCCGTTAAACTCACCGTTCGGGTGGTTCGGTGAAACAATTTAATGCCTAATGCATCCTCAACCTCTTTGATAGCTTTGCTAATTCCTGATTTTGTCATATTCAATGAACTTGCTGCTTTTGTCAGGCTTAAAGCATCCGCAACTGCAATCAAAATAGGAAACGCATTCATATTATCCATTGATAAACCCATTTATTGTCAACCAAAAGCAAACAGTGTGTTTTCTTGATGCGGAACTAAAAACAGAATACCTTATCGCCATAGAAACACAACTCAATTTCATAAGTCTTATCATCATGAATAATAAGTATATTTTATCGTTAATGGCATTAACCTCTGGCGTTTTATTATCTTTAATGATTATGGCAAACAGCTATTTATCGCTTTTTACCTCGCCACTAACCGCTTCATGGATCACCCATGCTATCGGCTCACTATTTTCATTGATCATTTATCTGTTTTCCGTAAAAAAGCGAAAACCCAAAGCTCCAGCAACAAAAGGCAAAATACTGTGGTACCTCGGGGGGATCCCGGGTGGCTTTACGGTATTGCTTGCTGCAATTACGGTGAACAGCCCCCTTTCACTCTCTGGCAGCATTATTTTAATGATCACAGGGCAAATATTGTTCAGTTTATTGGTGGATGCTTTTGGCTGGTTTGGCGTAACAAAGCGCAAAATTACGCAGCAGGATCTTCTAATGTGCGTGTTATTAATTAGTGGTAGTAGCTTGTTAATTATTGGGAAATAATCAAAATGACACTCTATATTTTCATCGCGTTATTCAATGGTGTGTGCATCGTGACGAGTCGAACACTCAACGGCAAACTCGCTCAGCACCACAATGCGTTCTATAGCGCTTTAATTAATCACGTAATTGGCTTTTTATTCTTAACGGTCATTGTATTAAGCCTAAACCAATATCAATGTAACCTTAACGATATTCCGATAATTGCCTTCGTTGGAGGGATAATCGGCGCCTTTTTTGTCGTCATCAATAGCTATGTTTTGCCACTTTTAGGGGTGATGTTAACATCTGTACTCGCCATTTGCGGCCAAATGATATCAAGCTTAGTAATAGATATGGTTAATGGAATACAAAGCCAAAATGCCTATTTGCAATTAATTGGTGTCACGTTGATTATCGCAGGCGCCATGATCAATTTTACTAGGCGAACCAGATAACGGGTATTTTGGGGCGATTTGGTCATCAGACATATTTTATTCTCTCGAACCGCCCTTAAATTGCCTTTCTATTCCAAGTGAAATTAACTTATTGTTTTATTTAAAAATACATCACTATACTTCCTAGTTTCGGTATAAATTTCATTTTAAAAACCCTTACTCACCTCACAATTTATTAACAACTCCCTTGAATCCTTTTTTGTTATTCTCCATGCTAATTTTATTATATAAACCAGTGGTTTACTGTATAAACCGATTGAGGTTAGCATGAAAGATAATATTGTGACGGCTGTTGATGATGCCCTTTTGATCCTAATGTTATTAGGTGAGAAAAATAACCTTGGGTTAAGCGAACTCGCGCGTTTATCCGGTATGAACAAATCTAAGGTCTACCGTTTACTCTGCACATTAGAAAACCGACATTTTGTGCAGAAAAATGAAAGCCCCGTCACCTATCATTTAGGGCATCAATTATTAAGCTTAGGCAATTGCGCACGTCAACAAATTGACTATATCCAAGTGGCTGACATTGAAGCAGAACAGCTGCGTCAACGCTTTGATGAAAACATTCAGCTGCGTATACGCGATAACGATGAAGTGCTTCAGGTTTTACATAAACCATCAGGGCAATCACTCCAAGTTCGTAGTGAAGCGGGTAATCGTCGTGCCCTCGGTTCAGGTGCCTCAGGAAGGGTCTTACTTGCCTATTCACCCTTAGATGTGCAATCCCAGTTTACGATAAAAAACCCTTCTCTTTCCCAAACACTCGCAGATATACATTCTCGGGGCTTTGCCATTACGCGTGGGGAATTAACAGCCGGAATTGGTGCAATTGCAGCTCCGATTTTTACGCAAAATGGGGATTGCATTGCAGCACTCAGCATCAGCCTACCTCTTAGCCGTTTTTCTGATGAAAAAGAAAAAGAAATGACAGAACAACTTCTTCAGTCCGCTTTACGTATCTCGAGGCAACTCGGTTTTATCCCTAATAATTAAACCAATAAAAGAGACTACACCATGCAAACAACACAACCCCTTAAGCAAAGTGCATCGCCAGGTTGGCAGATGAACCCCGTTTTAGTGATGTTAACCATCGTAATTATTGCCTTTTTAATGACCTATTTTGTTGAGTCTGGGCAATATGAACGCGACGGTAAAAAAGTCATTCCTGACTCCTATCAAACAATTTCTAAAGAAGTGAACTTTGAGCAAATCTTAGGAACCGAAAAGCCCGCTGAAAATGAAGCGGCTCCCGTCAGTTTAATCCAACTATTTAAAGCCATTCCAGAGGGGATCATTAAGCAATCGCCCCTCATTTATATGGTGCTGTTTATTGGGGGGATGTTTGGGATCCTCAATAAAACTGGGGCAATCGAATCAGGGCTTGAAAGGCTATTGCATGTTACTCGAGGCAATATTTACTTATTAATCCCTTTTTTAATGATCGTTTTCTCCATGGGAAGTACTTTTATGGGGTTAGCCAAAGAGTACCTTTTGGTGATCCCGATGGTGATAGCGTTGATGAAACGTGTTGGGCTTAATGAACTTATCGGCCTTGCGATTGTTGCCATCGCCGTTAAAGTGGGTTACCTCGCATCGATTACTAACCCATATGCTTTATCCATTGCTCAGCCGCTAGTTGGTCTGCCCGTATTCAGCGGTTTAAGCATGCGGGTTGCCGCCTACTTTATTTTTATCAGCTTAGGCATTTTGTTTGTCTTTTACAGTATCCGTAAAACCACATTAACCCGCTATATCGTTGAAGAAAATAGCCAGTCAAGCGCACTAACGAGCCGCCATAAGTTAATGTTAATCGTGCTAGCCATTGGCGTGGCTTTTTTAGTCTATGCGTCTAATCGCTGGCATTGGAAGAATAATGATTTATCCGCTTATTATTTATTTTTAAGCGTAGTTTTAACTTTTTGCAGTGGCCTAACAGCCAGCGCAGCAGCAGATGCATTTGTCAGCGGAATGAAAAAAGTGCTGATTGCAGGTGTGCTTATCGGGCTTGCAACCGCTGTTGAAATCATTCTTTCCCAAGGGAAAATTCTCGATACGATTATTCACCAACTGGTTGGTTTAGTGGGTAACCATGGGGCTTATGTTTCCTCATATAGCATGTTTATTTCCCAATTATTATTAGACGTCGCCATCCCTTCGACTTCAGGGCAAGCCGCTGTCACCATGCCTATTTTAGGCCCTGTAGGTGAAATTTCAGGCGTCTCCCCACAAACGACTGTTTTCGCTTTTTTAATGGGTAATGGGCTGACCAATATGATCACCCCTACCTCCAGTGGGTTGCTTATCTTTTTAGCCACCGCAGGTGTTAGCTGGACAACTTGGGCAAAATATATTTTCCCGCTATTTTTAATTTTTATGGCTGTTGGTATTGGCTTACTCACTATCGCAGTCACCATAGGATATTAGCCGTATGGATATGAAGAATTTCCGCGTTGTTATGCGTGATGGAATCACCCTTTCAACGGATGTCTATTTTCCACAGGGAGCTGAGGGCTCACCTTGCCCTGTGATTATTGAACGCACACCTTATGATAAAACGGCCCCTTCCCGTTCTGAAAAAACAGTTACAGGGCGCCAAATAACGCGTCAAGAGATGGCGCGTTGTTTCACCCATGCGGGCTTTATTGTTATTTATCAAGACTGTCGTGGCCGTTATGAATCAGAAGGCAAATTCACTAAATATATTAATGAGGCAGAGGACGGCTTCGATACGTTGCAATGGATTATGAATCAACCTTGGTGTAACGGAAAAATCGGTTCGATGGGGCTGTCTTACGCCGCGCACACACAATTAGCGATGGCCTGTTTGAACCCACCAGGCTTATCGACCATGGTGTTAGATTCCGGTGGTTTTGCTAATGCATTTCAGTGTGGTATTCGCCAAGGGGGTGCTTTTGAGCTCAAACAAGCCACTTGGGCGTTTAAACAAGCGAAACTCAGCCCTATCGCTCAACAATCCTCCACGGTTTCAACGGCGTTATCACAAGAGAATGTCCACCACTGGTTTGCTGCTATGCCATGGCACCAAGGGCATACATTACTAACGCATGTGCCTGAATATGAGTCTTATCTGTTCGAGCAATGGGAAGAGGAGTGTTTTACCGATTACTGGAAAAAAATCGGTATCTACGCAGAAGGCTATTACGACCAGATCCCCGATATTCCCGTATTATTTATGTCCAGTTGGTATGATGCCTATGTCAGCTCGACATTAGATAACTACCGTGCATTCACCACAACAAAACAATCGCCACAGAAATTAATCATGGGCCCTTGGTTGCATGGTGACCGAAATGTTACCCATAGCGGTAATGCTGAATTTGGTAAAGTGGCCGCCTTTGACCACAATGTCAGTGAAAATTGGTTAGCATGCCGCTTAGCATGGTTTGAAACACATTTAAAAGGCCTTAACCCACCAAAACAGCAGCAAGATATCACTTTTTTCATGATGGGTGGCGGTAGCGGTAAACTCAATCACGAGGGGCGTTTAGAACATGGCGGTGAGTGGGTTCACCATCAAGAGTGGCCATTACCCAATGTTGAAAATACCCCTTTTTTCCTCTGGGAAAATCAATCTCTCCAGCGTGAAGAGTCCTCTAAGCAAACAACAATATCCTATTGTTATGACCCTAAGAACCCCGTTCCAACTATCGGTGGTGCTTTAACATCAGGCCAACCTATCTTTTGGGGTGGTGCATTCGACCAACGTGAACTGCCTGATTTTTTTGGCAGCCAACAAAATAACCTGCCACTTTCTGCTCGCTCTGATGTTTTGGTTTTTGAAACTGAGATTTTACAAGAAGATATTTGTTTGGCAGGTGATATTGAAGTGTCATTGTGGGTGAGCAGCGATGCTTTAGATACTGATTTTACAGCTAAATTAATCGATATTTACCCGCCTAGTGAAGATTACCCGCAAGGTTATGCAATGAATATTACCGATGGGATCTTCCGCTGCCGTTTTCATAAAGGGTATGAGCAAAAAAACTTGTTAACCCCTAATGAAGTGATTGAAATTAAAATCAAACCGTTTGCTTGCGCTAACCGTTTTGTGAAAGGACACCGTATTCGACTAGACATTTCCAGTAGCAACTTTCCCAAATATGATTTCAACACCAATACAGGGGAAACTATTGCAGGGGATAGAACATGGAAAGTGGCACATAATAGTATTCACATTTCCCAAAAATACCCATCGAAAATTATGTTACCTGTGGTCAAAAAAGCATAATTAATTCAGATTAGTATTATCAAAATATTGGCCTGCTTTTACACTCAAGCAGGCCAATAAAGAAGGCAACTTTTACTCAGCTTTAACCCAGAACACACCATCGCCCTCTAATGCTGTAAAGGTTTTGTGCAGATAATCGCTATCCGCTTGTGGGTCGAGTTCGGTAAATAAATTTGGATGTAAAAACTTCGCGATCGCTTCCACCGCAATAATATTAAACGGGGTATCATAATATTGCTGGTATAGCGCTAAAACCTGTTTGTTTTGATATGCCGCTAATGAGCGTAGCTTAGGGCGCTCCATCAGCTTGGTTAACCTAGCCTGCGATTTAGCTTTATCGCCCGTATACCCTAAAGGCACTGAAGAGCTGCCTTTACGTGTGCTGTCCCAATCCGCGGCAGTCATTAAATAATAGTCAGGATTACTGTGGATTAACTGCTCTTCGTTAATTTCACCGCCCATTCCAGTGCTGAACCACTGTGAACCGAGGTTATTTCCCCCTGCCGTTTCAACAAACTCACCAAAATTGCCATTTCCAAAGGTTTTGCAGCAATAATCTTCACCAGAAATCCCCGCGGCTCTTTCGATAAACACACTTGGGCGTTGACCTTTATCGAGCGTTGCCACTTTACTGCGGATCAAATCCAATCTTTTTTGATAAAACTGGTTAAATGCCTCCGCTTGCTGTGTTTCACCGAACACTTGGCCTAATAATGTCATACTTGGCATGGTATTTTTCAGCGGGTATTGGCGAAAGTCGATAAAAATAACAGGCAGACCGCTTTTTTCCAGTAACGACAATGTGCCACTTTCCGTCAACTTACTTTTCAAACCGATATCAAAAATCAGTAAATCTGGTTGAGCTACCAAAGCTTTTTCAACACTAAAGTCAGTTGTATAAGGATTTGGAAAAACAGGAATCTTGCTCAGTTCAGGAAACTTTTTACTGTACGCCGCGCTTAAGTCGGGCGCTTTTTTGATAAGTGCATCATCCCAAGCAACAATGCCTTTTAATGGGGTTTGTGGGTGCAAGATATTCAATGCCACCAGCACACGGCTATCCGCCAGCATCACCCGTGAAACGGGGGCATTAACGGTAACGTCCCGCCCCGCGATATCGGTCACTGTAATAGGTGCAGCGAAACTCGTCGCTGCACAGAACATACCCAACACCCCAAATAAGCAATATTTATTGATAAATCGATTTATCATCATCCTGCCTTATCTTAATTAAAATTTCACCGACGCTTGAACATAATATGTTCTCGGTTGCCCGACGTAGATCCCATAATTGTTATCCGTCGAACGAGTAAAATAGGTTTGATCAAATAAGTTTTTAATACCAGCGGATAGCGTTAAATCAGACAAACTTTTACCAAAGTGGTATTCCCCGCGAGCATCCCACACCATATAACCGGGTATTGTTCCATAACGACCATCTGCACTTGGTTCGGTTACATAATGGCTTGTTGTCCCTGGTGATTCCTGAGTTGATTGCGCATAGGTATTTAGGTTCCACACCCAATTGCCTGTTTCATAACGGCTACCTGCGGTGATCACTTGGCGTGAATAGAACGGTAAGTCTTTATGGGCGAAATCCCCTTTCTTGCTGACTGCCTTAGTATAGGTATAAGTGCTATACACACTCACACCATCAAGCGCATCAGTGAGATCAGCTAAATTGTACCTTGCCGCTAGCTCAACACCTTGGTGAGTCGTCGCGCCTAAGTTAGTCCAACCGGTTGTATTTTCAACATAAAGAAGTTGGTCATCGAAATCGATATAGAATAAAGTCGCTTCTAAAGAGAGCGCTGTATTGTCATATTTTGTGCCCACTTCGTAGTTATGGGCTTTTTCTGCACTTAACCCGTTAGCTGGCGAATTGCCAACCCCTTTCGTATTCAATTGGAAGTACTGCAAGCTACCAAATGAGGTGCTGGCATTAGCAAATAATTTCCACTCATCATCAATATGGTAAATCACCGCCAGTGCAGGAAGTGGTTCACTGTAACGTTTGCTGCGGTTTTGATTTTTAAAACTGTCGTTTAAATGAATATTGATGTTTTCGTAGCGAATACCCGGAATGATAGTCCAGTTGCCGACATCAATGGTGTCATCGAGGTAAATCGCATGCGCTTCTGTCCCGCCTGAGGTATGCTGGTAGTAGTCATTGGTGCTTGGACGTGTATTTTGTGTGCCAGCTTGGTACCAATTTGAGCGATAGGCTTTTTCATCAGCGGTTTCATTTAAATAACGGTAGCCTACGGTCACTTCATGGGACATGTTATCAAAACGGAAGAGTTGAGAATAACTTGGCTCAATGGCATACGCGGTATAGTGCCGCGGGTAAGAAACCAGACGCCTTTCGTTGGCTTTGTCTTTATGGTCGCTTTCAATATAACTGCCACGGTAGCTTTTGCTGAACCACGTCATTAATTCGAATTGTTTGTCATCTTCTTCATGCTTATATTTCAATGACATATCTTGGCGATTCCCTTCAAAACGGTCATATGGTCGTGTTGATTGGAACGGGTCTGCATTATATTGAGCTTGGGTTAACCCGCCCGGCATTCCAGACATCGCGTGATAATAGTGAAAATTCGCTAATAGCTCGTCGTTATCCGTAATGGCATAACGGGTTTTCAACATAAAATCATCAATGTCGGTATTATCGTTGCTTTTGCGATAGCCTTGCCCATGCAAACCTGAATACAGGATCATGGCACCTGCGGAATCATCTGCTTTAGAGCCACCTAATGAAGCATCCACTAAGGTCTTTAACCCGCCGGTTTTCGCTCCTTGAGTTTGTACCGCTACCCCACCACCAAACGCCTTTGGAATGGGCTTGGTCACAAAGTTAATCACTCCACCTACGTTTTGTGGCCCATAACGTACAGATGCCCCTCCACGGATAACATCAATGGATTCAATACTGCCTAACGAGAGTGGCGACATGGAAAGTTGTGGCTGACCATAAGGCGCTGCCGCCAACGGCATTCCATCAAGTAGGATCGTTGAACGCGGCGATAAACGTGAGGTTAAACCGCGTACACCAACGTTTAAGGAAACATCACTTCCCCCTGTTCCATTACTTTCACGCACTTGAACACCGGGAATGCCTTTTAGTGCATCCGCAATGGTCTCACTGCCCGTTTCTTTAATTTGTTGTTGTGTTTTAACGGTTCGTGCACCGGGATGGTTAAATACCACTTCGCTGTCTTCGGTATTTTCAAGCCAGTTACCCGTGACGGTGATTTGGTCATTTTTAGCGTTATCGGCCGCGAAAGCGTAGTGAGAAATCAATGAAGCAGAAATTGCCAATGGCAAAAGTAGTTTGCGAGTTTTCAAGTTCATAAAAGGCGAGTTAACAAAGAAGATTAAGATCAGTAATGATAATTATAATCATTAGTAATAATCAACCAAATTTACGCTATTTTTTATAATAAAAATGCCTAACTAATTAAATTATTAGTTATTATTCTTTTTTTAGGTCAAAAAAAATAAATAAAAATCCGAAGGGTTGCCTTCGGATTTCAGACTGTGGACAAACCAATTAGGTTTGGATGCAGGTTGGGTAGGTTTTGAAAAAAACAAAGGAAAATCAATTTATTGATTTTCGGCTGATAACACAAAGCAGGAAAAACCACGCTTTTATCCTGCTTTGTCAACAACCTCCATCTGAAGGGTTGCCTTCGGATTTCCAATAACTCAAGGGTTAAAATTAGCCTCCGAGAGAGAAAAATACGATACGACCAACACCTTCACCAACAAAAATACACAATGCAGCAAATGACATCACCAGCGTAGCATTCGTTGATTGGCTTGATTTTTGGCATAATAAGCGCCCAACAAACAAAATGCCTACCGCGATTAACGCCACACGGGTAATGCTCAGGCTAAGTAATCCTTCAGGCAATTCACGCGGAGTCATACCCATATAAATTGGCTCACCGATATTGCTCAATAATGATAATGCACCGAGTAGCATCAATAAGATACCCATTACACCCACACCCAATGAAGTTTTAACCACACGCTTAAGTTGATCTTCTTTACCCAAAGAACGCAGGCCACCCACTAGCAATGAAGCCGCAATCACACCGCCAACCAATAACACAGCCCCAAAGAAGCTGGCGTAAGTAAATAAGCCACCCCAAAGGTTAAAGAGTGTATTTGCGTACAGTGCTGACATTGCGTACATATACACTAAACCTGCGATGGCACTGAGAACTAGCAATGCATTATTCGCTTTATTTTTGAGTAACAACAAAGCTGTGCTTAAGAATAACAGTGCCATGTAAATCGCGGTTGCCCACACTTCACGGCTCATCCAAGAGCTAGAAACATGCACCATGGTGTAAAACATATGTAATGGATTACCCATATGGAACAACGAGCCCAATAACCCTACGCACCCTAAAACAAAGCTCGCCACAACAGGCTTTTTAAGGAGCTGTGTTTTTTCACTTCCTTCTAATATGCGACAAGAGCACAACAGTGAAACCACCAAGCAGCCAACGGATGCCTGCATAAATAAGGTGAAAATCACCAATGGAAATTCATGCATGATAATTCTCCTTATCCTTTCGTGCCAACAACGAGGTTGGGTTTGGTGATACTTGAACTTGGCAAACCATCAATATCTGCATTCGTGCCATATTTTTTACGCAGCTCACTGATGAGCCCAAATTCAATCGCACGCATTGGGCAGGAATCAACACACATCGGGTTCCCCCCTTGCTCGCGTAAATCAATGCAGGTATCACACTTGGTCATCATGCCGATGCTTGCATCAAATTGCGGAGCTTCATATGGGCAAGCCCATGTGCAATAGCGGCAACCGACGCATTTATCGTGGTCGACTAAGACAACACCATCTTCTTCACGTTTGTGCATTGCCGTTGTTGGGCAGTGGCTAACACATTGCGGGTCATCACAGTGATTACACGCAATCGATAAATGCCAACGGCGCGGACGGGGGTATTCCCCCACTTCGATGTCGTATACGCGGCGAAAATTACGCCCAACCTCAAGGTCATTTTTGTCTTTACACGCTACAACGCAGGTTTTACAGCCAATACAGGCGGCAACATTGATATAAAATCCGACTTGTTTATCCATTATTTATCGCCCCTTAAAAAATAATACGCTGTGGAATGGCAACATCAGGAACTAGCTGGTCACCGTCCCATTTTTCGATGTTACATAGCATCGTGTTCCACCCTGATGTGCCTAACCCCGTCGGAACTTGGATCGTCAGCGTATTATCTGCACCCGCCATATCTATCCCTGTTTTTTCATCGACATCCGTCCAGCTACCATGAGGTAAAGCCACGACACCCGGTTTCATGGTTTGTGTGACAAGCGCTGGGCGAACAATCTTCCCATGAGGGCTGGTAATTAATACCGTTTCACCATGCTTAATCCCTAAGCGTTTAGCATCAGATGCATTGATATAAATCGGGCTTGGCCACTGCTCACGTAACCACGGCACATTATCTAAAGTACTGTGTGAACGGCGTAAATAGTGTGGGTTGTAGATTTGGAACGGGTAATCCCCCTTCTCTTTTTTAGCGAAGTCTTTGAAGCTGGCTTCATAACCACTCGCAGAAGGAATGTACTCAGGGATTGGTGGCAATTTGGTCCAACCACATTCATCGGCTTTTTCCACCAATGTTTGGCAATAAATTTCAAATTTACCACTTGGGGTTGGGCGTGGGTTAGCTTGCGGGTCGCGAATAAAGTCCTCATAGGCGATATAGCCGTAATTGTCACCCTCTGTACGTTGTACTTGGTATTTACCTACCGTCAGGAATTCATTCAGCGTTAAACGGCCTTGCTGTGGTTTCCCTGTAACTTGCCATTCATCAATATCTGCTTGGGTGATGGTAAGTAGAGGTTCTTTAGTCTGGCCATCTTCCCCGATAATAGTTGCCCCATTGAGCTTATTGAAAAACTGCTGTTTTTCTGAAATAGGGAAGACTTCGTCCACATCTATCCCAAGGCGTGTGCCCAGTTCTTTGGCAATCCATTGGTCACTTTTTGCTTCATAAAGTGGTGGAGTCACATTCACGGCAGCAATAATAACTTCACGGTTACTTGGGTTTAAGATAGTGCCATCGCGTTCCCACTCGGTCGTGACAGGCAAAACAATATCGGAGTATTTTGCGCAGGTATGTGGAACATAAGCAGCTGTCACGATTAATTCGACATCTTTTCTATAGGCTTCAATACTTTGGGTAATATTCGCCCGCGTTTGTAACGTCGCATTGAACGGGTGAATGATCATTTGGATATTTGCATCCACATCGCCCACCCCACGCTGGCGGAATTTCTTCTCCAGCAACGCTCGGTTAAGCTCATTGTGGTTGATTTTCAAGCTCACAGGGTTAGGCACTGAAGGTAAACCACTTGCGCCAGCCATCACTAAGCGTGTGCCATTATTGCCCGCGGCAAAGTGGCAACTCACCCCTGTCATGCGCCCTGGTCGCCCCATATGCCCAGTCATAAAACCTAATGTGGAGAATGCTTGAACCCATCCTTCACCATTATGGATACGTGCAGGTGCCCAACCTGTTAGTAATGCAACACGGTTTGTTCCACCAATTTCACGTGCCAATGTACGAATGTCTGCCACTGATAAGCCACAAATATTCGCTGCCCATTCAGGGGTTTTTGGTTCACCGGAATACGTGCCTAATAAATAATCTTTGAAGTTGCCTTTCGGGTCAGCACCCGCAGGCATATTTTTCTCATCGAAGCCAACGGTACAACGGCGTAAAAATTCCCAATCAATTAATGGGTTATCTGGGCTATCCATTTCCAAAAGCGCAGACATAATACCCAGTGCCAGCGCATGGTCAGTACCCGGATTAATTGGGTACCAATCTGCATCCATTAATTCCGCTGTCGTGGTATAACTCGGGTCAATACTGATAAAACGCGCACCCGCTTTTTTTGCCTGATAATAGTTATAAGTTGGGCTACCCGGGCTGCTCCATGCCGGATTAGCGCCCCACATCACAATAAGTTGCGAGTTACGCATATCAAAGCGGTCATTGGTACCGAAAGTATAAAACCCTTCCAATAAACCGAGGTGAGCAGGTGTTTCAAACCAAGCCCCCCATGAGGTGGTTCCCCAATCCCCCACAAAGCCGCCTGCTTTAGCGTACACGTTTTGGATATCAACACCGTTTCCACCGGTGATCCAAATAGATTCCTTACCGTATATTTCTTTAATACGTTTTGTCTCAGTGGCAATAATACCAAGGGCTTCATCCCAACTGATCCGCACCCATTGGTCACGCCCACGTAAGCTTTTGTCACCGCCACCCGGAGCCCACCCTTTGCGCTTCATTGGGTATTTTAAGCGGTCTGCACCAAAAACTTGCTTACGCTGAGAGCGCCCACGCAAGCAACCGCGTTGCTGTGGAAAATCAGGCGAGTCGGCAACCACGTCATCGGTTTTTTGCCTAACCACTACACCATCGACCACCAACGCTTTATTGACGCAGCGCCCACCGCAGTTATGCCAACACGCAACGGGCTTCCATTTCCCTTTAGTGACGGCATCAGTGGCTTGGACAATGGCTTTTTCTTCTTCGGGTGTTGATGCATAAAGCCGTTTGCTCATCGGTAATGTGGCCATCACCGATGCCGCCGATGTCCACGCTATAAATGAACGTCGACTTAAGGCTATTTTCTGTCTTTCTGACATTGCTCTTACCTCTTCCTTTCGTTTTATTATTATAAATTGACTAATTCGTTGATTTTATTTTGATCATTTCGTAAAAATGGTTCTAACAGTGCACTCAACTGGCGATAAAATGGGGTATTCGCGTGGTTATGTAGGTCGCGGCAAAATGGGGTAATAAATGCCAAAAGGTGGTCATTTAAGAATAAAAACGATGCCTGTAATAACACTTTTGACTCGTCAGTGAGTTCAGCTTTTAATTCAGTGCATTCAACAATTTTCTGACTCAGATTCCACATAAAATCTAATTCATAACCAATATGGTCTGCGGCTTCGAACTCTTTGTGCCCTAATTCAAATCCATATTTTTGGTAGAATGATTTCACGGCAAGAGTGCTTTCTTGGAATAACAGCTTGTCCCGTGAGACATAAGTCGACTCCCATGGCGCCGCCGCTGGAGCATCAGGCCCAAGAAATAAGCGCGTGAAATCCCAATGCAAATCCTCAAAACCGTCAGTACCCGCTTGTAAACTGCGGGCTTGCAAATCGGTTTGCATCGCACTCACTGCATCCGCCATCACAGGCAAACTGTCTTCGCAGGGAAATAGCGCCAACCCTGCCTCACTCAAATATCGCAGTAATTCAGGTGTCGGCTCTTCCATAAGTAAACGGCGCAATACGTCATAAGCAAACTGCCTTGCATACAAAAAATCTAACGTTGGGTTTTCATTTTTCACAGGAACCTCCCTGTATATCGGTCAATAAAAATTCAGTGGGTGTAGTGAGCTCAATGCGCACTTCTTTAATTAGTGGATTACCGTTTTCATCTGGTTCAACGATGTGAGAAGTCAGTGCAATGGGGAGATTTGCCAGCGGTTGCAAAGATAAAATCGATTCAGGGTTAAATTGTAAAAAACCGTGGAGTAACTCTTGTTCGAAAGGAACATTGGCTTGTTTTAAATAGTGGGCCACTTTCTCGCAATCATCGCCAAACACCTTGGCACTTTTAAAGAAATAATCCTTGGTGGAGAAAAAATAATGGGGGCCCATGACGTGCTCATCGTGCTGGAAAAACGCGTTACTTTGGTACACTTGCCCCGTATGTTTATTTTCTAAGGAACAATAATGCACACCAATGGATAATTTTTTTTCTAAAGCAAATTTCAGCACTCGTAAGCAGGCTAATTCACTATCCGCAACCGCAAGGCTACCAGCGTACCAATAGTTGTAATACACCTCATAAGGTGGGTTTTTTAACTCAAAATTGCGGGCTTTGTATTCATGGCTATTGGTGAGAGGGAAGCAAAACTCCAATAAATTGATGCCATCAATACCAATGTCATCGAGTTGGTGCAGTAGCTGATACATTTGCACTTCAGTATTAGGGATAACAGGCATTTCCACCATCACCGTAGGGAAAATTTCGCGGGCTAACGCAATACGGTGCAATACCTTTTCAATACGTTCTTTTGGATCATCAATCTTGATACTAAAACGCACCTCTTGTAGCCCTGCTTTGGCTAATGCAAGCGCCGTATTGCGGTCTAGCGGGTCACCTGCGGTATATAAGCGGGTGTGAACCTGCGGTAATTTTTGTTGCACACGTCGAAAGAATTGAATGCTTTCTTCACGAAATAACAGCGGCTCTCCCCCCGTTAATGCAATGTGGGATAATGGATAGCCTTGCTCAGCAATCGCGTCGACTTCGCCTAGTGCATCGCGCATTTCCTGTTGAAAATCATCATAATTTTCTTGGTTCGGATTAAAGCAGAAATAGCAATCACGGTGGCATTTTAAAGACAAGAATGTGGTATGGCTCCCTTCCCCCGTACGGCATTGCACACAGGCGCTAGAGAGCCAGCCGCTGTGGATACTCTTGCCATTATTTGCAAAAATCGCCCCTAGCGCTTTTAACTCAGTTTTCAGTTGTTGGATTTCAGTTTGCTGTGAAAAACGAATTTCAAAATCTAAACCATACTCTGAAATAGCAGATTGCGTCTTTTCCTCAATCGCTAAATAGCGCATAGCATAGCGTGTTAATTTATCATTTTTGAGTGTGGACAGCATGCTATCTGTCATCGGGTAGATCATTCATTTACCTTTAATAAAGGAAGATATTTTATAAACCAATTTTGTTATAGAATATGGCCATGCAATTAACATCTAATTATTTGATTAATTTTGACTGTCATTAATAGCGAAAAAACAGTATATACAGTACATTTACGGTGAGATTGAGATTATTTAATCCGAAAATTAAAACTAGCTATTATTTGTCATATTAATAAGCTCAGTATAAATAATTGAAGCAAAATGAAATTGCGCAGGATCAACAAAAAATTCTATTTCAACGTATTTACCCCTCAGTTATTTACCAATAAATTCCTCATATACTCAATATGTTATAAACAACATACTACTCAATCCCATTATGAATGGTTATATACTAATTTATATTTCGAATTGCACTCATACTAAAAACCATCAAGAAAAATTATATTTACCCTGATATTTAAAATGAATAATTATTTTTCAAAATGTAACGTTAAATTTCAAATCAATAGGTAATAAATATCATTAGCACGACCTATTGTAGATTTTCTACCCGTGGCTGTAATTTAATAGAAAGTATTTTTAACTAATTCAGGTCAATTGCTATCGAAGCAATCAGGCATTTGTCTTTAATTGATTAGAAAAAATAATTTTTTGACAAAAAACATTTTAGGATTATTTACATCGTTTTTATTCTGTCACTTCGTTATGATTTTACTAATTAATCACACTTAGTCATTAATTAAATTAAACTTAAAGAAAATAAATATTATTAACAGGCAGTATATGCAAGACAAAACAATTCAAATTAGCAAGTTCTTAAGCTACGTTTTACGCCACAAACCTGAATCTATTTCGCTCACACTTGACCAAGATGGCTGGGTTAGTGTCGATAATTTATTATTACACGCTAACCGTCACGGGAAAAAACTCACCCGTGAACTATTAGAGTATGTCGTCGAAAATAACAATAAAAAGCGCTTTACCTTCAATGCTGAACACACCATGATCCGCGCAGCACAAGGGCATTCAAGCCAACAGGTTCGCCTGAATCACGTTTCACAAGCTCCCCCAGAGTTTCTTTACCACGGAACAGCAACTCGTTTTGTCGATTCAATTAGGCAACAAGGGTTATTAGCAGGTAACCGCCACCATGTCCATTTATCAGACAACACAGAGACGGCAACCCGTGTAGGCGCACGGCACGGCAAGCCCATCGTTTTGGTAATTGAAGCCCAAAAAATGATAGAGTTAGGTTATCAATTTTACTTATCAGATAACCATGTTTGGTTAACTGAGCACGTTCCCGCCAAATTTATCCAGCCGTAATTGCTACAGCGGCAACGCATAAGTGACCTTAACCGTTTCCATAGGGACTTCAGTTTTAATACTTTGGATACTGCTTATTTGTGTTAAATGGTCAGCATGAAAGCGGCGATACGAGGCAAGATCATGAGTAACAATGCGGATTAGCGCATCACACTCCCCCGCCATTAGGTGGCATTCCACCACTTCTGGCATCTGCTTGATGTCTTCAACAAATTGGTTGATGGTTTTCGCATCCTGAGTTTTAAACCAAATACGCGCAAATAGCGACAAGCCCGCCCCAATTTTTGCCCCATCAAGCACCGCTACATAGCGCTTTATGACGCCTGCCTCTTCGAGCAGTTTTACACGACGCAAACAAGGCGATGGGGAAAGCCCGACTTCCTTAGCCAGTTCGACATTCTGTATTTTTCCATCACGCTGTAATACTTGCAAAATGCGCCTATCAATAGCATCAAGTTTTATCATATTCATTTTTGTTGATATCCAACACTAAATTATTAATAGTTATTGATATTCAATGCCAATTTATTGTTATTTTCAAGCAATAAAACAACCCTATACTACTGCATTATCGCTATAATTTTTACGCAGCTGGCCAGTTGCCTCATCAACAATAAAAACCAAAGAGGTCATCGTATGGAGTTACACACATTAGCATTATTCAGTGCTACCGTGATCCCACTGATTTGCACACCGGGCCCAGATATTTTATTTATTTCAGCACAAGGGCTTTCAGGTGGGGCAAGTGCCGCTTGGAAAGCTAATTTAGGCATTATTTTAGGCTACGTTGCCCATGCAATACTCGCCGCACTTGGCCTAGCCGCAATTGTTGCAGCCTCACCGATGGTATTTCACACAATAAAATGGGTCGGTGTTGCCTATGTGGCATACCTTGCAGTGCGGATGATCATGTCTGCAATGAAAGCCAGTGAAGTCAAAATACAAAAAGTGTCGAATAAAGCAGTGATTGGTAAGGCATTTTTAACCAGTTTTTTAAACCCTAAAGGCTTACTGGTGTATTTTGCAATTTTACCTAATTTTATTCAGTTGAGCGAAAGTGTTGCAATTCAATCGTTAATCCTTTCTGCCACTTTTATTATTTCTTGTGTGGTGATTTATGGGATCATTGGTGTGCTGTTTGCATCCATGCATAAGAAACAAGGTTATAACGACAATAAACGCCGCATCACTGAGGGGGTAGCTGGTGGCTTGTTAACCTTTGCTGCCATAGGGTTAGCGGCGAGCTAGCGCGGTAGTAATTCAATCCAAATCAACAGGCTATCGGCACTCAAGGGAGCCACTTCACCTTCGCCGATATCCGGTAACCACCAACCGCCTTGCCCAACTGCCATTCGGTTACAGTTCCCGCCAGACACAGCCCATTCGCCACTTAGCACAAAAACGAGTCCCGCTTGGTTATTGGGTAATTTACACATTTTTGTCACTAAAGTACTTTTGGCTACCCAGCGATCTGCTCGGAAAATAAAATTCAATAGCTGTGTATTCGGCTGGCTCACATTGAGCGCCGCATATTGCTGAGCCGGAAATTGAGCATACTCCCCAGCATAGCTCAACCGCTGCATAAAGTTTTTATGATCGGTTAATGTTATTTCTTGGTTATTGAGCAAGATAACTAGCCTTTCACCTTCAGCGTAGCGTTTAAGGTAGCTATCTTGATTAATCGTAGCAATGCTTGCACGTAATGAATAATCTGAAGCCACAGGCCAGCAAAAAACTTCTTGGCTAGCCCCGCCTCCATCATTCCACTCAAGGTTTGGCAAGTCGGTGATATCAAAACATTTAATTTTCACATTACCTCCCGAAACGTTGTCATTCACTGTTTTAGATTTCTACTTAGAGTCGCAAAGTTAATCTTTCAAGGCAATGAATTTACAACGATAATGTGACTAATCGCGCTTCTCTTTTATTAAATGGTGACATAACCGACCTAAGGTTTTCATCGCCTCTTCTATACGTTCAGTCCATGTAAAAGACGCATTTAAACGAAATGCATGGTTAAACTGGTCGCTTGTTGAAAACATACTACCCGGTGCGATGCTAATACCTTCTTTTAATGCTAATTGATATAACCGAATTGCATTAAACGGCGGTTCAAACTCTAACCATAAAAAATACCCACCTTTGGGCATATTCACCTTCACAGAAGGCGGCATATATTTCGCGATTGCGCCTAACATCTGGTGCTGCCGTTGCTCCATGGTAACGCGCAATTTACGTAAGTGGCCATCATACCCCCCTAGAGAAAGGTATTCCGCGATAGCAAGCTGTGTGGGAACACTTGCTGACACTGTACTCATCATCTGTAAATGCTGAATTTTCGTTGCGTGATGCCCTGCTGCCACCCATCCCACTCGATACCCGGGTGCTAAACATTTTGAAAATGAGGAGCAGTGGAAAAAGTGCCCTTTCGTATCGAGTGCTTTTGCAGGGATTGGTTGTTTATTGCCAAAATACAGCTCGCCATAAACATCATCTTCAATTAATGCAATTTGATGTTTATTTAAAATATCCACCAACCGTTTTTTATTGGTTTGTGGCATTGTACCGCCTAGCGGGTTTTGATAATGGGTCATTAACCAACAGGCTTTGATGGGGTATTTATCAACAATGTCTTCTAATGCATCAAGGTCAATGCCAAATAAAGGGTCAGTTTTAATCGCAATTGCTTTAAGTTTTAACCGCTCTATTGCCTGCAATGAGCCATAAAAAGCAGGGGATTCAATCACCACCCAATCCCCGGGCTGGGTCACTGACTGCAAACTTAGCACGAGTGACTCCATCGCACCTGCGGTAATGACAATTTCATCAGGGGCGACATGAATACCTTGTGTCGCATAACGCTGGGCAATATTACGGCGCAATTGTTCATTTCCCGGCGGCAAGTTAGCGGGCGTATTAAATTTGGCTAAACGCCTCGCGACGGATGCCAGTGATTTGGCTAATTTCGGGTCATCCAATAACGCAGGTTCTGGAAACGCAGAGCCAAATGGGATAATATCTGGGTCCTTGCAAGCTTGTAATACCCCAAATATTGAGGCGTTAATCTCTACATTTTCATTTAAATGGAGCCCTTTTCCCCCTTTTGCAGCCGCAAAAGCATTATTTCGGTTAGCGACATAGTACCCAGACTGCGGACGTGCCGTGACCCATCCTTGGCTCTCAAGTAATTGGTATGCTTGCACCACAGTCATCAAACTCAGACCTGATTGTTTAACACTTTCCCTAAGTGAAGGTAATCTGTCACCAACTTGCCAGATATTATCTTCAATTTGTTGACGAATTTGCGCTGCTAACTGTTCATATCTCGTCATTGCCGCCTCAACTGTTATAGTTAATAACTCAATAATTGTTACTATTATAGTTTATCGTCTCATGTTCTACTTATCCACACATTCACCTGACTTTTTTTAACTATAAGCACAAAACATTTTTAGTCGGATTGCGATGATTAGCATTCCGGTGTGCGCAATTTTTTTTGCTAGGGATAAGCACCTCGATTGTGACCACCAAGGCTTTAAATGCAGCGTGCCATTAACATATCCACTCAGGGGTCAATATGTTTGGACTAACTGCGCTGGAACTTGCCCGTATACAATTCGCGTTTACGGTCTCGTTCCATATTATTTTCCCAGCCATTACGATTGGGCTCGCAAGCTTTCTTGCGGTGCTACAAGGCTTATGGCTAAAAACACGTGACGAAGACTATATAAAACTGTTCCATTTTTGGACCAAAGTTTTTGCGGTTAATTTCGGAATGGGCGTGGTATCTGGATTGGTGATGGCATACCAATTTGGTACCAACTGGAGTTTCTTTTCAGATTTTGCGGGCGGAATTACGGGCCCATTACTCACGTATGAAGTGTTAACCGCGTTCTTCCTTGAAGCGGGTTTTCTTGGCGTCATGCTGTTTGGCATGAACCGCGTGGGTGAAAAACTGCACTTTTTTGCCACCTGCATGGTTGCATTGGGTACCATCATTTCCACTTTCTGGATTTTGGCATCCAACAGTTTTATGCAAACACCGCAAGGTTTCGAAATCATCGATGGTCGCATCGTCCCCGTTGATTGGTTAGCGGTCATTTTCAACCCATCTTTCCCATACCGTTTATTGCACATGACCACAGCAGCGTTCCTTGCGGCGGCATTCTTTATTGGTGCTTCTGCGGCTTGGCATTTGCTCAAAGGCAACAAATCCAGTGCGATGAAGAAAATGTTCTCCATGTCGCTGTGGTTGATTTTAGTGTTAGCCCCACTCCAAGCGTTAATCGGTGATGCGCACGGCTTGAATACGCTGAAACATCAACCCGTTAAAGTTGCTGCGATGGAAGGCCACTGGGAAAACAAACCAGGAGAAGCCACACCACTTATCTTGTTTGGTATTCCAAACCAAGAGAAAGAAAAAACCGAATATGCCATCGAAATTCCGTATCTTGCGAGCCTGATTTTAACCCACAGCATTGATAAACAAGTGCCTGCGTTAAAAGAGTACGCACCAGAAGACCGACCAAATGTATTCATGGTGTTTTGGTCATTCCGCGTGATGGTCGGTTTAGGTTTGTTAATGATAGCCGCTGGAGTTTGGGGATTATGGCTGCGTTATCGTAAAAACCTGTATGAATCGAAAACCTTCCTGCGCTTTATGTTTGTCATGGCACCCTCTGGCTTGATTGCCATTTTAGCGGGCTGGTTTACGACTGAAATTGGCCGTCAACCTTGGGTGGTGTATGGCTTGCAGCGCACCTCTGATGCCGTCAGCGCCCACGGTGAAATGCACATGAGCATCAGCTTAATCGCCTTCTTTGTGGTTTACGGTGGGGTGTTCGGTATCGGCTACATGTACATGATGAAATTAATTCGTAAAGGTATCGCGGAGGACGCAGCTCATGGGCATTGATTTACCTCTCATTTGGTTTGTCATCATCGTATTTAGTATGTTGATGTACATCGTCATGGATGGATTCGATTTGGGGATTGGTATTCTCTATCCAGCCCTAAAGGATAGCCAAGACCGTGACTTAATGATGAACAGCGTTGCCCCCGTTTGGGATGGTAACGAAACGTGGCTTGTACTCGGTGGTGCAGCCCTATTTGGCGCATTTCCCCTTGCCTATGCCATTGTGTTAGATGCGTTATCAATCCCACTGACCTTTATGCTATTGGCCTTGATTTTCCGTGGTGTGGCATTTGAATTTCGCTTTAGAGCAGACGAATCGCACCGCCGCCATTGGGATCACGCATTCATTTGGGGCTCTATTTTTGCCACGTTTGTTCAAGGTGTTGTTGTGGGTGCCTTTATCCAAGGTTTCCATGTGGAAAACCGCACCTTTATGGGCGGCTACTTTGATTGGTTTGCCCCTTTCCCACTGTTTTGTGGTTTTGGCTTAGTTGTTGCTTATGCCTTGCTGGCTTGCGGCTGGTTAATCATGAAAACCGAGGGGCACCTACGCCGCACGATGTACCGCATTCTGCGTCCATTAACCTTGCTGATGGTTGCAGTAATTGCCGTTATTAGCTTATGGACCCCAATGCTTAATGAAGCCATTTTTGACCGCTGGTTCACGCTGCCAAACTTGTTCTTCTTCTTGCCAGTTCCATTACTGGTTCTGGGTTGCACATGGCTAATCTTAAAAAGTGCGAAGCGCCAGCAACATGACAGCGTGCCATTTTTGTCTGCATTGATGTTGATATTCCTCGGCTTTACCGGTCTTGGGATCAGCATTTGGCCGACACTAATTCCACCTGCAATTAGCTTCCGTGACGCAGCAGGCCCTTCTGAAAGTTTAGGCTTTATGTTAGTGGGCGCGTTATTCATTATTCCTGTTATTTTGGTTTATACCTATTGGAGTTACTATGTCTTCAGAGGAAAAATTACCCCAGACCAAGGCTACCATTGATACCGGCGTGGTTTCCCCTTGGTGGAAAAAACTCGGTTGGATGGCAATTATCTGGCTAGGAAGTGTATTAGCGCTATTTGCTTTCTCTTCCGTGTTTAAGTTGATGATGACGGCCGCTGGGATGAAAGTGAAGTAGATGACTTAAGTGCCTTATGTTGATACCTAAGGCACTTTTTTGTTTTGTGTGAGGCAGATAGGATGAATATAAATGGTTAAATAATTAATATTCGTGATATGATAATGATAATAATTACCAAATAATAAAATTATCATTAACGAAGGAGACCGTCCGTGGCTACTGACCAACCCGTTGAAAAAAATATCTACCGCCCGGCGCCACCGCAGCTTATTCAAGTTAAATCCATTACTGATGTCAGCCCCTCGATTCGTAGCATCACCTTCACCGGTGAAAAGCTTGCAGACTACCCAACCGACAGCGAAGGTGGACATTTAAAAATCTTTTTAGCCCCTGACTTAACCAGCCAACCAGCTCTGCCTATCCTCAGCAAAGAAGGCCGTAGTTGGCCTGAAGATAAACCTCGCCCATTTGTACGCACCTATACTGTAAGAGCGATCCGCCCTAACCTCAGCGAAATCGATATTGAATTTGCCATGCATGATGGTGCGACAGGCCCAGCCTATTTATTTGCCCGTGATGCTAAACCTGGTCATTGGATGGGGATCACTAACCCTGGAGGCCCAGACCCGCTGCTGCCAAGTCGAAAACACTATTTTATGGCCGGGGACTCCAGTTCACTGCCTGCCATCGCCGCATTATTAGAAAAAATGCCATCAGATGCCCAAGGTAAAGTGGTGCTACGCATGGATAACCCAGCGGATATACGCCCACTTAAAAAACCAGCTCAAGTTGAAATTATCTGGATTTGTGGCGATATCAGCAAAACCGCTGAGTTAATTAGTACGTTTAAATCATGGGATATTCCTGCCACTGATTGTGCATTTTGGATAGCAGGTGAAGACCAAATTATTCGTGATTTACGTCGTTTTGTTCGCCGCGAAAAAGGGTTTGGCCGCGATGATATCTATGCAATCCCTTACTGGAGACATGGCTATGATGAAGAAGGTTATCACCATGAACGCCATGCTGTAATGGATAACCCTGACGATTAATCCTGCTTTAAATTACCCTCAACGCTTATCAGTTGCGTTATCGCTGATAAGCGTCTCTCTAGCCGTTACCTCCTCTTTTTTCGTTTACTTGTATCAAATTACCCTAGCCTGCACATTTTTTATTGCGATAAATGTTATGTTATAACATAATAAAAAAAGACATCATCAAAATAGGAAATGACAGTGCATAAACACACATTATTAAATGCAGCGCTCAGCGTAGCTTTTGCCATTAGCAGTTTTTCTGCTATTGCACACGGCTCACACAGTCACGCACACCCACAATCAGAAAAAGCACTTCAAGCTTCAAAAGGCATTTTTGAAGATTCTGATGTCAAAGACCGCTCATTAAGTGACTGGCAAGGTGTATGGGAATCAGTAAATCCCTTATTATTAAATGGAAAGTTGGATGCTGTTTTAGAAAGTAAAGCGCAGAAAAATAAAGATAAAACAGTTGAAGAATACCGCGATTACTACAAAAAAGGCTACGCCACAGATGTTGACAGTATTGGCATCGAAAATAACGTCATTGAATTTACCCAAGACGGTGTCGTCAATAGCTGCCAATATGCGTACTCAGGCTATAAAATTTTGCATTATACTTCGGGTAAAAAAGGCGTTCGCTACCTATTTGAATGTCAAGATGCTAAGTCTAAAGCACCAAAATACATTCAATTTAGCGACCATATCATTGAGCCGCAAACGTCAGGGCATTTCCATTTATATATGGGGAATGAGTCACAAGAAAAACTACTGGGGCAATTAGACAACTGGCCAACCTATTACCCGTATTCATTAACTGACGAGCAAATCGTCCACGAAATGCTGTACCATTAATAATCAGTGACTGATAAAGAATATGCCCCAGTAATCACTTATGGGGCATATGTTCGTTACTCTCGAGGCAAATCAATTAGTCGTTATAGGCTAATAACGCTTTATGGCACAATTGGGATCTTACACAATCATCAATGGTAAAGTTCACCATCGAGACCATTTCATCACTACTGAAACGTTGTAACGCATCTGCAAGACCCGATTGCACCCCATCAGGTAAGTCGCACTGGGTCACATCCCCATTCACAATCACCGTGACGTTTTCCCCCAAACGCGTTAAAAACATTTTCATTTGGGTGACCGTGACATTTTGAGCCTCATCTAAAATCACAACAGCATTTTCAAAAGTTCGACCACGCATATAAGCAAATGGCGCAATTTCTACCTTCGCAATTTCAGGGCGCAAGCAATATTGCAGGAACGAACTCCCTAGCCGTTTTGCTAGAACGTCATACACAGGTCGAAAGTACGGCGCAAACTTTTCTGACATATCCCCTGGTAAAAAACCGAGGTCTTCTTCTGCCTGAAGAACAGGCCTTGTCACAATGATCTTACTGATATCTTTATTAAACAATGCATCGGCGGCTAGCGCAGTGCTGATGAAGGTTTTACCACAGCCCGCTTCACCATTGGCAAAAATTAACTGCTTGTGTTTAATCGAATTAATATAGAGCTTTTGAGCTTCATTTCGTGGCAGGATTGGTGAGCCATCACGGCGTTCTTTTGCCATACCGATAGGCTCAATGCCTGTCAGCTCGGCGAAGGACGCAACGTTATTCATGTCAAACCGACCAGAACGTTCTTTACGTGATGAGCGTTTCATTTCACGACGTGCTTTTGTTGCAGCTTTCTGTCTACTCATAGTATTAACCCTTCCAGGTATCAGTGATGTCAATTTCAGATGACTAACTATTCAGAACAGAGAGGAGCTCCCTTCAAGCTCTTGGTTAACGACAAAACAGTGTATTGTGGTTCAATCCTCTTTATTTTTAACTGGCCATAAAAAAACCGGTTAGTCATCTCACCATGACAATTTCATGATGGAGGCTAACCGGTCTTGTGTTCGTGTTAACAAATACTTACTTACCATTAGTTTCTCCTGTGACAGCGATACCGTTAAACTAATGAATCTGTATGACACTATTATGACAAACTGCAATATTTTTTGTGACTCAGTGAAGTGCTGTTTTTATTGCAGTTTTTACTTACCCTAAATATAGCGCTAATTTTTTTCAGAAAGCAACATTTTTTTAACACATTTTTGTGTTTTATATGCCACCTCAAATTATCACCCTAAAAAAGCGCCAATAATCAATCCATTATTGACGCTTACTTTGTTATTAACGCGGTTTACAGTTCCCCGCTAGGTGATAGCCTGCTTCTTGGGCAGTATTTTCATTCGCAAACATGACTGCATTTTTATCTGATAATGTCTTAAAACCCGAACAATGGGAGAAATGATACTTTTTAGAATTTTTATTACCTTTAACTTCAGCTGAATTGACTAAGTTAGTTTGTTTTTCAGGCTGCTTAGGTGATGATACCGTTGAAACTGGGGAAAATCTTACTCCCTCGCCACCATTCTTGTGGTTTAAACTCCACTGTTTTTGCCCTGTCACAAAGGGATTATGGTGCCCCATAACTTTGGCAATACGTTCATCACGGTTGCGTTCACACTGGTTTGGTGGGAATTTTTTATCCCAAGCCATCAAGAGTTGCTGCTGCTGACGTGACATAGACAAATTATAACGGTCATGCATATAAAAATAGACACGAGCAACCTGCCCTTTTACTTCATCACGGGGCTCAAATACCTTTTGTTTAAAATCAACACGGCTGCGGCACATTCCATACGGATAAGGCGTATTTGTCGATAATTGGCCAAAGCTAAAATTGCTTCGATCTCCATTCACTTCACCAATGGAAGGTGCCAAATTATGCAAGTCAGCTTCCATGCGACCAAAAACGGGGTCTGTTGAAACGCAGTTTTTTCGCCCACCATTTTGCCAACATTGGCGCTGATGGCCAAATACCCACGCAGGTACAATGTGTTCCCATTCAATGCGTTCCGCACGGCTTTGCTGTTTACGTACCTGATAGCCACAAGAGGCTAAATCCACTTGCCCGCCACTTTTGCCAGCCCACTCCCACTGGCAGCCGCAGTAAATCGTTCCTTCACCTTGCTTGCTTTGATCGGAATAGACTTGCGTTTTGCTGAGCACTTTCGCTTGCGTAAATGAGCTAGGCGCCGCAAAAGAGAAAGAAAAAGGTAAAAAGAGAAAGAAAGGCAGAATAAAACGGAAGAAATACAAAAAACTGGACTGTTTCAAAATAACACCACTAATCAGAATATAAGCGAAAAATTAATATAGATACGTTAGTATTATTGCTAACACCCTAATGCATATAGAAAATATCTTATATTCTAATCAAATTAAAACATTAATGGTATCAGCGATTGCCTATTTTTATTAAATAATTACGCCATCAGAATTTCTGCAAATTTAATAGTTTATGTTAGTTTTTATCGTTAATAACGCCAAGTGGCAGTCTGCTTAATAAAGCAAAAATACCACTTAGGTTTTATTGAATATCAAACACTTGGGCGTTTACGGTACAGCCACAAACCGGGTAATGAAATACCAATAGACAATGCACCAACAATGAAAGAGGCTTTTAAGAAATTCGTCACTAAAACTTCAATTAACTCAGGGCTATAACCAAACTGGGAAAGTTTCACTACCGAGATCATCGCCACATAGGCACTAATACCAGGGAACATGGGGATCACCGCCGCGACCGTAAATACTTTTGGGTGGGCTAACCACCAGCGCGACCATTGAATACCGATGATGCCAATGAGAATTGCGGCAAGGAAGCTCGCCCATTCAATTTGTAGCCCTAGTGCCATCAAAATCATTCTAGACCCATAGCCAATTGCGCCGAGCAACGCACAATATTTAAGTGCCCGCACAGGAACATTAAATACCATGGCAAAGCCAATTGCTGGGATAGCGGCTAACACCATTTTTTCAATCAATGTTAACAAAAATTCTATGCCCATTCTTTTAGATCCCAAATAGTCATCGCTAACACCACACCAATACAGGTTGCCAGTGTGAGTAAACTGGCCATTGTCCAGCGTGCTAAACCTGTATTTACGTGACCTTTAAACATGTCCGCAACAGCATTAATCAACGGGAACCCTGGTACAAGCAGCAAGACACTCGCCGCCATCGAAATGGTTTCTGTTACCGCCAAATAAGGAATTTTGAGTAATAACCCCGAAACAGAGGTTGCCACAAAAGCAGTAATGCAAAAGTTAATCAATGGGTTCATTTGATGGGAGGTTAAAACCTGCCTGATGTACATCGCACAACCACTGGCTAAGAACGTGATTAAAGCACTTTCCCAACCACCACCATTGAGTTTACTAAAGCACGCACAGGATAATGCAACCATTAGCACCATCAACCAACGTGGATAACGCAAGGGTTTTATGAAAGACAATTTCTTTTGCAACTGTTTTCTATCTAATAAATGATGTTCAACTAATATTACGGCATGTTGCACTTCTGTCACCACATGCATATTAATGCCACGGTCGATAATGCGTCGTGTTGAAGTTAAGCAGCGGCCATCAATAATGGTTGTTAACACTAAAGAGTTTGATGAAATCGCACTGTCGACTTGGCTTGCACCGAGTGCAATACCTAATCGAGTTGTTAATTGCTCTACTAACATGCTCTCTGCACCATGTTGTAGCAGTAACAAGCCACATTCGATGCAAAACCGAGTGATTTCCCGTTGCATTTCAACAGAATCTTCCTCTAATAAACGTTGTTCATTTAACGTACATCCCGCCATTGCGCCCCCAAGATTGTGACAAGCATTCAGAAATTCACTTAAACATGTTAGTCTTTACAAATATCATAGAGCCAACCATCAGCTTAAATCATGATCTCTTTCAGGTAAATCTGCGATTCAGGCCACCTGATTTAAACTTTTTTGGTAAAATTGCCACTTTATTTCATCGTTCACACGAAATGGTAGGATCAATCATTCATGAATAGTTCACTCTCAGCCAAAACCCCAAAAGGCCGACTCCGCCATCAAGCCATTATTGCGGCAGCAGCGGATGTGTTTCTTCAGTATGGTTTTGAGGGAGCAACGTTGGATATGGTGATTGAACGTGCGGGCGGGTCTCGTTCTACGCTTTATAAAAACTTTGGGGATAAAGAAGGGTTATTTGCCGCAGTTATTGCCGATATGATTGATGAAATTTTTTCAGAACCAGATGAAAAAACTCATCATTTCAATACGATTGAGTCTGTATTGGCCTTTTATGGGTCACGCTTCTTACTCAGTGTGCTTAAACCACAATCGATCAGTTTATACCGATTGATCCTCGGGGAGTACAACCGCTTCCCTGAAATCAGCCAAGCATTTTTCGAACAAGGCCCTGTAAAAAGCTATCGGTTACTCACCCAAAAATTAGTCGTGTTACCTGACGTTAATGTCGATGAGAAAACCTTATTAAGTATTTCATCACGGTTTTTGGAAATGCTCAAAGCAGATGTATTTATTACCACATTCAGTGTCGAAAACTTCAAACCCAGCGATGAATTTATCAATCAGCAAATTGCGCTTTCTGTTGATATCATCGCCAGTTATATTCGTAAAATAAGTGCTTAGCCTTTCCATCAGGCTAAAATGGATTGAGCTTGTACTTTAGCGGCATGGATATCCTTCGCCAATAACACCTCTGGGCCATACAACGCAGATAGCATCGGCGCTAAACGCTCTTTTTCCGCCCTATCACTCCCATCTGGCAATAATGTCACAATCATCCCACGGCAATGTTGCTCCATCGGTTCTTTGGCATGCTTTAACCAACGACGCACATATTTCATGCCTTCAATATCCTCTGCGGATGGTTTCTCTTTCGGCGCAATCGGTGGGTATACCAAGCTAAATTGCTCTCTTCGCGCAAGGAGTAAGTCCATTTCCTCTAACCATAAACGCGTTTCGTCCATCGAAGATGGGAATGCATTCATAATGCAAACAGGCCAATTGTTGGTATTCACCATAATTTTATTCTGCATAACAATCTCACTGAGCTTCATTAAAGTGTACCAGAGTGTACACTTTTCATTTAAGACCAGTCAATAATGATTATCATTTGTATTTTGCAAAACATGCTATTCCATAAATTATTGTGCAAGAATAATCTCAATATGACTAAAATTAATATCACTTAAAATATTAATAAAGGTTGAGTGGTGCGTTTTTTAATATGGAATGTTATCCTGATTATATTGTGACTTTTGAAAGCGAAAATATGATGAAAAAAACTCTTCCGATTGTATGTGGGTTATTTATAGCTGTTGCTGCCTTTAATGCGAATGCAGGTGCAACGTGTGATACCTACTTTAAAGAAATGAATGAACTTGTTAAACAAGCTGAAGAACAATATAAAGATGAAGCCAACGCGGGAGAGCAAATTGCGCTGATGAAGTCTCAGTTAGAAGAGGCGAAAAAAGCCTTGGCTAGCTACCCAGATGATGCTCAAGAGCAAGCTTGCAGCCAAGCACTAAAAGCGATTGAACAAGCTAAAGAAGCGGTTAAAACCAAATAAACCTATCTTCCATGCATTCAAAAAAACAGCCTGAAAATCAGGCTGTTTTTTATTTTAACGGACAACAAGTACCGATATCTTCGCATAAGAAACAATACCGGATGCATTCGAACCTAATAAGTGCGTTGAAATACTCGGATTACGAGAGCCGATCACAATTAAATCAGCATTAATAGTTTCCGCTTCTGCTAAAACTTTGTCTCTTGGGGAACCAAACTCCACCTTATAAGTGATTTTATCTGAAGGATAATCAATCTTTTCAATAATTTCTTTGAGTTGTTCTTCAGAACGCTCTACTGCTTTTTTCGCAAATGAAGACAGTAAATCATAGTGATAACTGTAGCTCATCGAAAATCTTGAAACATCGGGAACAGAGTGAAATAAGTGAATTGTTGCATTCGAAATTTTTGCCAAATAGACCGCATGCTTTAATGCATTATCTGTTAAAACATCTTCAGATATGTCCACGGGAACCAAAATTGTTTTATACATACGATGCCCCTTATTAATTGTGTTTGTCCGTTTTTCAAACCGTATTATTGTTCATTTTCACGATCTGATTATTAGGTATTGCGGGTGAATAATTATCATTAAGCCGTTAAAAGTATAGTATTGCTATCGTTAAAAAGCTGTGAAGCTCCCTGCTTTTACTACAAAAAGTTTATTCTTCTAAATGCCATTTGTGCAAAATACGATGAATAAAGGGAGTCACAAGCAACCCAATACTAATAATAAATACGCTTTGCAAAAATAAACCATAAATTGCAATAAAAAAACGACCGCCCTGTGTTATCGGTGCGGGTTCAATAGATTGCCCACTCAACATTGAGAGTGCATTTAGCATTGATTCCACAATGGAGTGCCCTTCAATAAAATAAAAACCGATAATACCAGGCAATAATCCAAGGAAAAAAACCAAAAGAGCGAGTAAATAAAAACGTATTACTCTGAGAACAAAATGCTCAATACGCAGTAATTCTTTCGAAAACTTTTCCATATAAACCTAACGGAACCTTATTATTAACTAAATTGAACAAATATAAGGTTAAACACCGTTACCTCTATAGCTTAATCAATACAAATAAAAAAGAACCTACAACATATGTAGGCTCCTTTCATATTAATTAACGAACAACAAGTACTGATGTTTCTGCGTAACGAACAATACCTGCCGCAGTTGAACCTAATAGGTGAGTGGTGATATTAGGACGGCGAGAACCAACCACTATGATATCGGCATTAATATCTTTCGCAGTATTGATGACTTCATCACGTGGTGAGCCAAAAGTAATGGTATAACTGACATCCTCATGAGGTAAGTCAATCGTATCCATCAACATTTTCATGTCTTCTTCCGCTTTTACTGTCGCACGATCTTTTATTTCCATATAACCTAACGCGTATGCATTAATGATTGCAGATGAAATAGGCAAAACATGGATTAAGTGAATTTTTGCACCTGATTGTTTTGCTAAATTAACTGCATGGCGAACCGCTTTACTGGTTAATTCGTCTTCAGTTAAATCAATAGGGACCAGAATCGTTTTATACATAACCCCTCCTAAATAAATGTTAAAATTAAGCTCTACAACAAAATTATAAACAATTACGCATAAATGTCTCTTATTCTAAAAGATAAATGAGATCTCTAGCGACAAATTCAAACACTATTCCCTTAACCATGGTGTGACCGTTAAACCCACTAGCATTCCCTCTGGGCTTAATAAACGTGTTACGGTTTGACCCCATGGTTCCATCCGGTTATTTACTAGCAATTTATAACCCTGCTTTTGGCAGGTTTGGGTCATTTTTTCAATATCAGAAACCTCAAACTCTATCCAACTTTGTGGAATAGGAATATCTGCAGGCCATTGCTCTTTGTTAAAACACGATTGTGCGGCTTGAGTTAAAGGCCAAAGTGCAAAATGTTTAACACCATCAAGATGTTCCGGCTCGCAAATCAAATATTGACTACCATTTTCTATCGGTTTTAATGGCAGCCCTAAAACACCTAAATAAAAATGCTGACTTTTTTCGAAATCAGCCACTATTGGGCCAAATCCAGCAATAAACAATACATCCGAGCTATCTTGTAAATCTAACATGATGTGACCTCAATAATGTATTTTCAGAGTCGATTAAATATACCGAGCAGAACACCCCAATTTTTAATGTTCGCCATTTTGTTTGATTCAGCCATTTTGTAACTGTAACAACATAGATTCAACCATTCGTTGGGCAATAATGCCCTGCTCTGCACTAATGAGCGGTTGTGTCTGGTTTGCTACTGAGTCGATGAAATGACGTACAACGCCATCAAAGCCACGTTGCACTAAAATGGAATCCCAATTACCTGGCTGTTTCTCACTGATCCCTGCGGCGGTTTCGCAACGCCAATGATCCATATTAGTGATTTGGTGCAGCTCATCCTCAGCAACAGCAATAATTTGTTCTTGTTGGCTGCCCGCTTTACGGTGCATTGAGGTTGTTAGCCAGCAATTACCTGCCTGTAGATGATGTTCCGCATAAAATAATTCACCACTATTGGTTTGTTGGATATTTCCACTTCTCAAAACAGCCTCGAAGCCCCCGAGCCAAAGTACAGTATCAACTACATGTAAATAATCATCATACAATGTGTAAGCCGCATCTTTAGGCCCAACACTATAGGTGCGGTGTTTATCCATACGAATAGAAGAAAAGCATTGTGTATTTTGTTTTAACGCTGAATAGAAAGGGGAAAATCGGCGATTAAAACCAACCATTAAGGTTCTTTGCTGTTGATGTGCTAATTCAATCAATTGCTCAGATTGCGCAATCTGTTCAGTCAATGGTTTATCTACATATACATGAACATTGGCCTGTAATAAGCGTTGTATCACCTCAAAATGGCTCGCCGTCGCACTGTGAACAAAGATAGCATCACATTGAGCGGCAAGTGCATCAATGTTGTTGAATAAGGGGAATCGATAACTATCGCAAATGATTTTTGCTTTTGCTTGATTTGGCGAGAATGCACCAACGAATTGCCAATTCTCTTCTTTGGTTAAAATAGGCAAATAGGCTTTTTGCGCAATTCCTCCTAGACCTATAACTCCAATCTTTAATTTACCCATCTTAATTTCGCTCTTAAGTGATTTATCTAGACGGGAATAATCTCATTATTATGATTTTTTTTAAAAATTTTTTTGTCGAAAAACTCAAAAATGTAGCAATTAAAAACACAACACATTGTTTTATTTGAAATAAAAGGCAATTCAGCCACTAAAAAACCCGTAGTAGCAATACAAAAAAAGGGGTTGATTTATTAAATGAGAATGGTTATCTTTTACCTCGTGAATACTTGAGTAAATCACTCAGGTTTGTCACAAACGACATTGCTCACATTGCTTCCAGTTTAGCAGGCCAACTTAGTTGTTGGCCTTTTTTTTATTTATTTTTCAGCATGTTGTCATTTTTTACGTATTGCGCTACTAAAGCTCCATGACTTTAAGTGGCCGACATAAACTAAGCGTTGAGTTGGCATAAATGTCGGCACATCATCTGTGTGCATATGCAATATATCCGCAGGGGTTATCCAAGATGAATTTCCCTCAAATAACGGAATACCTGCATATTTATAAGCATCTAAGACGAACTGCGAACAAAAAAAGCCATTCGCTTGGTCAATATCATCCCCTAATTGAACAGTTGCTAATGTACGAAGGCAAAAATTCCGCACTGTTTCACCTATTAAAGGTAATTCACATATCCGTTTTGTGATCATCCACGGGGCTATCATAACGATGCCTTTATAGTTATATTTATTTCCATTATTACGTACTGAAAATTCACGTAGCTTATCCGCATGAAGCGAGGTTAACCCAGCCTGCCTTAATACCACCATATTATTCGAATCTTTAACCGCTTGCTGCAATGTAATGATCCTCACACCACTACCAACAGACTCAGCGACTTCCCCAAGGCCTAAATAGATAGAGGCATGGCTTACGCCACTGATACTAAACAAACGAATTCCCCAAGAATTCAAGCCCGTCGCAGATGACAACAGAATATCGCCAGGTAACATATCAGATACTGCTAACGGTTCTACCGTATCTTTAATCGGTACAGTATTTGCGTGTTGAATACTAAATTTTAAACGATTGGTTTCTTCATCAGATTTGAGTTGAGTTGAGCACCCTGAAAGGAAAAAACAAAATACAAACCAAAACAAAAATTGAGACTTCATTCTAAAGCATCCAATATTCTATTCTACATTTTTAGTTGAATACTAATGTTATCGTTTAAAATTATTTATGACTATCACTTATTTTTGAAGAAACTAAAATTGAATGTCGCGATCACAAAATTTGATCAAAATATCTTGAGGAAGGATAAAGAGGATGGAAATATAATTTACAGTTCTCAGTCATATTTAACCCTCTAGAAAACTCTAGAGGGTCACATACACTCAGTTAACTCACAACATATTCAGGGTAAAACACAGTTACTGAATGGTATGTTTTCTTTTCTGTCGCTTTATTTTTTTGAACAGCGACAGTTTTATTATCTTGTGAACCTATTGATACACGAATATTTTTTTTAGAACGACTTTGCTTGTAAGGCATTCCTAATAAACGACGTGCACTGTTATTACTAACCATTATCGACTCCTTATACTAGTCAATTTAAATTCATTAGCTTCATGAATATCAAAAATATAGTCTTCGTTGACCACAAGGGCATTTTTTTGTTTTACATCAAACATAAAACAAAATATAACCTAACCAGTATAGCAGTAATTTAATGTTATTTAATGTAATTAAACTTATTAATTTCAATGTGAAATGAAATAATATAATTACATTCTTAGTCAGTAATTTCGCTTGGTAAATGCTATTTGAGATTTACCTACTCAGTATTGGTTATTAATACCTATTGAAGGCCCAATCATCTTAAAAGGTGCCGAATAAAAGATTGTATAGCAGCAGTATTAAAAATACGCACTAACTGTCATTAGTACGCATTTAATTACTCTAGTGGAGATGCGGGGCTAGAACACTTTTCATTCCAAATTTGATTAACTTGTTCTGGTAATAGAATTTCATGACCACCTTCAACAAAAGGGATAGAAATATCCATTCGTGATTCATCATCATGGGTGTATGCTTTTACGATAAAACGCTTATATCCGTCAGGCTTGTCATTTTTGTAACGGAATACCTCTCCACAAACATAACCTACCTTACCATCATCCGCAGTATAACGAGAAAAATGGTATTCAATATTTTTAAATTTTGCAGCTTGTGGATATGCAAGAACATCATTTACATTTTTTTTAACTTGCTCAACCAAACTTAGTTGTGTTGGCTTCATGTACAATGCACCGAGTAAAAATGCAGCGCCAAAAATAAGTATCGCGATGATCACTTTAAAAAAATTCATTTTATTGTCGCCATTAATTGTAGGTATAACGTATATTCATTTATGATAATAGCTGTATATCGCTTAAAATCCATCATTAAAGCGTAAATATTATTTACTTTACTAGTTAAATATATAACTTTGCCTCTATGAGCTTCAATAACCATACATTTATTAATGTTAAATCCACAAATAAATACAAACTAACTTAAATATTCAAATAAAACCAACCGATAACTTACATCTTTACAACCTCATTTTTAACGCTTTTATACTCTTATCTTGTGCTTATATAAGCGTTATCAGTATAGTGAGCCCTACAACTAAATCATTTACTCGGAGTCTTCAAATGAAAACAATCGGTTTAATTGGTGGCATGAGTTGGGAATCCACATTACTTTATTACCAACAAATAAACGAATCCATCAAGCAAAGTTTAGGCGGCCTACATTCAGCTAAAATTGTGCTTTATAGTGTTGATTTTGCTGAAATTGAACATTATCAAGCTCATGGCCAGTGGGATCTCGCTGCTCAATGTTTAGCAGATGCAGGAAAACGATTAAAACTTGCCGGTGCAGACTTTCTCATCCTATGTACCAATACAATGCATAAGGTCGCTAATGAGATTGAAACTCATGCACAGCTCCCATTACTACATATCGCCGATGCCACTGGTGAGCGTATTATTCAAGCTGGATTAAAAAAAATTGGCTTATTAGGTACGGCATTTACCATGGAACAATCTTTTTATAAAAATAGATTAGTAGAACAATATGGATTAGATGTGCTGACACCAAATAGTGATGATAGAAAAATTATCCATGACATTATTTATAATGAATTGTGCCTAGGAAAAGTCCACAATTCATCCCAGAAAGAATACCAACGAATTATGGCATCCCTTGTTGAACAAGGTGCTGAAGGTATCATTTTAGGATGTACTGAAATCACACTACTGGTTGGTTCGAAAGATACAAGCGTAAAAATTTTTGATACCACCGCGATTCATGCAGAAAAAGCAGTCGAAATTGCGTTATCGATTTAATATAAAAATGTGAAGATACTATCTTTAAATAAAAAAAATCAAGATAGTATCTGCTATTACTCAATATTTTCATAAACCCAGCCAAATATCCAAGTTTAATTTTAGAATAAAAAACTATATTTATATATTTTAGCTTTATTAAATGATTTAAATCAAAATCGTTTAATGACTAATTCATGTTTTTTATTATTCATAAAGGTTTATCCATCGATTATCAAATTTTTTTCTCTATTTGATTTACAGATTTATTCCTATTGAATATTCATTTTTATTCATGATAATCGAAGAAAATTTAACTTTAGAAAAATCACTATGACAAATAAAAAATCAGGTAATATAGCTTTAGGGTATTTCATTAAGAAAAAACGCTTAGAATGCCAAATATCATCTCAAGAAATGGCGAAGAAAATTTCCATTTCTGAAACCACTTATCTAAAGTATGAAGATGGCTCATTATCAATATTCATTGACCATCTTGTTATGTTTTCTAAAATATTTAACATAGATTTAAACTTATTATTTAACATTTACCTAAATTCAGAAAGGTAAAACTAAATTACGCTAATTACAACGCAACATTCGCGTCAAAAATGCTCTTTTTATGACGTTACTAATATTGTTCTCGACAATATTCATGAGATTATTAATATAAGACTATCCATGACTATCAAGAGGCAATTTATGTTGTTTTCAAAAGCAGAAAAACATCCCTTCTAATAACGTTATTTTTTTATTATTAGAAGGGAAAAACAATGAGTTATATTCGATTTAACGTTGAAACGTGGCAACGAAAAGAACACTACCATGTTTATAATGAACACGTGAACTATGGGTTCAGCCTAACAGTCAAGGTTGACATAACATCGTTAGGTAATTTTATATCATTACGTGACTATCGCTTTTATCCTACGATGATTTACTTACTTTCTTCATTGGTGAATAGGCACGATGAATTTAAATTATCGAAAAAAGATGATGAGCTTATTTTATGGGAAAAAGTACACCCTAGTTTCACTATTTTTCATAATCAAACAGAAACCTTCTCATCTTTGTGGTGCGAGTATTCTGATAACATTCAGACTTTTATGAAAAATTACCATCATCAGTTAGCATTACATAAAGATGATGTAAAACTAGCCCCTCAACCAGTGCAAGCAGAAAATATTTTTTATATTTCTTCATTGCCTTGGGTGTCTTTTGAAAGTTTTAATTTGAATATTGCCAATATCACTAGTAATTTCACACCTATTTTTACGATGGGAAAATTCTATCGTGAAGGCGATAAAATACTATTGCCCCTTTCGATTCAAGTCCATCATGCGGTTTGCGATGGGTTTCATGTAGGCCGATTCGTCAATGAATTACAGACGTTATGCAATGAATTAGCGGGTTAATTAAACCATTTTAGTACCGTTATTTCATTATATAAGCAAGTAAGGGAAGCTATAGCTTCCCTTTTTAGATAGCATCATTTTATCTACAGCTAGTTGAACAAAAGCCAACTAATGTAAAATAAATCCCCGACCGCCCCGCTCTGGAATGCATAATCGATTGGGGTTACAACCATTTTTATTGTATTTGCGAGTGTTAGTGCAATAAGATCTACAGGGTTCGTTGCTGGCATATTTCCTCCTCTTTATTTTAGCCTAAATGCTAACCCCTATTTATTCAATCAGATAAACATGATATATAACCCTTGAGCTAAATGATTTTCGTATGTTCAAGGTGTCTTTTTACTAACAAGTATCACTCCTCCCCTCGATTCTGTTATTATGAGCCTCTTTTCACAGATTTTTGCTAATAGCGATTTATAAACGAATAATAAAAACATTAATTAAACTTTATAAAACCATTATCTATCAGCAACATAAATGACAACCCGCAATAGAATCTTATAGAATGACAACCAATAAAGAGCAGTACAACTTAAATAAATTGCAAAAACGAATTCGCCGTGATGTTGGGCAAGCTATTGCTGACTTCAATATGATTGAAGATGGCGACCGCATTATGGTCTGCTTATCCGGTGGGAAGGACAGCTATACTTTACTTTCCATTTTGCAAAGCTTACAAAAAAGCGCACCAATCCAGTTTTCGTTAATCGCCGTTAACCTTGACCAAAAACAACCTGGTTTTCCTGAACACATTCTACCTGCTTATCTCGATAATCTAGGTGTTGAATATAAAATCGTTGAAGAAAATACCTACGGTATTGTGAAAGAAAAAATACCTGAAGGAAAAACAACTTGTTCTTTATGCTCACGCTTGCGTCGAGGCATTCTTTACCGGACAGCAACAGAATTAGGCGCAACAAAAATCGCGTTAGGGCATCATCGTGATGATATTTTGCAAACCATGTTCTTAAATATGTTTTATGGTGGCAAATTAAAAGGCATGCCGCCAAAACTGATGAGTGATGATGGAAAGCATATCGTTATTCGCCCACTTGCATATTGCCGTGAAAAAGATATTGAACGTTTTGCGCAAGCGAAAGAATTCCCAATTATTCCTTGTAACCTGTGCGGTTCACAGCCAAATTTACAGCGCCAAGTGATTAAAGAAATGTTACGTGATTGGGATAAACGTTATCCAGGCCGCATTGAAACCATGTTCCGTGCTACACAAAATGTTGTCCCTTCTCACTTATGTGACACTGAACTTTTTGATTTCAAAAATATTTCTCATGGTGATGACGTCATTGATGGTGGTGATTTAGCTTTTGATAGAGAAGAGATGCCAACACAATCCTTCATTGATGAAGATGATGCTCCCGATTTTACTGCGCAGCGCTTAGATATTGTCGAAGTGAAATAAACGTTTAAATAACCTCCTGACTGGAGGTTATTTTTTGCTATCAGATTTTAAGCAAAAAAAAGCCGATGTAAATTACATCGGCATTACAGTGGTCAATTATTCTGTATAAGAACTCAATATGAGAAAAACTACAATTATGGAGCACAACGTTCATCGCTCAACGTTGCATTCACCTGCGGGAGTAATAGTGCCCTAAAACTCCATTAGTTTTATTGATTTATCTCAAACTAGGTCTGGTTATACAAAATAAGTTATCGAATTTAGAGCCAGCGGCTTTTTCGTAGCCACCACAGTACTGTTCCGATTAATACAGCAAGTAATACACAAAATACACTAAAGGCAAAACGAAATTCATTTCCTGGGATCCCGCCTAAGTTGACACCAAATAATCCCGTCAAAAATGTCGTTGGTAAAAAAATCATCGCCATCAGCGACATAGTATAAATACGGCGGTTCATCATTTCGGTCATCATATTGGTGATTTCATCAGAAATAATTGCAGTTCGAGCAATAAAACCATCCAAATCTTCGATACAACGGCCTAATCTGTCCGAAACCTCCTGAATTCTACGACGGTCAGTATCATCCAACCAAAGTAATTTTTCTGTCGTTAAACGGGATAACATATCCCTTTGTGGCGCCATATAACGGCGTACAACAATAATTTGTTTACGTAATAAAGCTAACTCACCACGTTCAGGAATTTCGCCATTTAATATCACGTCCTCTAATTCAATTAAGCGTTCATGCAAAGAGTCCGTGAAATCACTAATTTCGTCTGTAATCGAATCTGCGACTTCAACAAGCCAGTCACCTGTACTTTGCGCTCCGACACCTTCTTTCAGGTCATCAATTACAGCGTCCAATGAATTCACTTTACGATGACGGCTGGAAATAATAATGCGGTTATTAATAAACACACGAAATGCAACAAGTTGCTCTGGACGTTGCCCTGCATTGGTATTTAAAGTTTGTAGTGTCAATAAAATACCATCACCAACTCGAATCAAGCGCCAGCGCCCTGACAGCCCTGACAACGCGGATTTAACTTGGTCATTAAATAGCTCAGACTGTTGTATCCAATTAAAACTTTGCGGGTCTTTATAATCAAAATGAAGCCAAAACGGAGATTGTTGCGTTGCACTCGCATTAACGTCAATCGGGAGTAGCCCTCCATCTCCATTTAATTGAAATGCATGTACCGGATTTGAGTTTTCAAATAACGAACCATAAACCAACGCCATGCAATATCTCCCTTTTATAAATAATAAGTTATTTTTAATTGAATAGAGGAAATATTGCAATTATTTCAACGAAATGTTTGATAATTCGCTTTACGTATCTATCCATAGCTAACGAATGAGATCAATAAGATACAAAAAATAATCAAATAGACTTTAATAAAAAAAGATAGCCATTTTTGTTAAAAAATACCACTAGTTTGACACAAACAAGCAATAAACTTACTTATAAATTTCTTATGATAAAAAGGTAGTGTTTATTCCTTTTTGGTCCTCCTTCCCATTCTCCAGTGGAAGGAGTTTTTTTAAACTCCCACAAATAAAAAACGGCCTGTACATAATACAGACCGCAGATCATGCCGAATACTTTCGCTTAATGTTTAATAATGTAGAAGCTGTGGCTATACGCTACATCTTCTGGATTTTCAATAGGATAGCCTTTAAGCCAAGGTTTGATTAACCGTGCATTGGTATATTGATAAATGGGTGCAATTGGTGCTTCTTTTGCCAAAATAGCCTCTGCACTATTGTAATAACGGTTTCGCAGTTGTGCATTGGTTTCAATACTTGCTGAGCTCATCACTTGGTCATATTGCGAACTATTGAACTTCGGAATATTGCCACTATGTTGCGATGTTAGCAGTGATAAAAATGTTGAAGGCTCATTGAAATCACCAATCCAAGATGCGCGAATAACATCAAAATCCCCTGTATTACGGCTATCAATGTATGTTTTCCATTCTTGATTCACTAACTTAACATTCACCCCTAATTTTTTCTTCCACATCGATGCAATCGCGATAGCAATTTTTTGGTGATTTTCTGAACTGTTATACAATAAGGTTAGCTCTAATGGATGATTTGGCCCAAAACCTGCTTCTTGTAATAATGTTTTCGCCTGTTGATCTAACTCTTTTTGCGAATGGCTGTTATAAAGCCCCTTTTCAGGTTTAAAGCCATCCGTCACATCAGGAGTGAAATAATAAGCTGGTTTTTCACCAGTGCCTAATACTTTACCGGCAATTAATTGGCGATCAATGGCCATCGATAATGCCTTTCTCACCCTTACGTCACTCGTTGGCGCACGTTGTGTATTAAATGCGTAATAATAGGTTCCTAATTGGTCTGGTGTGAAAACCTCATTAGGAATATCTTGCAATAATTTTTGATAACGCTGTTTCGGGAATGATTCAGTAATATCTAAATCCCCTGCTAAATAACGATTTGTCGCATGAGATTCTTGGTTAATAGGAACAAATGTGACTTGGGTAATCACCGTATTTTTATGATCCCAATAAAACGGGTTCGGTGTTAAAACAATTTTTTCATTTACAACACGATCAGCTAACGTAAAAGCACCATTGCCAACTAAATTTCCTACTTTTATCCAGTCCGCCCCTAATTTTTCTATCGTTGTGCGATGAACTGGATACAAACTAAAATTTGCAGCTAAAGAGGGAAAATACGGCACAGGTTTATTCAGCGTAATTTTTAATGTGTGTTTATCAACCGCTTCTACACCTAATTGCTCTACAGGTAACTTTCCATCAATAATATCTTGCGCATTATTAATCCCAGCCAGTGCAGCAAACCATGCAAATGGTGATGTATTTGTAGGTGCAACCAAACGCTGCCAACTATACACAAAGTCATCCGCAGTGACAGGTTCACCATTTGACCAACGCGCGTCTGGCCTTAGCGTAAATGTCCAAATACGGTTATCTGCGGTCTCCCATTTGAGCGCAACGCCAGGAACAGGTTTGCCATGGCTATCTTGGTTCACTAAGCCTTCAAATAAATCACGCATAACTTGTGCTTCGGTCAACCCGACAGATTT
Source organism: Providencia sp. (assembly GCF_040396775.1). GTDB lineage: Bacteria > Pseudomonadota > Gammaproteobacteria > Enterobacterales > Enterobacteriaceae > Providencia. Next base: position 55,052 of record NZ_JBEBNT010000018.1, read on the forward strand.
AATAGGATCTAAAGACGCAGGCTCATCTTTCAAATGGCGAGTTACTTTTTGGTTATCAGCTAAAATTACCCCAGCAGGAATAACTGCGCTAATAGCTGGTGTAGCAAGAAAAAATGACGTGAACAATACAGCTAAAGGAGAGAATGAAGGTTTATGCATGTTATTTTCTATCTTGTTAATATAATCGAAATCAGCTAAATGTTTAGCGACACAGTATTGAAAAAAGACTAACGCATTAACAGCACTACCGAATTTATCGTGGGTACATCCATACAGAGTAGAATACTTTCCTTTTCGCATCATATGCTTTCATGTTTTAAAAATCCATACATCCAGTTTAATTTATGAATACACTTGCTGAATAAGAAATTAATCTTTGGTACGATTTTTCAATAGAAGACTTACTTTAATTGTTATAGCCCTCTAATGCATTCGCCCGTCCCCTTATAATTCCGCTGATAAACTGATGATTGCTAAAGAAACCGATACTTATAGCCTTACTTTTGTTACAATCAATAATGTATTTTAAAAGACAATATAATAAAAAACGTAAACTCTACTCGTGATTATCAGTTATATAATCGCTGACTATGAGAAACTAATCAGCTATACAAGTAACGTCCTTGCGCCACTTATGCGTTAAGGTATACAGTTAGTTTTTTCGGTATACAGTTTATTTTGGTCATCAATAGAATGTAAAACTCAAAAGGTCTAACTTAGTCTGAATGAAAACCTTTTATCGCAAAGATTTTCCTTAAGAAACAGGTTAAGTTAGCACTGATACAACTTATAAACGGGAGAAAAATTCATGTCGCAAACAGTTAAATTAAAAGGTAATGATATCGCAGTTAATGGTGTTTTCTTGCAATCTGGTACGAAAGCAAAACCTTTTACTTTAGTCGCAAAAGATCTCAGCGAAGCCACACTAGAAACGTATGTCGGTAAACGTAAAGTATTAAATATTTTCCCAAGTGTTGACACAGGTGTTTGTGCTGCCTCTGTCCGTAAATTCAACCAGCTTGCAAACGACCTTGATAATACCGTTGTTCTGTGTGTTTCTGCTGACTTACCTTTCGCTCAAGCTCGTTTTTGTGGTGCTGAAGGCCTTGATAATGTCGTTACATTATCCACTTTCCGCAGCCCGTCTTTCGCTGATGATTATGGTGTGGCAATTGCAAGTGGTCCATTAAAAGGTTTAACCGCTCGCTCGGTTGTTGTATTAGATGAAAATGACCAAGTCATTTATAGCCAGTTAGTACCTGAAATCACTGAAGAACCTGACTACGATAGCGCATTAAACAGCTTGAAATAAGCTTATTTGGTTATCGGGTTCCTAATAAAAAAGCGGGATGCTCTCCCGCTTTTTACTCTTTTTCTCTCAAAATTATCTGTCAATCGCTATCATATTAATCAACATACGCCCAATAAAGGGGGTGATGATTTTTAGCATTAACAACATTAATAAACAGTTGATTACCCTTCATGTAGCTAATCAATGTATGAGATAAGGTACTTAAAATTTTTAGCGCTTGATCCTGCGTAACAGGGCAACAAGACGTTAGAATATCAATGATTAAATCACGGGGCTTATGTCCATTCTTGACCAACACTTCCCACGTAAAACGGTTTTTCTTCGTGAGGTATTTAACCGCCGCTTTATTCATTAAGTAAAGCTCTGCTGCTGACGCCGCTGACTCAAACATATCATTCTTATAATGACATTGGTCCATATATTCGCGTAGCTTAAGATTGACAACAAAATTAATCGTGAATTGATCCATGGCAACTCCTTGTAGGCTTAACCCCATTAAAAAAGATGAGTACCCAATACAGCAGCTGTCTATGTTATATAGCAGGAAAAATAGCCAACAAGCAAGCGAATTGCTCAATGTATGCTCAGATAGGAAAGAAAAAGAATAGGTAAACTGCAAAATAAGCCGAAAAGAGTTTAAAGGAAATACCTTACCCTTCTCCGCTTATTCATCGTTGTGTTATTAAAAAAAATTAGTCCATCTGTTGAGTTATTTCTAACGCGGTACCTTTATTCTCTTGTGTAAATTGTAACTGTGTTTCACCACCCTCAAACTCTTGAACAATGTTTAACTTTTTATCGCCATCCCAGCGGTAATTAATTGCAATACACCCTTCTACTGGGCAAGGCATTGCCATATTTTTCTTGATGATTAATTTTTCAGCTAAAAATAGCGGACCATCTTCAGTTAATCCACTACGGTATTGTTTATACGCCTCAGATAAAGTATTGCCCATAAAATAACATTTAGTCAGAGCCCCATTTTCATAGATTTCATCCATGGTTTGATTTTCATCTTGGCAATATTTATTCAATCCGTCGTTTGGGATGGTTGTATCAGCCTGACTAAAAGCACTCGCACCAAACAGGACTGTCGCAAATGTAAACATTAAACGTTTATTCATTTTATTTAATCTTGCTCTTTTTTTGCATTAAGACCATATTCTCGGAGTTTATTGGCAATTGCCGTATGCGAAATATCCAAACGTTTTGCTAATTTTCGTGTGCTCGGATAATCACGATATAAACGCGATAGTACCGATGCTTCATAGCGCTTGGTTATTTCATCCAAAGAACCATTCAGTGAATCTAGAGCAAGCGTAGGTGTATTTATCACATCTGGCAATTGGATATTATCTGCATCTAAGGTATTACCTTCAAGCTGTGTTAACCCTTGATACAACGCATTTCTTAATTGACGGACATTTCCAGGCCAATAATAACCACTTAAATACTCAATTAATGACGGAGCTAATTTCGGTTCCGTGATATGTAATTCTTTAGAAAAACTGGCAACAAAGGTTTTTGTTAATGGTAGGATATCTTCTTTACGGTCGCGCAGAGGTGGGATGGTCAGAGTTAATACGTTTAAACGATAATAAAGATCTTCCCTGAATTTTTTTTCTGCAACCAGCGCAGGAAGATTTTTCTGTGTGGCGCAAATGACCCGCACATTCACTTTCACTTCACGTTCTTCACCAACACGCCTAAAAGTCCCATCATTTAAAAAACGTAGTAACTTAATTTGCATTTGTGGTGACATCTCGGCAATTTCATCCAGTAATACCGTGCCACCATTAGCTTGTTCAAAAAAACCTTTTTTCCCTTCAACTGCATTTGGGTATGCCCCTGCGGCGTAGCCAAATAACTCACTTTCAACCACATCATCAGGCATTGAGGCACAGTTTAAACCCAAAAACGGCTCTTTTCCCCTCGCGCTGTGTAGGTGGCACGCTTTGGCTAAAATATCTTTCCCTGTCCCCGTTTCACCTACCAGCAATAACGGTTCATCTAGCATTGCAATGCGTTTTGCACGCTCTACGACATTCGACATCACGGGGCTAACCGCAATGATTTGCTCAAAACCGCTATTATCCACCTCAGTCACTTGCTGGCGTTGCTTATCCAAAACAGCTGCCGACTTAAGCAATAAAACAGCACCTGTACAATGAGATTTACCTGTCTCATCCGCTAAAATAATCGGGGTGACCTGCATCAAATAATCTTGGCCTTTGATCGCCACTTTTTCACTATATGACTCAGGGGATTCACGCTCAAACCAGCGCACTAACCCGCTGTTTCCAACCAACTGAGCAAACGTTTTTTCCCGTATCTTTGTTTCATCATAACCAAATAATTGCAGTGTCATTGGGTTAACCAATTCAATATTTAGCTTATTATCAATGGATAAAACAGCTTCAGGGAATGAATTCAGTAATGCCCATACGGCTTTGTGTTCACGTTCTGATGGCATGAAAAATATACGGCGAACATCAATTACACCATTAATACGACGTATTTCAGCCATCAAAGAGCTGAATACTTGAAAATCGACAGGGGTAAAATTAAGGTAAATGCGGCGCTGTGGAGATATTTCAATCCCTTTAAGATCAATATTTTGCAGAACTAAAAGATCCAACAATTCACGCGTTAAACCAATTCGGTCTTGGCAAGTCACTTCGAGGCGCATGGAGGGAAACCTTATCAAAGAAGTCGATTTAATGGGCGTATTTTAACGTTAATTGCGGGGAGAAGACAGTGTTTGTGTCACAAATTGTTGACACACTGTAATTCAGTCAAGTTTAGCCGAATAAAATGATGGCTTTTGACTAATTTTCATTCATTTTAGGAAGGATTAATCATAATATTAAAAAATAATACTGCAAGGTGAGCAAAAACTGTCAACTCACCCTGCCATTACAAATTCCTTAACTTTTTGCCTTTTTATTCGGAATAACGTTCTTTAATTGGCCAATTAACTGATGGCGAAAATCCGCTAACCGCGGCTTATTATCAATCCAAGGTAACGGGCGGCATAATTCCATGGCCTTAATCCCTAAACGTGCCGTTAATAACCCAGCCCCAATCCCTTGTGCCGCACGCGTTGATAGCCTCGCGGTAATATCCTGCGATAGCCAATCCATGCCAACTTCACGAATCAGCTCTGAAGCTCCCGCAAATGCGATATTAATCAACACCATACGAAATAACCGAATACGGCTGTAATAACCTAACTCAATCCCATAAATTACCGCAATACGGTTAATCAAACGAATATTTCGCCAAGCAATAAATGCCATATCAACAATCGCTAGCGGGCTTACCGCGATCATTATCGCGGACTCAGCACTACAGCGGCTAATTTCTTTTCGTGCTTGTTCGTCAAGGATTGGCTGAACCATTTGGCTGTATAACTCAACTACTTCGCGGTCATTATGCGAGTCATGTAGCATACCTTGCCAACGCTGAACTGCGGGATGTTGTACAGACAATGCTGACTGTTTCACCAGTTTTTCACAGAAGTCTTTCCCCTTTCCCATTCCATGGCTATGCAGTAATTCACGAGCAAAATCCCGTTCTTCAGCACGTTCGCGCAGTTTATATAAACGACGCCACTCCCCCACAATAGAGCCAACCCCTGCAATCACCATCAGGCCACCAGCCGATGCGGTACCTAATGCGGTCCAATCTTGCGTCACCCACGATTGATAGATCCAAATGCCTAACTGGGCAACCACGCTAACCGCAAAGATCCCCGCAGCTGTGCCAATAAGCTTACGCCAAAAAGAGCGTTTGGGTTTTAACGCTTCATTAATTAGGCTCTCAATTTCCCCATCTTGGGCCTCTTGCTCGGCCTCTAATGCAACTGGGGTAAAGTTTTCAAATTCATGGTCGTCAAAAACACGGGCTTGCCTTAGTTTCTCGGCATTCTCATCAGTAATATCATCAGCAAAATCAAGGCGCTGTTTTATTGGTTCGCTCATTTTAATTTATCTCCCAACAAAAATTCTAACGCACTATCCATACGTATATGGGGCAATGGCTGGTCAATCGGTGTTGGCTGTGGCCTAAAATTTTCAAACTGAAAGCCTTGCTGTTGCCAAAATTGTTCAGTGGGTAAACGTTTTGGCACTTCCCCAGGATAGAACATCAATGGCTGTCCGTCACTTAACCGGTCACCTTTCAACGCAGGTAGTTTCTCCCCTTTATAATCCACAATGCCACTTTTGGTTGCTTGTATAGAAGCAAGGCCCATGCAATCCATGCTAATACCTTCAAATGCGGCATGCTGCCAAGCTTCTTGCACCAATTGTTGCAGCAAAGAAACTAAGTTAGCGTGTTGGTCTGGGGTGACATGGTCAGATTTACTGGCGGCAAATAATAGCTTATCAATACATGGAGAGAATAAGCGCCTCAGTAACGTACGTTTTCCATAATGAAAGCTACGCATTAATTGCGTTAGCGCCATGCGCATGTCATTAAATGCTTCAGGCCCACTGTTTAGCGGTTGCAAGCAATCAACCAGCACAATTTGGCGATCAAATCGCTGAAAATAATCGCGATAAAACCCTTTCACCACATGTTCGCAGTAATATTGATAACGCTGTTGTAATGCGCCAAAGTTAGTGTTCTTCCCTGCGTGCGCTAAGGCTTTTGCTCCATATTTTGCAACATTTGGCCAAGGGAAAAACTGTAAAGCCGGAGCACCATCCAGCTCCGCGGGTAAAACAAAACGCCCCGGCTGAATAAAATGTTGCCCTTGTGCTTTGCATTCAATTAAATACTGCGTATACGCTTTCGAAATTTCAGCTAGTAAATTTTCATCAGTGGGCGCTAATGGGTCACACTTTTCACATAGGCTTAACCAGTGCTGGGCTAAATGTGCCCGCGCCCCCTTAACGAGCGTATTCATTTGCTCTGACCAATCGATAAAGTTGAGATCGAGCATCGGTAAATCCAGTAGCCATTCCCCAGGGTAATCAACAATTTCTAAGTATAGGGATGAGTTATCAACAAAATGGCGTAAAAAGGAGTCATCAGAGCGATAATGTAATTTCAAGCGAATTTCACTCACACCACGGGTTGGTGTTGGCCACTCAGGGGGCTGGCCATACAAGGATGCAATTCCTTCATCATAAGCAAAGCGCGGTACTGAGAGATCACGATGAGGAATGCGTTTTACACCCAGTAACCGCTTGTCCCTTGCCGCAGAAAAAAGTGGCAAACGCGCCCCTGTATTCACATTTAATAACTGATTAACCAGCGAAGTAATAAACGCAGTTTTACCGCTGCGACTTAGCCCCGTTACTGCTAATCTGACATGGCGATCAACGCTTCGGTTCATTAAATCTGTCAATTCATTTTGCAGGCGTTTCATGCTCCTCCCGAGACTTCCCGTTAGTAATTACGCTTAATCTTACTCGTTATTTTGCGCAATAATTTGGCATAAAACAAACTGTATTAGCTTAAACGCTTGATGAGTAGGTTAATTATCCATTTACTGCTCAGCAATTTAATGACTCGTCCCACAAGGCCTGCGGGTCCATAGGTGAGTAAAAACACAAAAAAAAGTTTAAATGCTTTCGCTAAAATACGTTGTTTTGCATATTTTTTAATTCGCTGATGCGGTATTTTCGGCATATTACTTCCCCCGACTTCCTCATACACAAAAACAAAAGGGATTTGGCCAAAACCTAACCCCTTTCCTGTGATGGCTATGCAATGATTATAAATCGCGGAATTTACTGTTTACGGTATACGTGTCTGAAGTGACATAACGCTCGATTTGGCGTAGCTTCATTTCACCTGATTTCAGTTGCATATCAATTTGATTGATCAAGCTGCTAACTTCAGGCCCGATATCTTGCTCACTTCGATACCCACTCGGTGCGGTTTCCACCACAAAACACATAACAATATAAAGAATTAATGTGATACCAAAGCTCATAAATAAAGCCAATACGGCAAGCGCCCTGACTAAAGCAACAGGTACCTCTAAATATTCCGCAATACCAGAACATACACCACCAAACACACGTCTATCTGACAAACGGTAAAGTTTACGGTTGCGAAATTGAGTCATTATTTTTGCCTCCAATTCGGGTGTTCTGCATCCAAAATATCTTCAAGCGTCTTAATACGTTGCTGCATACGCGAAGCTTGCTCAGCTAATTGCATTAAACGCTGTACTTCATTTTCGGTTAGCTGGCTCCCCTGTCCGTTATTTTTTTTGCTGTAGTGCAACCACAACCAAACAGGCAGAACAAAAATAACAAAAATGATTAATACGAGAGACAGTAAAACGTAGCCCATCACATTTCCTTATCAATATGGTTAGTCTATTTGCCACTCTGGCACAAAATACCAAAGTGGCAAAATACAATTACTGGTCTTTATTAATTTTAGCTTTAAGTGCCGCTAATTGTGCACTAATTTCATCATCTGCTTTAAGTTCTGCAAATTGCTGATCCAGCGATTTTTGTTTACCAATACCGTAGCTTTGTGCCTCACCTTCCATATGGTCAATACGGCGCTCAAACTGCTCAAATCGCGCCATTGCTTCATCCATTTTGCCACTGTCCAATTGACGGCGAACATTACGGCTAGATTGTGCAGCTTCCATACGAACCACCATAGATTGCTGTTTCGCACGTGTTTCTTGCAATTTGTTTTCTAATTCTGAAATTTCGCCTTTTAAGCGCGTCAATGTTTCATCAACAATAATCAGTTCATGCTTTAAAGTATCAACCATCGCGCTGACTTTTTGTTTTTCAATTAAAGCCGCACGCGCTAAATCTTCTTTATCTTTAACTAGCGCTAACTCCGCTTTTTCTTGCCAGTCAGCAACTTGTTTTTCGCCCATTTCTATACGGCGTTCTAAGCCTTTTTTCTCTGCTAAAGTGCGCGCAGAGGTTGAACGAATTTCAACTAACATATCTTCCATTTCCTGAATCATCAGGCGGATCATTTTTTGCGGATCTTCAGCTTTATCTAACAGTGAAGCGATATTTGCATTAATGATGTCGGCAAAACGTGAAAAAATACCCATTATTCATTTCCTCTTGATGGATTTATCATTTCTGTAGCGCCTGACCTGATGTGGCTTCCAGCCAATCTGACGCTCCGTAAGTGAAACAATTTATTTTATAGTCTTCAATTTTTGGTAAATCTTTCTTACCTAACGCTTAGTCAACTCTGATCAAAACATTGCAACCAGCGTGCCAACTTGTTTAAAATTCAAATAATTGTTTGATTTTATTATATTTAATAAATCATCTTTACATTAAGCTGATTTCGTTTATAGTTAAAAAATCGGTAAATAACACCAATAATTGGTAAATTTAACCATGAAAAACACTAACGATACTATCCTCGGTGTTTCCAGTAATTTTTTAGATGTACTAGAACAGGCATCCGAACTTGCCCTATTAAACAAACCCGTACTCGTGATTGGTGAACGTGGTACAGGTAAAGAATTGATTGCAGACCGCTTGCATTACCTTTCACCTCGTTGGCAAGAAGCCTTTATCTCTCTCAATTGCAGTGGACTCAATGAGAATTTGCTGGATTCTGAACTATTTGGCCACGAAGCGGGGTCATTTACTGGCGCACAAAAACGGCACCAAGGCCGCTTTGAGCGAGCGGATAAGGGGTCGTTGTTTCTTGATGAGCTCGCTACCGCGCCAATGTCAGTGCAAGAAAAGCTATTAAGGGTGATCGAATACGGTGAATTAGAACGTGTGGGTGGCAGTCAATCTCTGCGAGTGGATGTCCGTTTGATTTGTGCAACCAACGCCAACCTGCCCGAACTTGCCAAGCAAGGTCGCTTCCGTGCCGATTTACTCGATAGGCTTGCATTTGATGTAATTCGTATTCCCCCCCTACGCGAACGCCAACCAGATATATTATTACTGGCAGAGCACTTCGCCATTTTAATGTGTGGAGAATTAAAACGTTCGCATTTTACAGGGTTTACAGCTGAAGCTGAGCAGGCTTTATTGCAATATCCTTGGCCTGGAAATGTACGGGAGCTAAAAAATGTTATTGAGCGTTCGGTTTACCGTCACAGCAATCAAACCACCCCAGTAAATACGATTATTTTCAATCCGTTTGGCGAAAAACTGGCTGAGTTACATGAAGCTGCTATCAACAAGGCTGAAAGCAAGCCTTCACACAGCACTCTACCCGCGTTACCTTGTGATTTGAGACAATGGCAGCAACAAACTGAAAAGCAACTGCTTGAACGGGCTCTTGTAATGAACCACTATAATCAGCGAAAAGCCGCACAATCCCTATCACTAAGCTACGACCAATTACGTGGATTAGTCAAAAAACATCAAATTACCATTGAACATGAATAAATATACTCAAGCAATATTCACCTATATTGCTTGATTATTTACACGGTTTTTATTTAAATAATTTTTGATTTAGTCTTTTTTCTTACTAAATATTTCAGCTCAATGAGTCCTTTCATTAAAACACTTACGCATTTCCTCATAATAACAAATTATTACACGATATTTATTGCAAGATGATTGTTCAATTTTAAATTCATACCTTAATGTAAAATATATAAATTATATAACTCTGTAAATTAAATTCATTGACCAAATGAAAATTTACGTTAAAAATCAAGATGAAGTAAAAATGAAAATATTGATGATTTTAATTATATAAAATCATTTCATTCAAATAGCTTATCGTTTTACTTATCAGAATTCGTAAAAGATAAAAAATAAAAACATAAGGAGATAAAACGCGTTCCGGATCCTTTTATTCCTTTTTTACATATTGTCATAATTCACCATAACGAAAAATATATTTATGTGATATCTATATTGCCATGATAGCTATAGCACAAGGAGCTTATTATGAGAAAAATAAACATATTGGCTATCCCTTTGTTGCTCTTGGGGGTATCGACGGTGGCTCATACGGAATCATTGATGCGTACGTTTAGCTATTGTGATGCTTCTTTTTTTAAAAAAATTCAGGAGTATCCTGTACTTCAGGATATCTCTAACACCTTAAAAAACACCAAGTTTGATGATGGTGCACCTCTTTCCGTTGATCTTAATTTTTCCCCAACAGGTATTGTCACCTTTAACCGTTTTTTTGTTAGCCATAACGACTTTGATAAGTATGATAATTTTACTTATATGGGCATGCGTGGTCAGTACTATTTTTGGGGATTTGAAACAACGCAAAGCCTTGATGAAGTCATCAGCCATACCTCCTCAAAAATTAGTATCCTAAAGATAGGTAATAGCTATATTTACGCGCCAATGATTAGGCATAATTTGGTCAGTAAATGGGTATTTAATGAATATGCAACTCAAAAATATGGATTAGAGCCTTACGCTGCGGAAAAAATGATGATTATAGAGAAAGATGAGCAACGTGGTGTCGTTCGTTTTTTATGTACACTACAAGGTTATGTGACGGAAGATGATTTAAAATTTGTCGGTTTAGACAAACCCGCACAACCATAAGCGCATTTTTATCTTAAGCCACAATCTTTTCTATCAAAAATGTATAAAAAAAAGCCAGCACCCAAGCTGGCTATCAAATAAAACACTGGAAGCAATGTGAGCAATGTCATGCCTGTCGATATAAGTATACACTTAACCGACAAAGCGAATGATAATAGTTATCAGTGTCATTTGTAAAGCTTTTTAATGCGATTTTTTCTCATTAAGACATACTTCAGTGATAACCATCACAATTCTATTATCGCCATTCTTTTTTGGTCGTTTTTCACCCAATTTTAACACCTGATTTTGCTTATACCCTGTCTGCTCTTTTTTACGCTACAATAGGTCAATTCAGGTTAACGATATCAGTGTTATGCGCCGACTAACTCTTTGGTTTTTATTTCTCATTTTTACCTCTGCTAATGCGCTCAGTAGCCAAGAGCGTTTTACAGATATTGTGGCTAATGAAGTCCCTGCGGATATTCGCCAGAAGGGTTTCATTTACTGTGTGAATGGGATTGTGACAACATTTAACCCTCAACTCGTCAGTAGTGGGTTAATCGTTGATCCGCTAGGTGCGCAAATTTATGACCGCTTATTGGATGTCGACCCGTTCACATATCGGCTAATTCCCGAATTAGCCGAGCGCTGGGAAGTGCTTGATAACGGCGCAACGTATCGCCTTTACCTAAGAAAAGATGTTAAATTCCAAGAGACACCTTGGTTTACTCCTTCACGTAATATGAATGCAAATGACGTCGTTTTTAGCTTTGCCCGGATGTTTGAGGTTAACCATCCTTATCATTATATTAATGGCGGGCGTTATCCTTACTTTGACAGCCTGCAATTTGCCAGCAGTGTGCAAAGCATTCGCAAAATCAATAATTACACCGTGGAATTTCGTTTGAATTCCCCAGATGCTTCATTCTTATGGCATTTAGCAACTCATTATGCCCCTATTCTCTCGGCACAGTATGCTGACTCACTATCAAGCGTTAATCGCCAAGAGTTAATTGATTGGCGCCCCGTCGGTACAGGCCCATTTAAACTGGATGACTACCAAGCCGGGCAATTTGTACGCTTGTTAAGAAATGACCATTATTGGAAAGGCCAACCTCGTATGGAGGAGGTTATCGTTGATATGGGTGCAGGTGGTACAGGGCGTATCTCAAAACTCCTAACGGGAGAGTGTGATGTGTTAGCTTATCCTGCCGCTAGCCAATTAAAAGTCCTACGTGATGATCCTCGCCTGCGCATTTCCATGCGTTCAGGGATGAATATTGCATATTTAGCCTTTAATACCAGCAAGCCACCGCTGGACCAGCTCAAAGTTCGCCAAGCGATTGCTTACGCCATTAATAATGAGCGACTTATGCAATCGATTTATTATGGTACCGCAGAAACCGCCGCATCTATCTTGCCTCGTGCATCTTGGGCCTATGATAACCAAGCGAAAATTACCGATTACAACCCTGAGCTTTCCAAACAAATGCTGCAAGATATGGGGTTAGAAAATCTAAAATTAGATTTGTGGGTACCTATCGCTTCCCAGTCATATAACCCAAGCCCATTAAAAATGGCAGAGCTTATTCAAGCTGACTTAGCCCAAGTTGGCATCACCATGAATATCCGCTCCGTTGAAGGTCGTTTCCAAGAAAATCAGCTGATGGACAGAACCCATGACATGACATTAGCGGGCTGGACAACAGACAGTAACGACCCAGATAGCTTTTTCCGCCCATTGCTCAGCTGCGCAGCAATTAGCTCACAAACCAACTTAAGCCATTGGTGTAACCCTATCTTTGATGATATTTTGCATAAAGCGCTGTTGACCCAACAATTAGCCTCACGGATTGATTACTACCATCAGGCACAGCAAATTTTAGGTGAAGACTTGCCCATTTTGCCATTGGCTTATTCATTACGCTTACAAGCATACCGTTATGATATGAAAGGGCTCGTGATCAGTGCTTTTGGAAATACTTCATTTGCTGGCGTGTACCGTGAAATGGAGCAAAAACCGAAAGTGGCAGCGAAAAAACAAGAGGCGCAACCATGATTATCTACTCATTACGTCGCTTTTTACTGTTACTGGTCACCGTATTCTTTTTGTCATTGGTGAGTTTTAGCCTCAGCTACTTCACTCCTAATGCCCCGCTCAGTGGTGCCTCTCTCATTGATGCGTATATTTTTTACTTTGACGGTTTATTGCATTTTGATTTTGGCGTGTCCAGCATTAATGGCGAACCAATCACTGAACAGCTAAAAGACACATTTCCAGCCACCATGGAGTTGTGTATTTTGGCCTTTGTTTTTGCCTTAACCACGGGTATTCCCCTTGGGATTATCGCTGCATTTTGGCGCAATAAACCCGCCGATATAGCCATTAGCGTGTTTGCCTTACTAGGCTTTTCCGTTCCCGTGTTTGTTTTAGCCTTAGTGCTCACCCTATTTTTCTCATTACACCTTGGCTGGCTCCCTGTTTCTGGCCGAATTGACCTCTTATATAACCTAAAACCCGTAACTGGCTTTGCCTTGATTGATGCATGGTTGTCTGACTCTCCTTATCGCAAAGAGATGATAATTAACGTCTTAGAACATATGATTTTACCTGTACTTACCCTCGCGTTAGCACCAACCACTGAAGTCATTCGCTTAGTCAGAAACAGTACGGAAGAAATCGCGAGCGAAAACTATATAAAAGCGGCTGCAATTCGCGGGCTTTCGCGCCTGAAAATTATTCGCCGCCATATTTTTCATAATGCCATTCCCCCAATTATCCCCAAGCTTGGCCTGCAATTTTCCACTATGCTTACACTCACGATGGTTACTGAATTGGTATTTAACTGGCCGGGACTTGGCCGCTGGCTCGTTACTGCGATCCGCCAGGAAGATTATTCTGCCATTTCAGCGGGAGTGATGTTAATTGGTGCATTAGTCATTACAGTCAACGTGCTTTCTGATATTTTAGGCGCGATGATGGACCCGTTAAAACATAAGGATTGGTATGTCCTCAGATAATTTTTATCGTGAACAGAAAATGCCATCCCCAACACGGGTGGTATGGAATTTATTCTCATCGGATATCGTTTCGATGGTTGGCTTTTTTGGTGTGTTATTTTTGCTTACTTTGTGTTTTATTGGCTCTTACCTCGCGCCTTATGCCTTAGACCAGCAATTTTTAGGGTATCAATTAACGCCCCCATCATGGTCACACTACGGTGAAGTTGCTTTCTTCTTCGGTACTGATGATCTTGGGCGTGATATCTTAAGCCGCTTATTAATAGGAACTAAATCCACATTTGGTTCTGCTATTTTTGTCACCTTTATTGCTACCGTTATTGGTTTAGTTTTAGGCTGCCTAGCAGGGATGACGAAAGGGTTAAAATCTGCCGTCTTTAACCATATCCTCGACACACTGTTATCCATCCCATCATTACTCTTAGCGATTATTGTTGTCGCATTTATGGGAGCGAGTCTTGAAAATGCCATGTTGGCTATCTGTCTTGCATTAATCCCGCGGATGGTAAGGACAATTTACGTTGCTGTACATGATGAACTAGACAAAGAATATATTGTTGCTGCCCGCCTTGATGGGGCATCTAACATCTTTATTTTATGGTATACCGTCTTACCTAACATTACCCCTATCTTAGTCACGGAATTAACCCGTGCTTTGTCTATCGCTATCCTTGATATTGCCGCTTTAGGCTTTTTGGATTTAGGTGCTCAGTTACCCTCTTCAGAGTGGGGAGCTATGTTAGGTGATACCTTAGAATTGATTTACGTTGCACCTTGGACGGTGATCTTACCCGGCGTTGCAATTATGATAAGTGTTTTATTTGTGAACTTACTGGGTGACGGTTTGCACCGCGCCATCAATGCGGGAGTTGAATAATGCCACTCTTAGACATCCGCAATTTAACGATTGAATTTATGACTGCCAATGGCCCTGTCAAAGCCGTTGACCGTGTCTCGATGACGCTTTCTGAAGGTGAGATACGTGGTTTAGTCGGCGAATCTGGTTCAGGGAAAAGCTTGATAGCTAAAGCCATTTGTGGTGTAACCAAAGATAATATCCGCGTTACTGCTGACCGCTTTCGCTTCCAAGACATTGACTTATTAAAGCTTAGCCCGCGCAAACGCCGTAAGCTAATTGGCCACAATATTTCAATGATTTTCCAAGAACCACAATCGTGCCTTGACCCTGCAGCTGATATTGGTAAGCAGTTGATTCAATCCATTCCGGGTTGGACATACAAAGGTCGTTGGTGGCAACGTTTCAATTGGCGAAAACGTCGTGCGATTGAGCTTTTGCATCGAGTTGGTATTAAAGACCATAAAGATATCATGCACAGTTATCCTTATGAGCTCACCGATGGCGAATGCCAAAAAGTGATGATAGCCATCGCTATCGCTAATCAACCTCGCTTATTAATTGCAGATGAACCCACAAATGCCATGGAATCCACTACGCAAGCGCAAATTTTTCGTCTGCTCGATAAGCTGAATCAAAACAATAACATGGGAATTTTGTTAATCAGCCATGATATGGAAATGATGTCAAAGTTAGTCGACCGAATTAATGTTTTATATTGCGGGCAAACCGTGGAAAGTGCGACGCCTGAAGATATTCTGCAACGCCCTCGTCACCCTTATACCCAAGCCTTAATCCGTTCCATTCCTGATTTTGAAAGCCCAATCCCCCACAAAGGGCGATTAAACACCTTGCCCGGGGCAATTCCTTCCTTAGAGCATTTACCAATTGGCTGCCGGCTTGGCCCTCGTTGCCCTTATGCACAGCGCACCTGTATTGAAGCTCCGCAGCTACGTAATATCAAAAACCATTTAGTGGCTTGCCATTACCCACTCAATACTGAGGAGCAACCCTAATGGAAACGTTATTAGAAGTCCGTAACCTAACAAAAACGTTCCGCTTTCGTGAAGGTTTGTTTCATCGTCACGAGCTGCAAGCCGTGAAGCCGATTAGCTTTAATTTGCAAGCAGGCCAGACTCTTGCAATCATTGGGGCGAATGGCTCGGGAAAATCAACGTTAGCACGTATGCTTTCAGGGGTTGTTGAGCCCACCAGCGGAGATATTATGATCCGCGGGCAGCGCCTAAACTTTGGCGACTACAGTTACCGTAGCCAGCGTATTCGTATGATTTTCCAAGACCCAAGCACATCGCTAAACCCTCGGCAGCGCATCGGGCAAACCCTTGAATTACCCTTAAAATTAAACACAGATTTAACCGGTATAGAACGTGAAAGGCGGATCATCCAAACATTGCGCCAAGTCGGCTTACTGGCCGATCACGCAGAATATTACCCCCATATGCTTGCATCAGGGCAAAAACAGCGCATCGCCCTTGCCCGCGCACTCATTTTACAACCTGAGATTATTGTGGCGGATGAAGCGTTGGCCTCACTTGACATGTCCATGCGCTCGCAAATTATTAACTTAATGCTCGATTTACAAGCCAAACATGACATCGCCTATATTTATGTCACTCAACACCTTGGGATGATGAAGCATATTAGCGATAAAATGTTAGTGATGGATAAAGGCGAGGTTGTGGAACGAGGCAATACCGCGGAAGTACTTGCCGCCCCACTTCATGATGTAACCCGCCGTTTAATTGAAAGTCATTTCGGCGAACCCTTGTCGATTGATGCATGGCGGCAAGACTTGTAATCATATGTGTTGGCAATATTAGCGAGCCACAGTAACGTTCGCCTTAATATGTTTAAGGTGAACGACAATCGTAAAGGTCACAATCACCAATAGAGACCACGCTCCCCATTTTCCTGCATGAACCATTGACCAAGCCCCAATTTGGTTGGGATATTGCCAAACCCCGAAAAAAGTCCCAAAGTTTTCGGCAAGCCAGATAAAAAAGCCAATTAGCATGAAGGCGAGCAACAGTGGCATTTTTCGCTCTTTATCAAGTGGTGTGTAAAACACCACACTTCGCGCGTACAGGCCAAAAATAAATGCCGTTAAGTACCAGCGATAATCATCAATATAATGGTGGCTGAAAAAATTAATATAAATCGCTAGCGCGACACAGGTTGCCATCCAATATGGTGGATAATGTTCGATTCTAACCTTAAAAAAGCGCCATGATTGAATAATATAACTCCCTACCGCTGCATACATAAACCCAGTAAAGAGTGGCACGCCCCAAAGTTTTGTAAAAGCCTCGTCAGGATATTGCCATGAACCAATAGTAGCTGACGTTTTAAACAACTCCATCATAAAACCGACCAAATGAAACACACAAATCGCTTTTAACTCATCCCATGTTTCTAATTTTGACCACACTAATAAGGCTTGAAATGTGACGGCAAAAATCAGCAAAGCATCATAACGAGGTAATCCTAGAATACCTTTAGCAGGCACCAAAAATAACGCTAAAAAGAAAAAACCTGCGAATAAGCAAGAGCGTGCATTGATAAGACCGAAAAACCAAAACTCTAAAATAAAACGCTTAATACCGTGACTCTTATTTGGCGTATGAGCCATGAGTTTTTGGTCTAATTGACCTAAAAAATTGAGCTTATAACTCATACTCCCCATTTATTCACTCACTTATTATTTAAATTTATTATTCATTTTTATGCATCAGTCAGCGGGGGATTTTATCAAATTCGTTTTTGTTTCGATAAGGTAACTATCTTAAATCTCTTTGATTAATTCATTTTCAGCAGAAATATCCAAAATTACACGATTAGGAATTATTCGCTCTTATTTTCATTTAAATTCACTTTTTATGGTGCAGCTCGCACCCGATGGCAATTTGCTAACAGAAAGTAGTGATATACTTAACAAGAGAGATATTTATTTGTGAGTTATTGCCCATTTTATAACTTAGGAGTTCTATGATGAAATTGTATTACGCTCCCGGTGCTTGTTCTCTTTCTCCGCATATTATTTTACGTGAAACTGGATTAGATTTTTCAATTGAACGCGTGAATATCAAAGAGAAAAAAACAGAGAAAGGTGAAGATTTCTTAGCTGTAAACCCGAAAGGCCAAGTTCCTACTCTAGTGTTAGATAATGGAGAGCTACTCACTGAAGGTGCAGTCATTGTTCAGTATCTTGCAGACCAAAAGCCAGATAGAAACCTGATTGCGCTTGCAGGTTCAATGAAACGCTACCATCAAATGGAAGCATTAAACTTCATATCGACTGAGCTTCATAAAAACTTCTCACCTTTATTTACACCAGGAACGCCTGATGAATATAAAGACACGGTGCGAAAAATATTATTAAATAAATTCAAATACGTTGACTCTGTACTAGCAAAACAAGCCTTCTTTGCTGGTGACAGTTTTAGCGTCGCTGATGCTTATTTATTTGCGGTAAGTGGCTGGGCAAAACACGTTGGCCTAGATTTATCAAGCTTAACGCATTTACAAGATTACTTAGTAAAAGTTGCAAAACGCCCGAACGTCCAAGAGGCATTAAAAGCCGAAGGTTTAATCTAAGATTTCAATCATAGCGCCCTAAATCTAAAGGGCGCTATCTCTATTCAACAACCCATAAATCAGAATTCAGTCTACCTGTGTGGCACAAAACTTATGTTCTGGATTAACCATTTTGTCCTGAGCCGCGACGAGTTGGAGCTCGTATTCGCCCATCTCTTTTGTTTTAATCATCACTTCATAGACCGCTGCAGCAACGTGTTCTAGTCCTTTATCTAAAGGTTCACCTTTTAATAAATTCACTAGCATCAAGCCACTCGTCAAATCACCCACACCCACCGGTTGCTTTTCACCAAAATCAACCAATGGACGACTAACGTGCCAGCTATGCTCCGCGGTAACCAAAATCATTTCAAAGCGGTCAGCTCGATAAGCTGCACGACTTAAATGTTTTACGAGAACAATTTTTGGCCCTTTGTGGCAAAGTTCCCTCGCTGCCTCAATAGCCTCTTCGACCGTCTTGATTGTTCTGCCTGCAAGTGTTTCTAGCTCAAGTAAATTTGGCGCAATAACATCACTTGCTGCTAATGCCCTTTCACATAAGAACTCAGCAACACCAGGTGCAACAATACAGCCTTTTTCAGGGTGCCCCATGACAGGATCACAAAAATACAAGGCTTGTGGATTAGCTGTTTTCACTTTTTTCACAATCGCGAGTATATCGTCACCTTGCTCCGCAGAACCGATGTAGCCACTTAGCACAGCATCACAGACTTCAAGCTTGTGAATTTTAGCGAGCCCTTCGACAATATCAGTTAAGTGTTGCGCAGGAAATACAGTTCCCGCCCATTGCGGGTATTGCGTGTGATTAGAAAATTGAACGGTATTAAGTGGCCACACATCTACGCCCATACGGCACATAGGGAATGTAGCAGCACTGTTTCCTGCATGACCGAAAACAACATGGGATTGAATTGATAATACGCTTTTCATTAAGAACCCAGAGAATTGTTATATCGAATGAAGAGAAATCAGTGATTAGCCATTGCTGATATGAACATACTCAACCAATTCAAATTGCATGTTAGCGACAAGAAAAGTTAGCCTAATAAATAGGCCATTCTACTAGCTCACTACAACCAACAGGCATGCAGCTTGAAAAATGTCGAGTATAGCCCGGAAAATACCCCGGGCTGATATTACAAAGGTTAGTCAGAGCTATTTCCAATTAATTAAGCAATCGTTTTTCTTACCACGGCGGATTAAGGTATAACGACCAAACAAGCGATCAGTATCCGTAAAAACATACATAGGCTCAGTTTGTTTTTGACCATTGATAGAAACCGCGTTAGAGCTAATCGCTGTTCTTGCTTGCCCACGGGATGGCGTCAATTCCGAATCCACTAAAGCTTGTTGCAGGTCAGCACCATCTTCTAAAGTGATGCATGGCATACCATCTTGTGCTAATTGCTCAAGGTCCGCTTCAGTTAAGTCAGAAACCGCACCAGAGAATAAACTTTCAGTAATACGTTTAGCTGCGGCTAAACCTGCTTCACCGTGAACTAATTTAGTCACTTGTTCTGCTAAAACGTATTGTGCACGTGGGGCTTTACCACTGTTTTTATCTTCTTCTTCCAACGCATTAATTTCGTCGAGTTCCATAAAGGTGAAGAATTTCAGGAAGCGATAAACGTCTGCATCCGCCGTGTTAATCCAGAACTGGTAGAATTTGTATTGGCTGGTTTTCTTCGGATCTAACCAGACTGCACCACCTTCAGTTTTACCAAATTTAGTGCCATCCGCTTTAGTGATCAATGGAACGGTCATACCAAACACTTGGTTTTGATGAAGGCGACGCGTTAAATCAATACCTGAGGTAATGTTACCCCATTGGTCAGAACCCCCAATTTGCAGCTCTACACCCATTTCATGATTCATATTTGCAAAGTCATAACCTTGTAACAGGTTATACGCAAATTCAGTAAAAGAGATACCAACATCATCACGATTAAGACGTTGCTTAACAGACTCACGGTTAATCATTTGGTTAACAGAAAAATGTTTACCAATATCACGTAAGAAAGTCAGTACATCCATTTTGCCAAACCAATCATAGTTGTTGGCAAGACGTGCGCTGTTATCACCACAATCAAAACTTAAAAATGGTGAAACTTGATTACGGATTTTTTCAACCCACTCTTGAACGGTTTCTGCAGTATTTAATTTACGTTCAGTAGCTTTAAAGCTCGGATCACCAATAAGACCCGTTGCGCCACCTACCAACGCCACAGGCTTGTGCCCGGCTAGTTGGAATCGTTTTAAACACAGCAAGGGAACCAGATGTCCCAAGTGCAAGCTATCAGCGGTAGGATCGAAGCCACAATAGAGAGAGATAGGGCCCTGCGCCAGTCTCTCTGCTAACGCATCCTCATCCGTTACCTGGGCAACGAGGCCCCGCTCTTGCAATTGTTTAATCAGGTTATTGCTAGACATCAATGACTCCATCAGTTGTATTTTGTCTATCTATTTTGGTTTGAATGGCCAACGAGTTTTTGATGAGTATCACAAACCCGCCAGTGTAATTTGTCAGTTTTCTTAAACGAGTCTATAGCATAAAGCGCATATCAATTAAGTGCCAGCTAAAAAACATGATCCTAAGGGGCTAATCTATCAATTTTCCAGCCATCTCCTTCCCGCTGGTATAAAAAACGATCATGCAGGCGGTGAGCACCACCTTGCCAAAATTCGACGCTATCAAATACCACACGAAAGCCTCCCCAAAAACTCGGCAAAGGCACTTCTCCATTCTTAAATTTTTGTTTTAACTCTAAAAATTTACCTTCTAAAATCCCTCTTGCCGAAATTTTAGAGGATTGTGCTGAAGCCCATGCAGCAATTTGGCTATCTTTAGGCCGGCTGTGGAAATATTTAACCACTTCAATCGGGTTTAAACGCTCAGCAACACCCGTAAAATTCACTTGACGTTCAAGTGGATACCACGGGAAGTGCAAGCTTATTTTATTGTTTTTTTCAAGGTGTTGAGCCTTACGACTTCCCATATTGGTATAAAATACCAAGCCTTTATCATCAAAATGCTTTAACAGTACAATACGCT
This sequence comes from Providencia sp., assembly GCF_040396775.1. Lineage (GTDB taxonomy): Bacteria > Pseudomonadota > Gammaproteobacteria > Enterobacterales > Enterobacteriaceae > Providencia. The sequence continues at coordinate 76,384 of NZ_JBEBNT010000018.1, forward strand.
GATATGGCTGCCCTGTTTCGTCCACGGTCGCCACTGACATTGCTGTCGGGTCACTTAACCGCGCCTCACACGCCTGCTTCATCCATAATTCAAAAAGGGTTAATGGATTAGGCGTTAGGTCATTACGCCGAAGCCCGCCTTTTGTGTACTCACGACGGACAGAGGCGAGATCAACTTCATTTATCTCATTCATTTGATATCCTTCAGTTCGGTTATTTTTTATCACTATTTTTAGGGTACACTGCGCCTAAAACAGTTTCTCTTGTCGCCCCTGTCACAGAAGCAAGATTACCGGATAGCCCTGCGACAGTACGCGCAGCTAACCAAGCAAATGCCAAGGCTTCCATGTCATCACCACTCAGACCAAATTTATCACTTGGCGCAACTTCAATACCGGGGAGCAAAGCCGACAACCGCTGCATTAAAAAGGTATTTTTAGCGCCACCACCACAAACAATGAGTCGCTCACTTCCACCGCATAATAAAACTTGTTCAGCGATAGATGCAGCCGTCAATTCACATAATGTTGCTTGGATATCTTGCGCTGAAATGAGGGGGAAATGCATTAAATGCTGGTCTAACCATTGTGCGTTAAAATATTCACGCCCTGTACTTTTTGGTGATGAACGCTTGAAATATGAGTCATTCATCATCACTTTGAGCAATGCATTATCGACCTGACCGCCACTAGCCCACTCGCCATCTTGGTCAAATGCTTTTTGCTGATTACGCCATGTCCAAGTGTCCATCAGCATATTGCCCGGCCCTGTGTCATATCCTTTCACATAAGCGCCTGGGAGTAATGCTGTAATGTTTGCTATCCCTCCGATGTTTAAAACAATACGTTTTTCGGTTGGATGGCCTAAAACAGCTAAGTGGAAGGCTGGCACTAATGGTGCACCTTGACCGCCATAAGCCATATCACGACGTCTAAAATCACCCACTGTCGTGATACCCGTTAACGCAGCAACGCGGTTATTATCACCAAGTTGCATCGTAAATGGCTGCTCTCCGTCTGGCTCGTGCCAAACGGTCTGCCCATGGCAGCCAATAGCAATGATATCTTCGGCTATTAGCCCTGTTTGCACCAATAATTGATTAATCGCGTCCGCATAAAGTGAGCCTAATTCACGGTCTATCTTACCAATCTCAGATAATGTCGTTTCTTGACCTTGACAGATATTCAAAATTCTTTTTTTCAACTCAATCGGAAATATGACACTCAAACTAGCTTGTTCGGCAACAAACTTATCGCTAATTGCAGTGAGAACAACATCAACCCCATCTAAACTGGTTCCTGACATAACCCCTATGTAACGGCCTGACTTAATCATCATTCTTGTTCCTTCAGAGTGCACATTCGCTTTCAATTTCAGTTATTAAAGATTGTGCTTTGAAGGAGAATTTTGTCAACAATTCGATGTAATTTCTCGTGCCGCTTCGCAGGAATAATAAATATTTCTTATCAGGACAAATTTTTCTTTACAACCTAAATAAAAATGGCGTTTTTTAATATATGGATTTAAAATTCTAAATATAATGTTTTGCAATAAAATTATCAGCTAAACATGAAAAGTGTTTTGATTTTGAACGAACCCTATTTGAATGCATTTTAGCTATCAATGCGAAATGACGTTCATAAAATGACGGTTAGAGAGGTATGTTTAACAAACCGTGCCTTACTCGATGAAATATTGTTGAATTTGAGATATTTTACCTAGTGTTTACACTCTATTTAAATCAGAATTAGTAATCTAACCATCGCTTTAAATACCATTATTTTGATACTTGTTGTGTTTATAGTGGAAACAAATATACGATGCTATGTTAGTGCCACAAACAGCAAATCTCATAGGAGTTATTATGCTTAAGAAAGTTTTTGTAGGTGTTGTTGCAGTTGCAGCGTTATCAGGCTGTGTCAATACCAGTACACTTTCTGGTGATACTATTTCAGCCAATGACGCGAAACAGGTTCAGACTGTGACCTATGGTACTGTTTTGAATGCTCGCCCTGTGACTATTCAAGCGGGTGAAGATGGCAATGTCATCGGCGCTATTGGCGGTGCAGTTCTGGGTGGCTTATTAGGCAATACTATTGGTGGTGGTACAGGAAATACTCTTGCAACTGCAGCAGGTGCTATCGCAGGTGGTCTTGCTGGGCAACAAGCACAAGGTGCTTTAAATAGAAGCCAAGGTGTTCAATTAGAGATCCGTTTAGATAGCGGTAAAAATATCGTTGTTGTACAAAAACAAGATCCTAGCGCATTTCGTAATGGCCAACGTGTCATGATTGCAAATAGCGGAAATACCGTTACCGTATCCCCTCGCTAGTGCCATGTTAATGATTAAAGCATGTTCACCGACAACTGTGTCGGTGAACATCACTTATGATTTGCCATTCAATGACATTTAGCAATCAATTACATCGCATTTAGAATAACTTTTTATTAATTAACTAATGATGTTTACGTTAATATTTAGACCTTTGCCTATAAACTAAAAATACTGACTTATTTATTCTACGCAGCAGAGATACATGTTACCATTTTCATAAAAATCTTTTCCATTCTAACTAATGCATTTTCTATTAAGCTAGTTAGCTATGTATTTCGACATAAATAGGGTTAATCCTGTTTTCTATTCACAATAGCTATAACACATTAGAGTGATTTCATTAAAATACCATCGCCATAACTTTCAATTATGGAATAGCCAAAGTTATATGGATTTTATATGCTTTTCATTTAAATCATTTCAAACTAAACGTGCTAATAACAGCCTACTTAGATGGCCATTACTTTACTTATTGCTTTTGAAATTATATAAATCATGAATCACTCTGTAAGCGAATAATGTTTCTTTCAAGTTTTAATAAAAGTTGCGATAACAGGTCAAGTTCCTCTTGGCTAATGTTACTTAAAATTTCAACACGTGTGTTGTTAATCACTTGATCAACAGTTTTAATAAATGGCTCAGATTCCTCGGTTAGTTTGATTCTTTTTGCGCGCCTATCATTTGCACAAGTATGTCTCGAAATAAGTTTTTTTTCCTCTAATTGGTCTAATGTTCTGACTAATGACGGCTGTTCAATACCTATCGCTTTCGCCAATTGAATCTGCGATTGCTCAGGGGGTAACTGGCTGATATTATGTAATGTAACCCAATGAGTTTGCGTAAGTTTTAGTGGCTTTAACCGATGATCAATTAATGATCTCCACATACGAACTACACGTGATAGCTCTGTCCCTATTTGTGATTCCAATTTACCCTCCTTTTATATAATTATAATGTCTAAAAAATATACCAGACTCATATTATTTTTTAAATTATATATTAATTTCCTTTTATGTTTACAACTTTTTATTGACATAGAAGTTAACAAATACCTATTTATAGTGATATTTATCCTGTGGAAAGTGATATGTATCATACTAATAATTATCTATTTCGACATAGAAACCTACCTAGTAAAATACTATAGCCTCTCAATCTTTCTACGAATAAGAATAGCTGGAGTCTTCTTTCGAATCTATCTATTTTAGTCTTTAGCGTAATTATCAATAAAAACAGAAAATACAATTCAATATAAATCCTTAAAAAACAAAACAATATAGTTAATCTTAAAAAGATTCAATATGAAATTCAATTTAACCCAAGCATATTGATTTTTAATAAATAAAATTTAATTGAAATGTAAACACTGAAATTAATAAAATTTAAATAATTAGCAATGAATTAGTTTTAATCAAATATAAATCATATGATTAAAACTACGTATTCCCCCCATTTTATTCATTAAAAAAGCGATTGCTGACTATCCGTAATTTCATCTTGAATAATTTTTTTATTTATCAATCTCAGATACCGCTGACGGCATAATCGAATTATATTGCGTTTTTCTGCATTCGAAAATTTTAACCAATTGAATCTTTCGTCTCGGGTTCGATAACAACCTCGGCAGTAGCCTTGTTCATTTGTTTGGCAGATCCCACCACAAGGGCTAGGTATTTCAAAAAACTCGAGTTGCTCAGCCATCGTTCCCCCCTTCAAATGCAAAAACTATCATAAAGGTATGATATACTCTTGAAAATTGAGTATTACCACTATTTGACTAAAAAATAAACTGCTATCGCTGTATTTAACAATTTAAGCACGTTATATTAATAGGTAAATCGATTCAGGATTATTGAGTAAATTTTAAGAGGTTTATATGCGCTTACTTCATACCATGTTACGTGTTACTGATATGCAACGTTCAATTGACTTTTATACCAAAGTATTAGGAATGCGTTTACTGAGAACGAGTGAAAATACTGAATATAAATATTCTTTAGCTTTCGTTGGCTATAGTGATGAAAGTGAAGGTGCTGTCATTGAGTTAACCTATAATTGGGGCGTTGACAGCTATGATATGGGGAATGCATACGGCCATATTGCTCTAGGTGTCGATGATGTGACTAAAACTTGTGATGATATTCGTCATGCGGGTGGTAATGTCACTCGTGAAGCAGGTCCAGTGAAAGGCGGCTCAACAATTATTGCTTTCGTTGAAGACCCTGATGGCTATAAAATCGAATTGATCGAAAACAAAAGCGCAAGTAAAGGTTTGGGTCATTAATTAGGTACATCATTTAAAGTTTAAGCTGCCTAATGGTTGCTTAAACTTTCTTCTTAGCTTATCTGCCAATTTTTCTTGTTTAGGCATATTATAAGCCAATCAGAAACTTAATAATCGAAAGCCCTAATGTCTGAAAAAAACAATCCGAATGCCCTAGTAAACCGTTTCAGGGGATATTACCCTGTTGTTATTGATGTTGAAACAGGTGGGTTCAACGCAAAAACTGATGGGCTGCTTGAAATTGCAGCTATTACATTAAAAATGGACAAAGATGGCTGGCTCTCTATGGATGAAACGTTACATTTTCATGTAGAGCCATTTGAAGGCGCCAATTTAGAGCCCTCTGCACTTGCTTTTACAGGGATTGACCCGACAAACCCATTGCGGGGAGCTGTCAGTGAATATGAGGCGCTCCATGCGATATTCAAGGTCATTCGCAAAGGCATGAAAAATACTGATTGCAACCGTGCGATAATCGTTGCCCATAACGCAAATTTCGATCACAGCTTTGTCATGAACGCCGCTGAGCGATCGGGGTTAAAACGTAATCCATTTCATCCTTTTGCGACTTTTGATACCGCGGCATTAAGTGGATTAGTGTTTGGTCAAACAATCCTTGCAAAAGCCTGTGTCAGTGCAGGGATCCCATTCGATGGCAAGCAAGCCCATGGTGCACTGTATGATACCAATCGCACCGCGCTTTTATTTTGCGAAATCGTAAATAAATTCAAAAAACTTGGCGGTTGGCCAATTATTGAAGACGAAAAATAAACAAAAAAACCGCAGTAAGTAAACAGTATACTGCTTTTACCTACTGCGGTTTTTGATAACTTATTGCCAGAGCCTATGCGTTAGATTCATCTTCTGGGCGGTATTTATCTGCAGTTTCTTTGATAAGTGATTGCAGCTCACCACGTTGGAACATTTCCATAATAATGTCACAACCACCAACTAGCTCACCATCTACCCATAATTGAGGGAAAGTCGGCCAGTTTGCGTATTTTGGCAATTCAGCTCGAATATCTGGATTTTGTAAAATATCGACATAAGCGAAACGCTCACCACATGAAGATAGGGCTTGAACCGCTTGAGCAGAAAAACCGCAGCTCGGAAGTTTTGGTGAGCCTTTCATGTATAATAAAATTGGGTTTTCTTTAATTTGGCGCTCAATTCTTTCAATTGTTGTCATTTTTACTTCCTTAACATTAACATGATTAGTATATTCATTATAAATCAGCATGTTAGCTTGCATTTAGCCCAAGAAATATACTACATAATACTACACTTCACTCTAAATACATCAATGAGTTACTTTGTAATTTCGAATGAAAAAAGAGGGGTTTACCCCTCCTTTAATTTGTTACTATTGTGACTTATTTATGATTCAAGTCAAATAAATCTATTCGCCTAGCCTTATATCTCTTTCAATACAATTTCAGCTTTGTTTCTCACAATCTCATTTCACCAAATTTCAATATAATCCCGACCAATTCCGATATAACCCTATCTACTGGACACATATCATACGGCCCATACTTGGAGGTCACATGAACAACATTCAGCTACTTTTACTCACCCTAAATTGCATCAACGAAAATAGAGAGCCATCTCACACAGAACAGTCACGTATTTATGTTTTCTATAAAACAGAGATAGAAAGCATGAATATTTCTATAGATATTTTTATGCTAACACTAATGAAAACTTTAGATATGACATTGATAAACTCGCAAAAATCAGAAGATACATTTGATTTTCTTAATGTACATATGAATGATGCAGCTATAAAATCTAAAAGCAGAAGCCTGATGGTAAATAAGGTTGGAGATAAGTTTATTCAAACGACTCAATTAGCTATTGATAAAAAAACTTACTCTCACTGTGTCTAAATAACTGTCGTGAGCAAAGCCGCATATATAGCGGCTTTGGCGTACTATTGGTTTATATATTTACATTGTAATCATCGGATTCTTTACTTATTTCATCAACTATTTGCTCAAAAAAACCACCCGCATTTATGTTAAGGGTCTTTAGCATTGATATCAGCGTATCGATATCAATTTTATTAACACCTCGTTCATAGCGATATAATTGCTGCTCACTTGTACAGCCGCTCAATTTTGCAAACTCACTAGTGGTATATCCTGCATTACGCCTTAGTGTTTTAATTTTCTTTCCTATCAATGTTGACACAGTGCTTTCAGTATTCATACAAAGACTCCATTCAAAATAGCCAAAATCAATAAACTTACTGTTTTTAATGTATCTACTATCAGTTAAAGTATAGTCATCATTTATGACTCTTCCATAAATGATAGTTATATTTTGATATTTTCCGTTTTACTTTGTTATTTTATTGACATTACTGATATTACTTACTATTTATAAATGACATCTTTTATTTCTATATGCATCATTACTGGAAAATAGCGAGGAATATTTATGAATAGAATGCTGATTTCTGCTTGCGTTATAGTAACAAGTACACTGTCCTTTAGCACTTTTGCTGCTGAAAAAACAACTTCAACACCAGAAAGCATGACCTGCAAAGAATACGTGGACCTAAACCCTAAAAGCTGGGCTCCAGTTGCATTATGGGTAACATCAAAAGATACGCAATTTAAAAGTGGGGATTGGGTGGCGCTATCTGAACAGAGCATTGCAGAAGCTCCTTTAATCCTTGAGTTTTGCAAGAAAAAACCTGAAGGCACCCTTCAAGATTATCTTGCTAGCAAAAAATAAATTGTTTTCATTTCTAGAGCCGCTTTTATGCGGCTTATTAAAACTGAAGTGATAATACCAAAATAATATGGTGTACCTCATAAAATTTAGTATGTGATATGATTTCAGCTCCCCTTTCTGTCCATAGAAAAATATACATTAATTAGCTGTAACTCATTAAATTTTCTTATGAATCCACTTGGGTTAAAAAAATGTAATCAAGCTGTAAGGCCAATCATTAGCCTCTATTGATAAAGTATCCTCAATTTATCAATAGAGGATATCCAAATGAAAAAAAGTCTACTTTTATTATTTATTCCTTTTATTTTAGCTCCAGCTGTTTCAATAGCATCAAATAGTATTTTAAGTGTTCATATTCTTAATCAGCAAACAGGGAAGCCAGCCTCTAATGTTGAGGTTACATTAGAGAAAAAGCAGGGAAAAAATTGGGTACTCATAAACACAGAAAAGACAAGTAATGATGGCAGAATTAAGTCTATCTTACCTGATAGTCCTGAGAAACTTTCTATAGGAGACTATAGAGTAATTTTTAAAACTGGTGAATATTTTAAGCAACAAGGTAAACATAGCTTCTTCCCTGAAATCCCCGTTGAATTTCAAATAGATAATTTAGATGAACATTACCATATTCCCTTGCTTTTAAACCAATATGGTTATTCAACATATAGAGGGAATTAACCTTTTCCAACTTATAAACCAATACAGTATTAATCAGGAATTGATACTGTATTCGTATGATATAACTACAAGTAACCATCACATATTACTTTCTCATTTTTTTTAATAGATGCTTTCTCCAAAAAACTAACAACAACAGTATACCTGCAGCTATTAGTATACTTATTGAAAAATGAACTGGTAGTGAAAGAACCAGCCTACTAATAAAATATCCTACAGAAACTATCACAGTCCCCCAAATTGAACCACCGATAAGATTTAATATAAAAAATTTAAATGGCCTTACATCACTAGCACCAATAATAATAGGTCCTATTGTCCGCAATCCATAAGCAAAGCGAATACCTATAACAACCCAATTTTCATTTTGCTGAATATATTTTTGCACATATGCTATTTTATCTTTTTGGGTCTGGAGTTTGGGTAAAATTTGCGCACCAAAATAACGACCTATAAAAAACAGTATATTATCACTAACGATCCCACCTAAAGAGGCTGCTATAACTACTTTAGGGTAAGAAAGTAATTGATTATGTGCGGCTATACCCGATAAAAAAGCTACCGTTTCTCCCTCAATCATTGAACCCAGAAAGACAGCTAAGTATCCATATTCAATTATCCAGTGAGATAATGCCTCCGACATATTATGATTAACCTTTATTATGAAGTTTATCAACAACTATAAATATCATGTAATTAGTTCAATTGCGAGAATTAAATAAATCCACCATATACTGGCATAACCATCACTTTATCACTCCTCCTTATATAGCAAAAACCAACTGTTTAAAGTTGGCTTTTGCTATATAACTCAAGTAAAATTAAATTCCATCTAAATAAACTTACTTTATATCTCCATTATATACAATTATAGTTTTATATATATCCAGATTACTAAAAAAAACCCCAACATCAACATCTAATACTTTTAATATAGCTACTGCTTCCGCTATTCCTATCTTATCAATTTCATATTCATAACGATATAGTTGCTGCTCACTCTCTATTCCCGCCATTCTTGATAGCTCAAACACTGATAACCCAGCTTTTATCCTCAATTGACGAAGACTGCAAGCAATATGATTTGAAATCGAATTTTGGTTACTCATTAAACATCTCCTATTATTAATTAGTATTTACATAAAAAGCCTTGAAGATAGCGAGCTGTTTTATGGACTAATTAATAATATATGGAAATATTTACTTTATATCGTATGCTGTAAGTATTAAAAACCTCATTACTCGACTTCCAACTCTACCTTTGCATACTCTTTAGCTGCCTATTTAGTAAGTAATTGAATACCAAAATTGAAGAATTCACATGATTAGATAATGTTCTAAATGTGCCAACTACTCAGGCTGGCACATTAGTTTTTTCTTATTTAGATAGTTGCTATTAACAAACTTTAATTTATATCAGTTTACGATCAACCTACCATGTAAAGGTTGGGTTGGCCGATTATTTGAATGTCCCAGAGCTTTTTGAAATTTCTTTATTTGTTCTTTTGATGCACTTATAGGCTGTTTCATGACTAACCATACTACACCTTCAGTGCATGGCGGAGTAGTTAAAGAACCGCTAAAACGATAATAGCTTTTGTCATCTGGATAAAGTGCTGTTAAGTCAATATTTTTATCTAACTGTTTCTCGTGATTTTTTTCTTTTGGTATATTACTCAATACTTGCTCTATAGCTAGGTTAGCTTCACCTTCTTCTAACATGATTGCTAGCACGGCAACTCCCCCATCACGTTTAGAATGAACAAAATGCAGCTCCAATGGATATTGTTTGCCTTTTATTTCATTTTCGCTTGGGCTATGAAAGTGAAATTGTTTTAATTGATAAGTTGCCCCATCAATAGAAAAATCATCATCATCATTAACATTGATTTGTATTGAATGCCCATTGTTGATAATTTTTTGTGCGTGCGTATGTATATTTATATCTAATGGTTTTAATTTCCCATCAATAACATTATCAATATTAATTGGTGATTGATTAAATCCACTTTCACAAACTTTAAATTCGTCACTCAATTTTCCCCAATGTTCAGGTGCACCACTACCTTCGTAAGTCCATAATGAATTAGCTTGTGATGAAAAAGTAAAAGCAGCCAAAATAAATAACATGGATTTATTATAACTCATGCGATAATAACTCAGGTTGTTAATGTGAGTTTTAAAGTTACACTTTGATTCACACCAATGGCACTGGGATTTATCTTATTATTTTAGATAACAGCATGCCTTACCAAAAATAAAGCATGCAATACCCCGCTGTAACTATAGTATTATTCAAAAATTAGCCTAAACATCTATGTCCATTTCCGCTAATCGCTCTGCTTCTATCTTAGCGAGTCTCTCAGCTTCAGCTTGCTTTTGATTGTAGAGTGAGTTAGGTGGCATTTCGACACGCATGT
>NZ_JBEBNT010000019.1:0-75437 GCF_040396775.1 Providencia sp.
GCGACCCCGACCTTGGCAAGGTCGTGCTCTACCAACTGAGCTATTCCCGCATAACCAATTCTTGGTGCTTTAATCGCGCCGACAAAACAGTAAAAACTTCATCGGTACGGGGAGCGCATTATACGAAAAATTAAGATACTAGCAAGGGTTTGAACTCAAATTTTTTATTTTTTTGTTCGTTTGATGATAAAACAATCACAGTGATGATTTTATCATCGCTGATTGTTAAATAAGAATTTCAACGTGTTAAGTTTGTTAACCTTTTACTTTCTTATAATGACGTCACCTAATCTTCCACTCTCAAACCATCAACGCTTTCAAACTCGCGAGTGTAATTTGCCATAATGATATCTCCCAAACAATGCCATATAACTTGAGCATATGGCATTCTTAAGATTGCTATAATACTGGGTACTCTAGAGCCCGTTATTTAATAAACGTTTCTCGGTAATAAACCAGCTCGGCAATCGACTCGCGGATATCATCCAGCGCTTGGTGGGTATTTTTCTTGGAGAATCCAGCAAGGATCTCAGGTTTCCAACGGCGGGCTAACTCTTTTAATGTACTCACATCCAAATAGCGGTAGTGAAAATAGCTTTCCAATTCTGGCATATAATTAAATAAGAAGCGGCGATCTTGACCTACGCTGTTCCCACAGATTGGTGATACGCCTTTTGGTACCCATTTTTCTAAAAATTCAATGGTCGCTAACTCAGCTTCACGTTCACTAATCACACTTTTACGGATTCGCTCGACTAAACCGCTATTGGTATGAGTATTTACATTCCACTCATCCATTAATGCCAGCTGTTCCTCGGTTTGATGAACCGCAATAACCGGACCTTCCGCTAAAATATTCAGGTTACTGTCAGTCACAATAGTGGCAATTTCAATAATACGATCACGAATAGGATCGAGTCCGGTCATTTCTAAATCGATCCAAATTAAATTATTCTCATTCTTTTGCATGATATGCCCTAACTGAATACGGTGGAGTTAAGGTATGATAACACCCTTCGTGCTATCAGTTATAGGTATGTCATTTTTGAACAACGTACCTATCGGTTATAATATAGACGCCAAATTATTTATGTGAGAGAGGTCAGGTGGCTAAGCAGAAACTTTCGAAAGGCCAACAGCGCCGCGTGCAAGAAAATCATCAAAAAAGACTCAAAAAGCAGAAAACGATTGAGATTGATGATAGCCAATTAGGTGAGGCTCAAGAGGGCTTAGTGATTAGCCGTTTTGGTCAGCATGCGGATATTGAAGCCGCAGATGGCACCATACAGCGCTGTAACCTGCGCCGAACCATCTCATCCTTAGTAACGGGTGATAATGTTGTCTGGCGCCCTGCTCTCAATACCCAAAGTGACATTAAAGTGAACGGAATTGTGGAAGCGGTTCATGAACGCCACTCTGTCTTAACTCGCCCTGATTATTATGATGGGCTCAAACCGATCGCTGCTAATATCGACCAAATCGTGGTAGTTTCTGCGATTTTACCTGAATTATCTCTGAATATTATCGATCGTTACTTAGTTGCCTGCGAGACAACAGGAATTCAACCCATTATTGTCTTAAACAAAGTTGACCTGCTAGATGATGAAAATCGTGAGTGGGTTAGCGATTTAATGACAATTTATACGGATATTGGTTATCAAGTCCTCGAAGTGTCCAGCCACACAGGCGAAGGAATGGAAGCACTCACTAACATTCTAGCAGGGAAAGTTTCCGTCTTTGTCGGTCAATCTGGGGTAGGTAAATCCAGTTTATTAAATACATTACTCCCTGATAATGCACAGAGCATCTTAGTCAATAATGTTTCCGATATCTCTGGTTTAGGACAACACACCACGACAGCGTCTAGACTCTATCATTTCCCACATGGGGGCGATGTTATTGACTCACCTGGGGTACGCGAGTTTGGTCTATGGCATCTCACGAAGGAACAAGTCACTAAAGGGTTTGTCGAATTTAAAGATTACCTTGGCGGCTGCAAATTCCGTGACTGTAAACATTTAGATGATCCTGGATGTTTGCTGCGAGAGGCGATGGAAGATGGCAGGATTGCCGAATCACGCTTTGAAAACTATCACCGTATTTTAGAAAGTATGGAACAAGTGAAACTGCGCGGTAACTTTACCGCTAAAGAAAAATAATCCCCAAAATCAGTCTAAAATAAGTTAGTGGGCGCTTACATTCGATCGATCGTTTCACCCGCTTTCTGAAATAATTCGAAAGCGCATTAGTTTCGGTTACAATAGCGCCCTTTCACTAACTTACCTTTAAAATTCAGAGGTTAACGTGCTAGATAAAATCAAAATCCGCTTGCAGTTTATGCTGCCTAAACAAGGGCTTACCCAACTTGCAGGATGGTTTGCTAGTCGAAATGTGGGCATTGTCACCCAGTGGGCCATAAAACTGTTCGCTAAAGCGTATAAAGTGAATATGAATGAAGCTCAAAAAAGTGAGTTAACAGCGTATTCAACCTTTAACGACTTTTTCATTCGTACGCTAAAAGATGACGCACGCCCAATTGTGGCAACCGAACATCAACTTGCACAGCCAGCAGATGGCGCAGTTAGTCAGTTAGGCTCTATTGATAATGATTTGATTTTCCAAGCAAAAGGTCATAACTATACCGTTGAAGCCTTGCTGGCAGGTCAATATGAATTAGCGGATAAGTTCCGTAATGGTGATTTTATCACCACCTATTTATCCCCAAGTGACTATCACCGCGTCCATATGCCGTGTGATGGTTTATTAACCGAGATGATTTACGTTCCTGGCGACCTTTTTTCTGTTAACCCATTAACCGCAGCCAACGTACCTAATTTATTTGCACGTAATGAACGTTTAATCTGCGTATTTGATACCCCTTTTGGTGCCATGGTACAGATTTTAGTCGGGGCAACCATTGTCGGTAGTATTGATACCGTTTGGAGCGGTTGTGTTAATCCACAACGTGAAGGCGTAATCAAACGTTGGACTTACCCAGAGCAAGATGAAGAAGGGGCAATTTTCCTACGTAAAGGGGAAGAAATGGGTCTATTCAAGCTGGGTTCTACTGTCATCAACCTGTTTGAACCAAACAAAATTCGTTTTAATGCATCATTGATCCCTGGCTATGCAACCCGCATGGGTGAGCTGTTAGCAGAGTCTGTTGATGGACAACAACGCACTGAAACTGTTAGCTAATCATTTAAACTATAATTAAGTTATCTATCGCTGAAGGAGCTCCTCACTGTGCGTTTGATTATCAGTTTTTTACTTAGCCTGTTAATCGTTTTTTCATCTTATGCGGCGCCAGCCTCCGTACAAGATGAAGCACAGATTACGCAGGAGCTTAAACAGCTTGATCCAAGCAAAAACCCGAAGGACGCTGAGGTTGCTCAAGCGTTACAAGGGGCATTGAGCTGGATTAATGAAGCCCGTGAGTCAGATAGAAAAGCCAAGTCATACCAAGATGCGATTGATAATTTTCCTAAGATTATCAAAACAATCCGCCAGAATCTGCTCAATGAAGCGGATACACCGCCTGCCATTCCCACCAGCATTAGCTTAAGCGAATTAGAGCAACGCATCACCCAGCTCAGCAGCCAGTTGCTTGACCAAGGTCGATTAATGCAGCAAGAACAGGATAAAGGGCGCGAAATTAGCGAATCCCTAAATGTTTTGCCGCAACAATTATCTGAAGCGCGCCGCCAGTTAACCGATGCATCAACACGGCTTCAATCGCTCAATACTCCGGGAACACCATTAGCAGAAGCTCAATATACACTAGCTCAAGCCGAAGTAAGCGCTCGCAAATCTACTGTGAATGAGCTAGAAATGGCGCAATTGTCTGCCAATAACCGCCAAGAAATTTCCCGAATGGCGCTTGAGCTTGAGAAAAAGCGTTATCAACGCCTAGAGCTTGAGTTACAACAGTTACGCGATTTCCAAAACACTCAGCGCCAACAGAAAGCCATTTTGGCGTTAGAACACACGGAAATGTTGGCGGAACAAGGTGAATTGACGCCGTTCTTAAAAGAGCAGCTTGATATCAACCGTAAGATGTCTCAAGAGTTGACCGAGCAAGCTCAACGTATGAGTGCCATCACCACCAATCAAACAGAGATTTCCACAAGCATTCGTAATGCACGACAAGCGCTGTCAACGATCCGTGAACAAGCTCAGTGGATCAGCAGCTCGAGCACCTTAGGGGAAGCACTGCGTACCCAGCTTTCTCGACTGCCTGAAATTCCGAAAAGCCAACAGCTTGACCGAGAAATGGCAGATTTACGTGTCCAGCGCTTAAATTACGAAGATATGCTTGAGCGCCTCGCTAAACTCGACGTTTCTGTACAAGAAAGTGCGAATGATTTAAACCCTGCTCAGTCGCAAGTGTACCAATCCTTAATGAAAACCCGTAAAGAGCTATTAACCTCACTTATTTCGGGTTTTGACGGTGAAATGTTGGAGCTAACCAAGCTCAATGTGGCGACAGGACAATTGACTGATGCATTAAAAGAAGTGAAAGATGCATCAAACCGCTATCTCTTCTGGGTTGCGGATGTTCCAGCAATTAGCATCAATTACCCTGTTATTGTGGTCACAGACATGACCCAATTACTATCACTGGATACCCTCTCCCAGTTGGCCGGGGCACTAGAGGTCATGGTCACCAGCCAAGATTCATTCTTGTATCTGCTGGGTTCTATTATCTTAGTGATTTTTAGTGTCAGTACACGTCGCCATTATCAAGCTTTCTTAGACCGCTCTAGCTTGCGTATTGGCAAAGTGACACAAGACCGCTTTTATCTAACGATTCGTACAATTTTTTGGTCCATTATCGTTGCACTTCCCCTGCCCATGATGTGGTCGGCTATTGGTTACGGGTTGCAAAGTGCTTGGCAATATCCGATGGCAGCCGCTATTGGCTACGGTGTTAGCGCAACCACCCCGCTGCTCTGGCTATTTATGATCAGTGAAACGTTTTCACGACCAACAGGACTATTTATTGCGCATTTTGGTTGGGATAAAGACGCGGTCAAACGGGCAATGCGCCATTATCGTTTAGCGATTTTTGTGATTGTCCCACTTGTGATGGCCATCATCACCTTTGAACACTATAGCGAAAGAGAGTTTTCTGCGACCTTAGGGCGCCTCTGTTTCCTCATTCTGTGTGTCGCATTAAGCTTAATCACCAATAACTTACGCCGTTCTAAAATTCCATTATATTTGGACCGACACGGCTCCGGTGAAAACTTAATCAATACCGCATTATGGTGGCTGATCTTTATTGCCCCTGTGATTGCTGCATTTTTCTCCGTATTAGGGTACTTCTCTACCTCTCAAGCGTTATTAGCTCGCTTAGAAACATCTGTGGCGATTTGGTTTGTGATTTTGATTGTCTATCACACTATCCAACGCTGGATGTCGATGCAACGCCGTAAATTGGCATTTGAACGGGCTAAGCAGCGCCGTGCGGAAATGTTAGCTCAACGAGCCAAAGGGGAAGAAGACGCACAATTTCCGAATGCCAGCGGCGAAGGGAATATTGATATCGAAGAGCAGGTTATCGATCTGGATGCCATCAGCTCCCAGTCTGTGGGATTGGTCCGCTCCATTCTCACGATGATAGCGCTGGTGTCATTAATTTGGTTGTGGTCTGAATTGCATACTGCATTTTCATTCCTTGAAAATATTCGTTTATGGGATGTCACCTCATCTATCAATGGTGTAGAAACTGTTCAAGCCATTACCATGGGGTCGATTTTTATCGCCATCTTGGTCATTATCGTCACTGCACAATTAGTGAGAAACCTGCCCGCACTCTTGGAACTGGCTGTACTTCAACATCTTGATTTAACACCCGGTACCGGGTATGCCATCAGTACCTTAACCAAATACAGTATTACCATTATAGGGACCATTGTCGGTTTCTCCATGTTAGGGATCGACTGGTCGAAGCTACAATGGTTGATTGCCGCAATGGGGGTTGGGTTAGGATTTGGTTTACAAGAGATTTTTGCCAATATTATTTCTGGTTTAATGATCTTATTTGAAAAGCCAATCCGTATCGGGGATACCGTCACTATCCGTAACCTAACGGGCAGTATCACCAAGATTAATACCCGTGCGACCACCTTAACGGACTGGGATAGAAAAGAAATTATTGTGCCAAACAAGGCATTTATTACCGAACAGTTTATTAACTGGTCTCTGACTGACACCATTACCCGTATCGTGATGACTATCCCTGCTCCGGTGGATGCCGATAGCGAAAAAGTCACTGAAATTATCCTTCGTGCAGCGAAACGCTCGACAATGATCCTTGAAAATCCTAACCCTGAAGTCTATTTAGTGGACTTACAGCAAGGGATTCAAATTTTCGAGCTACGGGTGTATGCCGGTGAAATGGGGCATCGTTTACCTGCACGCCACGAAATTCATCAACATATTTTGGAAGCTTTTGCGGAACAAGGAATTACCTTACCATTCCCACCTTTCCAAGCGCGTGTCGATGTGCGTAATAACACACTGCAAAGTGCCACAAATAACCTTTCAGGTCGCAATCCATCACGTGGTACTGGGGAGCTCTAAGTTTTAAGTTTATAGAGGGAGCTTGCTCCCTCATTCTTACTCGCAAAAAAGGCAATATAATGATCCATACAGTGGAAGCCCAAGACGAATCCATCAAATTGAGAATCACGCAATATGAGCGAGTGGGCTCCATACTGTTTTTTCTGATCCCATTGGTGATTTTACTGATTGTTGGCAAAAGCTTTGCCTTTAATACACTCTATCTATGGCAAGGCTTGAGTCTGCTATATTTGGTGGCTTATCGTTTACAAATTCGTCGATTGTCGACCCAAAAGCTACAAATCATGGTGCGTCGAAGCTGGGGATATAATCGGTTTTATCGCTTCTGCTGGGGATATTTGATTCTGTCGATTATTGGATTGACGGGATACCTACTGATATCCCGTTAAATTGAGGTAGATATTTAGCTTTCTTGGTTGTTACCGTAGGTTTTAATGTAATTGTCAGCAAGCTTCTGTGCTTGTTTTAGCTCTTCTGCACTCAGCTGTTCTGCAATTTTTTTCTGTAAGCGCTGACTCTCTTTGTTTCCACTATACACCGCGGTAGACAACCAAGCATAAGCTTGCTGAAGGTTCTTTTTCACCCCTTTACCCTCGGAGTACATAACCCCTAAACGGTCTTGGGAGTTAGCATCACGCTGTTTCGCTGCTTTTCTGAACCAGAATACCGCTTTTTCATTATCTAATGCGACACCACTACCTATCGAATACATTTGCCCAATTTTAAATTGCGCAATGACATTGCCGCTTTGTGCCGCTTTTCTAAACCAATAGGCGGCTTTTTCGAGATCTTGCTTGACCCCTAAGCCCTGTGCATACATGGTTGCCATATTTGTTTCTGCCCGAGTATCACCATTTTTGGCAGCTTCTTCATACCACAACATCGCTTTATCATAGTCACGGCGCACACCAAAGCCATTAACATACATCGTTCCCAGTCGGAACTGCGCGTCTGAGTTACCTTGATCCCCTGCTTTGATAAACCACTCAGCGGCCACTTTCGAGTCTTGAGAAACCCCCTGACCTTTGAAATAACGCTCACCTAATAGGAATTGAGACGCGGGATCGCCTTTTTCAGCTAACTGCGTGATTTGCTCTATCGTCGTCTGTTCACTTGCTGTTGTAGGTTTCGCCGGTGTAGCAAGTAATAATGAACTATAACAAACAGATCCTAACAACAGCGCTAACGCAATTTTTTTCATCCTAAACAACCCTCAACAGTGCAGTATGGCAATTGGCAACACAGTAATACCCGTTATTATCGGCTGATCTTTCAGATTATACAGCCCAAACTTGCTTTTCATCTGAGTAGTTTAAATTTACTCGCCAACAGACAAAATAGGATAAACACCTTAATTTAGATAAATAGCACTTTTCGTTGCCATTTCATCTCAAAGGTAAATAAAAAGCCAGATAGCTTTTTATTCTATCTGGCTTTCTACTAATGCACATACAAAAACTAATTATTTGTTGTCTAAATATTTACTTCTCAAATAACGCGCTACCGCATCATCTTGGTTAGAACCGATCACTTCCATATGAGGCAATGCATCTTTTAGCAATTGATGAGCATTCTGCATGATGCAGCCTTTACCCGCTAGCGTCAGCATCTCTTTATCATTCATGCCGTCACCAAACGCAATGCTATCATGGGTTCCATAGCCATGTAATGCCGTCACTTGCTTTAACGCTTCCCCTTTAGACACAGAGCCTGCCATCACTTCAAGGCAACTACGTAAGGAGAAAGTCACATGCACTTTATCTTTCCAGCGGCGCTGAATTCGCTGCTGAAGATCCACCAGTAAATCATGATCTTCACTGGTGTAGTACACCTTACAGACTTCAGAAGTTGGAAAATCATGACGATCAAACAACTGATAATTAAAGACGGATTCCTTAAAAAACTCTTTTTGCTCTGGGCTTTCACGGTTAATAAACCAATCATCACCATGATAGTAGTTAGTGATGATTTCTGGATGATCAAACTCCATTAAGCAGAGTTCCTCAGAGATATGAGGGTCAACATTATGCTCAAAAATCAGATCACCATTTGTATTGTGAATACGAGCACCGTTCGAAGTGATCATATAGGCATCAATCCCCAGACCATCACGGATCTGTGCAACATCGATGTGATGGCGCCCCGTTGCGAATACAAACCGCACACCTTCTGTTGCCACAAGCTGCTTGAGCGTATCTTTGGTGTATAACGTTAAATCATGATTGGGAGATAAAAGTGTTCCGTCCAAATCGGAAGCAACAACCGGATATTTCATACAGGATCCCTAACTATGGCTAATACTGCTCAAAAAAATCACAAATTGCATTGAGTGCCATGGCTCTCAATGCATCTATTTCAAATAGGATTTCGTGGTGAGCCCCTTCGATAATGAGGGGTAATTTTTCTTCTCGTCCTATTTGCGCTTTTTGCCGACTTTGACAAAAAGCTTGTAGCTCTCGATTGCTGACCACCTTCTCTTCGCTCGCTTCAAGTAGCATCAGAGGGGTCTCAATCTCTCCCGCTTTCGCAACCAGCTCTTTGCCAATCGCAAAACTTTCTCGTAACCAGTGGTAAGTTGGACCACCGAGACGTAATTCAGGATAATCCGCATAGTAACGTAAGTAACGTCGATAACGTTCTTGGCTATGGGTTAATACATTGATTAAATAAGGTAATGGCTGCCACTTCCCCGTTGATACAGCGTAGTCATTTCGCACACTTCGGCGCGGTTCTGCCCGCTCAACAATAAAGCTTGCTAACCAATGGGGCATCGGTAAATTGACCCCAATCATGGGAGCACATAATGCAGCAGCATCAAATGTCACGTTGTCTCGAAGTAAATAACCCGCGAGAATAGCTCCGCCCATTGAGTGCGCCAGTGCATAGCATTTAAGATAGTGGCGATCTCTGACCTCTAAATCAATGAATTTAGCGAAGTCATCAATGTAATCTGTAAATTTTTCAACGTGTCCTTTTTGCGGATCGGCTAACATACGCCCAGATCGCCCTTGTCCACGATGATCAATAATAAAAACATCAAAACCTAAATGATAAAAATCATAGGCAACTTCAGGGTATTTAACGTAACTTTCACTGCGACCTGGTGAGATAACCACCGCTTTGTGATGCTTTGCATGAATAAAACGCACATAGTGAATAGGAAGCTCATCAACACCGAGAAATTTCCCCTCTTCACGTAACTGCCAAAAATCTAAAAGCGGACCGTTGGTAAAGGCCGAAAACTCAGTTTCTCGATTTAACCAACTGGCTTTTAGACTATCTGGCGACATGGCGTTTCCTCATTCATAACCTTCTAGATGGTCTTGGATCAAGGTCATAAATGCCTCTCCAAAACGTTCTAACTTACGCTCGCCCACCCCATTGATCAGCAAGAGTTCAACCGGTTTAGTTGGGCAATGCTCTGCCATTTCAATTAACGTTGCATCATTGAAGACCACAAAAGGTGGGATATTCTCTTCATCTGCGATGGATTTACGTAATTTACGCAATTTGGCAAACAGCTTCTTATCATAATTGCCATGGTAAATTTTGTTTTGTTGATTCCGGCTTTTGGTGACTAAAACTCGAGGAACCGCCAACTGTAATGGCATTTCGCCTCGGAGTATCGGTCTGGCCGCTTCGGTTAACTGTAATGCTGAAAAATGGGTAATATTCTGGGTGATCATCCCTAAATGAATCAATTGGCGCAATACACTCACCCAATGTTCATTCGTGTGTTCTTTACCAATGCCATAGACTGGTAGCTTATCGTGCCCTAAATCACGGATCCGCTGATTATTCGCTCCCCGTAGCACTTCAACAATATAGCCAATACCAAAACGCTGTCCAACACGATAAATGCACGATAAAGCTTTTTGTGCATCCACTAATCCATCATAGCGTTTTGGTGGATCGAGACAAATATCGCAGTTACCACATGGCTTTTGGCGGTTTTCACCAAAATAATTCAGTAACACCAAACGGCGACACGTTTGTGCTTCTGCAAACGCGGCGATCGCGTTCAATTTATGACGTTCAATATCCTGCTGCATTCCTGCCGGCTTTTCTTCTAAGCACCGACGCAACCATGCCATATCCGCAGGATCATAAAATAGAATAGCTTCCGCCTCGACGCCATCACGCCCTGCTCGTCCTGTCTCTTGGTAATACGCTTCAATATTACGAGGGATGTCAAAATGCGCCACAAAACGCACATTGGATTTGTTAATTCCCATCCCAAATGCGACGGTCGCCACGACAATTTGCAGGTTGTCTTTCTGAAAAGCATCTTGTACCCACTCACGCTGAGCATTTTCTAAACCCGCATGGTAGGCCGCAACACTTAAACCTCGCTTTTGTAATCTTTCTGCGGTTTCTTCCACTTTGCTACGGCTATTACAGTAAACAATACCGGACTTGCCTTTTTGAGCCTTAATGAAAAACCAGAGTTGATCTAACGGCTTATATTTTTCGACTAAAGTATAGCGAATGTTTGGTCGGTCGAAGCTGCTAACATGGATTAATGGGTCGTTCAGTTCCAATAAACGAACAATATCAGCGCGAGTAGTTTCATCGGCTGTTGCCGTCAGAGCCATCACTGGTACATTAGGTAACGCGCGGCGTAATTGACCTAATGAACGGTATTCTGGGCGAAAATCATGGCCCCATTGGGAAATACAGTGTGCTTCATCTACCGCCAGTAAGGCGATATCCCAACTCTCCAACTGTTGAATAAAATAGTCAGTCAGTAAGCGTTCTGGTGCCACATACAAGAGTTTAATTTTCCCTTGGGTGCACTGTTCCATGATTTGGCGTTGTTCGAGAGAAGTTTGCGAAGAGTTCAAACAGGCGGCTTCAACACCGTGTAATTTCAGTTGGTCGACTTGATCCTTCATCAAGGATATCAAGGGAGAAACCACCAATGTTATCCCTTGTTTCACCAAGGCTGGAACTTGATAACAGAGCGATTTTCCGCCCCCCGTAGGCATCAATACTAAGCAATCGCGACCATCGAGGATCCCACCAATGACAGCATCTTGCCCTGGACGAAAGGATTGATAACCAAACGTGCTGTTTAGCACATTTTCAGCGAGTGAAAGTTGATTGATAACGCAAGCGGTAGACACGAATTTCCTCTAGAGGTTGAAACAAATAGCTGCCCGAAAAGAGCAGCTATTGGCAAGATATTACCTTGAATTGACCGGAATGTCTGCCCAGATCACATGATATCGTTCAGCATAACACCGATACCAAAACGCGTTTGACGGTAGTTATAGTCTATCATCGACTCACCATAACCACTAAACAGTTGGGTATAAAGGCGCACATGTTTCGTCATCGGGTAGCTCCATCCCAACTCTGCATTGCCATAACCAGAGTTCCAGTTATAGTGTCCTGCTACCGAAATTACACTTTCGCCAAGGTCATAGCCCACTTTGACGCGATAATAACCAAGGTATTTATTGATATCTGGGTTGTCATCACTGCTTTCGCTTTCAGGAATGCGGTACCACGGTTTTAACTCAACTTGCCAATCCCCTTTTTGTGCCATCGCTCGGGCATAAACTCGATTCCAGCTACGAGATGTAGGATCTGAACGACCGTTCGACTCGTGGTTAAAACCTGTTTCAAACTCACGTAACGTCCAGCCAGCAAATTGGTTATCTAGCGCCCAGCCCACAAAAATTTGGGGTTGATAGTTGGTTTCACGAAATGGTGAAGATTCTTTCTTGTTACTTAGTTGCCACCAAGAACGCTGAGTATAAGAGGCGGCGAGCACTGAGTTTTCCCCTGCGATGCCACGCCAAATTGGAAATGCCAAACTCAATTGGAATTTCACTTCATCGTTAAGCGCATCATTCCCCCAATCATAGCTCGCGATGGCTTTTTTATTCATCGACGAAGTATAGGTATAAATGATGTAGTTAGGTTCGTAAGGATATAAAACAAAGGGGTTATCATAATTTTGCAGTAACCCAGAAATAATACTTCCGCGAACGGGGGTATGATTTGCTGCATCCTGCTGTGCCGGTTCTTCGGTATTATCAGATGCAAAGAGTGAAACAGACCAGAAACAGAGCACAGAACTCAACAACATTTGTAAAGCGCGCATTTGCCATTCCTATTTCAACAGCAGTGAAAAAAAATTTGTCTCATTTTACACCGAAACATGATTAACCGTTGAAAGATTATTCATTTGTTTTCTAGATATTAGCACATACATAATGTTAACTTATGATTAACATCATAGACAAGGATCCTAAAATGAATGACCGCATCTATACCTTCGAAGAAGCCAGTAAATTTATGAGTGATGCTTTTATCTACAAAATGCCATTTAATCAACTGCTTGGGATTGAGCTTTTGCAAATGACGGATGACTTAGTTCAATTGTCCGTAAAAAATCGCCCTGAACTTATTGGAAATTTTACCCAAAATATTCTGCATGGCGGTGTTATTGCATCCCTGTTAGATGTGGCAGGAGGCATGGTCTGTATCAATCGGATCCTACAACGCATTGACACTCTCACATATCAAGATATTGCAGATAAGATGTCAAAGATGGGCACTATCGACTTACGCGTTGACTACTTACGTCCTGGTCGTGGTGATGTATTTATTGCGAGCGCCAGCTTACTCCGTGATGGCAATAAAATAGCAGTAACTCGCAGTGAATTGCACAATGAAAAAAACCAACATATTGCGACGGCAACGGCGACTTATTTAATCGGATGAAACACCCCAATAAATAATTAATAACCTCATTAACTAATAGCTTGTAAAAAAACCTGAGCAATGTCACATTAATGGCATCACACATCGAACCATCCGCTTTCTTGGTTTCGATCTCTCAGTTTGACTTTATATCAATTTCAGAGCTATTCATGAGCCAACAAAATACTACCAAAGGCGTGTTATGTGCCTTAGGCGCTTATTTTATTTGGGGTGTTGCTCCCATTTATTTTAAATCTATTAAAGAAGTTCCAGCCGAAGAAATTTTGACTCACCGGATTATTTGGTCATTTTTCTTTATGCTGCTACTGCTCACTATTTCACGCCATTGGAGTTATTTCCGCCAAGTATTAAAACAACCTAAAAAAATCTTAGTCTTAGGTGTCACTGCGGTAACAATTGCGTCTAACTGGTTGATTTACATCTGGGCAGTAAATAATGGTCATATGCTACAAGCCAGCTTAGGATACTTTATCAACCCTCTGGTTAACGTACTGTTTGGTATGCTATTTTTGCATGAACGTTTTCGTAGAATGCAATGGGTCGCGGTTGGACTAGCATTGACGGGCGTGTTAATTCAGCTATGGCAGTTTGGCTCTGTGCCTATCATTGGGTTAAGTCTTGCGGTGACATTTGCAACCTACGGATTATTACGCAAAAAATTGGGGGTTGATGCCCAAACAGGCATGACATTTGAAACCTTATGGTTACTACCTGTTGGTATCATTTTCTTATTGTTCTTTGCAGATAGTCCTACAAGTGACATGACGATGAACAGTTGGCATTTAAATATCCTCTTAATTGCCGCAGGGATTATCACCACTGTTCCATTGTTGCTATTTACTGAAGCTGCCAATCATTTAAGGCTATCAACATTGGGCTTTTTCCAGTATTTAGGTCCAAGCATTATGTTCTTACTGGCCGTCTTTATGTATGGTGAAGTGATGACCCAAGAACTGCTCATCACATTTGGCTTTATCTGGGTTGCATTAATTTTATTTACTTTAGATGCGTTATATACACAGCAGAAGCTTAGAAGAAAATAACATTTAATTTTTCCTATTATGGGCATTCGTGCCCATAATATCGGACTTAAATTAGTGCTAACACGCTAATTATATTATTTTGTTTATATAGGTTTCATTTAATGGAACTAGAAAGATTAAATTATTTT
Organism: Providencia sp.; assembly: GCF_040396775.1. Classification (GTDB taxonomy): domain Bacteria; phylum Pseudomonadota; class Gammaproteobacteria; order Enterobacterales; family Enterobacteriaceae; genus Providencia. Next base: position 14,495 of record NZ_JBEBNT010000019.1, read on the forward strand.
ATATAAATAAGTGATTTTTATTAAAATTCAATTTAACTTTTTATCATTTTTATCCCGTTTTCAACCTCTTTAAAGCAAACCCGTTTTATTCTTTTATTTCAATAAATTACAAATATTTTAATCACTTGATTTTAGATAAAAAATGATTCATATTTAACTTACATTAAATTCTACGTTATTTATTTACCTTTCAAACATCAACTCGTTGAAATAAAACAGTATATTTATTTATTGAAATAAATGATTGCTTAATAGGAGCTTGATAATTATATTGTACGCCGCTTGTATTCACCCCAGCGGATGGTAATGGTCCGATTCATTACTGACGTTTCATTAAAGTGCGCACGATGACAGTGATTTTATATTCTGTCCTGGTGCGAGGTTTTCTGAAATTGAATACAAAGCGTCTACCACATACCTAATTCAATAATTAACGTATGTAAAAAACAAGACATGTAGTGCTATAGCTGAAGTTATATGGCTGCATTTTTAGGTTCACTCGGCCTGTGTATTCAGACAGAGTTAACGTTGTTAAGGGCTTTTGGGAAGGGCTTCAAAATGCAACAGAATACCGTTCAAATGAAACGTGTACTGACCACCCCTGCGTTAGTGTTTTTCGGGCTTGCCTATATGGTACCGCTCGGGATTTTTACCACCTATGGACAAGTTACTGTATTAAGTGAAGGCCACCTGCCTATCGCTTATTTAATTACACTTGCTGCTGTCTTCTTTACAGCCATGAGCTATTGCCGCATGACCAGCGCACTCCCACTTTCTGGGTCTGCCTATTCATATGTGCAAAAAACCTTTGGCGGCACTCTTGGATTTCTTGTTGGTTGGGCACAACTACTGGATTATCTATTTCTTCCGATTATTAACTACATTGCCATTGGGATCTTTGTCCACGAAGCACTCCCCAATATCCCAATGCCAGTGATAATCTGCTCAACCATTGCGATTGTTAGCATCATGAACATTCTGGGTATCAAACTGGTATCTTGGATGAATATGCTGATTATTCTGATGCAATTTGTGTTTATCGCCATCTTCTTATACATCTGCTTCCAAAATGCCTATGTTTTAGATGTCGAAGCACTAATGGCGCCATTAACGGTGATGTCATCACAAGTATCAGGGCTCTTCGCCGGTGCTGCGGTACTGTGCTTAGCCTTCTTAGGCTTTGATGCTATTTCGACGATGGCAGAAGAGACTAAAGATGCTCGTCGTGCTTTACCAAAAGCCATTTTATATACCGTATTTATCGCGGGAGCGATGTTCATTGCTATCTCTTACGGCGCACACTTAATGTACCCGGTATGGCAAGACTTTATCCCGAACACCGATGTTGCCAGTATTGCAGTGATGCAACAAGTGGGCGATAAAATGAAGTGGATCGGCGCATCCTTAATGGCATCAAGCTTTATTACCGCTTATGTTATTGGTGTATTTGCTTCCGCAATGACATCTCAAGCCAGTATTGTGCGTATTTTCTATGCTATGGGTCGTGAAGGTGTGCTACCGCGTTCTATCTTTGCCTATTTACATCCACGCCTGAATACACCGGTATATTCCATTATTTTTGTGGCGGTAGCTTCGCTGCTGTCTCTTGTGCTATCTCTTAGCATGGTTGCCTCCATGATAAGCTTCGGTGCACTGATCGCCTTTACCTTCGTGAATTTATCGGTCATTAAACATTTCTATATTGACCGTAAAGCTTCCTTGGATAATACCAAACTGCTCACGTGTTTGATTATGCCATCGATTGGGGTTGTTTTAACCTTGTGGTTATGGACAAGCCTAGATGCAGAAGCCTTTACAGTGGGTTTATGTTGGTTAGCCGCAGGTGCAGGTTATCTCACTTTATTAACCCATGGTTTTACTCGTCGTCCGCCTGCTATATCCGATGCCGAGACTGAGATGATTATCAATTAATTTTCCCAGTACCTTTCGTTGATTATGGGGAAGCTTATCTTCCCCATTGAGGTTGTTGACAAAGCAGGATAAAAACGTCGTTTTTCCTGCTTTGTGTTATCAGCCGAAAATCAATGAATTGATTTTCCTAATTATTTTCAAAACCTATTCAACCTGCCACCAAACCTAGCCGGTTTGTCAGCAGTCTGTATGGGGAAGTATATCTTCCCCATTATTTTTTTGGTTCTGGCTCCTTAGGAGCCCCTGATACAGACGGTTTACGATGAATAATAAAATTGCTGATGTTATTTATTTCAACGGTTATATCTATACCGCAGACAGTCAAGATAGCGTTGTTGACGCTATCGCCTTGAAAGATGGTTATATTCTTGGAACAGGGACTTCAAATGAATTGCATCAATATGTAGGTCCAGAAACAGAGAGCATCGATCTTGAAGGCAAAATGATGATGCCAGGGATCATCGATGGACATATGCACCCATTTTGGGGAGGCATTCAGCTTTTTGGCTGCCATCTGAACTATGAATCCCTGACTATCGAGCAAATTTTACAACGCGTGCAAAGCCACCTCGATAAAGACCCGCGCACGGGAGAAAATGACTGGCTAAAAGTCACTGCGTGGTTACGTCAAGGCATGTTACCTGCGGGTATTGATATGTATCGTGAAGATATGGATAAACTCAATACCAAACGCCCTGTAGTCCTGTTCTCCAATGACTGCCATACGCTATTAGCCAATAGCCGAGCGCTCGAATTATTTGGGATCTCTAAAGATACTCCTGAGCCGCCAGATGGCAAAATTGGTAAGTACGAGAATGGTGAACTCAATGGTATTCTCGAAGATGCTCCAGCCATGCGTGCTGCCGATAGCATTCCATCGATCCGCGATGAACAAGCGGTAGAAGTGGCTGAGCTCGTTCAAAAAGTATTGAACCAGCAAGGTGTCACGATGGTGATGGATGCCCGTGTTTCTGAGCAGCAATTAAACGCATTCCACCAACTTCAACAACGTGGCGAACTGACATTACGTTTCCAAGCTGCGCGAGAAATCACGCCTGATGATACGCCAAATGTTGCTGCGGTCGCCGCTGCGGTTGATAAAGCTGTTGCTTTCGCCAAAAAATGGCACCAAGCCGAATGGACACCAGCACCTGGCATCGGATTACGTAACATCAAAATGTTTGTGGATGGTGTGCTGCAATATCCAACCATGACTGCGTCATTACTACAGCCATATCGTGTGAATAAAGGCACCGATAGCGCCCCTAATTGGGTTGAAACCGATAACTACGGCGATCTCTATTTTACCGCTGAGATCCTCAATGAGCTACTCGAAAAAATTGCTGCCGCAGGCTACGATCCTCACTTACACACTGTAGGAGAAGGTGCCGTCTCTATCGTGTTAGATGCGATTGAAAAAATGCGAGCTGCACATCCTGAAAAAGATATTCGCCCAGGACTCGCTCACAATGAGCTGGTTGACGCTAAAGACTATGCGCGTTTTGCACGTCTAAACACTATCGCCTGCTTATCATTCCAGTGGGCTGCTCCAACACCTGAACTGGCTGCATTCGAGAAAAACATGCTCGGTGAAACCCGCTTCCAGCAACTAGAGCCTATTGCTAAGTTTATTGATGCAGGTGCCGTGGTTGCTTTTGGTAGTGACTGGCCAATCGATGATTTTGACGAATGGTATGATTTGAAAGTCGCAGCCACACGTCGTGGACGCGATATTAATGGTCAACCCGCGCCAAGACTCGATAATGATCGGGACATGACTGTGATTGAAGTTTTGCGTTCTGCAACAATAGATTCCGCTTATGCACAGCATCGTGAAGATGTTGTCGGATCCCTTGAGGTGGGTAAATTTGCAGACATGATCGTGTTAGATCGCAATGTATTTAAAATACCTGCTGATGACATTGAAAATGTGAAAGTCTTGCGCACTATTGTTGGGGGTAAAACTGTTCATATTGCTTCGTAGTTTTTTAATTAGTTAAAATAGTAAAAAGTGCCCCAATTATATTGGGGCACTTTAGTTTGAGTGCTTGATATCCCAACCGGTAATAAGAAAGAAGAAAGAGTGGGGAATTCATTGTCATTAAATTGAATTAATTAAAATTCTCTCCCCACTCGGTGATTAATTGATTTCGTAATCCAATTTCACCTGAACGACTGTATTGTCATTATCAATATGCAAATAGCTTAATCTATCCTTTATTAAAAATGAGCAACCCAATATTGTTACGCAAATAGAAACTACAGCTATCATTGCGTACTTTGTCATTTCTCCTTGACCTCTCTTTTATTAAGAGGCACACTCCCGATTGTCTGGTTGGGAGTGCAGCCTCGTTGGTGAATATCACTAACGGGGCTTTTTCTTTCCCAGACCAAAAATAAATGCTTGAACTGAGCAAGATCAAGCACCCAGCAAAAGAGTAGCAAAGTTACAATAGCGAAAATATACCTGTTTGCACTTATCTTAATGAAATATTTTAATAATATTCAAATCTGTAATTAAATATCAATTTTCGTTTTGGATTATTATTTATCATAAAAATAATTAATTTCTAATTTATTAATTACTTTAGGATAAAAATTAATTTTACTTTTTTCCTCTTTTCTCTCTTGCAAAAGAAAAAAGTTCCCGTTAATATCCGCCGCGTTTTCATTCAATCAATTCACTGCAAGGAGGTTCATCATGACAACAATTAATCAAACTCTTTGCAGGCAGACCCAGAAATAGTCTTAAACGTAAAAATAATCTTAAACGTTAGTCCAGCTATCTTCTCAAAACTTGCCTGCTAATTACCTTATTTTTCACTTTAGAAATGAGTCAATAGCTTATGGGCAATACCCTTCATTCTGTGAGCGAACATGTTAATTACATCGCTACAGAATCTACATGGATTGAAAGTAAAGCAATCCAACAATTACAAACAACAGCAAATTTACCCAACATGCTTGCCGTCGTTGGTATGCCAGATTTACATCCTGGTCGAGGTTATCCAATTGGTGCCGCATTTTTCTCAGAAAAACGCTTTTACCCTGCACTGGTAGGCAATGATATTGGCTGTGGAATGAGCCTATTCCAAACAGATATTAAGCGAGCAAAAGTTAACTTAGATAAGCTAGAAAAGCAGCTTTCTGATATGACTGACCACGCTTCCCAAGAATGGCTAGATGAGCATGTGCCTGACAAAATGAAATCCCACCGTTTTATGACGTCACTTAGCTCGATTGGTGGTGGTAATCATTTCGCAGAATTTCAAGCCGTTGATAAGATTTTGAACACTGAGCTGTTCGAGCAAAGCGGTCTTGATAAACAAAAATTACTCTTGTTAGTACACAGTGGCTCGCGTGGTTTAGGGCAGTCTATTCTGCGCCAACATGTCGAACAACATAGTCACAACGGGCTCGATGAACATTCCGATGAGGCCGCAACTTACCTAAATGCTCATCAAGATGCATTGGATTTTTCGCAGCTCAATCGCCAGTTAATCGGGCTACGCATGATGCAACAAGTGAAAACGTCAGGCGAACAATATTTGGACTTGAATCATAATCTTGTAGAACCTTGTCGTATTGATGAGACAGATGGCTGGTTACACCGCAAAGGCGCAACCCCCGCTGATCGTGGTATGGTGATTATTCCCGGTTCTCGAGGTGATTACAGCTATTTGGTCGCACCAGTGGCTAATGAAATTAGCTTGAATTCCCTCGCGCATGGTGCTGGTCGAAAATGGATGAGAACTGAGTGTAAAGGGCGATTATCTCACCGCTACACGCCACTCCAATTGTCTCGAACATCCTTAGGTAGCCGAGTCATTTGTGCCAATAAGCAATTGATTTATGAAGAAGCTCCACAATCCTATAAATCAATTGATACCGTGATAGACAGTATGGTTGATGTGGGGATTATTCAAGTCATCGCACGTTTAATCCCCGTAATCACCTATAAAACCAGCGGAGACTGCGAATGATCTTATTACAGTTTTCTTCTGCTCAAGGTCCTGAAGAATGTTGCATTGCAGTAGAAAATGCATTTGCATGTTTTGTAAAAGAGGCTGCTTTACTCAAGGTGAATACCGAATTACTAGAGTCATGCCCATCTAAGCAAGGGCTAAAATCAGTGCTGATTGCTTTAGACGGTATACATGCCGAAAAAATGGCAGAACGTTGGAGTGGGACGATTCAATGGCAATGTCAAAGCCCGCTGAGACCACGCCATAAGCGCAAGAACTGGTTCATCAGTGTGATGATGTTTACACCAATACAACCTTTAGAAAACAGTGAAATCGAATATGAATTTACTCAATCTCAAGGTGCAGGGGGACAGCATGTGAATAAAACATGTTCCGCCGTTCGTGCCAAACACGTAGCAACCGGAATTAGTGTCAAAGTACAATCGGAGCGTAGTCAACATGCTAATAAAAAATTAGCCAAGGAACTCATCCATTGGAAGCTTTGCGAATATCAATCTCAACAGCTAAACACGTTAGATAAACAACGCCACCTTTCTCACTACCAGATTGAACGAGGAAATGCGGCATTAATTTTCACCGGCAAAGAATTTAAGCAAATGAACTAAAAACAGGGGCGCCACACTATTGCGTGGCACCCCATGATTACGCATTAAGCACAAACAGGATAACCAAGATAAATATCACAAGTAGGATACGTCGAGGCAAATGAGCTGATGGTATTATTACCCATAAAGCTGCTATCAGCAGAATCCATCGCGGTGATCTGCTCAGCTAATCGTGTTGCACGTGAAGAACCAAAGCAATCAGGTAATTGAGGTTCATTCAACGTATCGAGCTCTGCACTCACCATCTCAGACAAACGAATACGCTGCGCATCTAACGTTGCGAATTCTCCATTGATCCATTGGTTTTGGATAAATAGCGATATTACCGCATGGCGCACAAAGGGTGAATCTGAAGGGATTACTGAAGGGAATGGGGATTCCGTATTCGAAAATGACGCCAAACTCAGCTCTAGCGCATTAATACTGTCCATAACTTTATCAAAGTTATCTGCATCACCAATAGTATTAATATATTTTTCTATTTCCACGATGTTATTTTTAATAATTGAAAATTTTTCTTTATTATTATTTAAATTCATCTCTTCCTGATATATGAACTTATCGGTGGGTTTAATCTCCCGGGTTGTTAACGTATCTAAACTTCTACCTGTATGTTCTCTTAAAATATTAATATTTCTTTGCTGCTCTTTTTCATAAACTGCAAACTTTGCACTATAATCTTCAAATTTCAACTTAAACGAATTAAACTCGATTTGTGACTTAAATTTATTATTTAAACTCATTATATAATTCATCCTTTATTTATATTTTGAAATAGAAAATAAACTCATCTGATTTTCATTAAAAATCAAAATTAAAATAATCTAAAATATGAAAAATGACAAAATCATAGTTTATATACTACGTTTAGTTTTATTATTATGATGATTATATAACAACCAGCCCCCTAACGGGGGCGGCATACAAGGGGAACGTTAAAGTATTTTTTCAGTTAAAAACCAACCCGCTATACTTTCACGCTTATTTTCTGTGGGTAAAACTTCATGAGGAAAATTTTCTGACATAAAAAAGATCATTCGCCCTGCAACGGGTTCTAACTTAAACAAATGATTATCTTCATGGTCATAAACAACCAATTCTCCACCATCTTGAGGCTGCCATCGCTCATTCATATATAAAACCGTTGTGATTTTACGACGTCCAACTCCTCGCGGGTTATCAACATGTTTTTTATAGAATCCACCATTGGGATAGCGGCAAAAATGGGTTTCAAAATCACGTAAACCAAGATAAAGCTGACGATTTAATGCTTGCCTGATGTGCTCCATCTTATCCATATAACGCGCAACAGCATCTCCCATCTCGGGTTCTAACCAAATTGTTTGGTCGCCACGAATACTTTTATTACCCTGCAATGAATCACGATGCCCAATGCGAGCGTCTTGTAATTTATCGGGGATACAATCTTTAATGGTATGAATCTCTGACAGATTCAGAAAATCGTCCCACACATACCAACCTTGTGAAGCAAGTGAATCAATAAGTTGATCAATTGACATGATGAATTTAAGAGTGGTTACTAGGTAAGATTTTATACTTTATTAGTGGAAAAATTTAAAATTAAAAACTCAAATCCTAATGATTCAATAACCCTATCAATGCGAATCACTAAAACATTATGATTGCGAGAGTAAAACAAACAACTCCTTTTATATCATTAGCATAGAAAAATTGGAGACAAAAAAAGGACTTAAACAAGATTAAGTCCCTTATCTCATCAGCGAGAAATTAGTTCACTAATTGTAAAACTATTTAAAATTAAGCGCACATTGCTGTTCGACCAACACCGCCACAGTCACAGAAAGGAATTGATGCTTTCATAGAATTTATAGGCATAGAATTGATTGGGTTCTCTGCTGAAAAATAGCCTTCATTCGTGGGTTCAAAGCCTGACTGCTGTTCGGAAAGCATATCCAATAATGCAGGTTGTACATCTAATTGTACGGGATCTTTCATTGCCTTAAGCGCATCTAACTCAATATTCAAACGTTCTTCATTTATCTTTTTAACTAAAACGTCAATTTCATAGCGCACTTTGGCGAGTTCATCATTTTTTTTATTAAAATTAGCAATAGGCGTGAAAATCATCCCTCTCAATCCGCCATGATTAGTGAAGTCTATTTTTTCAAAGTTATTTTTTGGTTGATTCCAACTTTCATTATTCTTTAAATCTTGTTGAACTTGTTTAATATAAAAATCAATTTCATTTTGACTATAAAATACATTATTTTCTTTCAAATCAGTAAGGATGGACTCTTGTTCCAACAGAGTATTATGGCTTAGGCTTACTTTATTCACTTGCTCACGCAAGCTATTATTTATTTTATTCTTAACTGCATCCATGGTTTGTTGCATTTTATTAATACCATGCCTTCCAGATATTAATAATTTTTCACTCACAGAATTCATATTCTCTATGGCTGCATTGGCTCTATCATTTAATTCAGCCAATAACTCTTTACTTCTTTTTATTTTCACTCTAACTAAATCTAATTTTTTATCTAAATTAGCAAATATTTCCATTTCCATATGATAAATCTCCATTGATTATTTTAATTAATTAAAATTCAATCGGAGACTATAGTAATTTAACGTAGAAAACAAATATTTAAATTATATGTTTTTAATATAAAAATAAAGAGAATTTATTATAATTTGGGGGGATTTATTTTTGAGTGAGCACCGCGATTCTTTGCGGTGCTATATTTAATCTGGATCTACAACATTTCTAATCGAGCATAAGACGCTACCAGCCATTTAATGCCTTGTCCCTGAAACGCAATTTGCAATCGGCAATGCTCACCACTTCCCTCAAGGTTAATGATGGTGCCTTCGCCAAATTTCGCATGTCTGACTCGCTGCCCTAATGCATAACCTGAATCATTCTGGCTGATTGGCGTACCAAGACGTTGATGACTGACAGGACGAGAAACTGTCGCTCTTAAACGTACCTCTTCCACACATTCTGTTGGCAACTCACCAATGAAGCGAGAAGGACGATGATAAACTTCTTTACCATATAAACGACGGCTTTCTGCATAGGTAATCGTCAGCTTTACCATCGCACGGGTAATCCCTACATAAGCCAGACGACGCTCTTCTTCAAGGCGGCCGCTTTCGTCCATAGACATTTGACTTGGGAACATACCTTCCTCCATTCCTACGATAAATACCACAGGAAATTCAAGCCCTTTAGCAGAGTGCAATGTCATCAATTGAACGGCATCTTGGTTGACATCAGCCTGTCCTTCACCAGACTCTAATGCAGCGTGAGATAAAAATGCCTGTAATGGCATTAAATCTTGGTCTTCATCTTGATAGCTAAAGTCACGTGTCGCGTTGACTAACTCTTCCAAGTTTTCAATTCGAGCTTGGGCTTTCTCACCCTTTTCTTGCTCATACATTGCTCGTAAACCGGAATCATTGATCACTCGGTCGGCTTGAACATGTAATGGCATCTCTTGGGTCTCTTTCGCTAATGCTTCGATTAACTCAAGAAAACGTTCAATTGAACTCGCAGCCCTGCCGCCCAATACCTGTTCGCGAAGTAAGTACTCACAACTCTCCCATAAAGTCAGTTGCTGATCCCGAGCAGTTTGACGAACTGTATCCAATGTTCTCTCACCAATGCCTCGCGTTGGTGTGTTCACCACACGCTCAAAAGAAGCGTCGTCATTACGGTTAGCAATCAATCTCAAGTATGAGAGCGCATCTTTAATTTCTTGGCGCTCAAAGAAGCGCTGGCCGCCGTAAATACGGTATGCCATCGCACCTTGAATTAACGCTTCTTCCATGACACGAGATTGGGCATTACTTCGGTAGAGGATCGCGCAATCTTGTAAAGCACCACCGTTTTCATGCCATTGCTTGATGCGTCCAACCACATAGCGGGCTTCATCAAGCTCATTGAAGGCACAATAAAGGGAAATAGGTTCGCCATCGCCGCCCTCTGTCCACAAATTTTTACCGAGTCGGTCACTATTATTGGCGATGAGCGTATTCGCTGATTTCAAAATATTATTGGTTGAACGGTAATTTTGCTCAAGACGGATAGTTTCAGCGCCGGGAAAATCATTCAAGAAACGCTGAATATTCTCAACTTGTGCACCACGCCAACCATAAATTGATTGGTCATCGTCCCCCACGATCATCACTTTGCCCGTATCGCCAGCTAATACCCGAATCCAAGCATATTGAATGCTGTTGGTATCTTGGAATTCATCCACCAAGATATTAGTAAAACGCTCACGGTAATGCTGGAGAACATGAGGCTTGTTCAGCCATAACTCATGAGCACGCAACAGTAATTCAGCAAAATCCACCAGCCCAGCGCGATCACAGGCTTCTTGATAGGCTTGGTATACCTTCAACCACGTCGCCTCTACTGGATTACCATAACTTTCAATATGCTGAGGACGCAGCCCTTCATCTTTTTTACCGTTGATGTACCACATACCTTGGCGAGGTGGCCACTGTTTCTCATCGAGATTCATAGCTTTAAGTAGACGGCGGATCAGACGATATTGGTCGTCACTGTCTAGAATTTGAAAATCTTGTGGCAAATTGGCATCTAAATAGTGCTGACGGAGTAAGCGGTGTGCTAAACCGTGGAAAGTACCAATCCACATTCCACCTTCGCTGGTTCCCACTAACTGATTAATACGATGACGCATTTCTGCGGCAGCTTTGTTGGTAAACGTCACAGCCATAATCGAAAACGGAGACGCATTTTCCACCGACATTAGCCAAGCAATGCGATGTACCAACACACGCGTTTTACCGCTCCCCGCCCCAGCGAGTACCAGTAAATTAGTTCGCGGGGCGGCAACCGCTTCGCGTTGTTTGTCATTAAGACCTTCGAGCAGATATGAGACGTCCATAGTTACCATCAAAGCAAAACAGTGACTTGCACCACTGTGGGGTTACTGACAAAGAGGGAGTAAAATGTGGTTTTTCACTCTTTGTGTTATTAGGCGAAAATCAATAAATGATTTTCCTCGTTTATTTTCATAAACCCAAGAAGCCATTTCAAAACCCGATGGATTTGGAAATAGTTTAACAGTGGCTTACACCACTGTGTTTTTATACAGAGAGAGGATTATACCAATGACAAAAGAGAATCCAACCGACAAATTTCTACGTGAGGTAATAAATGCCCTTCTTTCTCGTTCATCAACGTTGAATGGTCCACGTTAAACCAGCAAGCTTGCATTCCACTTTTGATTGCCCCTTCCACATCCGTTAGTAGGTTATCCCCAATATGTAAAATTGCGCTAGGCTCAATGTTTAAGCGCTGAGAGGCTAGATGGTACATATCACAATACGGTTTTGAGCGCCCATCAGGACCTGCTTTTAAGACAAACTGGAAATATTGCCCTAACCCACACTCTTGTGGTTCTGCATTACCGTTAGTGATGGCTACCAGTGGTAATTTTTCGGCTAATTTTGCTAACGTTTCATGTGTTGATTGCGGCACATCGATTTGGTTACGCCAGTAAGTAAAGTGCGACATAATCTCATCCGCACCTTTCAGAGCATCTTCTTTACTGTAACCATAGTGGCATAACATCATTTTCGACGATAACCAGCGCCAACGGGTAATATCATGACGAATATTGGGTTCTTGCTCTTCAACTAAATAACGAAATGCATAAATATCATCGTTAGTAAAATGATGAAAACGCGGGTCATATTCACGGATAAACCGTAAAACTTCCTCTTCGGTTTTATCAATTACTGGGTGGTTGTCGTACAACGTATCATCCAAATCAAACGTCATCGCTTTGATGGGTGATAACGGACGGTAAAAGTGCATTAAGATTTCTCCCTCTTCGCTCGCGGATGCGCCACATCATAAACATTTGCGAGATGTTGGAAATCAAGGTGGGTATAAATTTGGGTTGTTGAGAGATTGGCATGACCCAATAACTCTTGGACCCCGCGTAAATTACCACTTGATTCGAGAATATGCGTTGCAAAAGAGTGGCGTAATTTGTGGGGATTGATATGGCTATTCACCTCTTGTTTGATTCCCCATTGTTCGAATCGCTTTTGCACATTACGATTCGAGATACGTTTACCACTTTGCGTCGAAATAAATACCGCACCATCAACTGGCTCATACAATTCACGCATTTCAAGCCAGCGCTTTAACCAGCTTACCGCTGTTTTTCCTAGGGGAATTTTACGTTCTTTGCTACCTTTCCCCATCACCCAAACCTCGCCTAAATCGAGATCTAGATGCTTCACATCTAAGCCAACTAACTCAGATAGACGTAATCCTGCGCCATACATCACTTCTAACATCGTCCTATCTCTCACGACGAGAGGGTCACCACTGTCCATATTCAATAATTGAGAGATTTCATCCACATCCATATTTTTGGGCAGACGTTTTTTGGCTTTAGGTGCATGGAGAGTTTTCACCGGATTTGCAGGTAGCTCCCCTTGCTGCACCATCCAATCACAAAAACTGCGAAGGGCTGAAAGCCTTAGTGCCATACTCGCGGCTTGTAAGCCAGTTCGACGGCTTTTCGCCGCAATACTGCGCCCTAAGGTAATATCCAGTTTTTGCCATTGATTGACTTTTAGCTCACCCAAAATTTGGCACACGACACTTAATTGACGACGATAATTGGTGATAGTCACTGGACTTAACCGCCGTTCGACGCGCAGATAGCGAAGAAAGGCTTCGACTTGGATCATCAGCCCTTCTGGCTGAACGTCTACAGACGCTCTATCCATTGACATAATAACCTCGGTAGGATTTGAGCCACTTTTTCCAGCATCACTGTTCCCATACCATGTTGATAGTGTTCACGGTCGCGGCTACTAAAAATAACCATACCTGACTCACCATGATGACCAAACAGTGAAATCGCCACTGAACCTACATTTTGTGCATCAGGCAGTAAAAGTTGAAGTTCAGGACCATTAAGACGACCAAGATAATTGAGGCGATCCCCAAAACGCTGAATACGTACAGGCTCGAAAATACGACGCGGAAGCACTAATTCGTGAGCATCTAATGGGGCGGATAACCGCCAACTGTCACTAAACAGGCGTACTGATGCTGATAAACCCAGTTTTTTTGCCCAACGGTTTAATGAAAATAACATCTCCCGCAAACTGTTTGCAGAAGACATCTCAATCACAAGATAAAGAAGTTCATCGAACAGCAGCCCATTTTCATGCGCCTGTTCCACCATGAAGCGAATATCCTGTTCAAGATTTTTAATTTTTTGACGTTGACGACTCATCACGAGCTCAGGAAGCGAAATAGCCTCCTGAACAACGTGAGGAACCTTGATTTGCTCAGCAAGAGATACATTGCGAATAAAGAAATAAGGGTTCTGTTTTAAATATTGCACCACATCCTGCTCATCCATTCGCTGAGCAATCTCTGGCACCGTTTCACGCTTATCCATTATTCCCCTCTTTGCACTCAATCAAGATTAAATTTGGATCACTCCATCATAGACATGGGTTGCAGGTCCCGTCATGTATAACGGCGATCCGGGACCATCCCAACTAATATCCAGAGAACCGCCTGGTAAATCCACGCGAACTCTGTTCGCTAACAACCCCTGCCCAACACCGACGGCCACAGCCGCACATGCCCCACTCCCGCATGCTTGGGTTTCCCCTGCACCACGTTCATAAACACGTAGACGAATGTAATCCGCACTGACAACCTCCATAAACCCGATATTGGCACGTTCAGGGAAGCGCTCATGGCTTTCTAGTGCAGGACCTAAAACTTCCACTTCAGCGGTCTGTACATTATCGACTTGTACAACACAATGGGGGTTTCCCATCGAAACAACCCCCGCAAACACTGTACGTTCTTGTGCTCGAATAATATAGGTTTTTTCCGCTTTCACGGCGCGAAATGGAACGTTTTGTGGCTCGAAATCAGGCTCGCCCATATTCACGCAAACATCATCATTTTCATTAATGGTAAGAGTCATGCGCCCTGATTGAGTGCTCACTTTAATTTTTTGCTTGTTCGTCAGTCCTTTTAAGCGCACAAAGCGCGCAAAACACCGTGCACCATTGCCACATTGTGCCACTTCGCTACCATCCGCATTAAAAATACGATAATGGAAATCAAGATCGGGATCATAAGGGGCTTCCACCAGCAAAAGCTGATCAAAACCAACGCCAGTATGTCTATCTGCAAGGCGGCAGATCAGCTCTGGTGAAAAATAGACGTTCTGTGTGACGCCATCTACCACCATAAAATCATTGCCTAGACCATGCATTTTTGAGAACTGCAATTCACGTTCCATAGCAGAGGCTTACTGTTTATTCGCAGCAGGCTCTTTGTTTGAGCTGCTTGGAGCTTTAGGTTGCACGTCAGATTTAGCAGGCGCAGCTGCATTGTCTTCAGGCGGAAAATACAACGGACCTTTTAAGCCGCAGCCTGAAAGGGTAAGTAAAACGAGAAGTGCACTAAGCCCAAATAAACTTTTTTTCATTATGTTTCGCCTGTAAGACTAAATTTTGCAATCTGATATTTCACACAGTAACAGGAGTCGCTTTTCAAATCACGCCTGTTTATCAAACATATTAATATTATATACGTTAAATAATTCAAATGGCATCTCACATCTGAGATGTGAGCCGTTTGACCCCTGAACACATTCAACCCTATAATTTCGCCTAAATAAAAGTATAAACAGGAAATACATCATGAACGATAGCGAATTTCATCAGTTGGCAGAGCAATTGCTTAGTTCGATTGAAGAACATTTAGATAATTACGATGGCGATGCAGATATTGATAGTGAAATTAATGGCGGCGTCATGACATTGAGTTTTGAAGATGGCAGTAAGATTATCATCAACAAACAAGAAGCGTTCCACCAGATCTGGTTAGCGACAAAACAAGGTGGCTATCATTATGATTACAAAGATGGAAAATGGATTTGTGACCGCTCAGGTCAAGAGTTTCTGTCTATGTTAGGCAATGCAATTACCTTCCAAAGCCACTTCCCTTTTTCGTTCTAAACACGCACTCATTCTAAAACCACAGGCAGAGGCAATAATATACTCTGTCTGTCGTTTATCACGATTAAAACCAATAATCATATTACGCGTGCTGTTTAGATAGGCTTAGCGGCTCAGGCGAGCTTAATGGTGGTGCAGAGGGGTAATCATCATTATCTTCTTCGTCTGCAGTAAATGGCCAAGTCGCATCAGAAAAGACCATGACTTGCTTTTTGCCTGCCTCTTCTACAATTTGATAAAACTGAGGTAAATTGAAATTAATAAAGTTCGCACCGTAAGTAAAACGGTCATGGGAAGATGAGTAAAATTTACTCACATCACGCACCAATTCTTCTTTTGAACCTTCGCAGTGAGAATAGATTTCCACGCGATTGGCTTCATCCAACACGTAAATATTAAAGCCAGTGTTGTCGTCAGTATTTTCAAAGAAAAACTGCACAATACCTTCACTTGCGTAGCCATCAACAACCGCAGGAAGATGATTATCCCCCTTCGCTTGTAATTTTACTGGCCAACCATGCAATTTGTTATGGGAGATAGCGCCATAGAACTCAACCGCATTTTCAAGCTTTTGCACAGAAACGTTTAAACGTTCAAAGAACAGACCCCATGTTTGCCCAGCGATACGCAGAGCCTTAAAGCGCCCTGGCTCATTATGGTTACTGGATAAACGCAGCTCAATACACTCTGATACCAACTGTTGGACACGAGTACGAATAAGACCGCGTAAATGTTCGCTATAACAAAATACTTCAACTGCCTCTGGCGGCGCCGCGTCTTGGTGCATTTTGCCAAGGATGGTTTTCAGCGCTTCTAACATACACTGCTCACCACTGAAATGCAGAGTACGAACCTCATTCCATGAATTACGGTACAGCAGGTCAATGCTGCTAATCAGGCATTTTTGTGATTCACCAAAGCTGAAAATATCTAGCTTTCTAAAATCCACATGCACCACTTGCTCAGAGTAAACCTGAGTCGGGTCTTTCTCCAAGTTAACAATAATGGCTAAGTGGCGGATTTCACATGGACTATACAATGCTTTAGGGGTTGGAGCTGGCAATCTTATTGGGAAATGGCTCGATACATCATGCATTAATTCCAATAACTTACGCTCATCGCATTGGGACTTGCCATGATGCATATGGACTTGCGTATTTTCAGTCAGTAACCCATTAAAATAGGCCCACGCCACTAACTTATTCAAATAGCGGTTATATTCTAAAGGTTGATGACCAATAATGGTGTCAATTTGCGGTGCTTGGTTATACAGGTACCAACCACTGCGATTTGCACGACCTTCAGGGACATAAATAAACGTCAGATGCTCTTCACTGAGGTCTGGCGAAATCTGAGGGTTAACCAGAGTCACTTTCCCTGGTAGCGCTTCAAAGGCCGCATATAACTTACGGGTTAATACCCCAATATCTTGTGGGCTAGCACTAACACTTAAATTATTACGGCGCGCAAACCGAATTAAATTACGGTAACTTTGCATCATCGTATCGAGCAGCTCATTATGAGCTTCACGTACTCGCTCAATTTTCCATTGGTTACGCGTATCCAATAATGCCAAACGCTCTGAACTCCATCCCCACGATTCCACTAACTGAGACAACACATCACGACGCCAACCTGAACACGAATTACCTTCATCTTCAGACAGTTTTTCACAGACTTTGAGATAGAAACAGCGGCGAATTAAATCTAAACGTGTTGAGTCGTTAATTTCAGTCAAATAACGAGTAACACGTTCCAACATCAAACAGTATGAATCCAACCCGTAACAGACAATTTCACCTGCATGTAAATGACGTTTGAATTCTAACGCTAATAATTTACCGTGTGGATAATCCCAAGAATAGGATTCCAGTAAAATGCTTTTTAATACCGCTTTATAAGGAGAATCGACACTTTTATACAGCTGCCACAGGCTCGCGCCAAAGTATTCCGCAGCTGAAAGTTCACCAAGGCCCCCTAAATCTAGCCATTCGTTTGGTGTCAAAACGCCTTGCGCATAGAGTCCCATGACATATTCGTCATAGTGTTGCTCTTCCTCAACAGGGACCATCGTCCACAATAAGCGTTTTCCGGCCATTCTTACCGCAGTACGGTAAAATTCATCCAGCAGTAAAATATGTTGAGTAGAACCGCAATCTTCACCACCGATATGTCCACTCGCATTATGGCGAAAACGGTTTTCATCAATTAAAAAAATCGTGACATCAATCCCCAGAGAAGCTGCCCACTGTTCGATTAATGTGCATTTTTTCTGTAGGAATCGTTTCTCTTCGTTATCTAACCAAGAAGGATGACAGACCCAAACGTCAATATCTGAACAGTGACTTTGGCCCACTGAAGACGTACTTCCCATCGAGTAAATGCCCGTAATTGGCAATTCACCATTCGCTTGGTTTTTGGTGGGTAAAAAACGTTCTAAAGGTTGTAACCATTTGAGTTGTTCTGCATCGGGAGAAAAGAAACAGACACCATGAGGGACGTTGCCTTCAATATAACCCGGCATCATTGGATGATGATAATGAAACAAAACCGGCAACAAGTTGTAAACCTTCGAAAAGGTTTCACTCATAGAAGCCGTCGCGCGTTCCAACCGCAGTTGGTTTATCGCATCAAGTCTTTGCTTTAAAGTTTCAATATAGAGGTACAAAGGTTACGCCTGACTGAATGAATGTAATGACAAACCTGGGGGAATTTTCCCAGCACCCAACAGATAGAGAAAAACTTAAATTACTTTTCAAAGGGATTGTCGGAAACGTGATCAATTTAACACCTTGGAGCAAAAGGGTAAAGTAGATCACAGAATTTTTCCCGTCTATTTTTAGTACAAATTATTTTTCAACATATTGTATAAAAAGACTTTTTATTTTTGTATCACGGAAATATCCCTTGTTTTTCAATGGAATAATATCAGTGCCGTCGATTGTCTAACAAAAAGGCAGCCATAATCTAAATCCAGCTTAGTGCTGTCCGGCTCTACGCTTACTCGCTTCAACAAAAATCGCTTAATCCGCTCTCCATTTTATTTTAAAAAAAGCACGAATAGCTAAAGAATTTTGTTATATAGATCTTTTTTTACCCGTTTTTCTTCACTCTCTGCCCCAAAAAGATGTAAAAAAGCGAACGTAAGATTATTCACTCTCTCTGCACACTCACTGAATATCGTTCATTCTGCGACCAACTGGAAAAATGGCCGCTAACATGTTAAAACTAACGCCAATTGTATGGTTAATCTGCGGCAATATTCGCCTGAGAAAACAGTGAAATGACATCAACAAATATCGTACGCATCGCGACGCGTAAAAGCCCTCTCGCTCTATGGCAAGCTTATTTCGTCAAAGCGAAACTCGAGCAACTCCACCCAGGTTTACAGGTAGAGTTAGTTCCAATGGTCACCAAAGGGGACATCATTTTAGATACCCCATTAGCAAAAGTGGGTGGAAAAGGATTATTCGTCAAAGAGTTAGAGTTGGCTTTACTCGAAGGGCGTGCAGATATTGCCGTTCACTCCATGAAAGACGTCCCCGTTGAATTTCCTGAAGGGTTAGGTTTAGTCACCATTTGTGAGCGAGAAGACCCACGGGATGCATTTGTTTCAAACCATTATGCCAATATTGATGCGCTTCCTGCGGGTAGCATCGTCGGGACATCCAGCTTACGTCGCCAATGCCAATTAAGAGAATTACGCCCGGATCTCGTTATCCGAGACTTACGCGGCAACGTGGGTACCCGCCTATCCAAGCTTGATAATGGCGAATATGATGCCATTATCCTTGCAGTCGCTGGTTTAAAACGCTTAGAGCTCGATGAACGTATCAAAACCGCGTTGGAACCAGAACAATCTCTACCTGCGGTAGGACAAGGCGCGGTAGGCATTGAGTGCCGTTTAAATGATCAACGTACTCGCGATTTATTGGCAAAATTGAACCATGATGCAACATCGATTTGCGTTCTCGCGGAACGTGCAATGAATATGCGCCTCGAAGGGGGTTGCCAAGTCCCTATTGGCAGTTACGCCATCTGGCAAGGCGATAAAATCTGGTTACGTGCCCTTGTGGGAGCGCCAGATGGTAGCCAAGTCATCCGTGGTGAGCGTTTAATCGCACCTGTGGATGCAATCCAAGCAGGTATTTCTCTCGCGGAAGAGCTGCTTAATAAAGGCGCGCGCGAAATTCTAGCTGAAGTCTATAAAGGAAATGCACCAGCATGAAGGTCCTTGTTACTCGCCCTGAGCCATCAAGCTCAGCGTTGATAACAGCCATTAATGCAATAGGGGCACAAGCTTATGCTGCCCCCCTAATTACGATTGAAGCTGGCGCGGAACTGAATACGTTAATCCCACGCTTAGATGGATTATCGAAAAACGACCTCGTCTTTCTTTTGTCCAAAAATGCCGTCTGGTATGCAAATTTAGTGCTGCAACAAGCAGGACGAGACTGGTCAGATAAGTTATCCTATTATGGTATAGGACAATCGACAGGACACTATTTTCAACGGTTAACTGGACAGACTATCCATTGGGCTGAAGCGGGTGAAACCAGCGAAGTGTTACTCACTCACCCTGACCTACAAAATTTAACCGGAAAATGTGCCATACTCCTGCGAGGAAATGGTGGGCGTGAGCTTCTTGCCTCAACATTGCGCGCACGAGGTGCCAATGTTGATTACTGCGAATGTTACGCAAGACGCCCTGTACCGTATGATAAAACTGAGTTTAACCAAACTTGGTTTAACGCTGATATCACTGACATCGTCATCACCAGTGGAGAAATGTTAACGTTGCTTAATGATTTGCTCTCTGAAGAGATGAAACAATGGTGGTATTCCCGCCGACTACTGGTTGTCAGCGAACGAATTGCAGAAAAAGCCCACCAAAGTGGGTGGCGTCGAGTCTGCGTAGCAACTAGCGCAGAGAATAACGCTTTACTTGAAGCATTAATTTCAACCGATATGGGATGCTAATTTATGACGGAACAAGACAAAATTACCGATACTGTTAATGATGAAGTGGTCACCGAGAAGCAAAAATCTCGCCAGCCTGCACCTTCATCCAAGCAGAAACGCTCTGGTCTTGCAGTCAGTGCGATTGCTATCGCAATCCTCGTCGTCATGGGCGGCGGGATGTACTACTTTACTCAACAAAGCAATGCGCAATTAGTTCATGATAACAATCAACTGAAACAGCAAGTTAGTGAGCTAGTTGAGCAACAAAATGCCGATAGACAACGTGTTGATGCGCTCATTGCCAACAATACCGAACTGAAAAACCATGCTCGTGATTACGAAGATCAACTCAATCGTCGCATGCAAGAATTACAAGCCCATGTCACCGCACTTTCCAGCTCTGATGTAAAAAATTGGCTGATCGCACAAGCTGATTTTATGGTGAAAATGGCAGGTCGAAAATTATGGAATGACCATGACCCTGTTACAGCGGCGGTCCTCTTAAAAAGTGCGGATACCAGTCTGGCGGAAATGAATGATCCGAGCCTACTCGATATCCGTAAAGCCATCGCTAATGATATGAATCGTTTAGCCGCTATCAATCAAATTGATTATGACGGTATTATTTTGCGCCTGAATCAGTTAAGTAATGACGTTGATAACTTACGTCTTGCTGATTTAAATAATGGTGATGCGCCAGAAGAAACTGGAACAGATGTCAGTGAGGACATCGCTGACTGGAAAGATAACCTCGCGCGCAGCTGGAAAAGCTTCACGAGTGATTTCATCACCGTTCGTGCTCGTGATGGCTCTGAAGCCCCACTATTAGCGCCGAATCAAGATATCTATCTACGCGAGAATATCCGTTCCCAACTGCTTATTGCGGCACAAGCAGTACCTCGTTATCAAGAAGAGACCTATAAACAGTCCCTTGAGCAAGCCTCAACATGGGTGCGGGCGTATTTTGACGTGGATGATCCAGCAACTAAGGCATTTTTGACTGAGCTGGATGATTTAATCAATCAACCTATCGACGCAGATATGCCAGAAGCCTTAGAAAGCCAAGCTAAGCTGGAAAAAGTGATGCAAACGCGAGTACGTAATTTGTTATCTCAAAATCCAGAACCAACTGGTGTTTCCGAAGATGCCGCGCTTGAGGCGGTAAAAGAATCTGACAAAGCCGCCCAAGAGGCAACGGCTCCTGCGGATACGCAAACCAACAAACCGGACGTTGCCGTCGAAGCTCCTGTAACGGGTGCGGCAAACGCCCCTGAGCATAAGGGGTGATCATGATTAAAGTCTTTGTTCTGTTTATCGTTTTGATTGCTGGCATTATTTTGGGTCCCCTGCTCGCTGGGCACCAAGGTTATGTATTTATCCGTACCGATAGCTACGATATTACGACCAGCGTCACTAGCCTTGTGTTGTGCTTTATCTTGCTGCAATTTGTATTGTTATTCTTAGGCTGGTGTTACCGCCGTTTTATGAGTACCACCTCACGGACAAAGGGTTGGTTTACGGGTCACAAATACCACAAAGCCCATACCCAAACCCAGAAAGCCTTGCTCAAATTAGCGGAAGGGGATTTAGAACAAGTTGAGAAGTTGATGAGTAAACATGCTGATTTCTCGCAGCAACCCGTCATTAACTACTTGATGGCAGCAGAAGCAGCGCAACAACGTGGTGATAGCTACCGTACTCATCAATATTTAGACAGAGCCGCCGAAGCCGCAGGAAAAAACCAACTCCCTGTCGATATTAGCCGCGTTCGAATTCAGCTAGCAGAAGGTGAAATTCATGCTGCGCGTAATGGAATCGATAAATTACTCGACCAAGCACCACGCCACCCTGAAATTTTACGCCTAGCAGAACAAGCTTACCTAGGTACTGGCGCATACCAAGCATTAATCGAGCTGCTGCCAATCATGGCGAAAGTTCAATTACATAGCGAAGATGAGCTTGAAGCCCTAAAACTCAAAGCTTACAAAGGGCTAATGAACCAGTGCATGGCTGAAGGTGGAAGTGATGGGCTAAAAACGTGGTGGAAAAACCAGCCTCGTAAAGTCCGCCATGAAGTCCCTCTACAATCATTCCTCGCTGAACATTTAATCGAGTGTGGGGATGCCCGTAGCGCAGAGAAAATGATTATTGAGGGATTAAAACAGCAATATGATGAGCGTTTACTCCTCCTGATCCCAAAATTACACAGTGATCAGCCAGAAGCTATTGAGAAAACGTTACTAAGCCTTGTAAAACAGTCTGGCGCAACGCCATTACTAAATAGTACATTGGGCATCCTTGCACTACAGCATGCCCAATGGGAAAAAGCAGAAACCTACTTTAAAGCTGCATTAGCACAGCGTTTCGATGCCTATGATGCAGCTTGGTTAGCGGACGCTTATGATAAGCTACATAAACCGCATGAAGCGGCGAAGATTCGCCAAGAAGCGCTAACGCACTCTCTGAAACAAGAGCGAACATAGTCTTAAATTTCTACGCATACCTATTTAAAAACGCCTCCTAATCCGAGGCGTTTTTTTGTGATTAAAATCGAGTCATCTTTAAAAGATAATCGTTCTAGGCGTCATTTTTAGGCAATCGAGGTAAACCGCATATTGCTATGTTATAAAAGAGACACATAGTGTATAAATGGTCGTATACATTTTCGTTTTGAATGGTTTTAGGATAAAGATATGAATGTAGTGAAAACTCTCTGGCGTTGGATTGTAGCGAGTCAAAATCGTTTACAGATCTTTTTTGACCTGCTACTTCTGATTTTATCTCCATTTATTTTTATTTCGATCATTGGATTCAATACCGCCGATCTGAATAAAGATATCTTTATTATTACCTTTATTATTATTGCCTACACATATGTAACTCGCTGGATCAGCAAGTGGTTAAGCAAAGAGAAAAAAGCGTAAGTACGATAATGACTTTTCTTTCCTAATGCTAATCAGGTTAGGAAAGAAAATAAAAACGCAGATTAATACCAAAAAAAACACCTGCCGAAGCAGGTGTAAATACAATCAGGTCTACAGACGGATGGTGCCTCACTCAACGTTTCGCCCGTTCGTTGATGGTAAGAGGATGAGCTCTTGATCATCTAAGTTGGACAATAGGCACCGATAATCGGCTTTGCGTCATCTCTGGGTTTATGAAGCATTGCTATCATAAGAAGTGAGATGAGCATCTACATATTTAATAATGCAGGATGCGTGCCAACTTTTCCTATCCTCCTACTTTTTCCATTACCTTCCTAATTTTTCCGTATCACCTCGGTTTTTCTCGTTATTTTGCATCGGCTCAATTCACCCACTGCGCTCACGGCACGTTATGGGCTATGCCCCATTATTAAGGTAGATTTTCTTGTCTCAATTTAGAGACATCTTAATGCAGTTAAAAATTTACTCTTATAAATCAATGAGTAAAATGTCTCTTTTTGGAGACATTAAAATGTGGGTTTGTATAAAAACCACGACACTTATTTTTTATATAAAAAACAATATATTAGAGACCATGATTTAATATGAAAAATTCAATGGTGACCGAGACCCAAAAGGAGCAGAAGAGGAGAGGAGAGGAGAGGAGATTTAGAAAATAGCAAGCAGACTCGTTCAGCAGTAAGTATGAAAAATAAATATTACTAAATGCAAAAACCCCGCTATTAAGCGGGGTTCTTTAAATTGGTCGGCGAGAGAGGATTCGAACCTCCGACCCACTGGTCCCAAACCAGTTGCGCTACCAAGCTGCGCTACTCGCCGAAATGTACTGCTTCACATCAATTTTTTTCGTGGTGCGAAAGGGGGGACTTGAACCCCCACGTCCATAGGACACTAACACCTGAAGCTAGCGCGTCTACCAATTCCGCCACCCTCGCAATGTCACAAAAAAAATGGGGTGGCTAATGGGACTCGAACCCACGACAACTGGAATCACAATCCAGGGCTCTACCAACTGAGCTATAGCCACCATAACTTCACTTTTTTCAAAGCGTTGCTATCATACTACATACAACGTCATTTTGCCAACCGTAGCGACGCGCTAAAACTGGTGCGCCCGACAGGATTCGAACCTGAGACCTCTGCCTCCGGAGGGCAGCGCTCTATCCAGCTGAGCTACGGGCGCTTAACGCCGTTGCGGGAGAGGATAGTACGGATTTATCTACCCGCTGTCTAGTCCTTTTTGAAATAAAAATATCGATTGCTTGCCTTTTATCCATTTCGTCGAGAAAGAGAGCATTTTTGCCCTCTTTTTCGCTCGGCGCACATAAAATTGCCGAGAAAATATCTTCCCTAGGCTTTTTTACTGCGGCCGTTTAACGCCTGAATTAGAAAATAAAGCAAAGAAACCGCCCCTAAAAAGAGTGCACCGACAATTAATGACATCCGCGTATCTGGGTTTATTGCCATGCCCACGAGTACACAGGCCAAAAAGAGTAACGTGGCATAGTTGACCCACGGAAATAAAATTGATTTAAACGGGTGTCCCACTAATTTTTCTTTATTTTGCTGGCGAAAACGAATTTGGCTAGTGAGCAAAACTAACCATGGCACCATCCCTGGTAAGACGCTTGCACTGTACACGTACACAAACACTTTTTCTGGATTCGGGATGATGTAATTCAAGCTAGAACCTGCCACGAGGCACAATATCGTAAAACCAACACAGCGTGCGGGAACGCCATTTTTCGTGAGTTTCAGTAACCCACTCGGGAGCTGCTTATTTTGCGCTAACGCGTACAGCATGCGGCCGCCACTGTACATGCCACTATTACACCCAGACAGCGCCGCAGTAAGCACCACAAAGTTAATCACGGCTGCCGCAGAGACAATCCCCACTTTAGCAAAGGTTAACACAAACGGGCTCCCTTGCTGCCCGACCTCAGTCCACGGAAATAAGGTAACAACAATAAAAATCGCACCTACGTAGAAAATCAAAATACGCCATAAAATGTTATTAATGGCTTTTTTCAGCGTCACTTGCGGGTTTTTCGCTTCTCCAGCCGTGATCCCAACTAACTCAACACCTTGATAGGAAGCCACAACGATACACAGTGCAAATAAGAAGCCTTTCCAGCCCCCCGCAAAGAAGCCACCATGTTCCGTCAGGTTACCTAGGCCAATCGGCTCAAAGTTATTTCCAAGGCCGAAAAAGATTAAACCTAAACCAATCAGGATCATGACCACGATGGTGGTAACTTTAATCATCGCAAACCAAAACTCTAGCTCACCATACAAGCGAACGGCAGCAAGGTTGGCCAATGCGACTAAAACCACAGCGACTATGGCAAATACCCACTGAGGCACATCTGGGAACCAATATTCGGCGTAAACACCGATGGCGGTAATTTCGGAGATCCCAACCGCTACCCACATAAACCAGTAACCCCATGCAGTGAGGCATCCCCAAAATGGGCTCAGATACTTATAACCGAAAGAGGCAAACGACCCCGTGACAGGTTCAAGAAACAGCATCTCCCCCATGGAACGCATGATGAAGAACACAAAAATACCCGCAATAATGTACGCCAGCAGCACGGAAGGCCCTGCCCATTTTAACGTACTGGCTGAGCCCATAAATAGCCCAACACCAATTGTTCCTCCTAGCGCAATAAGCTCAATATGCCGAGCTTCTAACCCGCGCTGAAGTCCCTGTTGTGGATTCCCCATAAATACCCCTGTCATCAATTATTATCGTTAAATCACAGCGTGAATTGGAACGGAATTAGTCATAACCACTGTAATTTATTAAAAACAGCCGACTCGCCGACTGAAAAGCATGTCATAGACCCAAATTAGAGAGAAAAACCATGATCTACATTTATTTTTGATGAATTATAGAAATATTTGAGGAAAGAGACCAGCGAATACGCAGTTGAATAATTCTGCAATCCGTATGGAAGGTAAATAACGTGATAAGCAAACAAAAATAAAGCGGGAAAAGTTAACCTTTATCCCGCTTTATTCGTCAGCCATTGCTTGGAAGCAAACTTATAGCTTACCACCGTAGTAATAGCCTAAAAACTTCAGTAACTTAAACTGACGAGTGATACGTGAAGGTTGGGATAACAAGCGATACAGCCATTCTAACCCTAAGTTTTGCCACACTTTTGGAGCGCGCTTCACATGGCCTGTAAAAACATCGTAAGTTCCGCCAACGCCCATATACAGCGCGTCTGGATGAACAACACGGCAATCACGCATAAAAAGTTCTTGTTTTGGTGACCCCATGGCAACAGTGACAATTTTAGCACCGCTTGCATGAATGCGTTCAAATAAAGCGCCGCGGTCTTCTGCGGTAAAATAGCCATTTTGCGAGCCAACAATGTTCACATTCCACTGAGCGCGCAGTTTACTTTCGGTTTGTTCAAGAATTTCAGGCTTACCACCAACCAAGAACACAGGCGTACCTTCACGCCCTGCTCTTTCCATCAGCCCTTCCCATAAATCTGCACCTGCAACGCGGGAAACCTGAGCTTCTGGGTACTTACGGCGGATTGCACGCACAATGCTGATCCCGTCGGCATATAGATATTCTGCTTGACCTAATAAGGTATTTAGCGCGGCGTCTTTTTCCGCAATCATCACTTTTTCCGCATTAATCGCGACCAAAGTTCCCGTTTTGGTTTCGCCCTTCGCAAACAAATAATCCAAAAAATGGGCCATATCTTTAAAGCCCCAAATATTATGTCCACGAATCGAATACTGAGGAACAGATGAAGATTGAATTGATGACGGTTCCATGATGCTTCCTTAACGACTTTCACGTTGTTGGCTTCTCAAGAAAGAAGCCGTTTTTGTGCGGATAAGCCCCGCACTTTCAAATAACCAATACAGGAGTTTTGCCAAAATCAGGCATAACCCGAAAATTAAGCAGAAAAAAACCACCCGCGAGACAAAAGAATCGACGCCTTCCCGCGCTAATACGATAATGTTGAAAATCGCACCGAAACAAAATGCCTGCATAATTGCGGCTTTATAGCGGTTTGGCTCTTGCAAGCTCATACCATAGATCCAGTCAAACCACTTAATAATCAAGCCTACAGCGATTGCACCAAGCGGAATGAAAATCACCCCGCCCATCACCACTAATGAGCCAATCAAGGTCGGGGAAATGGCTAAGCCAGAATGGTTATTCAACACTTCCCAAGTAAAATAGTTCGCTGAGTTCAGCACAGTATCTGGCCGCTCAGGCCACACCCACGACGGAATAAACACATAGAAATCACGAATGATCGGCGCAAGCCCTTGGAAATCCATCTCATCATAATGACTGAGTAATAAGGCGAGATTTTCCCATGGTGAGAACGTATCTCGGGTCAGATACAAGAAGGTGTAATACGCCTCCGAACCGCTTACATCCAGCCCATAACGTTTTAATGCCAACCAGAACATCCCGACAATACTAGCGACGCCAGCCGCACCCAGCATCCATAGCGTAATCCAGCCTCTGACGATGCCGATAAATAAAAATAGTGCAAAAGCGATGATGATATTCGCGCGTGTTCCGCCCACGATAACGTAGGTTAAAAAACCAAAGGCTACAGTACTGATAAGGAAGAAAATCCAGCGTTTTTGCGTTGGCCGTAGAAAATAGACAATCAACATGGCAGGGATAAAGAAGTAGAAAAACCGCTTCAATGCGACCCCTGATACTTGGCTGGAGAAAATTTGACTGTAGGATTTCAACTTAAACAGTAAAAAACCGTTCTGCATAAAGAAGATCCCCACCGTCACTACCGCGATAGCGATTAATAACATGCAAGTGAGGTTGGTTTCGACTTTATTCATGCTAAACAGCGCACGCCGTGAAGTATCCACTCGACGGGATAAGCGCGTTTTATAGGCTACATAGTAAATGGCATAAAAACTGGTTGCCGCAAGCTGCGCATACAAAAGATAATCCGCTGTCACAACTGCCACATCAAACTGGAACACTAAGGCACAAGTGAGTGGAAAACCAAAATAAAACGTCAATAAATACAACATTGAAAAGAAAATGTTGAAGTTAAAGCGAACACGTAAAAACTCTTTATACAGCAAGGTGCCAATAAAGATGATTGATATCAGGTAGACCAGCGCTAAGCCACCTAACTCCGTTAGCGTCATGCTCGCCCCTCCGCAACACTGAGGATAGCTTTCCAACCCTCAGTAAAGTTTGGAGCAAAAAATTCAATATTGGCTTTATCCAACAACGTCATTTGGCGCTGAGCTTCATCCACCAGCGAGGTTGTTAACTCATCACCATAGAAAAATACGGGCACATTTTGCGCCGTTAAGTCCTGCCAAAACGTATTTTGGCGACTGATCACAAACGGAATACCGAATTGAATTAATAAGCAAACGGTACCAACCCCTTGCTGACGGTTAAAGATAAAATAACCAAGATCACAGGTTTTCAACACGTTAAGGTAATCACTGAACGCCATACGCTCTTTGAGTATCTCGACCTGGCCCGCTGAAAATGCGCTATTTGCCGCCTCTTCCACTTGTTGAATATAAACTTGATTGTTCGCTGGGTACCCCATTGGGATAATCACACGAGCCTTGTCACCAAACTGCTGTTTAATCGCCCCCAGAGCCTCTACATGACGATTAGAACGGTCGCCCGAGTTACCGAGCAGGATAGTCAGCTGCTCACCTTCACGTGGCTTACGTTCACTTACCGTTAAAGCGGGGTCCATTCGTGTTGGGAAATACAGCACAGAAGCGGGGACTTTGGGATTCGACTGGTGGAAATAACATAAATCGCCCCGCGTGGCACAAACATGCCCCACCTTTTTTTGTGCCAAACGACGTAAAACATAGAACAACTTAAATTTCAGTGAACTAGACTCTTCATACAGGTCTGCCCCCCAAATATGCCACCAAAACTGGTGAGTCTTGATTTGGCCAAATAACAGTGCCAGCCAAATTGGTGCATTAAATTGCCCATGGAAGAAGAAACGGGTGCGTCGCTCTGCTTTTGCCCGTTTTATCACACTGTTTGCGATGGATTTTTTATTTGCAAAAACGTCAATTTCGAGCTGCGGATAAGCGTCAGCAAGCCCCGCATCATCGCTTACGACCATAAAATGCGGTTTTTGTGACGGTGCCATTTCTTGGCTAATAACGTCATTAAAAAACGTTAAAACCGTCTGGTTATGATGTGGGAGGTTCGATCCCAGTACATGTATTAAGGTTGTCATGCTCGCCTACGGTAAATCAAAAATACGCAACAACATAAAGTAAAGTATACGATATAAGTGGCCATATAGGCCTGTGTCGCACCAACCGCGCCATGCTCAGGGATAAGCCAGTGAGCAAACCCCATCAGCAACACAAATTGACTCAATTCTGTTAGGACATAAAAACGCAATGCGGCTTTGGCTATTACCAAATAACCAAACACATATGCACCAACTTTCAGTACGTCACCCACAAGCTGCCAAGCGAATAAGTCCCGCATTCCTGTAAATTTCTCAGAAAATAGCAGCCAAATGGCAAAATCACGCAGGAGCCACACCATAAAACTGGCGACAGCAACAGCAGGTAAGACAAATTTTAAGGCTTTAATAATTTCAGATGAAATTTCGCTTTTATGCTGTAAACGGGAAAGTGTCGGCAATAAATACACCGAAAATGACGCAGTAATAAACTGCAAGTAAGCATCTGAAATTGTACTCACCCCAGCCCATAACCCTACATCGTCCCAGCTATAACGCTCTGCTAATAGGTTTCGCATCATGATATAAGCGACAGGCAACGTCACCGACGTTAACAACGCCATGATGGTAAACTTACCCAAGTGCGTTGCAATGGCTTTATCCCAAGCGGGTTTCAGCATTGACAATGCAAATTGTTTGCGGCGAATAATCATCAAACCGGCGGGCAGGACAACCAAGGCTGGTACAAGCGCTAAGCCTGCAAGCGCGCCTTCATATCCCCCCAAGGTATAGCACAAATAATAGGCAACAACACCCACTAAGCTCCCTAAAATGATAGCTTGAGCGTTGCCTGATGCATCTCTATAACCTTTTAAGATAGCTAAGAAGTAGTTTGCGTATGCAATCCCCATCTGAATAAATGCCACAGCATAAATCACAGAGGCATAATCAGGGCTATCAAACAATACCTGACTGATAGCGCCACTAAATAGCAAGAAAATAACGGCTAATAACGTTGAAAAGCCGAGAATTAGCGTTGATGATGTCCCTAAAACAGCACGAAGTTTGACTGGATCTTGATGGTGCTCTGCCACATATTTTGTGACACCATTGAAAATCCCCGCGCCAGATAACACACCAAGAACAGTGATCAATTGACGGAAATTCCCCGCCAACCCAACGCCACTCGGGCCAAATGCAATTGCCAGTAATTTAACGATAAGCAGGCCAGCCCCGATTTTAATCAGGGTAGACCCAGCTGTCCAAACAGAGGCTTTAGCTAACGACATTAGGCAAAGAACGCCTTAATGTGCTCGATAACTGTTTGTTGTTCTGCATCTGTCATGTTGTAGAACATCGGCAGACGCACCAGACGGTCACTTTCTTTGGTGGTGTATTTGTCTTCACCATGGAAGCGGCCAAACTCAATTCCTGCCGGGCTTGTATGCAGTGCAACATAGTGGAATACGGTTAATACACCGTGGGATTTCATAAACTCATTGAATTCAGAGCGTTCTTCCACATCTTTCAATTTGATGTAGAACATGTGGGCATTCTGAACCAGGCCTTCAGGCACAGTCGCTAACACTAAACGGCCTGCATCCACCAGCGGTTGCAATGCTTCGTAGTAACGTTTCCACAGCAGTAAACGGCGTTCGTTAATTTTGTCTGCTTCTTCCAGTTGAGCCCACAGGTATGCCGCTTGTAAGTCAGATAATAGATAGCTTGAACCAATGTCACGCCACGTGTATTTATCCACCTGCCCACGGAAGAACTGGGTACGGTTTGTGCCTTTTTCACGAATGACTTCAGCGCGGCTGATTAAGTCTTTATCGTTGATTAAGGTCGCACCACCTTCCCCACCAGAAGAGTAGTTTTTGGTTTCATGGAAGCTGTAGCAACCAATGTGGCCAATTGTTCCTAACGCCTTGCCTTTGTAGGTTGACATCACACCTTGGGCTGCATCTTCAATGACGAATAAATCATGTTTTTTGGCAATATCCATGATGGTGTCCATTTCACACGCAACACCTGCGTAGTGAACTGGCACAATCGCACGCGTGCGTTCGGTGATCGCCGCTTCGATTTTAGTTTCATCAATGTTCATGGTATCTGGGCGGATATCCACAAAAACAATTTTTGCACCGCGCAGAACAAATGCGTTTGAGGTTGATACAAAGGTAAAGCTTGGCATGATCACTTCATCGCCAGGCTTAATATCAATCAGGATTGCCGCCATTTCTAATGATGCGGTGCAAGATGGCGTTAACTGTACTTTTGGGCAGTTAAAACGCGTTTCCATCCACTCTTCACAACGTTTAGTGAAGCCACCATCACCACACAGTTTGCCACTTTCCATGGCTTGTCTCATATACTCTAATTCAGTACCTACAACGGGTGGTTTATTAAATGGAATCATGTTGTCCCCTGTATAGCCAATAGGCGGTACTGGCAATCGCCGCACCGCTACGTGAATAAAGATTTAATGCCGCAACATTACTCATTTGGGTGGCAACATTTAACTGTCTTTTTTGGTGTTGCACACACCAGTCGAACGCCGCAGACATCAACTTGCGACCAATCCCTTGCCCTTGCGCTTCAGGCATTTTTGCTAATAACCCGATGCGTGCAGTATCATCGTCAATATGGCGCAAACTCACAAAGCCTAAAATGCGGCCTGAGGCGTCTTTGACTAACAAGCAAGTATGGTCAAACGTACCCAGCACGGCTTTTTCTATCCACAAAGCGTAAAACCGCCCGCTATCCCCTTCACGATACCAAGGAGCACGAAAGCGGCTATTACTAAAGACAGAGGCAGCAGCTTGTTGTAACAAAGGGACGTCATCCACTTGTGCTGCAACGACGCTATCTACCGCCGTTAAACCTGCCTTTAGATAAGCATTTTCTGTGCCAATAGTGAGAGCAAAGTCCATTTCCCCTTCGACAAATGAAAAACCCATACTGGTTAAGTCATCAATCAACCGCGTTTCAGACGAGGCTACCTTGGCTTGGGTAATATCGTACGCATCCATTTGATAAGCAAGGATAGTCTCGAGGTTATCCCCCGAGAAATTTAACTTTGCAGTTGAGCGATGAAAAAAGTCGCTCTCCCACTGTAATCCATCAATACTGGCGCGGACGGACACGGAGTAAATC
This sequence comes from Providencia sp., assembly GCF_040396775.1. Taxonomy (GTDB): domain Bacteria; phylum Pseudomonadota; class Gammaproteobacteria; order Enterobacterales; family Enterobacteriaceae; genus Providencia. The sequence goes on from NZ_JBEBNT010000019.1 coordinate 47,317, forward strand.
CTCTAAATATTGCCCATAACCGGTTTTTTTCAGTTGCTGCGCAGACTCCGCAACTTGCTCATCCGTTAACCAGCCATTACGCCATGCGATTTCTTCTAAGCAGGCAACTTTAAAACCTTGACGTTTTTCAACGGTTTGGACGAATGTGCCCGCTTCAATCAAGCTGTCGTGAGTGCCAGTATCTAACCAAGCAAAGCCACGACCGAGGAGCTCAACATTTAGCAATCCACGTTCTAAATACATTTGGTTGATGGAGGTAATTTCTAACTCCCCACGCTCTGATGGTTTAACTTGCTTAGCAAACTCAACCACTTGAGAGTCATAAAAATATAACCCTGTGACGGCCCAATTAGATTTCGGTTTAGTCGGTTTTTCTTCGATGGATAAGGCTTTGAAATCATCATCAAATTCCACCACCCCGAAACGCTCAGGATCCATCACTTGATAGCCAAATACCGTCGCGCCTTGAGTACGCTCTGCAACGGATTTCAATTTCGGGCTGAACGAGTGGCCAAAGAAGATGTTGTCCCCTAAGACTAAACAACAGCTATCACCATTGATAAATTCTTCGCCAATAATAAAGGCTTGGGCTAATCCATCAGGTGACGGCTGCTCTGCATAGCTCAGTTCAATACCGAACTCATGTCCATCACCCAATAGGCGTTTGAACATTGGTAAATCATCTGGCGTTGAAATAATTAAAATTTCGCGAATGCCCGCTAACATCAAAACTGAAAGCGGGTAGTAAATCATTGGCTTATCATAGATAGGCAACAATTGTTTGGAAATACCGCGGGTAATTGGGTGCAAACGCGTTCCCGATCCCCCTGCTAAAATAATACCTTTCATGGTTTCACCTAATTGCCAAGGCCTAAGCGTTCACCTGCGTAGGAGCCATCTTGTACACGACGCCACCACGTTTCGTTATTCAAATACCACAAGACCGTCTTACGAATGCCAGACTCGAAAGTTTCTTCAGGTTTCCAGCCCAATTCACGCTCAATTTTTGCCGCATCAATGGCATAGCGCATGTCATGACCTGGTCGGTCTTTCACATAGGTAATTAAATCGCGGTAATGTGCCACACCTTGTGGTTTTTGCGGGTGTAACTCTTCAAGCAGCTCACAAATGGTTTCAACAACCTCAATATTGCGACGTTCGTTGTGCCCACCAATATTGTAAGTGGTACCAGCCTGTGCCGTTGTTGCTACCAGATGCAAAGCACGTGCATGGTCTTCCACAAACAGCCAATCGCGAATTTGCTCACCTTGGCCATACACTGGCAGTGGTTTGCCTGCCAAGGCATTTAAAATAATTAAGGGGATCAATTTCTCAGGGAAATGATACGGCCCGTAATTATTTGAGCAGTTGGTGATCATGGTTGGCAAACCATAGGTTCTTTGCCATGCACGCACCAAGTGGTCGCTGGATGCTTTAGAGGCAGAGTATGGGCTGCTTGGCGCATAAGACGTTGTTTCTGTAAAGAAGCCTTCTGGACCATCTAAATCACCGTACACTTCGTCTGTCGAGATGTGGTGGAAACGAAATGCGGCTTTTTTCCCTTCATCTAACGCAGACCAATAGTGACGTGCAGCTTCTAACAGTGTGTAAGTACCCACAATGTTGGTTTCAATAAAGGCAGCGGGTCCATCAATAGAGCGGTCAACGTGGCTTTCTGCTGCCAGATGCATAACTGCATCAGGCTGATATTGCGAGAAAACATGGTCAAGTGCTTGTCGATCGCAGATATTGACTTGCTCAAACGCATAACGTTCGCTGCTCGCGACTGGCGCAAGGGATTCAAGGTTGCCAGCATAAGTCAGGCAATCAACCACAATCGCACTGTCGCTCGTGTTCTCAATGATATGACGAACCACTGCGGAGCCAATAAAACCCGCACCTCCGGTGATTAGAATGCGTTTCAACGCCAAACTCCTTTTGTATCCACAACCCATTTTTGTGGGATTGCTGAACCTTGAATGCCTTTAAAGACATTATGGTCAACTAACATCAGGATCACATCCGCTTCATTGACGGCTTTTTCAATGGAAACTAACTCAGAAATACCTTTCAATGAAGTCGGTAATTCTTCGATATGTGGCTCAACGGCGTAAGTTTTACCCGGATTCCAATTCGCAACCATTTTCGTGATGTGCATTGCTGGGCTTTCACGTAAATCATCAATGTTCGGTTTAAACGAAAGGCCGAAACAGGCAATGGTGACTTCGCTGGCTTTTTTGCCCGTTTCCACTAAGCAATCAGCAACAGCGGCTTTTACTTGGTCAACCACCCAAATTGGTTTGCCATCATTGACTAAACGTGCAGTGTGGATCAAGCGTGATTGTTTCGGGTTTTGAGCAACAATAAACCATGGGTCAACAGCGATACAATGGCCACCAACGCCAGGGCCTGGTTGTAAAATATTCACGCGCGGATGGCGGTTTGCAAGGCTGATAAGCTCCCACACATTGATATCTTGCTCTGAACAAATTAATGATAATTCGTTGGCAAATGCGATATTAACGTCACGGAAGCTGTTTTCCGTTAATTTGCACATTTCTGCGGTTCTTGAATTGGTGATCACACATTCACCTTCAAGGAAAATATTGTATAGCTCACTCGCACGCAGTGAAGATTTTGGTGTCATACCGCCAACTACACGGTCATTTTTAATTAATTCGACCATAACTTGGCCCGGCAATACACGCTCAGGGCAATAAGCCACATCGATGTCTGCATCTTCGCCTGCTTGGTGCGGGAAAGTTAAATCTGGGCGCGCTTCCGCCATCCACTGAGCCATTTGCTCTGTCGTACCCACTGGAGAGGTAGACTCAAGGATCACTAAGTCCCCTTTTTTCAGTACAGGCGCAATCGACTCCGCCGCAGAACGAACGTACGCTAAATCGGGTTCATGATCGCCTTTAAATGGCGTTGGAACAGCAATCAAATAAGCATCAGCTGGCTGTGGTTTTGTAAAGGCTTTCAAATGGCCTTCTTCAACGGCTTTTTTCACCACGATATCAAGTTCAGGTTCCACAATGTGGATTTTCCCCTGATTAATGGTATCCACCGCATGTTGGTTAACATCTACACCGACAACCTGTTTTTTACGTGATGCAAAGGCTGCTGCTGTTGGTAAACCGATATAACCAAGGCCAATAACAGAAATAGTTTCAAAACTCATAATTTCACCTGATTACTTTTTAATGCTGTAAGAATACGCTGACAAGCATGACCATCCCCATACGGGTTATGTGCGCGGCTCATTTCATGATATTCCGCATCATCTGTCAGTAACCGATTAACTTCGTTAACAATTTTTTGTGTATCTGTTCCCACTAAGCGAACCGTCCCCGCGTCAACCGCTTCAGGTCGCTCAGTGGTATCTCTCATCACCAGAACAGGCTTGCCGAGAGAAGGTGCTTCTTCTTGAATACCCCCTGAATCTGTCAGAATCAAATAGGCATGATTCATTAAGTAGACAAATGGAAGGTATTCTTGAGGGCTAATTAAAATAATATTATCAATATCGTGCAAAATACGTTTTACAGGCTCACTGACATTCGGGTTCAAGTGCACAGGGTAAACCACCTGTACATCTGGGTGTGCCTGTGCAATTTCCGCCAATGCGTGGCAGATACGCTCAAAACCACCACCAAAGCTTTCACGACGGTGGCCTGTGACTAAAATCATTTTCTTATTGGGGTCAATAAACGGGTAGTTTGCACCCAATTTTTCCATCATGTGCTGGTCGCTCATGACCCGGTCTCGCACCCATAACAACGCGTCAATCACGCTGTTGCCTGTCACAAAAATATGGCTGTCTGGAATAGACTCTTTTAGCAGATTTTGGCGTGAATTTTCCGTTGGCGCGAAGTGATACATCGCTAAGTGCCCTGCAATTTTGCGGTTGGCTTCTTCAGGCCATGGGGAATATAAGTTCCCTGTACGTAAGCCAGCTTCAACGTGCCCAACAGGAATACGATGGTAAAATGCAGCAAGGCTCGTTGCCATGGTGGTTGCGGTATCCCCATGAACAAGGACAACATCAGGCTGAAAATCTGCAAAAACACTTTTCAAACCTTCAAGGATACGACAGGTAATATCGGTTAAATCTTGCCCTGGCTTCATAATATTGAGGTCGTAATCTGGAGTGATCTCAAATAGTTTCAGTACTTGATCGAGCATTTCACGATGCTGTGCGGTGACACAAACTTTTGCTTCAAAATCAGCATCATTCGCCAGTGCATGAACCAACGGTGCCATTTTGATGGCTTCTGGTCGTGTGCCAAATACAGTCAATACTTTCACAGTGACTCTCTTATATTTATCGTTTGCAGTGTGCTGCTTATTTAATCTTAATGACTTTTATCAAGCCACTGACGAAGATGTCAGTGGCTTATCCCAAAATCAAGATGGACGACGGCGAGAAAGTACCACTCCGGCACCCACTAACACCCCTATAGCACCCCATAGAACCATCATAAAGGCTCGACGCGGGCTATCGCGTTTGACTGGATCTTCAGGCGTACGCAAATAACGGTAAGCTTGAAAATTATCTTGGAGAGTCGGCCCTACGCTTAATGTTGATAACATTGCGATGTTTTGGTCATAATCTGAGTCATGATCCGGGCCTGTTGCTTTTAATGTTTCAATTTGCGCCTGCAATAATGGGGCACCTAACATAAACATTTTAGAATCAGGAATTTCATCTACGGGTGTTGTACTTTGATTACGCACAATACCTTGTTTTTCAGCAACTTTGAGTGCTTGTTCCAGCACATTCAAACGTCTTTCATAAGCAGCTGTTGCTACCATGTTTTCACGTTTAACCAATGCTTTCATGGATTGCATTTTGGTTGCCCAAGTACCTTTAATTTCATCATTCAGATTCGCCGTTGCACGTTGATTCGCAAATTGCGTGTATTGACGTAACAACTGGTTTGCATCTGTTGATGTTTCAGCCACTAATTTAATGCTATCTGTTAGATTTTTTACTTCATCCGCGGGTGTAAACTCAATATCATTAATGAGTTCATCCAATAAGGCGGCATCCGCTTTTGGATCATTTTCTAACCGCTGTTTGTAATAATCTGTGCTCAACCAAAATTGACGGCGAGTATCGTAAGAGCCGAGTTGCTTAGTAAACTCTTGATAAGCTTCTTTCGCAATTGTCGGCAACTGCCCTTCTTGCCCCGTAACATTAATACGAGAATCAAGGTTACGCAGAAACTGTTGCTGAGAATAATAACTTCCCAAATTATTCACAGTAGGCAAATCTGTGATCGCTGTTGCACTCCACTTGGGCTGCATGAAATAAGATGCACCCAATGCAATTGCCGCAAAAATCACAGCAAATGCAACGATCCATATTTTTCCTTGCCACAAAGAACGGCATAAACCACGGATATCCAATTCTGGCTCTATTGGCGTTTGATGCTGACTCGGTTGTGTTTCTGAGTTATTCACTGCACAGAACCTCTATTTTTGTTTTTTCGTTACCGTACTGCACCTCTACGCGCTTTACGTCTAACTCGTTTGATAAAACGGGCGACTTTCCAAGCTCGTTTGATGCAATAACCATACATCATAAATACAAGCAAAAATAATGCCAACATTACCCATTCAGGCACAAATGTTAAGCGTTCACCAATAATACCAATGCATGCTAAAAATGCAGCTGACAATGTAATCAGTACAAATGCCCCTTTCGGTGTAAAGCCAGAACGCATAATTAAATGGTGAATATGCTGACGGTCAGGCGAGAATGGACTCATACCTTTACGAATTCGACGATACATTATCGCAACCATGTCCATGAGTGGGATTGCGATAATCCACAATGCGGTGACAGGGTTGATTGGGTGAACCTCTTCCTGTGTCGAAGCGACCAAAATCCAAATAATGGTAAACCCAATTAAAGTACTTCCCGCATCCCCCATAAAAACTTTAAACCGGCGACCTAACACTCCAAGATTTAAAAGGATATAAGGAAGAATAGCTGCAATAAAAGCAAAACACCAAAATGCGAGTGCATAATTGCCATTGTTGTACAGTAAGAAACCTAATGCGCCAAAGGAAACCGAAGAAAGCCCGCCAAGTAGTCCATCAATACCATCAACCATATTAAAGGCATTGATCGCAGCCCAGACAGCAAATAAGGTCACAATATAACCAAATGGCCCTAACACTAACTCCCATGGCCCAAAGGCATGACCTAATGATTCTAATTTGAGACCTGCGGCAGTCATCATCACAACAGCAACAATCGCCTGAACCCCAGCCCTTAATTTCACGCTAATATCAAATCTGTCATCCAATGCACCGATAAAGACTAATAACCCAGCACACGAGATATATAACCACTTGTGAGGGATGTATTCCTCTGTGATATAAAATGCAAAACAGATCCCAAAGAAAACGGATATTCCTCCAACAAGAGGAATAAGTCCTACGTGTTTCTTTCTGAAGTTAGGTTTATCAACTAACCCGATTTTTATTGCAACAATACGGGCAAAGAAAATAAAAACCAACGAAAACAAGAAGACGTAGAAGAGGTTGGTTGCAAAGTGTATGATGTCCACTGTTCGACTCTCTTAATATTTTTTATTTAACTATCAATACTAAACTTTTATTGGCGAATGCCGATAAAAATGCAATCGCTACTGCATTATCATCTCAGTAATAAAATCTACTATAAGACGAATCTATATTCATAAAGAGATTACTGTAACATTATTAAAAAACACACATTATTCGTGTTGTTTATCCAATAATGAAATCTTACACATTTTATACTTAATAGCTGCAAGATGCATGCCATAAAAGCAATACACTGAAATGGGGTTAATCAATTGATTACTTCTACAACACCTCATATTTTTTAAATAAATCAAAAAATTAATTTCAATTGAAATCATAAACCAGATAAATAAAGTTAAATTATTCCAACGATACTTATCGTAAATAATCAATTACTCACATCTTAAATAATAAATCAATCTACCAAACTCATATGGGTAGTAAATGTGAAATAAAATATCCTCCTGCTTTCAAAATCAACATAACTGTAAGAACACTAATATTTAAGTCGGCGTTCATTCAAATCTGTCATACGATACCTAGATACAAAAAAGGTGCCATTTAGGCACCTTTTGTTGAAGCTTAAAACTCAAACAACTAAGCTCTCTTCATAAAGTCAAAGAACTCTTCGTTAGTTTTTGCCATTGCAAGTTTACTAATGAGGAACTCCATTGCATCGATCTCACCCATTGGATGGATAATTTTGCGCAGGATCCACATTTTTTGCAGTTCATCTTGAGATGTGAGTAATTCTTCTTTACGTGTACCTGAGCGGTTGTAATCAATCGCAGGGAAGACGCGTTTTTCCGCAATCTTACGAGAGAGGTGCAGTTCCATATTACCTGTACCTTTAAACTCTTCGTAAATCACTTCATCCATTTTCGAACCTGTATCAACCAGTGCAGTTGCAATGATTGTCAGACTTCCACCTTCTTCAACATTACGTGCAGCACCGAAGAAACGTTTTGGACGATGTAAGGCGTTTGCATCCACACCACCCGTTAACACTTTACCGGATGAAGGAACTACGGTGTTATACGCACGAGCAAGACGCGTAATGGAGTCGAGTAAGATAATGACGTCTTTTTTATGCTCAACCAGACGTTTCGCTTTTTCGATAACCATTTCGGCCACTTGAACGTGACGCGCAGCTGGCTCATCAAAAGTCGAAGCGATAACTTCACCTTTAACTAAGCGCTGCATTTCCGTTACTTCCTCAGGACGCTCATCAATCAACAGAACCATCAGAACGCAATCTGGATAATTGTGTGCAATGTTAGCGGCAATATTTTGCAGTAACATTGTTTTACCCGCTTTTGGCGGAGCAACAATCAGACCACGTTGGCCACGGCCAATTGGTGCAGCTAAGTCCAAAACACGCGCCGTTAAATCTTCTGTTGAACCGTTACCACGTTCCATACGCAGACGATTATTTGCATGTAATGGGGTTAAGTTTTCGAAAAGGATTTTGCTACGTGCGTTTTCAGGTTTGTCGTAGTTGACTTCGTTGACTTTCAGGAGGGCAAAATAACGTTCACCTTCTTTAGGTGGGCGAATTTTTCCTGAAATGGTGTCACCTGTACGCAGGTTAAAACGGCGGATTTGGCTAGGGGAAACGTAGATATCATCAGGACCTGCGAGGTAAGAACTGTCTGCGGAACGGAGGAAACCAAATCCATCCTGCAATATTTCCAGTACGCCATCGCCGAAAATATCCTCACCACTTTTCGCATGCTGCTTCAAAATGGAGAAAATAATATCCTGCTTTCTCATACGGGCTAAGTTCTCTAGCCCCATGTTTTCGCCTAATGTAATCAATTCTGATACTGGCGTATTTTTTAATTCGGTAAGATTCATAATGGTGGGTTCTTTAACTCGGGGTAATTCTCGAACTATGAACGTTAATTGACGGCAACTTATTTTATTAAGTGGCAGTTTAACTTAACTGCCCTGTTGGTAGCCAACTCAATAAAAGCCAACAACAATGCATAAAATTTGTGCTAGCCACTGCTAAGTCTGTTTTAACATATGACCATGACTCATCTGAACGATGTACAGCATATTATTAGAAACACATTCAACATTAGCAATAGTTTTTTGTACATTTAAGACAACATCCATCCCAATATCGCAAGTTTAGTTTCAGTTTCGCATTTAAAAACACATTTTACTGAACACTAATTTTTCCCGATACGTTTTTACATCCGAGGATCTAAAGACGTTTTATGTCATTACTGCTGCATATGCGCTATCTTTAAGGTATATGAAAAATTTATGTGAAACAACAATACTGAATCTAGCGGGTGCTTAACTCAATGTCTATGTTTTCAGTTTTCATATTTAAAATCATTGCGCCATTAGTTTTGATCGTTGAAAATCATGACAATACTGAACTAACTAGCTTGATATATTAAGATAAGAGCAATGGAATACAGGGTAATTCATACGGGTGCTACACGAGGAATAGTGATAACTTATCATGGTTAAGTAAGGACGTCTAGCGGCTCTCTTGATAAAATAGATGCACCGCTAAACGTTTTAGATCACATATAACGGTAACTTACAGATTTTCGTCTAGAAATTCTTTCAGTTGCGTTTTAGATAATGCGCCAACTTTTGTTGCTGCGACACTACCATTTTTGAATAATAACAGTGTCGGGATACCACGAATTCCGTATTTTGGCGCGGTAGCCGGATTATCATCAATATTCAGTTTTGCGATGGTCAATTTGCCTGTATATTCTTCAGCAACTTCATCAAGGATAGGCGCGATCATTTTACAAGGACCACACCATGCTGCCCAAAAATCGACGAGAACAGGTGAACTTGATTTCAGAACTGCAGTTTCAAAGCTTGCATCAGTTATATGTATAATTTTGTCGCTCATGTTGTACTCCAAAGAATCATCTTTTTGCAGACTTAGTGTAACATTATTGGCAGCAGTATGCTTTATTTCAAAAGATACACTTTCGTAAACCAACCGTTAACTGATATTCTAACATACTATGAGTAAAGCACACTTGACAGAAAAGAAGTTTTCCGACTTCGCATTGCACCCTAAAGTCATTGAAGCTCTGAACAAGAAAGGCTTCAATTATTGTACGCCAATACAGGCGTCAACATTGCCTTTCACTGTCGAAGGCAAAGACGTTGCGGGACAAGCGCAAACAGGTACAGGTAAAACGTTAGCATTCCTAACGTCGACGTTTCATTATCTATTAACCCACCCTGCTATCGAAGGGAAAAAAGCGAATCAGCCGCGTGCACTCATGATGGCGCCGACTCGTGAATTAGCTGTTCAGATTTACTCTGATGCCAAAGAGCTGGCAGAATACACAGGCCTGAAAATGGGCCTCGCTTATGGCGGTGATGGCTACGACGAGCAGCTAAAAGTGTTACAAAATGGTGTCGATATCCTTATTGGAACGACTGGCCGCCTTATTGATTATGCAAAGCAAGGCCATGTGGACTTAGCTGCGATTCAAGTCGTTGTGCTTGATGAAGCTGACCGTATGTATGATCTTGGTTTTATTAAAGATATCCGTTGGTTATTCCGTCGTATGCCAGGGGCTGCGGACAGACTAAACCTATTATTCTCAGCTACATTGTCTTATCGCGTAAGAGAACTCGCCTTTGAGCAAATGAATAGCCCTGAATATGTTGAGGTTGAGCCTTTACAAAAAACCGGCCATCGCATTAAAGAAGAGTTATTTTACCCTTCTAACGAAGAAAAAATGCGTTTACTCCAGACCCTACTTGAAGAAGAGTGGCCTGAACGTTGCATCATTTTCGCCAATACTAAGCACCGCTGTGAGGATGTTTGGGCACACTTAGCGGCTGATGGTCACCGTGTTGGCTTATTAACAGGTGATGTTGCACAGAAAAAACGTTTGCGTATTTTAGAGCAATTCACACAAGGCCAACTGGATATTTTAGTGGCAACAGATGTTGCAGCTCGTGGATTACACATTCCGTCAGTGACACACGTCTTTAACTATGACTTACCTGACGATTGTGAAGATTACGTTCACCGTATTGGTCGTACCGGCCGTGCAGGGGAAAGTGGTAACTCAATTAGCTTGGCTTGTGAAGAATATGCGCTCAACTTGCCTGCAATCGAAGAGTACATTCAACATTCGATCCCAGTGAGTAAATATAACAGTGATGCGTTATTGAGTGACTTACCAGCACCTAGACGTCGTCATCGCCCACGCCCTGGAGGCCAGCGCCGCAATTCAAATGCACCGCGTCGCCACAATGGTCCGCGTAATAACCATAAACGTCCAGGCTGAGTAAAAACGTTATGCTGAAATCTTCTTCTCTTTATGCTGCTATCGATTTAGGCTCAAACAGTTTTCACATGCTCGTAGTACGTGAAACTGCTGGCAGCATACAGGTTATTTCTAGGGTTAAGCGAAAAGTTCGTCTTGCTGCGGGGTTAGATAAAAATAACCTCCTTTCTGAGCAAGCGATGGAACGAGGCTGGCAATGCTTACGACTTTTTTCGGAACATCTACAAGATATTCCGAGCACACAAATTCGTGTTGTCGCAACCGCAACACTGCGTCTAGCAAAAAATGCTGATATTTTCATCGAAAAAGCCAGTGAGATCCTAGGTAATCCCGTTAAAGTGATTCAAGGGGAAGAAGAAGCGCGTTTAATTTACCAAGGTGTTGCACACACAACAGGCGGCCCCGACCAACGCTTGGTGGTGGATATTGGTGGGGGAAGTACCGAACTGGTGACCGGAACTGGCGCAAGAGCCCAACAACTTTATAGCCTTGAGATGGGTTGTGTGACTTGGCTCGAGCGCTATTTCAGTGATAGAAGCTTAACAGAAGACAATTTTTCAGCCGCGCAAGCTGCGGCAAAAAAAGTGATCGAACCTGTTGCTGAGGCTTTAAAAACTCACGGCTGGAAAATCTGTGTTGGTGCATCGGGTACCGTGCAAGCCATCCAAGAAATCATGATTGCACAAGGCATGGATGAGCTTATCACCTTGCCTAAATTGCAGCAGCTAAAACGCAAAGCCATTCAATGCCAAAAGCTAGAAGAGCTTGAAATTGAAGGCTTAACATTTGAACGCGCACTGGTTTTCCCTAGCGGCTTATCAATTTTAATTGCCATATTTGAAGCGTTAAATATCGATAACATGACACTTGCGGGTGGTGCTCTGCGAGAAGGCTTGGTTTATGGCATGTTGGAATTGCCCATTGAGCAAGATATTCGTGCTCGTACCGTACGCAATATCCAGCGCCGTTTCCAAGTAGACATCGAACAAGCTGGCCGTGTTCGTCAATTAGCTGAATATTTTTATCTGCAAGTTGCGAAAGATTGGCAATTAGATACTCGTTGCCGCGATTTATTATCAAGCGCCAGTGCATTGCATGAAATTGGCTTAAGCGTTGATTTTCGTAGAGGCCCTGAGCACGCCAGTTATTTGATCACTCATTTGGATTTACCTGGCTATACACCGGCACAAAAACGGTTACTGGCGGCATTGTTAAGAAATCAGCAAGGCCCTGTCGATTTGGCATCACTCAGCCAACAAAATGCGTTACCGATGCAGCAAGCCTACTTTTTGTGCCGCTTACTTCGATTAGCCATTATTTTTGCTAGTCGTAGACGTGACGACACCTTGCCCGCCTTAAGGTTGAATGTAAACTCAGACAGACTCACGATTATGCTCCCATACCGCTGGTTATCTGAGCATCCGCTGCGTGCAGAAAACTTACAGCAGGAAGTTCAATGGCAAGGTTATGTGAACTGGGTATTAGAGCTGGAAGAACGTAACAGTTCGAATTGATAATCTATTCCACACTAGAGTTATTCTAGTGTGGATTTTCAACTAATTGTTATTAATCATTTTTCTTACTTAGTCCTAATCGTGCTTTGATATCAGCTAATGCAGATTGCCCCTTTTGCATGCGCTCTTCGGCACTAACAACTTTTCGCTGTTGTTCCCACTCAAGGTCATCTTGCGGTAGCTCAAGTAAAAAACGACTCAGCTCAGGACGAATTAACTCTCCATATTGACGGCGCTCGCGGCAATGCGTGAAAAATAGCTCTCTTTGTGCTCGAGTGATCCCCACATAGGCTAAACGGCGCTCTTCATCGATATTATTTTCGTCAATACTGCTTTGGTGCGGAAGCAATCCTTCTTCCATTCCGACCAGAAAAACATAAGGAAATTCAAGCCCCTTGGATGCATGCAGAGTCATTAGCTGAACTTGGTCAGATTCTTCATCGTCTTCCCCTCGTTCCATCATATCGCGTAATGTAAAACGAGTGACCACTTGGCTGAGCGTCATCGGGTCGTTAAGTTCATCCCCTTCCACCATCTCACTCATCCAAGTAAACAATTGGTTGACGTTTTTCATGCGCATTTCAGCGGCTTTGGTACTGGTTGATGTTTCATACAACCAACTTTCGTAATCCATTTCACGCAGTAAATCACGTACTGCAATCAATGGCTCGCGCTCTGATGTACGAACGATACTGTCCATCCACTGAGTAAACCGTTGTAATGCCTCTAATCCTTTGCCTTTTAGGGTTTGTTCTAGCCCTAAATCAAAACTGGCTTGATATAAGCTTTTCCCCCGTTGATTCGCCCACTCTCCCAATTTTTGAATAGTTTTTGGGCCAATTTCCCGGCGCGGTGTGTTCACAATGCGTAAAAAGGCACTGTCATCTTCAGGGTTAGTCAGCACTCGCAAATAAGCCAGTAAATCTTTAATTTCAGGGCGTGAGAAAAATGAAGTACCGCCAGAGATACGATATGGAATACGGTTCTGCATCAACATTTTTTCAAAAATACGCGACTGGTGATTACCGCGATATAAAATCGCATAATCTTTGTATTCCGTTTTGTTGATAAAGTGATGGGCGATAAGTTCGCCAATCACCCGCTCCGCTTCATGATCTTCATTATTTGCCGTTAAAACTTTTAATGGCACGCCGTAACCCAGCTCAGAGAACAATTTCTTTTCAAATACATGGGGGTTGTTCGCAATTAAGATATTTGCAGTTTTTAATATTCGGCCTGAAGAGCGGTAATTTTGCTCAAGCTTAATCACGTTCAATTTAGGAAAATCTTGGCTAAGTAGCACCAAGTTTTGCGGCCTTGCACCACGCCATGAGTAAATCGATTGGTCGTCGTCCCCAACCACCGTAAAACGCGCACGTTGTCCCACTAGCAATTTCACCAGTTGATATTGGCTGGTATTGGTATCTTGGTATTCATCCACCAGCAAATAACGAATTTTTTGCTGCCAGCGCTCACGCACTTCTTCATTTTGATATAACAAAAGCGTTGGCTTGCTGATTAAATCGTCAAAATCCAGTACGTTGCAGCTCTTTAAATGCAATTCATAACGGCGGTAACACTCTGCAAAGTGGTGTTCTTTTTCCGTTCGTGCCTGCCCGACAACTTGCTGTGGTGAGATAAGATCGTTTTTCCAATTTGAGATCGCAGAGATCAACTGCTGTAGCAGGTCTTTATCTTCTTCAAGTAAATCAAATGTTAGCTCTTTGAGTAATGCCATTTGGTCTTGGTCATCAAACAGTGAAAAATTGGCTTTGATGCCCAATGCCTTATATTCACGCTTAATAATTTCCAAGCCCAATGTATGGAAGGTTGAAATGATGAGCCCACGCGCCTCTTTTTTACCTAACGTTTGTGCGACACGCTCTTTCATTTCACGTGCAGCTTTGTTGGTAAAGGTAACAGCGGCAATTTGTCGTGGTTGATAACCACACTGGCGGATCAAGTGTGCAATTTTGTTAGTAATAACACGGGTTTTACCTGATCCAGCCCCTGCCAATACAAGGCAAGGGCCATCGACAAATTCAACTGCCTGTTGCTGGCCTGGGTTTAATCGCATGGTTTCTCTACATCACTTAGTTATTCAAAATGGAACTCGCTACAGATTGTAGCAGAAACCCAACCAACTCTTGAGCCGTTAATTCTCCCAATTGATAGAAAACAAAAAACCACACTATTCGCTGGAACAATGTGGTTTGGTTTTATTCTTTTACTACATCAATGCATTTTTCTAGACTATTCGCGTTAGAGGAAGGCGGCAAGTGGTGCTACCCCAATGAGCATACATTAGTATGTGACTTGGGTAGCAACATGTAGCCAACGCATCTACAGCCCAAAACAAAAAACCACATCATTCATCAGAACGATATGGCTTGCTTTGTTTTTTTGTTCTTTCTTTTACTACATCAATGTATTTTTCTAAACTATTCGCGTTAGAGGAAGGCGGCAAGTGGTGCTATCCCAAGGAGCATACATTAGTATGTGACTTGGGTAGCAACATGTAGCCAACGCGCCTATCACGCGAAGAGTGATGAAAAATTAGGTTATCCCAAGGAGCATACATTAGTATGTGACTTGGGTAGCAACATGTAGCCAACGCGCCTATCACGCGAAGAGTGACGAAAAATTAACTTCCAACTGAAATTTTCTTCATATCCGTCATATAACCACGTAACGTCTTACCGATTTTCTCGATAGGATGATTACGGATTGCTTCATTGATATCACGTAGCTGCGCGTTATCTGTACCATTATCAGCAACTGGTTTCGCTAAATCACCTGCTTGTAACTTGGTCATGAAGTCTTTCAGCATCGGAACAGCTGCAAATGAGAACAGGTAGTTACCGTATTCCGCGGTATCTGAAATAACCACGTTCATTTCATATAAACGCTTACGCGCAATGGTGTTCGCAATCAGTGGCAGTTCATGCAGAGACTCGTAGTATGCTGATTCTTCTAAGATACCCGCTTCTAACATAGTATCGAACGCTAATTCAACACCCGCTTTAACCATCGCAACTAACAGAACGCCGTGGTCGAAATATTCTTGCTCTGCGATTTTTCCTGCATATTCAGGGTAATTTTCAAATGCAGATTGGCCTGTCTCTTCACGCCATGTCAGCAGGTTTTTATCATCATTAGCCCAGTCTGCCATCATGGTTGATGAGAACTCACCTGAAATGATGTCATCCATATGTTTTTGAAACAGCGGTGCCATGATAGTTTTCAGTTGCTCAGACAACGCATATGCGCGGACTTTCGCAGGGTTAGATAAACGATCCATCATCAGCGTGATACCACCTTGTTTCAGCGCTTCTGTGATAGTTTCCCAACCAAATTGAATCAATTTACCGGCGTAGCCTGGCTCAACACCGTCCGCAACCATTTTGTCGTAGCTCAGTAATGCGCCTGCTTGCAACATACCACACAGAATGGTTTGCTCGCCCATCAGGTCAGACTTAACTTCAGCGACAAATGAAGATTCCAGAACACCTGCACGATGACCACCAGTGGCAGCTGCCCATGCTTTAGCAATCGCCATCCCCTCACCTTTCGGGTCATTTTCTGGGTGAACAGCAATCAGAGTTGGAACACCAAATCCACGTTTGTATTCTTCACGAACTTCCGTACCTGGGCATTTTGGCGCAACCATCACAACAGTAATATCTTTACGGATTTCTTCACCCACTTCAACAATGTTGAAACCGTGTGAATAACCCAGTGCTGCGCCTTGTTTCATCATAGGCTGAACAGCACGAACAACGGTAGAGTGTTGTTTGTCTGGCGTTAAGTTAACAACTAAGTCCGCCGTTGGGATCAATTCTTCATAGGTGCCAACTTTAAAGCCGTTTTCAGTTGCTTTACGCCATGAAGCACGTTTTTCGCTAATCGCTTCTGCACGTAATGCATAAGCGATATCTAAACCAGAGTCACGCATATTCAGGCCTTGGTTCAGACCTTGTGCACCACAACCGACGATGACGATTTTTTTCCCTTTCAGGTAGCCAGCTTCGTCCGCAAATTCTTCACGTTTCATAAAGCGGCACTTGCCTAACTGAGCTAACTGCTCACGCAAATTCAATGTGTTAAAATAATTCGCCATTGTCATACTCCATTGTTCTGTTGTGTTCGTTATGTCAGGCAATCAATTTGCCTGTCGCTTATTTTTAAGCGTTTATGGATTTACTATATGCGATGTTTCGCATTGCTTAAATTGATATATTAACAATACAATGTTGCAATATTCGCAACATGGTTAATGACTTTATCAGAGGGCAGAATGGATATTCGTGATCTGAAACTTTTTTTACATTTAGCACAGAGCTGTCACTTTGGCCGTACCTCTAAAGCCATGCATGTCAGCCCTTCAACACTGTCTCGGCAAATTCAGCGCTTAGAAGAGCAACTGGGTCACCCGCTGTTTGTCCGTGATAATCGCTCAGTAAAACTCACACAAGCAGGTGAGCACCTAAAACAATTTGCACAGCAAACCTTGTTGCAGTATCAGCAACTACAGCATGCCCTTAATCAACAAAGCCCATCACTCAGTGGTGAGTTGCATCTTTTTTGCTCAGTCACTGCCGCATACAGTCATTTACCACAAGTTTTAGACAAATTCCGTGCTTTACACCCGTTAGTCGAAATAAAGCTCACCACCGGAGATGCCGCAGATGCGGTGGAAAAAGTGGAAGCCCACGAAGCAGATCTTGGTATTGCAGGCAAGCCAGAGCGTTTACCCGATAATGTGCGTTTCACCAAAATTGGTGAAATTCCATTGGTACTCATTGCCCCATCATTGCCTTGCGCTGTACGGTCGATGGTAACGGAAGCTGAACCTGATTGGTCAACAGTGCCGTTTATTTTGCCGGAACACGGCCCATCACGAAAACGCATCGAACTATGGTTTCGCCGCCATCACATCAATAACCCTGTTATTTACGCCACAGTATCTGGCCATGAAGCGATTGTATCGATGGTCGCGCTTGGTTGTGGTATCGCCTTGATCCCAAGTGTGGTGGTGGATAACAGCCCTGAGCCTGTTCGTAGCCGTATTTCACAACTCGATAATATTTCGATGGTGGAACCCTTTGAACTCGGCGTTTGCCTACTCAGCAAACGCCTAAGTGAGCCGCTCATTAAAGCGTTTTGGGAATTACTCCCAGACAACTCAATCTAAGGTTTTTTGGCTATCTTGTGGCGCTAGGAAAAAACGAAAAGAAGGGTTGCCTGTCTCATCGTGGTACTCATACCCTAGCGCATCAAGGTGCCTATCAAAACGCACTTCAGGTCCTGCAAGTTCAAACGCCGCCAGCACTCTCCCATAATCCGTGCCATGGCTACGGTAATGAAAAAGCGTAATATTCCAGTGTGTTCCGAGTGTTTCTAAAAATCTCAGCAACGCTCCTGGAGACTCTGGGAACTCAAAACTATACAGTCTTTCATCTAATGGTTTGGATGGACGGCCGCCAATCATATAACGCACATGAAGCTTCGCCATTTCATCATCAGATAAATCATCAACGTCATAGCCGTTACTTCTGAGCTCTTGGATAATTTCTGCACGCTCACCATCACGACCACTTAAGCGCACCCCAACAAAAATACAGGCGCGATCAGGGTCTGCATCCGTATAACGGTAATTAAACTCCGTGATAGCACGGTGCCCTAATAGCTGGCAAAAGCGTAAGAAACTGCCTTTTTGCTCAGGGATCGTTACCGCCAACAGCGCTTCGCGTTGCTCACCAATCTCACAGCGCTCAGAGACATAACGCAGCCCGTGGAAATTCATATTCGCGCCAGACAGGATATGTGCTAAACGCTCACCTTTAATGTTGTGCTGTTGGACATATTTTTTCAGCCCTGCCAGTGCTAAAGCGCCTGAAGGCTCGGCTATTGCACGGACATCTTCAAAAATATCTTTCAACGCTGCGCAGATAGAGTCACTATCTACCGTGATAACATCATCAACATACTGTTGGCACAACCTAAACGTTTCATCACCGATACGTTTAACGGCAACACCTTCGGCGAATAAGCCAACACGCGGTAAATCAACGGGATGCCCCGCTTCTAACGCCGCTTTCAAACACGCCGCATCTTCCGCTTCAACACCAATGATTTTAATCTCAGGCATCAATTGCTTGATGATAACCGCCACACCCGCGATTAGGCCGCCACCGCCAACTGGGATGAAGATGCGGTCTAGATGCACGTCTTGTTGTAATAACTCTAACGCAATCGTCGCTTGCCCAGCAATCACCGATGGGTGGTCAAAAGGTGGGACAAATGTATACCCCTCTTCTGCCGCCATAGCGATCGCTTTGGCTTTTGCCTCATCAAAATTCGCGCCGTGTAAAATGGCTTCGCCACCAAAGCTACGAACCGCATCCACTTTGATATCCGCCGTTGCTACAGGCATAACAATTTTGGCTTTAACGCCAACACGACTTGCCGACAGCGCAACACCTTGGGCATGGTTTCCTGCCGATGCAGTCACAACACCTTTGGCTTTTTGCTCTTCCGTCAACGTGGCAATCATCGCGTAAGCCCCGCGTAGCTTAAAGCTGTGTACAGGCTGCCTGTCTTCGCGTTTAACCAAAATCGTATTGCCTAAACGTGCAGATATTTTGTCCATTTGCTGAAGCGGAGTAACTTGAGCCGCCTCATAGACTGGCGCACTCAGCGCCGCCTTTAAATAATCAGCACTTGTTGGTGCTGCGGGTAATGGTTTTGCCGCTGCCACATCAGCCCCCTAATTTCGACTTATCGCGTACAGCGCCTTTATCTGCACTGGTTGCTAAGGAAGCATAGGCACGCAGAGCAAAAGAGACTTCGCGCTGACGATCACGTGGTGTAAAGGCTTTATCACCACGGGCTAATTCAGCTTCACGGCGTTGGTTAAGCTCACTTTCACTGACATCCAGTACCATCGTTCTTTTTGGAATATTGATATCAATAGTATCGCCATCTTGAACCAATGCTAATAAGCCTCCACTGGCTGCTTCTGGTGAAATATGACCAATAGATAGGCCTGAACTACCGCCCGAGAAACGGCCATCCGTGATAAGTGCGCAGCTTTTACCTAATCCCATTGATTTCAGGTAAGACGTTGGGTACAGCATTTCCTGCATTCCCGGTCCACCTTTTGGCCCTTCGTAACGGATCACCACCACATCACCTTCAACAACTTTGCCACCTAAGATTGATTCAACCGCATCATCTTGGCTTTCAAACACTTTCGCAGGGCCACGGAAGGTTAGGCTACCTTCATCTACGCCAGCTGTTTTGACGATACAGCCATCTTCCGCAATATTTCCAGACAGTACAGCCAGACCACCATCCAAGCTATAAGCATGCTCAATGTTACGAATACAGCCATTTTCACGGTCAGTATCCAGTGAAGGCCAGCGACAATTTTGTGAAAATGCTTTGGTAGTACGAATGCCCGCAGGCCCCGCAGAAAACATGGACTTAACACTTTCGTCTTTCGTCAACATGACGTCATATTGCGCCAATGTTTCTTGAAAGGTCAGTCCTAAAATATTGGTGACATTTTCTTGCAATAAACCTGCACGGCTCAATTCACCTAAAATACCAATTACCCCACCCGCACGGTGAACATCTTCCATATGGTATTTCTGTGTACTTGGTGCCACTTTACATAAGTGCGGGACTTTACGAGATAAGCGGTCGATGTCTTCCATCGTAAAATCAACATCTGCTTCTTGTGCCGCCGCCAGCAAGTGCAGAACAGTATTCGTCGAGCCACCCATTGCGATATCAAGGGTCATTGCATTTTCAAACGCCGCTTTATTAGCAATATTGCGAGGTAACGCGCTTTCATCATCTTTTTCATAATAGCGTTTCGTTAACTCGACAATACGTTTACCTGCGTTGATAAATAAGGTTTCACGGTCTGCGTGAGTGGCTAATAACGAGCCATTACCTGGCTGAGATAAACCTAATGCTTCAGTTAAACAGTTCATGGAGTTTGCGGTAAACATACCAGAACATGAACCACAGGTTGGGCAAGCAGAACGTTCGATTTGTTCGCTATCTGCATCACTCACATTCGGGTTTGCCCCTTGGATCATCGCATCGACTAAATCCAACTTAATGATTTGGTCTGAAAGCTTGGTTTTCCCTGCTTCCATCGGGCCACCAGACACGAAAATAACAGGGATATTGAGGCGTAATGACGCCATTAACATACCTGGAGTGATTTTGTCGCAGTTAGAAATACACACCATAGCGTCTGCACAGTGTGCATTGACCATGTATTCAACAGAATCAGCAATTAATTCACGAGAAGGTAAGGAATACAGCATTCCGCCATGCCCCATTGCAATCCCATCATCAACCGCAATTGTATTAAACTCTTTCGCTACGCCGCCTGCGTTTTCAATTTGCTCTGCAACCAGTTTACCAAGGTCACGTAAATGTACGTGACCAGGTACAAACTGAGTGAATGAGTTAACAACTGCAATAATGGGTTTTCCAAAATCAGCATCGGTCATTCCAGTTGCACGCCACAATGCGCGCGCACCCGCCATATTACGACCATGAGTTGTTGTTGCTGAACGGTACTTAGGCATATCTTTAACTCCCGTGTTTAAAACAGGCGGGGAACGTCCGCCTGTAACATCTATTTCAATTTAGTTATTAAGGGTTTACTGGATCTAACCAGCCCCATTTGTCTTCCGTTGTACCATTAAATAAACCGAAGAATGCTTGTTGAATTTGTTTCGTGACTGGGCCACAACGACCAATACCAACTTGGATACCATCAACGCTGCGTACAGGGGTAATTTCTGCTGCGGTGCCTGTCATAAAGACTTCATCAGCAAGGTATAGGGACTCACGTGATAGTGTTTGCTCACGAACTTCAATGCCCATATCTTTTGCTAAGGTTAAAATCGCATCGCGAGTAATACCGGGTAATGCTGATGACGTGAATGGAGGCGTGTATAAAATGCCATCTTTCACTTCAAAAATATTTTCCCCTGCGCCTTCTGAAAGATACCCATGAACATCTAATGCAATACCTTCTTGATAACCATGACGGCGTGCTTCGCTACCCACTAATAAAGATGATAAATAGTTACCGCCCGCTTTTGCACCTGTAGGGATGGTATTCGGTGCGACACGGTTCCACGAAGAAACCATCGCATCAATTCCCTGATCCAAGGCTTCCTCGCCTAAATAAGCGCCCCAAGGGAAAGCGGCTAAAATGACGTCAGTGTTATAACCATCTGGTGGATTAACCCCCATGCCAACATCACCGATAAAAACGAGTGGGCGAATATATGCGCTGACTAAGTTGTTTTTGCGTAAAGTTGCACGACAAGCTTCCATTAACTCTTCTACGCTGTAGCTGACAGGCATACGGTAAATTTTTGCAGAATCGTGCAAACGTTGCATGTGCTCACGGTGGCGGAAAACCACAGGTCCTTTGTGAGAATCGTAGCAACGGACGCCTTCAAACACTGATGTACCATAATGCAGAGCATGAGACATTACATGAACCTTTGCATCAGCCCATGGCGTCATTTCACCGTTAAACCAAATAAAGTCAGCTTTCTTAGTCATTTTTATCTTCCTTACATTGCACTTTGTGTGCGTAATAGTCGTGATTCTTGTTGTAGCACTTCAACTTCTGTAATGTCGGAAAGCTTAGTTAACTGAGCACAAAGCTGGGTTAACGGCCTTTGACTACTTACAGTCAATTCAATATTAACATTATCGCCATCTGGTGACTGTCCCATATTCATGGCATTTATCTTAAATCCTCGATGGCGAGTGACCCTTAATATACGCTCTAAAACCTCAGGACGGAAACGGGCCAATATCGAGAGTTGATGTTGCATCATAATGGTTTCTCCATCATTTTTTCATTACTCGCCCCTGGTGGAACCAATGGCCAGACATTTTCTAATTCATTAATTGATACCTGTAATAAGTAGGCACCTTCGCTATTCAATAATTCGTCTAATGCTGCATTTACTTGCGATTTATCTGTAATACGCTGCCCTTTAATGCCAAACGCACTGGCTAAAGCAACAAAGTCAGGATTATCCGTTAATATCGTTTCGCTATAACGTTGTTCAAAGAACAACTCTTGCCATTGGCGAACCATACCTAAACGTTGGTTATCCAATAAAAGAATTTTGACAGGTAACTGTTTACGTTTGATGGTGCCTAGTTCTTGGACATTCATCATGAATGAGCCATCACCCGATACACAAACTACAGTGTCTTCAGGCCTCGCGACTTGTGCACCTATCGCGGCAGGAATACCAAACCCCATCGTGCCTAACCCACTTGATGTTAAGAAGTTTTCAGGGGCATCTACCGTAATATGCTGTGCTGACCACATTTGGTGTTGCCCAACATCCGTTGTCACAACCGTGTTTGGCTTCATTTTATCGGACAATTGTTTCAATAAGAGCGGTGCATAAATAGGTTCGCCTGGGTGGTCATAACGCCATCCAAACTCTGTTTTCAGCTGTTGAACCTCGGCTTGCCATGGCGCAATTGATTTTTTCAACATTAATTTTGGTAATAACGCTTTTGCATCACCGTGTAAGGCTACGTGGGTTTGACGTAATTTATCCAGCTCAACGTGGTCAATATCGATATGAATAACTTTAGCATTCGGTGCAAAGGTATTTAATTTCCCCGTTACACGGTCATCAAAACGCGCCCCAACGGCAATCAGCAAATCACATCGTTGAACAGAAATGTTGGCAGCTTTCGTGCCATGCATTCCTAACATTCCTAGGTAATTCCCATCTTTTGGGTCGACGGCACCTAAGCCTTTTAATGTTGAAACAGAAGGCAATCCTGTATAGGTGATAAATTCCCTTAATTCAGGAACGGCACCAGACATCCCAACACCGCCACCGATATACAACATCGGTTTTTCTGATTGTTCCAGCAACGCTCTCGCTTGCTGTATCTCAGCCTCTGGAGATGACATTTCTTGCTCCACAGGCATTAAAAAAGGAGATAGCTCTGCGTGTTGCAACTGAATATCTTTCGGAATATCAATCAGTACAGGTCCAGGACGCCCACTATTTGCGATTGCGAAAGCTTCAGCAAGAATGCGAGGCAAATCATCTATCGATTCAACTAAAAAGCTATGTTTAGTACAGGCCAGAGATAGCCCTAAAACATCAATTTCCTGAAAAGCATCTGTGCCAATAAACGCGGAAGCCACTTGCCCTGTGATAGCAACAACAGGAACGGAGTCTAACAATGCGTCCGCTAACCCAGTAATAACGTTTGTTGCACCAGGCCCTGATGTAGCGATACAAACACCTGTTTTACCTGTTGAGCGAGCATAGCCAATTGCTGCAATCACTGCTCCTTGTTCATGCCTACACAGTAAATGTTCCACACCGCCATCATACAATGCGTCATACACTGGCATAATTGCACCACCAGGGTAGCCAAAAACAGTATCAACCCCTCGAGTTCGTAACGCTTGGACTAACCATTGTGCTCCTGTCATATTTTTCTCCTGCTGTCCGTTTTTATCTATTTGTATTTATTATGTTTTATTTATTATATTTGGGTTAACAAACATTCATGTCAAAAAAAACCCCGCGCCTTTCGGTGCGGGGTTCTCGTAAGATCTGGCTGTTATTTTAGCCTTCGTCGTCCAAGTGCAGCCCCGCACGGTGGGATAATAATCACCACCACGCTAATAATAATTAGGCTAACTGCTTGGATAAATGCGTTCATGAGTTTTACTTTTTTAACTTTTATTTGTTGTCCTTATTAAGAGGTATCATTTTAAAATCATTTTGACAACTTTTATTTATTTTATTTATTTTCAAAATGTTTACCTTTAATAAAATCAAATAGTTAAACTAAAAACAAAATAATAAACTAGAAAACAAACAGTAAGGCAGTAATTATCTATGATTTTCACAGCATAATCAGCTGCATCCTCCATGACCTTTTAATGTAAATGGCTAAATACCACTTCACTCAATTAGTCATTTTTTCTTAACTTTATCCAAGTTCTCATTAAAATGCACCACATCTCAAATAACCTCAATCCTAGGTATACCAACTTATAAAAGCCCTTCCCAAAAAAATGAAACAGTCAGGTAACTACATAAATAAATTATCGAGCAGCTTCGCAAATATTATTTTTATACGTTAAAAATCGGTTAGTTTTTAACAGAATATTACTCTGTTAATTGTATCGGAGGTTTTATGGCGCTAGCGATTGTTTACACTAGAGCTTCAATAGGCATGGAGGCACCACTTGTTACCGTTGAAGCACATATTAGTAATGGACTTCCAGGACTAACATTAGTCGGTTTACCCGAAACCGCGGTTAAAGAATCAAGGGATAGAGTCAGAAGTGCGCTACTAAATAGTGGGTTTGAATACCCAGCAAAAAAAATAACGATAAATTTAGCACCCGCTGATTTACCAAAAGAGAGTGGCCGCTACGACCTTGCAATTGCAATTGCTGTACTCGCATCATCAGGCCAGATTTCACACGAGGCTTTAAAAAAACATGAATTTTTAGGTGAACTCGCACTTTCCGGTGATATACGTTACGTCAACAGCGCGATCCCAGCGGCTCAAGCCGCATTAAAACAACAACGAACATTAATTATTTCGACTAAAAACCAGCATCAATTAAATTTATTGCCGGATAATAGCGTTCAATTTGTAAGCTCTCTATTAGAGCTTTGCCATTATTTTAATGGGAACAGTGAACTTAAGTTTAACTGCCAGATAAATCAACCACATCCATCAGCTAAAAATGACGATGATATCAACGATATTATTGGGCAAGAGCAAGGAAAGCGAGCACTCGAAATTTGCGCTGCGGGGGGGCACCATTTACTGCTTTTAGGCCCTCCTGGAACAGGTAAAACCATGTTAGCGAGTCGGCTCATTACATTATTACCCGCGCTTACACCTCAGGAGGCGCTAGAGGTCGCTTCACTACATAGTTTAAGCCAGATGACTCTCGGTACTGTTGATTGGCCAACGAGGCCGTTTAGAGCCCCCCATCATAGCGCATCTGTCGCGGCGCTAATTGGTGGAGGCTCGCTTCCAAAACCAGGGGAAATATCTCTCGCACATCACGGTATTTTATTTTTAGATGAATTACCTGAATTTAGTCGCGCTGTCTTAGATTCTTTAAGAGAGCCTCTAGAATCAAGAGAAGTTAGTATCTCTAGAACAAAAGCAAAAGTCTGCTATCCCGCTAATTTTCAACTTATCGCCGCATTAAATCCGAGTCCTACAGGGCACTATCAAGGGGAAACAAGCCGCTCCTCACCAATATGTATTTTGCGTTACCTTTCCCGCCTTTCTGGTCCATTATTAGACCGCTTTGATCTTTCCATTGAAATTCCCCTATTGCCTATCGGCGCACTCAGTAACCCAAACTATCAAGGAGAAACCAGCGAACAAGTACAGCAACGTGTTATTTACGCGAGAAATAAACAGTTAACACGAGCAGGTAAAATCAATAGCTTACTAACATCGAGGGAAATTACACAGTTTTGCTCACTCAATGCTAAAGACGCTTTATTTCTAGAACATGCGCTCAACAAATTAGGCCTTTCAATCCGAGCTTGGCATAAGATCTTAAAAGTTTCTCGAACTATTGCGGACCTCAATGAGTGCTCAAATATTGAGCGAGGACATTTATTAGAAGCTCTTGGGTACAGAGCAATGGATAAGTTATTGCTTCATTTGCAAAAACAAGTAAGCTGAGCGGAGGAGAAATAAAATGTTACTTACCGTAAAAATAAAGGGACCGAAGTCCCTTATCTTATACGATGGTAATATTAGTCATCTGTATCAGTATAGTCTTCCGATGGATCTATCTGTGGTTTACCACCAGATAACGTATGGAAGCGTTTTGGACGATTAATACGACTAGAATATTTTACCCAAACTTTTTCTTCTGGAGTAACAGGCTCGCGCTCACCGCGGCAAACAGCAACGAAGAGTTTTTCCTCGTCAGTTTGTGCAGCTCGTTTACCTGTATCAAGCTCATTAAAAGCTTGGCCTAGGCGCTCAAGCAACTGAGCTTCTTTAATGGTGAAATCACCATGACGAGAAAAGCCACGTGGGTAATGCTTATTATCAAAAAAACGATTAGTCGTGATGAAGCTATCTGCCATCTGACACACTCCTAACTTATTGCAGTCAAACTCTATATGGCGCGGAGTATTAGACAGCATTGGCAATCTGTAAAACAAAACATTTAAATCATCACGACAAAAATAATTGGAGATGTATGTGGACAGCGAGTTATTGAGAACTTTTTTAGAGGTTAGCAAGACTAGGCACTTCGGTAGAGCAGCTGAATCACTCTACTTAACGCAATCTGCTGTCAGCTTTCGTATCCGACAGTTAGAAACTCAACTGGGTACCAGTTTATTCACTCGTCATAGAAATAATATTCGATTGACCGCAGCTGGTGAACGATTAGTACCCTACGCTGAGTCTTTAATGAACACCTGGCTACAAGCCAAAAAAGAAATTTCTCATGCATCGCAACATACTGAGCTTTCAATCGGTGCTACAGCTTCTCTATGGGAAGGTTACCTCACTGATTGGATAGAAGACCTTTATACTCAGCATGATGAATTACGATTAGAAGCCCGCATTTCTACCCGCCAGTCACTCGTAAAACAATTACACTCAAGAGAATTAGATTTACTCATTGCCACCGAGCCACCAAAAATGGATGAGTTCGAAAGTACGATTATTGGAACTATCGAACTTCAACTTATGGCCTCACAAAAAAATATTGCTCTGACAAATTACAATTACATAAAACTTGAATGGGGAGCTGATTTTCATCCCAAAAATGAATCTGCACTCACTCAAGATGATACGCCAGTGATGATCACAACATCGGCCCATATTACACGCCAATTACTTCCTGTATCTCTTTCAGCGGCATTTTTACCTGTGCACTGGGTACATCAGTATCCTGCACTAAAAATGCTGTCAGAATCCCCTATAAGTAAGCCACTATATGCAGTATGGTTACAAAAAAATGATCAACAGGCTCTGATTAATCAATTGATTAAAACGCCAATAAAAAATGCACCATTGCATATAGCTAACTAGACTGGATGAGAAACACTCTCATTCCGTTTAGTGATAATGATATTAAACATCCTAGGATATATTTCACCCGCTTGGAATGAACTCAAAAGTGCTTAAAATAGCGCCTAAAATCTATTTCATTCAAAAATAAAAGCAAATTAAATGAAATCACCACCTCACTTTAATTTCCTTTTCTGAATCCTTTTAGCAAAAAATATATAAGCGTAAATTTATCCAAAGAGGAACAAACAAGAGTGGAATGTCATAATAATGCAATGAAATGATTTGGCAAAAAAGTCAAATAAATGAAATGGTTAAGTACTATTTTGGGGTGAATTTGGAGTATGTAAGAGGGGGGAATGGTGAATAAGAATAAATAATGGAAGGATTTTCGTGAAATTCAGATAAAGAAAAACCCGATTAATATAACCGGGTTATCAATAGATACTTCTTTTATTATTACTTAATTGGTAACTGGCAGGGGCGGAGAGACTCGAACTCCCAACACCCGGTTTTGGAGACCGGTGCTCTACCAATTGAACTACGCCCCTAAATTAGGTGGCGGAACGGACGGGACTCGAACCCGCGACCCCCTGCGTGACAGGCAGGTATT
>NZ_JBEBNT010000020.1:0-70453 GCF_040396775.1 Providencia sp.
TTCACCACACCTTGTTGGCCTGTCTGCCCTTGGTTGTTTGGTGAGACGGGCGCAGATGGCTGCACATTCAGCGTTTCTTGGTTCGAGTCCTTGCCGTTCACCGAGGCCTGAAGTTGTTTATCACCACTTTGCTGTGCAGGCAGCTCGGCGGTGTAACTGCCATCGGCGTTGGGGGTTACAGGCAAGGTGTGTGTGTTGCCATCAATGGTGACATCAATGCTTTGAATGTCTTTGACTTGATTGCCGTTTTTGTCGGTAAGTTCCACTTTAATGGTGGGCTTATCCCCTGCGTTCGGGGTTGTGGTGTTTGGCGTAACAACGATATTTTGCACACTGCTATCGCCCGTGGCGTTGCCCACAGTAATGTCAGTTTGTTGGCTGTTGATGCCGTTTAAGGACGCGGTTAAATCGATATTACCGAGATCTTTAAGGGGAACTTGAGCGGTGTAGCTGCCATCATTGTTATCGACCCAATTTAACGTGTCACCTTTCAGGTTGCCTAAGTTAAGGTTGTTTTTGTCTAACCCAGTGATGCCATTACCAAAAGCGTCGGTCGCCGTGACAGTGACCTCCAGCGTATCGCCAGACTTCAAGTTTGTGGTAGGGCCTGTTTTGATGTCGAGCGTATTCACCACACCTTGTTGGCCTGTCTGCCCTTGGTTGTTTGGTGAGACGGGCGCAGGTGGCTGCACATTCAGGGTTTCTTGGTTCGAGTCCTTGCCATTCACAGTGATATTGATTTCTTTGTTGCCACTTTGCTGTGCAGGCAGTTCGGCGGTGTAGCTGCCATCGGCGTTGGGTGTCACAGGCAAGGTGTGTGTGTTGCCATCAATGGTGACATCAATGCTTTGAATGTCTTTGACTTGATTGCCGTTTTTGTCGGTAATTTCCACCTTGATTGTGGGCTTATCCCCCGCGTTAGGGGTGGGGGTATTGGGGGTGATAACGATATTTTCAACTTTTGAAATATCAGTATTATGGCTGACCGTTAAAACGGTTTTTGGGCTAAATATGCCATTCACATTTGCAGTGATATCAATATCACCAAGCGTTGTTAAGGAAAGGTTAACAGCATAGTCGCTATGTCCATCATCACGCCAAGCAAGGTCTTTTCCTTTCATATTCCCTAGGTGAATGTGATCAAAGTCGATATCTTCGATTGCATTACCAAAAATATCTTTTAGTGTGACTAGGATCAGAGGGTTTTCACCAGATTTAAATGTCGTACGATCGGGGTTAATATCTATCTCGATGCTGGCGATAACACCTAACGCCCCAATTTGGCCACTTCCGTCAGGGGTAACTGATTTAACAGACGTTGCTACGCGAGTGGTAAAAGTATGCTCAAGAGAGATAACTTTGCCAATAGCAATTTGAATTTTATGATCTCCCGGTTGTTGACCTGAGATAGTCGAGGCATATATTCCTTTATCAATATCGGCACTCCAAATTTGAGTTAACTCTGTATTTTTATCAATAATGACCGTGACATCATTATTAGCATTAATGGTTGGGTTGCCTTGATTATCAAGTAATTGAAATAAAACTTGGCTTTCTCTACCTGCATAGACTTCATCTACTTCGAGGATAGAAATTTGATGTATTTTTCCACTCACGAATTCAACGGCCTTAGTTTCACTATGATGATTGACTGAAGCCGTAATTTCACTCACACCTGCTTTGAAACTAGTTAATGTCACTTCAACAATTCCATCTTCATTGGTGATTGCTTTATCGACAACGTTGGCATGGGTTGCTGAAAAGAAAACTTCTTGGTTAGTGATAGGATTTCCATTATTATCAGTAATATAGGCTTTGACTGAATTGGTTGTATTGCCATCAGCAACAGCCCCCGTCTGAGTCACGCTAAAGTGACGGATGTGTGCTTCAGTAATATCCGACTTGAAAACCACTTGAGTTTTGACAGGCTGATGGTTGCCAGTGTATGCGCCAATTTCGTATGTCCCCGCATTTTGTGACGTAAACTGTACTTGTGCTTCGCCTTTTGAATTGGTGGTTGCTGTGTATTCCCAGGGTTTAGCGACTTTCATCGCTTGCATTTTTTTTCGTAATTCCCGTTGAAATTCAGATTGGGTTACTGCGCCCGTTTTTGTTTTTTTGGCCGCAAGTTTTAGCGCGTTTGGCAAAATAAAAACAACTTTGGCGTTAGGAACGACGTTTCCATGGGAGTCTCTGGCTATTACATTGATGCTGTTGACATCATTACCATTGGCGAGACCTTTTCCTTGGTATTTAATATCATTGGGGCTAATGCTAATAACCCCCGAATTGGTAATTTCAATCAAAGTTTCTGCGACCGGAGAGGCATTACCTTTGGTATCAAAGGCGGTTCCTTGTAAGCGGTAACGGTTAAGTTTTTGAGCAGCTTCCAGCGTATTTGCCGTTTTATAAGTTGGTAAAATGACGGTTGCGGTTTGATCGGTTGAGCTAATAGAACCGCCTGCAGCTAGTAATTCAGGTGCTTGCCAGACAATCTGCTTAAGTGGATATTTGCTGGTGAAGGATTTAACGAGTGATACAGTTTGCCCTGTTTCGCCTTGAATTTTTGCAGGTAATGACAGGTGCAATAAGGTTTTCTTTTGGTAATCGAGAATAATATTGTTATTACGCTCGACAAAATCATAGCGATTTCCTGATAGGCGACGAGCGTCAGCCACTTTACTTGGGTCTAAATGATGAGCCAAGCTTTTACCAAGCGTCCACGTAAATTGAATTTTAGCTTGAGTCTCTTTTTTGCCCTGACTCCCGATTTTATGGTTAGCATTTAACGTTAAGAGTGGGAATGGTGTCCAGTGAGCTCCAAGTGTCGCGGCTTTCGGGTTTTTTTGACGTTTTGTTTTTCCGAAGAGCGCAACGCTATCACCATAATATTGTTCATATTTAAGGTTTCCACCTAAGTGTGGATAAGCAGGTAACCAGCCTTCAGCTTGAATATCCCAGCCATTAGCAGGCTTGGCATTGAAATCATGGTTTAATTCAGAGGCACTTTTCCATGAAGTCAGTGCGAAGTAGGTATTGGCGTTAACTTTAAGGTAATCTTGCCAGTATTCCACACCAACACCCGCACGGGTATGGTAGTGAGAAAGGTCGTGGTCGATAAAGGCATTAACACCAAAAGTATTTTTTTCCTGAAAGCGACGCAAACCAATGCCATTATTTGTTTGCAGTCGTCCATCATTGCGGTGAATACTATGTTGCGTAAATAACAGTGTATCGTTTTGGTCATACCAAGGGATCAGCCAATCCAACTGGGAGTTTTTAACCGATAATTTCTTATCAAGATTGATGCTTAGCTTGGCATTACCTGATTTGGATAACCAACTTTCAATCTCTTTTGTGGCTTCATTGGTCGCTTTATTTCGCGCGTAATTTTGCGCCATATCGGACAGATCTTTGGTCTTTTTCTTCTGTGAAAGAAAGGTTCCCAGTGTTTTACTGTATTCTGCGACTAAGCGCTCAGTATTATCTTCAGCAATAATATTATCACTGCCTAATGATGGCAGGTCATTGTTATCCAACATTTTTGCATAACTTGGGATAACGGGCATAATGGCGGATGACCAGATTGCCGTAAATATGACAAAGCCGTTAGCGATTTTTTGTTTAACGGTTAAAGACGCGGAGCTCATTCAATATATTCCTAATAGCTAAAATTAACGCGGCTATTTTGGAACGCACTTTAGGGTAAGAGCTTGTGAATTAATTTGACTTAAAGAGAAGCGGATTTTGCAAGTTGGAAAAGATAAGAATGTTAGGTCTTGTCGCGACGAAAATTACAATAGGAAAAATACAATGCAAAAAACAACGTAGATCCAATTGGAAAATTTTGGAATCTTTTCTTCTCAAGATAAAACAAAGAGATAAATAGAGGAATTATGGAACTGACTTTTTTGGGCACCAGTGCTGGCGTGCCAACGAAGGAACGGAATGTCACCAGTATGATATTAAATTTGGTCGGTATTCGAAAAAGTTATTGGTTGTTTGACTGTGGCGAGGGGACACAACACCGTATCCTCAATAGCCCATTTAAAGCGCCAAAAATTGAGAAGATATTTATTACCCATTTGCATGGTGACCATATCTTTGGGCTGCCGGGGCTATTGTGCAGCCGCTCAATGGGGGGCTCGACAGACCCTCTAACACTTTATGGGCCTAAAGGGCTCAAGCAGTATATTGAAACGGTGTTGTCCGTCAGTGTGTCTTATATGACTTATCCACTTGAAATTATTGAAATTGAAGCAGGGCAATTATTTGATGATGGTGAGTTGATTGTGACGGCTTACCCCCTTGATCACCGTGTAGAATGTTATGGCTATCGCATTGAAGAACACGCCAAAAGCGGGCAGTTAGAGGCGAATAAATTGGCGAGTGATAACATTCCCCGTGGCCCATGGATGCAAGCGCTTAAAGCAGGGGAAACGATTACCCTTGAAGATGGCCGTGTGGTGAATGGCGCAGATTACCTTGGTGAACCTATCCCCGGTAAGGTTATTGCCATTTTTGGTGACACACAACCGACACCGCAAGCCCTTGAACTGGCTAGAAATGCGGATGTGATGGTGCATGAAGCCACGTTAGAGGCAGCTTTTGCAGAAAAAGCGAATGAACGCGGGCACTCAACAACAGCCCAAGCGGCACAATTAGCCCGTGAAGCTGGGGTAAAACGTTTTATTGCCACTCATTTGAGTGGGCGTTATATGAGCGAAGATATTCCAAGGCTACTCGCAGAATGCCAAGCTGAATTTGCTGCGACCGAAATCGCGGAAGATTATTTGACGGTGAAGATTTGATTTTGCGGGCAATAGTGAGCCCGCCACCTATTTTTGACTCAGTAAATCACTTTCACAAAACCATTACGGCAATAGGTTTCATACTCATCGGAAAGCTGCCTGTTTGTGACTATCACATCAAATTGTGACAATTCCCCCATATTGGCTGTCGCGACTTCATCAAACAGGTTATAAGGTGCCAATAAAATTTTACGAATGGATTTTTCCATCGCTTTTTTCTTCATCGGCAAATCGTCGATATTATAACAAGTTACACCATAAGTGCCGTGGACACCTGCGGCAGAAATAAAGGCTTTTTTGGGGTTAATTGAGTCGAGCAAGGAAGGTAAAGAAGGGTTGTAAAATGAATCACTTTTGGGACGATACTCTCCGCCACATAATAAGGCTGTGGCGTTTTTTTTCTGACTAAGGGCAAGAAAAACGTTATGGGAATAACAAATCCCCGTAAAGCTGATTTCTTCGGGGATCAGCGAAATCAAGGTTGCCATTTCAATGCCATTATCAAAGAAAATAACGTCATCTTCCGTAACCATGCTGGCTGCGAGGTTAGGAATGTAGAGTTCTTCGGTTTGATCTGGCGTGAAAACATCGGCTTGCTGCTCTTGGGCAACTAAGTTAGCAGGTTGGGTAACAGAAACAATGTAGCCACCAAGCAGTGACATCGGAATAGGACCTTCTGCGTCTGCACTGAGGTCTCGGCGGATGGTCATTTCAGAGACTTCGAGTATCCTAGCGGCTTCTTTCAGATGAATGCGTCCTGAACGTTTCAAGCATTCACTTAAGCGGCGAAGGCGTTCTTTTTGTTTAGTTTCTATCACCCTACAATCCTTTTATGATATACAAAATTGGCGCGGTTAGACCGCGCCTCATCACTTAGTAGTCACTCGGCTTTGTTGCCGTTCCTGTGACAATCGAAACACTGGCACTTGCGCCAACACGGTTTGCGCCTGCTTCAATCATTTTAATCGCAGTTTCACGGTCACGTACGCCACCAGATGCTTTTACGCCCACTTCGCTGCCAACCACTTTACGCATTAATGCAACATGGTGTTCGGTCGCACCCATTGTACTGAAACCTGTTGAAGTTTTCACAAAACCGACGTTAATTGTGCGGCAAATTTCACAAACTTGTGTAATTTCTTCATCAGTTAACAGGCAGTTTTCTAAAATTACTTTTAATGTAGCATTACCGCAGGCAGCAAATACGGCTTCAATGTCTTTACGAACAAAGTCTAAATCACCGCTTTTTAACATGCCAACGTTAATCACCATATCCACTTCATCTGCACCGCGGCGTACAGCTTCAGCGGCTTCAAAGGCTTTTGCTTCGGTTAAACAAGCACCTAAGGGGAAGCCTACCACACAGCAAACTTTTACGTCGCTATTTTTTAAAAGCTCACTGGCTAAAGGGACGTAGCCTGTATTTACACATACGGAAGCAAAGTGGTATTCAGCCGCCTCTGCACATAATTTTGTAATATCACTGACAGTCGCGTTAGCAGCAAGTAAAGTGTGATCAATATATTTTGCTAAGTCTTGCATTTTCAACTTTCCTATATAAATGTGGGATAGACAACAAAGAATGAGGAAATGTGGTAGATGTAACACTTGATCATTCGTTATTCGAGATCCTAATCACAAATGATATTTTTGCAACATGATAATGTTACTATCATATCATTATGTGATTTATTTAACACGAGGGGCATCATGGATATAGCAGTTATTGGTTCAAACATGGTTGATTTGATCACTTACATCGATCAAATGCCAAAAGAAGGCGAAACGTTAGAAGCGCCCGCTTTCAAAATTGGTTGTGGTGGTAAAGGTGCAAATCAGGCGGTTGCTGCTGCTAAATTAAATTCGAAAGTGATTATGTTAACCAAAGTTGGGGATGACATTTTCGCGGATAACACCATCCGTAACCTTGAGTCTTACGGTATTAACACCCGTTATGTTGAAAAAGTGCCTTGCACATCGAGCGGTGTTGCGCCGATTTTCGTCAATCAAAACTCATCAAACAGTATTTTGATCGTTAAAGGGGCCAATAAATTCTTATCACCAGAAGATATCGACCGTGCAGCGGAAGATCTAAAAAAATGTAAGTTGATCGTCCTGCAGTTAGAAGTGCAGTTAGAAACGGTTTACCACGCAATTTCATTTGGTAATAAAAATGGCATCCCTGTGCTGCTTAACCCAGCCCCTGCGCAACGTTCGCTTGATTTGGATTTTGCTTGTCGCTGTGATTTCTTTGTCCCGAATGAAACGGAATTAGAAATTTTAACCAATATGCCAGTAGATACAATGGATAACGTCCGCCGTGCAGCACAATCTCTGCTGGATAAAGGGTTGAAAAATCTCATTGTGACCTTAGGGGAAAAAGGCGCACTGTGGATGACTCGCGATAGCGAGTTACATATACCGGCAATCAAAGTGAATGCCATCGATACGAGTGGTGCGGGGGATGCCTTTATCGGCTGCTTCTCTCATTACTATGTACACACGGGGAATATTGAAGAAGCACTGAAAAAAGCAGTGATGTTTTCTGCATTTAGTGTGACAGGGAAAGGGACTCAATCTTCTTATCCAAGTGTTGAGCAATTCAATGAATTTGTGCAAATCAACACTTCAAACGCATAGCTAAATAATAAAACTCAACGTAGCTGTATACCCTTTGATGGTTTAATCCGCCATTAGAGCTGAATAGGAACTCATAGGGTATAAATTATAAAAATATAAGGGTTACTATGAACATTAAGAACATCACTCAGTTACCTGATGGGTACCTGAGCCGGACTCCTCTATTCCAATTTATCCTACTATCGTGCTTATTCCCTTTGTGGGGATGTGCCGCAGCATTAAATGATATTTTAATTACCCAGTTCAAAAGTGTCTTTGAACTCAGTAACTTCGCGTCAGCTTTAGTACAAAGTGCGTTCTATGGCGGGTACTTTTTAATCGCTATTCCTGCCTCTTTAGTGATCAAAAAAACCAGCTATAAATATGCGATTATGGTGGGGTTAATTCTCTATATCGCTGGTTGCAGTATGTTCTTCCCTGCGTCCCATATGGCGACTTATACCATGTTCTTGGCGGCAATCTTTGCTATTGCGATTGGTTTAAGCTTCCTTGAAACCGCCGCGAACACTTATAGTTCAATGATTGGCCCTAAACAATACGCCACATTACGCTTAAATATCAGCCAAACCTTCTACCCAATCGGAGCTGCGGGTGGGATATTACTGGGCAAATATTTAGTGTTCTCTGAAGGGGATAGCTTACAAAGCCAGATGGCAGGCATGAATGCAGAGCAAATTCATGAGTTCCGTTTAGCGATGTTGGAAAACACCCTTGAACCATACCGCTATATGATTATGGTCTTGGTCGTCGTGATGATCCTCTTCCTTATTACCAAGTTCCCGAAATGTAAAGTGGCAGAAACCCAAGATCATAAACGCCCAACCGCATTAGAAACCTTAAGATATTTAGCAAAAAATAGCCGCTTTAGAAAAGGGATCATCGCCCAATTCTTATATGTAGGTATGCAAGTTGCGGTCTGGTCATTCACTATCCGTTTAGCGTTGGAAATGGGTGATATTAATGAGCGTGATGCTTCGAATTTCATGGTGTACAGCTTTGCATGTTTCTTTATTGGTAAGTTTATCGCCAATATATTAATGACTCGCTTTAATGCAGAAAAAGTCCTGATTATTTACTCGGTGATTGGTGCGCTATTCTTAATTTATGTTGCATTTATTCCTAGCTTCACTGCGGTCTATGCAGCGGTGATGGTGAGTATTCTGTTTGGGCCTTGCTGGGCAACAATTTATGCAGGTACATTGGAGACGGTAGATAACGAGCACACCGAAATGGCGGGTGCGGTGATTGTGATGGCAATTGTTGGTGCTGCTGTTGTGCCCGCTATTCAAGGATACGTGGCTGACGTACTGCACTCTCTGCAACTTTCTTTCTTAGTCTCCATGCTGTGCTTTGTATATGTCGGTATTTACTTTGTGGGTGAACGCCGCTTTAAAGCCAGACAAGAGGCTAAATAACGTCTAGCTTGGGCGGTGAAAGCTGCCCAATTCTGTTAACTCACGTGAGTATGAAAATGAATACACGAATTCCTCTTCACAAAAGCGTATTTACGGAAAACCCGACGCTTATTCTAAAAAATGACCAATTCACCGCCACTGCATTTCGTTATCACACTGGCGTGGAAGGTTTACGTATTGAAAACCAACAAGGTTACTTAACTATTTTGCCTTTTCTCGGGCAAATGATTTGGGATGCTGAATTTTGTGGCCAAAATCTGAAAATGGAAAATATGTTTTCAGCACCTAAATCAGTTCCTACGGTTATTGAGACCTATGGTTGTTTTGCTTTTCACTCAGGTTTAATTAGTAATGGCTGCCCTTCACCAGAGGATAACCACCCATTGCATGGTGAAATGCCGTGTGCCCCGATGGAGAGTGCTTGGCTAGAATTGACTGAAAATCGTTTAAAAATTTGTGGTGAATATGAGTATGTCATGGGGTTTGGCCATCATTACCGCGCTGCGCCGTTTGTGTCATTAAAGGCGAATAGTTCGCTGTTTGATATTCATATGTCTGTGACTAATTTGTCGTCAGTGCCAATGCCACTTCAATATATGT
Source organism: Providencia sp. (assembly GCF_040396775.1). GTDB lineage: Bacteria > Pseudomonadota > Gammaproteobacteria > Enterobacterales > Enterobacteriaceae > Providencia. Next base: position 9,467 of record NZ_JBEBNT010000020.1, read on the forward strand.
GCCATATGAATTATGCCTACGTGGATAATGCAACATTGACGCAAAACATCCCTGAACAGGCGATTAAACTTCGCGAATCAATACCAGGACATGTGCACCCAACGGAAAAGTGGCTCGAATTTAACGAGGCATTGAAATCTGGCACGATAAAATTAAATCAGCTTAACCAACCACAAATGTGTGACCCAGAAATTGTGTTCTTTATGGATAATCTGAGCCAATACACAGAAAACCCTGAGTTTAGAATGACATCACCAGCGGGGAACACCTTTGTCACGCAATTTAAGTCCAGCGAACTGAACTATGCAACACGGTGGATTTTATATAATGGCGACCAAAAAGTGGGGGCATTTGTATTGCCTGCAACGTGCCGACCAGAAGGTTTCTTGGCGGCGAAGAATAACCAAACCCTAATTTGGCTCGACGCAGGGCAAACCCGTGAATTTACGGTGACTACAGGTGTTGAACAGTAGTTTTTCACGACTAAAGGCAGCAAGATGCTGCCTTTTACTCATATTGCTGGCATTCATCTTCTAAATCGGCAAGTAGCTGTGCGGCATCATTCACAGGTGTTTTTTTCCCATCAGGTTGCATCATTAGCGCGACCTTAATATTCGCTTCATGCATATCAGGTAAAATTTCTGTCATTAAGTGTTCAAGGGTAAATGGCATTGGCGTAAAATTAGCCCATTCGCCTGTTAAGCACGACTCCACATACGCTTTTGCAGGCCATAGGGGGAGAGAGAGGCACTTGTCATTATCCCATGTCGTGACGAGGTTCTGCCCATCGCCGATGCTCCAAACTTGCTGCCAATCGGCGATTTTACCGACAAAATAGCGGTACTTTTCGGGTGAACTTAGCGCCGAAACATTTTGAATTTCTTTCTCATTAGGGGAAAATATTGGGTTATTCATTATTGGATGATCTAAAAAGTAATTGATAATTATTGGGAAAATAATATTTATAATTGTTATCTTAATAACACGATAACGTAAAACAACGCACAGTAAAACGATTAAAAAAATATCTATCAGATGAATTTTAGGGCGGTTAGAGATGATAGAAGTATTACTTGAAAAATATGCCATTGGCATGACTATTATTGCAGTGTGTCTCATGCTGTATGTTGGTTTCGAGATATTCCATAAGCGACGTAAACATAAGCACAAACATAAAAGCATTATTATTCACATTATTCAAACGGTTGTGTTATGTAGTGTCGTGGTGGTGGCTGCGCAATATGTTGATATGGCCGCGGCAGATTTTGATTTGAATTTTATTTCTACACCATTGGTTAATTTTATCACGATCGCATTGATTGCTTTGATTTTAATGCGAAAATTATTCCAGCTTGCCAACCGGTTAGAAAAGACACAAATTAAAAAAGGCAGTGACCCCACTTCGGCTCGTATCGTTGCTCGTGTGTTTAAAACTACCGTATTTGTCATTATGGTACTGCTATTTGGTGAACATTTTGGCTTGAGTCTGTCAGGGCTGATGGCGTTTGGGGGCATCGGCGGTATTGCTATCGGTATGGCGGGTAAAGATATCTTGAGTAACTTTTTCTCAGGATTGATGCTGTATTTTGACCGGCCGTTTAACATTGGGGATTGGGTTAGCTCGCCCGATCGAAACATAGAAGGCACGGTAGTGGAAATTGGCTGGCGGATCACCAAGATCATCACCTTTGACCATCGACCATTGTATATCCCCAACTCGGTATTTTCGTCCATTAGTGTGGAAAACCCTGGTCGCATGACCAACCGTCGGATCAAAACGGAAATCGGCTTACGCTACGAAGATTCCGATAAAATTGGCGCGATCGTCGACGATATTCGCACTATGTTGCAGCAAGATGAAAATATCGATACCAGCCAAACTCTGCTGGTGTATTTTGATACGTTTGCAGATTCATCGTTAAATATTATGGTGTACTGCTTTACCAAAACCACGGTTTGGGCTGAGTGGTTAGCGGCGCAACAGGGCGTTTATTTAAAGATCATTGAGATTGTTAAACGCCACGGTGCAGACTTCGCTTTCCCATCACAAACATTGTATGTGGAAAAAAACCACTAACGTCCCATACAGGATAAATTGACCGACTGATTTCATAGATTACGGTTATTAGTTGGTCATTTTATCTGTAAATTTAAAATTATTTGATTTTATATTTTGGGGGAGTTGCTGGGGGGCATGAGTATTTTTATGCTATTAACCAGTGGCTTATAAAAAATATTCGACTCCACGTATTTTCTGTTTTTTTACCGCAGCGCAAATCATTTCAATTCCCTGATCTATCAAGTATATTGACCGCCTCTTTTCCTCCGCTAACTAAGAGCCAGACTGCTATGAACAAAATCAATGTGGCATGTAGCCAGGGGGTCGCAATCTATTTCACTAACCAATTCCAGTGGGTAGATATTCGCGATGCACAGTTAAACAATATTGCTGCGGTGGTGCTATCTGAACAAGATGCCAACCAAGGGCTGTGGGAAAGGATCGCACAGAGTCAACTGAGTATTCCGCTGTTTATCATCAGTGATAAACAGCTGCCAACAGATGAAAACTTACCGCCTTATATCACGGCATTATTGCCACCCGCGCCCTCCGAGCGGGAAGAAAACAGCCGCCAATTGCTTGATGCTGCGAATCAGTATCTTGAGCAGTTATTACCGCCATTTTTTGCGCGAATGATGGATTATGCTGCGGGCCATAACGTCACGTTTGCTTGCCCAGGCCACCAAGGTGGGCAATTTTTCCGCCGCCACCCAACGGGTGAACAATTTTACCAATTTTATGGTGAGAATTTATTCCGTACGGATTTATGCAATGCGGATGTAGCGATGGGGGATTTGCTGATCCACGAAGGTGCAGCAAAAGAAGCCCAAAAGTTTGCGGCAAAAGTGTTTAATGCAGACAAAACCTATTTTGTCCTCAATGGCACATCGTCTTCCAATAAAGTGGTGCTTAATGCATTATTAACACCAGGCGATTTGGTGTTATTTGACCGCAATAACCATAAATCCAACCACCACGGCGCGCTAATTCAAGCAGGTGCAACCCCCGTTTATTTAGAAACGGCGCGTAATCCGTTTGGTTTTATTGGTGGTATTGATGCCCATTGTTTTGAAGAGCATTATTTACGTGAGCTAATCCAAGATGTGATGCCAGAAAAAGCCCAGCAAACACGGCCTTTTCGCTTGGCGGTGATCCAACTCGGTACTTACGACGGCACGGTGTACAACGCAAGGCAAGTGGTCGATAAAATCGGTCACTTATGCGATTATATTTTGTTCGATTCGGCGTGGGTCGGCTATGAACAATTCATCCCAATGATGCGCCAGTGTTCACCATTGTTGCTTGAATTAAATGAAAACGACCCAGGCATTATGGTTACTCAGTCAGTGCACAAGCAGCTGGCAGGCTTTTCACAAGCGTCACAGATTCACAAAAAAGATAACCATATCAAAGGGCAAGAACGTTTTGTTTCCCATAAGAAACTGAATAATGCCTTTATGATGCACGCCTCGACCAGCCCATTTTATCCCTTATTTGCCTCGTTAGATGTTAATGCGCGTATTCACCAAGGTGCAGCGGGTGAAATGATGTGGATGGATTGCGTGAAAACAGGTATTGAAGTGCGCAAATCAATTTTTCAGCACTGCCGCTATTTTAGGCCGTTTGTACCTGAATTGATTGAGGGCAAGGCGTGGCATGAATACCCGACAGAGCAAATTGCCTCTGAGCAACGTTTCTTTAATTTTATTCCAAAAGAGCGTTGGCATGCCTTTGAGGGGTATGCCCAAGACCAATATTTCGTCGACCCATGCAAACTGATGCTAACAACGCCGGGTATTGATGTGGAAAGTGGGGAATATGAGTCGTTTGGTGTTCCTGCGACTATTTTTGCGCATTTTTTACGTGAGCACGGTGTGATCCCCGAAAAATGCGACTTAAACTCGATTCTGTTTTTATTAACCCCTGCGGAAACGACGGAAAAACTCGCGCTGTTAGTCTCTCATTTGGTACGTTTTGAGCAATTATTGGATGAAGATGCATTATTAGAAGATGTACTCCCATCAGTATATCAACGCTACCAAGCGCATTATCAAGGTTATACGTTACGCCGTTTATGCCAAGAAATGCACCAATTGAGCGTTAATGACAATATCAAGCAGCTGCAAAAAGAGATGTTCCGCAAGGCGCATTTCCCTGAAGTAAAAATGAACCCACAACAAGCGCATTTGGAATTTATACGTGGTAACTGCGAATTATTGCCACTTGATGAACTTGAAGGACGCGTTGCGGTAGAAGGGGCATTGCCATACCCACCGGGTGTTTTGTGTGTTGTGCCGGGAGAGGTGTGGTCAGGCCCTGTGCTGCGTTATTTCAAAGCGCTTGAAGCGGGCATCAATGCACTACCGGGCTTCGCACCTGAGTTACAAGGCGTGTATATTTCGAAAAACGAAGGCGAGAAAAAACGTGTCTATGCGCATGTTTTAAAATAATTTCCTTCGTATTCAGACTTTAAGCGTAGATTTTGCCTTATAGGGTGGTTACATTGGAGTTAGGGCCATCTCTGACTCCAATTTTATAAGGTAAGGTATGAGCAAAAAAATCATCCTCGATTGTGACCCGGGCCATGATGATGCTATCGCATTATTACTGGCTTACGGTAACCCTGATATCGATTTATTGGCTGTAACGACCGTTGCAGGTAACCAAACCCTTGAAAAAGTCACTCATAATGCGCTGGCAATTGCGGAAATGGCCAAGATCACAGGCATTCCATTTGCCGCGGGTTCTGTTCGTCCATTAGTTCGAGATATTGAAGTTGCGCCAGATATTCACGGTGATTCAGGGCTAGATGGGCCTGTTTTACCCACCCCAACTTTGCAACTTGATGAAAGGCATGCAGTTTCATTGATTATCGATACCATCATGTCACATCCCCCTAAAACAGTAACATTAGTCCCGACAGGGGCACTGACAAATATTGCACTGGCTGCCCGCCTTGAACCGCGTATTGTTCAGCGGGTGAAAGAGGTGGTTTTGATGGGAGGCGGCTACCATGTGGGTAATTGGAGCGCCGTAGCTGAGTTCAATATCAAAATTGACCCTGAAGCGGCACATATCGTCTTCAATGAAAAATGGCCATTGACGATGGTCGGGTTAGACTTGACCCATCAGGCACTGGCAACGCCTGATATCGTGAAAGAAATTGCAGCGATTGGTAGTGATTGTTCGCAGTTTGTCGTCGAACTACTGGATTTTTTCGGCAAGATGTACAAACAAGCTCAAGGTTTTGATGCCCCACCTGTTCATGACCCTTGCGCGGTCGCTTATGTGATTGACCCTTCTGTGATGACCACGCAAAAGGTACCTGTGGATGTCGAACTGACGGGTTCGTTAACGCTTGGTATGACGGTTGCTGATTTCCGCCATTCTGCTCCAGCGGATTGCCATACTCAGGTTGCCGTCAAACTTGATCATCAGAAGTTTTGGCAGTTAATTGTGAATGCTTTAAAAAATATTGGATAATCAATGAGTAATGAATTAGAACAATTGCCTTACGAGGCATTGATTGAACGTAGCATGAACAGCTTACAAGCGAAAAACCAATTTCATTGTGAGACATGGAAGTTGGATGAGGCTGATTGGTCCGTTGACCAAGACGAAGGTACCATTATCTTTCATGCCCCTGATAACATTATGGCGACAGCACCCGTGCAGATTATTGGCACTTACGACCAAAGCCAAGGAAGTTGGATGTGGAGCTGGGCAAATACGTCAATTGATAGTGCGCTAGCTCAAGACGCGATTGCGGTAAAAGCCTATGGTGAGCGTAAAGACAATGCATTACTGACTGCACGCGTTAGCCAAATTGAAGAGTATGATGCGTGGCAATTAACAGCACTTGCGTGCGAGCTAAACCAGCAGCAAGGTGTTTACCGTGGCATTGCTGGGCATACCTTGATTTTTATGACATTTGGTGATGTTTCCCTCCAACAAAACTAGTTTTTTGGTGCCTTGTTGCTACTCAATAAGGCACTTTCGCATCCTCACTAATTGGCTCTATTTTTTATACTTATTTTTTCTAAACGGGAGCTGCCTTATGCTAACCATTGCACTCGACGCTGCAAATTCAGTCAAAAATCTCGCGCTTGATGCTTTCCAAAGTGCAGGGAAATTCGATTACAAACCAGACCGCTCGGTGGTCACCGAAACGGATTTGCGTGTTGAAGAACAAATTCGTGAACTATTTGCCAAGCGCACGCCAAACATACCCGTTTTAGGTGAAGAGTTCGGTTTTACTGGAGAGCAAAAATTTACTTCGGGCTGGGTGATTGACCCAATTGATGGGACTCGTGCATTTATCTATGGCGTGCCACTGTTTAGTACTTTGATTGCTTATGTAGAAAATGGTGAGCCATTACTCAGCGTGATCAGCTTCCCTGCGATTTCGACTATGGTATATGCATCCCAAGGAGAAGGGTGCTGGATAGATACCAGCGGGCAGCCGTTACGGCAGCTAACATTAGGGGAAAATTCGCCAAAATCACTTTCAAACTCGGTGATTAGTGCATCGGGTATCCATAGTAGCAGCTACAACAGCCGTGAGGGCACGCATGCGTATAACCTTGATGCGGTAGTGGGGCAAGCTCGTGATTTTATTTTCGCTAACGATGCATACCAGCATGCAATGGTTGCAGCAGGGCGCATTCATGGCGCGATTGATACCATTATGAAGCCATGGGACAGTGCCGCGTTAATTCCCTGTATTCGTGAAGCGGGTGGTGAAGTTTGTGCACTTAATGGCGAGCGAGAGCAAGCCATGTTTGCAGGGAGCCTTTTGTCTGCCGCTAGCCCTGAGCTTGCAGACCAACTCATTGAATTGCTCAATAGCTAATCATCAATGGCGGGGTTGGTTTACCTCGCCATATTGTTATCCATAATACTGACCCTTCTATTTTCCTTCATCATTAATTAAAACTAAGTGATTTTACTTATTCAATTTATTTGAGAAAGATAAGCGATTTTATTAGCTTTAACTCAAATAACCTTTGGGGCTATGATACATCCATCGAAGGCAACACGGGTTGCCTCCCCAAATAAACACCGAAGGAATTTATTATGAACATGTTTAAAACTCTGATGGCAGCTTCTGTATTATCTATGATGGCATTTGGTGCTTCAGCAGCAACCTTAACTGCAACAAGCGATACACTGGACTCAGCAGAAGCGATTATTGCCGCTAAAGCAAAAGCAGCAGGTGCAGATAGCTACACAATTACCAGTGCTCGTATGGGTAATGTAGTCACAATGAGTGCAGAAACCAAATAATTTGGTGAATAGACAAACTTATTGAAATATTTTATCTGAAATGGCAATTGATATTTTTAAATATCAATTGCCATCAATAAAATCATCTTCTTCTATACTATATAAGATGGCTTCCCCTTGTTTTAAGGAGTTGTTGCGATGAGCTTCAAATATAACCGTTTAGATAAAGACAATGCTGCAGTATTACTTGTTGACCACCAAACAGGTTTGTTATCACTAGTTCGTGACCAAGACCCTGATAAATTTAAGAATAGTGTTTTAGCATTAGCCTCACTTGCTAAGTATTTTAACTTACCAACGATTCTAACAACCTCCTTCGAAAATGGCCCTAATGGCCCATTAGTTCCTGAATTAAAAGAAATGTTTCCTGATGCGCCTTATATCGCACGTCCAGGGCAAATCAACGCTTGGGATAACGAAGAGTTTGTTAAAGCAGTGAAAGCAACAGGTAAAAAACAGTTAATTATTGCAGGTGTGGTAACAGAGGTCTGTGTGGCATTCCCTGCGTTGTCTGCTTTAGAAGAAGACTATGAAGTATTCGTCATAACGGACGCGTCGGGAACGTTCAACCCAATTACACGTGATGCCGCGTGGGATAGAATGTCCAAAGCGGGAGCTCAGCTCATGAGTTGGTTTGGTGCAGCCTGTGAATTACACCGTGACTGGCGTAATGACGTGGAAGGTTTAGGAACGCTATTCTCAAACCATATCCCTGACTACCGTAACCTGATGACTAGCTACGCATTACTTTCAGAGAAAAAATAGCTTTTATTTTAATCGGATAACGAATATATCAACCCTTGGTACCAAATGGTACTGAGGGTTTTTTGCTCATCAAAAACACGAGTTAGCCATCACACAACGAGAGCGCTATGGTATACTCGCACATCGTTTTTCCTTGGCCCGTTATTTTTTGGGCTATCCCATTGATTTTATAAAGCAAGTAAACCATGCAGCAAAATACACCAAAACAAGGTTATCAAAATTTAAACCGCTTTTCCGTTGCTCCTATGCTCGATTGGACAGACCGCCATTGTCGCTATTTCCATCGCTTATTAAGCAAAAATACCTTGTTGTACACCGAAATGGTGACAACGGGGGCTATCATTTATGGAAAGGGAAACTACCTTGCGTTTAGTGAAGAAGAACACCCTGTTTCATTGCAACTGGGTGGCAGCGACCCTGCGGCGTTAGCCCAGTGCGCTAAGCTTGCTGAAGAACACGGTTACGATGAAATTAATTTAAACGTGGGTTGCCCATCTGACCGTGTGCAAAATGGCCGTTTTGGTGCGTGCTTGATGGGGGATGCGCAGTTGGTGGCGGATTGCATTAAAGCGATGCAAGACGTGGTATCCATTCCTGTGACGGTTAAGACCCGTATTGGTATTGATGAGCAAGATAGCTACGAGTTTTTGTGTGATTTTATCGAAACCGTTTCTACCAAGGGCGGTTGTGAAATGTTTATTATCCATGCACGCAAAGCATGGTTATCAGGCCTAAGCCCAAAAGAAAACCGCGAAATCCCCCCTTTAGATTACCCCCGTGTTTACCAATTAAAGCGTGATTTTCCGCATTTAACGATGGCGATTAACGGCGGCATTAAAACGCTAGAAGAAGCAAAAGAACACCTTCAACATTTAGATGGCGTAATGGTGGGGCGCGAAGCGTATCAAAACCCGTCTATTTTAACGGCGGTTGATAACCAATTGTTTGGTGAGCACTTTCCTGTGACAAATGGTATTGACGCAGTGCGGGCGATGTACCCGTATATTGAAAGTGAATTGGCTAAGGGCGCTTATTTAGGCCATATGACACGCCACATGTTAGGTATCTTCCAAGGTATCCCGGGGGCTCGCCAATGGCGTCGCCATCTAAGTGAAAACGCCCACAAAAAAGGCGCTGACTTAGCGGTGGTTGAACAGGCTCTGGAGTTTGTAACTCGCGGTGAAGAGCAGGTTGGATAGGTTTTGAAAATAAACTAGGAAAATCAACTCATTGATTTTCGGCGGATAACACAAAGCAGGAAAAACCACGCTTTTATCCTGCTTTGTCAACAACCTAAATGCGCCTAAATAGGCGCTTTTTTTGAATGACGAGAAAGCCATTACGGGATCAACAAGCTTGACCCTTGGGTTTTTCTCGACTCAATCGTGGTGTGGGCTTTTTGCGCGTCTTTCAGGGCAAAAATTTGCGATGGCGGTACATCTACATTCACATTGCCACTTAAAATCATATCAAACAACGCATTACTGGCTTGGTCTAGCTCAGCACGGTTCGTGACATACACGCCCAAAGATGGGCGAGTGACGTATAAACCGCCTTTTTGGTTGAGAATGCCCAAATTCACCCCTGTCACAGGGCCCGAGGCGTTACCAAAACTCACCATCAACCCGCGACGTTTCAGTGAATCTAAAGAGGCAAGCCATGTGGATTGCCCCACAGAGTCGTATGCGACACTGACTTTTTCGCCTTGCGTGATCTCTTTAACGCGCGCTGAAATGTCCTCGGTTTGGTAGTTAATCACATCCCATGCGCCAGCTTCTTTTGCACGTAATGCTTTATCCGCAGAACCCACAGTACCAATCATTTTTGCGCCAAGTGCTTTTGCCCATTGGCAGGCAATTAAGCCCACACCACCCGCGGCAGCGTGGAACAAAAACACTTCATCACGTTGGAGTTGATATGTTTGATGGAATAAATAGTAGACTGTCATACCTTTGAGTGAGCTCGCCGCGGCTTGTTCAAAGGTAATACCATCGGGTAAGTGGGCAACAGCGTGCTCAGGCACATTGTGTACTTCGCTGTATGCACCCAGTGGGCCTTGGGCGTACACCACGCGGTCACCGGGTTTGAAACCCGTGACGTGGGCGCCAGTTTTGACGACCACACCAGCCGCTTCGGTACCGAGGCCACTGGGTAATTTAGCCACAGGGTAGAGGCCGCTGCGAACATAGGTGTCGATAAAGTTGATGCCGATTGCGCGGTTTTCGATTTGAATTTCGTTATCGGCAGGTGCGGTTGGGGAATAATCTACAAAGTTTAGAACGTCAGCGCCGCCATGCTGCGCGAACTCGATACGTTTTGCCATGACAATCTCCAATAAGAACCATTCAGTTTCGTTTACAATATCAATCGTTTTACTATAACGCCATGTTTCAATCAGAAGAATTATTGGTTTGTGCTTTTTGTTGAAAACGTTAGCAGGCAATTCTCTCGCCTGAAAGCGCAAAGAAAGCCACAACAAAAATCAGATTGGCGTATACTAGAAGCTGTTCGTTAATTATAGACTTGGAAGCAAATGTATGGCTAAAAAACCCTCATCGAATTTTAAAACAGATGCCCCACGGGATCACCAAATGGAAGGTTTGAAACTTCCCCCGCACTCTCTTGAGGCGGAGCAATCTGTTTTAGGCGGTTTGATGTTGGATAACGAACGCTGGGATACCGTTTCTGAACGGGTCACGCACGCTGACTTTTTTAGCCGTCCTCACCGCACGATTTTCTCGCAGATGCAAATATTGCTAGAGCGGGGCAAGCCTATTGACTTAATAACCTTGTCAGAATCGTTAGAGCAAGAAGGTGAGCTTGATAGCGTCGGGGGCTTTGCCTACCTAGCTGAGTTATCAAAAAATACGCCAAGTGCGGCGAACATCAATGCTTATGCGGACATCGTCCGCGAACGTGCCGTTGTGCGTGATATGATTTCTGTCGCTAATGAAATTGCAGATGCGGGTTACGACCCACAAGGGCGTAGCAGTGAAGACTTGCTGGATTTAGCAGAAAGCAAAGTTTTCCAAATCGCGGAGTCGCGCGCGAACAAAGATGAAGGGCCAAAAGGCATTGAAGCCATTTTGTCCGAAACGGTTGAAAAAATTGAGCAGCTCTACCAGCAACCTCATGATGGGGTGACAGGGGTTTCTACAGGTTATCAAGACCTTGATAAAAAAACTGCAGGGTTACAAGGCTCAGATTTAATTATCGTGGCAGCACGTCCATCCATGGGTAAAACCACCTTTGCGATGAACTTGTGTGAAAATGCGGCGATGACAGAAGAAAAGCCGGTGCTAATTTTCAGCTTGGAGATGCCCGGTAACCAGATCATGATGCGTATGCTCGCGTCACTTTCGCGTGTTGACCAAACGCGCATTCGTACTGGCCAATTAGACGATGAAGATTGGGCGCGTATTTCCAGCACAATGGGAATTTTGATGGAAAAGCGCAACATGTATATCGATGACTCATCTGGTCTGACGCCTACAGAGGTACGTTCCCGTGCGAGGCGTATTTACCGTGAACACGGCGGCTTAAGCCTGATCATGATTGACTACCTTCAGCTAATGCGTGTTCCTTCGCTCTCCGATAACCGTACTCTTGAAATTGCCGAAATCTCACGATCGCTCAAAGCCTTAGCGAAAGAGCTTAATGTGCCTGTGGTGGCGTTATCACAGCTTAACCGTAGCCTTGAGCAACGTGCAGATAAACGCCCTGTTAACTCCGACTTGCGTGAATCAGGGTCTATCGAGCAGGATGCGGACTTAATCATGTTTATCTACCGTGATGAGGTTTACCACGATAACAGCGAGCTCAAAGGGGTTGCGGAGATTATTTTAGGTAAGCAACGTAATGGGCCGATTGGTACGGTAAGGTTGACGTTTAACGGGCAGTGGTCGCGCTTTGATAACTACGCGGGGCCTGCGTATAACGATGAAGACTAAATACTCGTCATATTTTGCGCTGTCGCGGTGTTGGCTACACTCAGCTACGCGGGTCACATACTTGTGTATGCTCCCCGCGATATCTTCGTTTGCCGCCTAGCGACAACTCAAACTATTTAGAGCATTGGAATTATTCGTCATATTTTGCGCTGTCGCGGTGTTGGCTACACTCAGCTACGCGGGTCACATACTTGTGTATGCTCCCCGCGATATCTTCGTTTGCCGCCTAGCGACAACCCAAACTATTTAGAGTATTAAAATTACTCGTCATATTTTGCGCTGTCGTGGTGTTAGCTGCACTCAGCTACGCGAGTCACACACTTGTGTATGCTCCTAGGATTAGCTCAATCGCGGCCTAGCGACGACCCAAACTATTTAGAGTATTAAATGATCCATAAAAATAAAAAAAACTATCGAATGGAAATTGATATTATTTAGCGTATAACAAATAGAGAATATATTGAGCTGCCAACGTGCAGCTTAATTTTTGGCCAAATTAGAGAGAAACAAACGAGGGGATCATGAAAGCGGCAACCGCATTGATAAACCGCCGCGCTCTGCGACACAACTTGCTACGGGTGAAAGAAATTGCCCCAAATAGCCAACTGATTGCAGTTGTTAAAGCGAACGCTTATGGTCATGGGTTAGTTGGAGTGGGAAGTACAGTGGAAGCGTTGGTTGATGGCTTTGGTGTGGCAAGGTTGAATGAGGCATTGCTACTGCGCCAACATGGCATCACAAAACCCGTTGTCTTGCTGGAAGGTTTTTTTGAGCAAGCAGACCTCGAGTTGATGGCAGAGCGCAAAATTGACACCGTTATTCACTGCGTTGAACAACTTGAAATGCTTGAAGCGGCTAAGTTACCGCATTCCCTCAAAGTTTGGATGAAATTGGATACTGGAATGCACCGCCTTGGTGTATTGCCAAAAGACGCTGAGGCTTTTTATCAACGCCTACAACGCTGCCAAAACGTTGAATTACCTATCAATATAGTGAGTCACTTCTGCCAAGCAGATGCACCACACTTACCAACCACTCAGCACCAAATTGACTGCTTCAGACAGTTTATCGCAGGAAAAGAGGGTGAAAAGTCCATTGCGGCATCCGCAGGTATCCTATTATGGCCTGAAGCGCACTATGACTGGGTTCGTCCCGGGATCATGATGTACGGCGCTTCACCTCAAGAAGGAAAAAGTGCGGCGGATTTCGGCTTACAGCCAGTCATGACCTTAAAGTCCACCTTAATCGCCGTGAGAGAACATTCAGCAGGCCAATGTGTTGGCTATGGTGAAACGTGGTGTAGTGAGAAAGATACTCGCCTTGGGGTTGTTGCCATTGGTTATGGGGATGGCTATCCACGTAATGTGCCCTCAGGGACGCCAGTCTTAATTAATGGGCGAAAAGTGCCGATTATTGGCCGTATTTCGATGGATATGACTGTCGTGGATTTAGGGCTAAATGCCACCGATAAAGTGGGTGATGACGTGGTTTTGTGGGGGAATGGGCTGCCAGTTGAAGAAATTGCCGCACAAACGGGCATTATCAACTATGAGTTACTCACCAAATTGACCTCACGAGTTGCGATGGAATATGTAGACGAATAGTCAACAAAGGGTTATTTTCAAGTAACAACGTAATAATCACGCTGAATAACGCTATGAGCGCTAACACTACCAGCGCCAAATAATGATTAGGAGATGTCCTGTGTTTGAACATGTTGATGCTTATCCGGGCGACCCAATTCTGTCGTTAATGGATGAATTTAATAAAGATACTCGCGATAACAAAATTAATTTGAGTATTGGTCTTTACTACGATGGCGAAGGTAAAACGCCTGAGCTGGCAACGGTGGGTACCGCTAAAGCGTCACTCAACAAGTTACCTGCAAGTGCCTCTTTGTATTTGCCAATGGAAGGTTTAAAAGATTACCGTCTTGAATTGCAAAAACTGGTATTTGGTGAAGATTGCCCGTTAATCGCACAAGAGCGTATTGCAACAGTGCAAACTATCGGCGGTTCTGGCGCATTAAAAATCGGCGCTGATTTCTTACATCAATACTACCCTGACTCAGAAGTTTGGTGCAGTGACCCAACGTGGGAAAACCATGCGTCTATTTTCTCTGGTGCGGGTACAAAAGTTCATTATTACCCATACTTCGATGAAAAAACCAAAGGTGTTAAATTCGATGAAATGCTTGCAACGTTCAAGAAATTGCCAGCAAATAGCATCATTTTAATGCACCCATGCTGCCATAACCCAACGGGTTCTGACTTAACGCCAGCGCAGTGGGATGAAGTCACTAAAGTGGCGATTGAACACAAACTGATCCCATTCTTAGACATTGCTTACCAAGGTTTTGCCGAAGGTATCAACGAAGATGCTTACGCGATTAGAGCGATGGTTAAAGCAGGCTTGACTGTGTTTGTCAGTAATTCATTCTCTAAAATCTTTGGTATCTACGGCGAACGTGCGGGTGGGTTATCAGTTATTTGTGAAAATACCGATGAGCGCGACCGCGTATTAGGTCAACTAAAAGCGGGTGTACGCCGTTTATATTCGAGCCCTCCATCTAATGGGGCAAAAATTGTGGCTGCGGTACTGACCAACAGCGCAGAAAAAGCAAAATGGTTAGCAGAAGTGGAAGAAATGCGTTTACGTATTTTAGATATGCGTACTGTGCTGGTGGATGAACTGAAAAAAGCGTTACCAGCCAAAAACTTCGACCATCTATTGAAACAGCGCGGAATGTTCAGTTATACCGGCTTCACTAAAGAACAAGTGGCTCGCCTAAAAGATGAGTTTGCAGTGTATTTAGTGGGCACAGGCCGTGTATGTATGGCAGGCGTCAACCGTCATAATGTAAAACGTATCGTTGAGGCATTTGCTGCTGTTAGCCAGTAAAGTGCTCTTATTCAACTAACTCAAATATTTTCAAAACCTATCCAACCTGCAGCCAAACCTAATCGGTTTGTCAGCAGTCTGAAGGGAGCTAAGCTCCCTTTTTAATGGTAATTTCTAACTGTGATTAGGGCTCTTTGCATGAATAATTTCGAGTCCCACGCGCTGACCATCAGAAAGCTCAAGCGTATTCCCGTCGGGATCAGCAAAGAAGACATAGTAGCCAACAGGGTAGCCTAGCTGCTCTGGTTCTTTGCGCAACACACCTTCAGATCGTGCCATTACTATTTTTTTATCAATCTCTTCTTTACTCGCACAAGCAACACCAAGGTGACCGAAAGGGCCTAATGGCGTATCCTCAGGTTGATCTTCTTCAACGAGTACTAGCGCAAATGAACGGGTGAGATCGCTTAGCCAAGCGACTTTGCGTGCAGTTGGTTGATTAGGTTCTCGCTGGTGAATAACGACCATTGAAGTGTAGCGAGTATAAAAATCAATACTACGAGAGAGCGATCGTACGCTGAAAGCGACATGGGTAAAACCGACATCGACAGGTTGCATAAAGCCTCCATTATTCGAAGTGAAAATAGCCCTATAAAAGTGAGCTATTTTCAAACTATTCGTTTTTCAATTTGAGCTAGTTACCCGTTTCCGCTGTATAAAAATGAGTAACTTAAGTATTTTTTGTATTTTTTTGATACAACGCGTAGCCTTGTTGCGATGAAATACTGTACTGCCTGTTTAATGGCGCAATCATGTCCTGCGCTATTTTTGTCATAATCGGGCCTGCGAGCTCAGGTGATCCTGTACCAAATGGAGGCCGAGGATCGTATTCAATCGCCAGTTCTACCATGGCAGCCAGATCCTGACCCACCAAATCTTTTAAGGCGAGCAGTGAAGCATCAAAAGAACCTGTTGCAGGGCCAGAAGTGTATATATTACCGTCAATAACGACATCGCTACCCGCAACAGCTATAGCACCTAGGTCTTCTAACATATTGACTACATTAGCATTACTTGTTGCTCTCTTACCAACAAGCAGGCCTGCTGCGCCGAGCATTAAGGAGCCTGAACAAGTGCCAATGACACACTTGGCTGTTTTTCCTTTTTCCGCAAAAAAATTGATAACTTCAAGATCTTCCATCACTTCTGGTGGGATCATACCCACAGTAAGAACATCAAGGTCATCAGGGCACTCCTCGAAGGTCATCGTTGGCATAGTTGGCCAGCCACTATAGCCTTCAATGAGCTCTTTACGTTTCCAAATAAAATGGATTTCTGCATTGACGATGGTGAAAACAGAATGGGTGCCATTGATATCCATGGGTAAAAAACCAGGGCATACGAAAATGCCTACTTTTAGCGGTTGAGGTTGATTTTCTCTACCATCAGATACAAATTTCTGAATTGACCGTGCATTTAGTCCCCAAGGGGTATCAACGGTATAGCTTTCTTTTACCATGTAAATATTCTCTTTCTATGGTGATGTTTTATACTGATCGGTAATATAATCATGGTATTGATCAATGTAAATTATTTTTATACTAATCGGTAATAAAATGGCACAAAAAGGTAGGCCTCGAAATTATGATAGTGATCGTGCGCTCGATGAGATCATGATGCAGTTTTGGCGTAAAGGATACACAGCAACGTCAATGGATGATCTCGCCACAATAACTGAAATGAAAAAACCGAGTCTTTATGCCGCTTTTGGCAATAAAGAACGGCTCTATCAATTGGCGATAGACAAGTTTAGTCAGGTGGCACAACAGCGCTATACGGCAGCTTTGAACCCTAAATATGAAGGAGAACCGTTATACGAAAAACTGAGTCGTTTTTTACAGACTGCGATTGTTTTTTATACTGAAAATGAGGGTCTACAAGGCTGTATGGTCTTATCGACGGCGGCAGCCGAAGTTCATCATCCACAAATACAAACACTCTTATCTCAAGTTGTCTGTGCACAAGAAAAAATGATTTTTGATTATCTAACGAGAGAGAAAGATGCTTTACTTGAACCAGCTACAATCCCGTTATTAGCCAAAACGTTATTGGCTTTTTTACATAGTATTTCTGTGCGAGCGAGAGCGGGTGAAAATAAGGAGCAGCTATCTGGAATGTTAGACGCAGGGCAACAATTCTTACGCTTTGTGCTCAAAATAGAAAAATAGCACATAATAGACTAGCTCAGTTAACTCATTGGAAGCCTGTGAATTAATGAGGGAGAGAATGTATGTTATTCCGCAAGGAGTGATGGATAAAACCAGTGCTAATTCTGAGGTGCAAATCATGATCATCGAGCCTCGTGGCATCTTCAACACAGGTGACGAAGAAAGCACGAGAACCGCAGAAAATGACGTATGGATTTAATCATATAATGATTGCCGTGTTGAGTGATGGGATTGGCATCAGTCCATATAGTTTAAATGACGTAACGTATTTGTAGAATAAAAATGCCCGATGAAAATATCATCGGGCATTTCTAGACTTAACGAGATGGAGACAAGCAATGAATAGTGAGGGTTTATTTAGTATCCACGCTCTAAAATAGTTTTTAAGAACCTTGAAGTATGGGATTTCTCGCATTCAGCTACTTCTTCTGGCGTACCTGCAATGAGAATTTCACCGCCGCCGCTGCCCCCTTCTGGACCTAAATCAACAATCCAGTCTGCTGTTTTAATCACATCAAGGTTATGTTCAATGACCACAATGGTGTTGCCTTGGTCACGTAGCTGATGCAGAACGACCAAAAGCTGTTGGATATCCGCAAAGTGCAGGCCTGTCGTTGGCTCATCCAAAATATAAATGGTTTGTCCAGTGCCGCGCTTGGAGAGCTCTTTCGCCAGTTTAACACGCTGTGCTTCACCACCTGATAAGGTGGTCGCTGACTGACCAAGGCGAATATAAGATAAACCCACATCCATCAAGGTTTGCAGCTTACGAGCAAGGGCAGGAACCGCATCAAAGAACTCACGAGATTCTTCGATAGTCATATCGAGAACTTCATGAATGCTCTTACCTTTGTATTTGATTTCCAAGGTTTCGCGGTTATAACGCTTACCTTTACACTGGTCACACGGTACGTAGACGTCAGGTAAGAAGTGCATCTCAACCTTGATAACGCCATCACCTTGGCAGGCTTCACAGCGCCCGCCTTTTACGTTAAAGCTAAAGCGACCTGGGTTATAACCACGGGTACGGGACTCTGGTACCCCTGCAAATAATTCACGAACTGGGGTAAATACACCAGTATAAGTCGCAGGGTTAGAACGCGGTGTTCGCCCGATTGGGCTTTGGTCAATATCGATGACTTTATCGAAATGCTCTAAGCCTTCAACATCCAAATAAGGCGCAGGGGTGATGGTGGTTGCCCCATTGAGTTGGCGTTGAGCAATTGGGAATAATGTGTCGTTAATCAGTGTGGATTTACCTGACCCTGATACACCTGTAACACAGGTAAATAACCCAACTGGCACTTTTAAGGTTACATTTTTCAGGTTGTTACCTTTTGCGCCAAATACCGTCAGCATTTTGTCCTTATTGACAGGAACACGCTGTTTCGGAATTTCAATTCGGCGCTCGCCACTTAAGAATTTACCGGTTAAAGAGTCTGGATTAGCAACGATATCTTCTAATGTACCTTGAGCGACAATTTGGCCACCATGCACACCAGCACCTGGGCCGATATCAATCACATGATCAGCTGCACGAATAGCGTCTTCATCGTGCTCTACGACGATCACGGTATTGCCTAAATCACGCAGGTGGATCAAAGTTTCTAACAGGCGGTCATTATCCCGTTGATGCAGACCAATTGACGGCTCATCAAGCACATACATCACACCGACTAAACCTGCACCAATTTGGCTGGCAAGGCGAATACGCTGTGCTTCACCACCCGATAAGGTATCGGCAGAGCGTGACAAACTTAAGTAGTTTAAGCCAACGTTAACTAAGAATTTAAGGCGATCACCAATTTCTTTCAGAACTTTTTCAGCAATTTGTGCGCGCTGGCCACTGAGTTTTAAGTTTTGGAAAAACTCCATGGCATGGCCGATGCTATAATCCGCAATTTCAGGTAACGTGGTGTTTTCAACAAACACAAAGCGCGCTTCTTTACGTAAACGCGTTCCATTACAAGAAACACAAGGGCGGTTACTGATGTATTTCGCCAGTTCTTCGCGAACGGCGGTGGATTCCGTTTCTTTATAACGGCGCTCCATATTATTGAGGACACCTTCGAATGGATGGCGGCGAACGGTAATATCCCCGCGGTCATTACGATATTTAAACTCAATGGTTTCTTTGCCTGAGCCGTACAAAATAATTTTTTGTACTGCTGGGCTGAGTGAGTCATAAGGCGCTTCGACATCAAACTTATAGTGCTCAGCCAATGACATCAGCATCTGGAAATAATAAAAGTTACGACGATCCCAACCGCGAATAGCGCCGCCAGCTAAAGAAATTTCGGTGTTTTGCAGTACACGCTCAGGGTCAAAAAATTGCTGAACCCCTAAGCCGTCGCAGCTTGGGCAAGCCCCTGCTGGGTTATTAAAGGAAAACAGGCGCGGTTCTAATTCCACCATGCTATAGCCACAAACGGAGCACGCGAAATTAGCAGAGAAGACCAGCTCTTCTGCTTGTGGGTCGTCCATATCGGCAACAACGGCGGTGCCACCAGAAAGCTCTAGTGCGGTTTCAAATGACTCAGCTAAACGTTGGGCAATGTCATCGCGAATTTTAAAACGATCAACCACGACTTCAATGGTGTGCTTTTTCTGTAATTCGAGTTTAGGGGGATCTGACAGATCGCAAACTTCCCCATCAATTCGTGCACGAATATAGCCTTGGCTCGCTAAGTTATCGAGTAATTTAACGTGCTCCCCTTTACGCTCTTTGACGACGGGGGCAAGTAGCATCATGCGGCGATCCGTTGGCTGCGCTAAAACATTGTCAACCATTTGGCTGACAGTTTGCGCCGCTAATGGAATGTCATGATCAGGGCAACGAGGCTCACCAACCCGTGCAAACAATAACCGCAGATAGTCATGTATTTCAGTGATGGTCCCCACCGTAGAACGCGGGTTATGTGAAGTGGATTTTTGTTCAATCGAAATCGCAGGAGAAAGCCCTTCAATATGGTCTACATCAGGCTTTTCCATTAAGGAGAGGAACTGGCGCGCGTAGGCAGATAGAGACTCAACATACCGGCGCTGACCCTCTGCATACAGGGTATCAAAGGCTAAAGATGATTTTCCTGAACCAGACAAACCCGTGATAACAATTAGTTTGTCACGAGGAATAACGAGATTGATGTTCTTCAGATTATGCGTGCGTGCGCCGCGGACTTCGATATTATCCATTTACCACTTCCCGGATGATTTGATATTGAACAATCGCAAGCGATCATTATCACATAATTTTCCCTGAATGGATATACAGTAGTCGTTATATTTTCCTACTCGTCATATTTCAACCCACAGCGGTGTTGGCTGCGCTCAGCTACGCAGGTCACATACTTATGTATGCTCCCTGCGATATCTTTGCTTGCCGCCTAGCTGTGAATTGAACTATTTAGAGTAGGACGTTTTAATGATGAAATTGGGAAACAAAAGCCAGAATTTATCGAAAAGATAGATGCGGTGTATATTATTTTTTGTCTATACTGGCAAAAGCACTATGAAATTTAACTAAAAGCTGGAAAGCGTTTCGCAAGTTTAGATGCGCAATTTCAATTGTTGGTGCAAATCGGCTCGGTCGTTGGTAAACTTCAGGGCTAATCCAGAGATCAAAATTCAATGCATCAGGAGTAATAAATGGCCAGCAGAGGCGTAAATAAAGTAATTCTTATCGGTAACCTAGGGCAAGATCCTGAAATCCGTTATATGCCTAACGGCGGAGCGGTGGCAAACCTGACTCTGGCAACTTCTGAAAGCTGGCGTGATAAGCAAACTGGCGAGATGCGTGAAAAAACAGAATGGCATCGCGTGGTAATTTTCGGCAAATTAGCTGAGGTTGCAGGTGAATACCTGAAAAAAGGTTCACAGGTCTATATCGAAGGTTCTTTGCAAACGCGTAAATGGCAAGATCAAAGCGGTCAAGATCGCTACACAACCGAAGTGGTTGTGAACATTGGCGGTTCAATGCAAATGTTAGGTGGTCGTGGCGGTGATGCGCCATCACAAGGCCAAGGTGGTCAAGGTGGTTGGGGTCAACCTCAGCAACCACAAGCAGCTGCACAACAGTTCAGTGGCGGCGGGGCACCAGCACGCTCACAAGCGCCAGCTCCACAGACGAATGAACCACCAATGGATTTCGATGACGATATTCCATTCTAATTCGTTACTGTAATAAATTAACAATATTAAAGGCTTCTTAGAGAGGCCTTTATTTTATCTGAAAATCACATTTAAAATATTAACTGATAATAAAGTTTTTTTATTAGAATAATAAAATAAAATTTTTTCTTAAACCTTAAGAAATTATTAAATATGTTTTTTATAAATAATAAAAAAGCTCCAGTAATTAACTTACGTGGAGCTTTGTATTGAAGGTGGAATAAAAAAGTAAGTGCAAATTGTATTTTCATATTGCGTATCAGGCTACTTTAGGTTCCAGTAGTAAAGGGTCATTTTGACTTTCACCGGAAATTCGGTAGATTGACGGCGATGTGCCTAAATAAGCACGGAACCGCTTTGCAAAAGATTGTTGGGAGTCAAATTGATATTTTAATGCAATATCAATTACTTGTAGTTCTGTGGTGCAGAGGTCTTTTGCTGCCTCACAAATCCGTCTTCGGCGAATATATTCACCCAAGGGCATACCAACAACCTTACGAAATACTCTTTGTAAATGCCATTTTGTATATCCAGATTTTAGTGCGATGTCATCCAGTAATAGACGACTGGTTAAGTTCATTTCAATCCAAACGATTATTTCATTAACAACTGTAGATTGAAATTCTGTGTATTTCCCATTATAGGGAACAGGGATTTCTTTATACATAATGTTTTTCCTACTAGTTACTTTTTAATCATATCCCTCATTAAGTAAACCGCCAATAAATAAATACTAAACAAGTACAAATACAGGCTGTTAATTTGTTAAATGGCATTAATAGCGAATTTAAATTAATCTATAACCAGTAGTGTTTGCCTTAAGATAATATATTTATCAGGAAGCGGGCTAAATGAACGATAACTGTGCCTCGATCCTATGCTAAGCAATATAACCGTCAGGATCGAGACTGTTCATACCGATCAGTGTGTTGGAATGTATTTTTTGAGGCCCAAAAAACTGATCAAGATAGCGATTGAAATTGCAATGGATAATATATTCATTGTTTGCCATCCTAAGGTAAAAAAGAGTACACCCGCTCCTAGGCTACCAACACCACCAAAAAAGTAGATTAGAAAATCGGTCATTCCTTGCACTTTTGCTCTCTCGTGAGCTTCATAGCTGTGGGGAAGTAAATTAGTTGTACTGATTAAAATGAGATTCCAAGCCACCCCAACAAAAATACCTGCGAATAAATAGTGATAAAAATCATTACCTAATAAATTCATTACAGCAGATAAAATCAATAAAATGATGCCACATAAAATAATGCGTTTTGCCCCTAAATGGTGAATTAATGTTCCTGTAAAAAATGAGGGGGCAAACATTCCCAATACGTGAAACTGAAACACAATTGCAATTGATGAAAATGGAAAATCATGTTGCTTCATTGATAATGGGATTGACGCAAAAGTAAAGACGACAATGGCATAACCAATGGCGCTAACAATCGCGATTAATCTCAGAATAGGTTGTGAATACAATGTTTTATAACTTCGTTTAATTAAATTTTCATCGTGTGGTGCTTTCTCCACTTTTTTCAGCGGTACGATGAGCAATAAAATAAATGCGATAACATAAATACCCGCTAATGTGACGAAAGGGCCTGCGAACGGATACTTTGCAAAAAATCCTTGAGTCGTAATAGCCAGTGTTGGGCCAATTAAGGCAGCGGCGATACCACCGCTCATCACAAGGCCAATCGCTTTCGCCCGTAGGGAAACAGGGGCTTCTTCGATAGCGGCAAAACGAAATTGTTGTGCAGTTCCAATCGCAATACCCGTGAAAAATAAGCCAATAGAAAAATAGACTAAATTACTTTCTAAAACCCCCACGATGGATAAGCCAGCACCAATCAGGCCACCAATATTGCCAATAATAAACCCAATCCTTCTTGAGTATTTTTGCATCAAAAAGGCAATGGGAATTGTTGCCAGTATTAAGCCAACATACTGACTTAACAGAGGAATTGTTGCATTTTTTGGGTCGGTTGCGAGGTTTTCGCCAATGACCACGGCAACTGACAGAACAATAGCATTCCCTGTGATAAATAATGCAAGCGTAGTGGCTAACCACCAGACAGACCTTGGCATAGAAACCTCTTTCTTGTAAAGGTAATAAAATCAATTCATTAAGTATGATTTCTGTTTTAGAGTTCATGCTTTGAGCTTCTATGCTACAACTTCAAGTTAACTTTAAGTCAAGTGATAAAATGAACCTTAGTGGATTAGTTGATAAAACTTTATTTTGGCTAAAATTAAGTTAATAACGCTGATTTCATTGAGTGTGATGACGTTCGCATTTAGGAGGGATTAGGGCTGAAAAGCGAAAAAATGATTGTCAGGATAAAAAAATTATGTTTTCTTAAAGGGAGTTAAGAAAATAACAAAAACTAAGCAAACAGACTAAAACAGGAAAAACCCGTGAACATGACTTTTAATCACTCAAACCTACTACTAACCGCGCCACGTGCTGCGGTGGTCGTGCGTGTGGTGGTGGTCGTGGGCTTAGCGCCGTAACGGGTACAAATCAACGCAGATTTAGAAACCCCGCCGGCGCAAACCGAGCGGGGTTTTTTATTCACTCTCGCTCAAATCCGCAGGCTAGCAAAGGATAATTATGATGAGCGAATCGGGCAACACATCACCACAAAAAAAACGTTTTACGGGTGCAGAGTTAATTGTACATTTACTTGAAAAACATGGGATTACTATTGTTTCAGGTATTCCAGGCGGGGCAGCTCTGCCTTTTTATGACGCATTAGGAAAAAGTAAAAAAATTCGCCATATCCTTGCTCGTCATGAGCAAGGCGCAGGGTTTATTGCCCAAGGTATTGCTCGTACAACGGGCAAAGCTGCCGTGTGCATTTCGTCGAGTGGCCCTGGAGCAACCAATTTAGTGACTGCAATTGCCGACGCAAAATTAGATTCTATCCCATTGGTTTGTATTACAGCACAGGTGCCTTCTTCAATGATAGGGACCGATGCGTTCCAAGAAGTTGATACTTATGGTATTTCTATCCCTGTGACTAAGCATAACTATTTGGTTCGTAGCATCAATGATTTACCACAAGTGATTTGTGATGCTTTTCGTATCGCTGAATCAGGTCGCCCAGGGCCAGTCTGGATTGATATACCTAAAGATGTTCAAACCGCGACCATTGAATTAACTGAGATACCTGAAGTTTTACCGAAAGATAAAGCGCCAACATTTGATATGGAAAAAGTGATCCAAGCGGCGCAGATGATTAATGAAGCCAAACGTCCAGTGTTGTATTTTGGTGGTGGTGTAATCAGTTCTGCATCGACAGAAACGGCGGTTGCATTTGCTGAAAAAGCTTCTTTACCTACAACCATGACCTTGATGGCATTGGGTACTGTACCTATGCGACACCCGTTGTACTTAGGGATGCTTGGGATGCATGCCGCAGCAAGTACCAATATGGCTATGGAAGAATCGGATTTACTGATTGTTATTGGTGCACGTTTTGACGATAGAGCCATCGGAAAAGCCGAAAAATTCTGCCCTAATGCAAAAATTATTCACGTTGATATCGATAAAGCGGAAATCAGTAAAATTAAGCGCCCAGATATTGCTATCCATGCAGATGCAGGGCAAATTTTAGAATTATTACTGCCATTGGTTGAGCGAAATACGCGAACTGAATGGGTCAAACGAGTTGATGAGCTAAAAGAAAAATACCCATTAAACTTGAGTGAAGCAGATAACCCATTAAATCACTATGGGCTGGTGTTAGCGGCTGCCCGTGCAGCGGGTGAAGATGCCATTGTCACGACAGATGTTGGCCAGCATCAAATGTGGGCTGCGCAGGTATATCCGTTATCTCGTCCCCGCCAATGGTTGACTTCAGGTGGTTTAGGTACGATGGGCTTTGGTTTACCTGCTGCGATTGGTGCCGCTTTGGCTGAGCCTGAAAAAAACATCGTTTGTTTTTCTGGTGATGGCAGCCTAATGATGAATATTCAGGAATTAGCGACAGCAGCTGAGCACCAATTAAATATCAAAATTGTTTTGATGAATAACCAAGCGCTGGGCATGGTTCATCAGCAACAAGATTTATTTTTTGAAAATCGCATATTTGCTGCAGCTTATCCGTACCAAACTGACTTTATTAAGATAGCGGCAGGGTTTGGTTTACAAACCTGTGATTTGAATAATGAGGCAGATCCTGCAATGGCGCTGGAAGCAGTAATGAATACCAAAGGCCCTTGTTTAATTCATGCCCTGATCGATGTGAATCAGAAGGTATATCCAATGGTTCCACCGGGTGCCGCTAATATTGATATGATTGGAGCGTAATTATGGTACTTGAACATCACCCAATTGCTTTAGAATTAATTGTTCGTAACCACCCTGGGGTTATGTCGCATATTTGTGGCCTGTTTGCGCGTCGAGCATTTAACGTTGATGGCATTCTTTGTATGCCAATTAAAGATAAAGACGAAAGCCGAATTTGGTTATTAGTCCAAAAAGATGAACGCTTATCGCAAATGATTAACCAAGTTGAAAAACTCGAAGATGTTAGGGAAGTGCGTTTCAGCGATAACCTACAGCTGTTTGAAACAATGCAAAATTATTTGCAGTAATTCTTAAGCTTAGATTTCCAATAAGCTCATACTTTGGTATGGGCTTATTTTTTAGCCTAATAATATTAATCTCAGGGTTTCCTAAAACGAACGATGGTGGTATAACATTAAAAGATAAATAAAAAGTTTCTAAGTTTATGATGCCAAATAAAAGGAACAAAAGTGATGCAAAACAACATCTATCTTTCAAATACCTATCAATATGAAGTTGAAACAAAACTAGTTAATAAAGGGCGTGATGAGGAAGGGGACTGGGTTGCGCTTGAGGAGAATATTTTCCATCCTCAAGGTGGTGGCCAACCTGCGGATACCGCTTGGATTAATGGACTTGCTGTTCGTATTAAGAAACACTTAGATGGGTTGATTGTCGCTTATTTACCCGAAGGGACTTCTTTCAATGCTGAAGAAAGGGTCACTGCGAAAGTGGATAGTGAGAAGCGCCAACGTTATGCGGCACTCCATACTGCAGGGCATTTATTGAATTGGGAATTGCGTCGTTTTGGCTGGATGGCACAAAAAGGGCATCACTTCCCAGATGAGTCCCGGGTGGAATTTACCATGATGGAAAGTCAGGTAACACCTTTTGAAGAGCTGGATAGCGCACAAATTGAAGATATTATAAATCAAAGCTTACAGAGTGCTCGCAAGGTTGATATTAAACAAAATGGCGAAATGCGGATAAGTTACATCGACCAAACAGAAGAGATGCCATGCGGGGGAACGCATGTTGCTTCATTAGATAGCATTTGCCATTTTTCAATTAAGTCGATGAAATTTAAAAAAGGGACTTTACGTATCAGCTATGATGCGCAGCATGCCGTCGCTTAAACACCATCACTGATGTGTGAATATGTCATGACTACCGTAGCTTGAAGTTCTCCGTCCATACACAGGTAGGAATGCGGAAAATCACCACTGAATGCATAAAAATCCCCTGCTTCTAAGACAACATTTTGATCGTTGTTTAAGCGTAACATAAGCGAACCTGAGTTAACCATAATATGTTCATGGGTTCCTGTCATATGAGCGGGGCTATTAATGATTGCGCCTCGTTTCATTGTTAATTGCCAGATTTCCGAGATATTTCCCATGCTGATACGAAATTTAAATTGTTGGGAGTACTCGCTTTCATCACCCGGTGTAGATTTTACGAAATAAGGGTAGGCTTCGTGCTGTCGCGTAAATAAATCGCTTAGGGGAAAGCGAAGGGCAACGGCAATGGATTCTAATGTGTCGATGCGTGGGTTTGAATCACCTGATTCTAATTTTGATAGTGCAGCTTTAGATATGCCGGAAAGGCGAGAAAGTTCGTTAAGCGAAAGATTTCTCGCTTGTCGGAGTAAACGAACCTTTTGGCCAATTTTTATATTAATTTTTTTATCCACGTCATACCTTTCCCTGAATATTGGTTTATTGTGCTAATTCTACATCACTCAGTGAATCAAATCACATACTCTTGGTTATCCATACTATTTCAATGTGTTATTTGATTTTTTGATAGAGATTTGAATTTTTAAAAATCAAAAAAATAAAACTATTTAATAAATTTGATAGTAACTATAGTTTGAGTGTTAAAAACTTTCGGAGTTCAGTGCTATGCCGTTTGAATTATTCTCACCAGAAATGGCGATTTGTTTTGCGACATTGTTGTTTGCTTATATTGTTTTTGGAATGGCGGGGTTCGGCTCTGCACTCATTGCTACGCCTGTACTAGCAATGTATTTGCCATTGAATATGATTGTTCCTATTTTGGCTTTAATTGACTTAACAGCTGCTGTATTAAATTTATTTAAAGATGGAAAAAACGCGGATTATCAGGAAATAAAATGGATAATTCCACTCATGGTAGTGGGAAGCTTAATTGGCGCTGCCATTTTATTAAAAACACGGCCGGATATTTTAGTTTTATTATTAGGGGTTTTTGTTATTGGTTACGTATTGAATGCTTTTTTTTCAAAAAAAGCCCAAAAACCCTTTTCAAAAGCACTAGTTGTGCCCTTTAGCCTGATAGGGGGCGTTTTTAGCGCATTATTTGGTAGTGGTGGTTTTATTTATGCAATGTATTTATCAAGCCGTATTGAAGATAAACAGCGTTTTCGTATTACCCAAATGACGTTAATTGGCTTTAGTACACTAACTCGCGTGGTGATCTTTCTCGTTATGGGGGTGTATCTTAATCTTGATATTTTATTGATTGCATTAGCATTTAGCCCTGCAATGTTACTTGGAACTTGGGTGGGAAGGCATATTACATTAAAAATTTCCCGCGAAGCCTTTTTGAAAATTATTAATCTCGTTATTTTAGTTTCAGGTATTGTCTTATTATATCGATATTTCTTTGTTCTTTAATTATAAAATTTGCGTAAAGACGAAGATTTATTTTATAAAGATAAATAGCAGAATATAGGCGGCATGCTACAATCACCGCTGGCATTATTAGGTTTATTAATAATGCGGCGGTTTTTTATATTGTTAATAATTAATTTTATGGAGTTAAAATCTAATTCTTTAATTAAGGATTCAGATTAATACTAAAATGAGCTCTGATAATCAGTGTTTACACAATTTTCGACATTCCCCTTCATTTGCTATTTTTACCATTACTACCAGTATTGCCGTTATCGGTATCGTCATTGGGCTAAGTATTCCAATGGTGGCATTGAGATTAAACAATTATGGTGTTAATGAGCTCACAATCGGTATCATTTCCGCGGCACCAGCTTTAGGGATGTTTTTAATTGCTCCTGTTGTACAACGTATTGTGCAATGGTCAGGCAAGCGCAAGGCGATGTTAATTGCCACCATTATTTCAGGTATTAGTTTATTACCGTTATTAAGCTCACTGCCTCTTTGGTTATTATTTCCTTTACGGCTGATAACCGGGCTTGCCAGTGGTGTCATGATTTGCTTAGGTGAAACATGGATTAATGAGCTATCACCTGAAAATAAGCGAGGGCGAATTTTAGCGATTTATACCACAGTATTTACGGTGAGCCAGTTACTTGGACCTTCTTTTATTGCTTATTATGGTGTAGAAGATAAATCCCCTTTGCTTATTTGTACCCTGATCCACCTGATTTCAGTTGTGTTATTTATCTTAATGGATCAAAAAGTGGGTGACCGTATCGCAGCCACAGCAGAAAAATCAAATTTTTCCATTATCCAATTTGTGAAAGTTGCACCGGGAATTTGTGGGGGGATTTTATTTTTCGCCTTTTTTGATGGCACAATTTTATCCATGTTCCCTATCTATGGAATGGGGATGGGGCACACTGAAGCGGTGGCTGCACTGATGATCAGCGCGATTTTAGCGGGTGATGCAATCATGCAACTGCCTTTTGGTTGGCTTGCCGACCATATGAATCGAGAGAAACTCTATCGAATTTGTGGTGTAGTAACATTGGCTGCCAGTATTTTACTGCCATTCACCATCACTCAGCCTTATTTAATCTGGGTATTATTGTTTGTGTTGGGTGCAACGGCAGGTGCAATTTATACCATTGCATTGGTGCAAATTGGCCAATATTTTAAAGCGAATGAGCTAATTATTGCGAATGCGGCAGCAGCGATGCTATGGGGGATTGGTAACCTATCCGGCCCTCTACTCGCTGGGGTGGCGACATCAATTTCACCGTCAGGCTTACCTATTTTACTGATTTTGTCCGCGGCTATTTTCTTGTGGTTTACCCGTGAGAAATACAGTGCTCAAGTTGCTGAGCAAACAACATATTAGCTTTTAGCGGGTGTGTGCACCCGCTCTAGTCTATTCTGTGATTTTATAAACCACTAAGTTTTCACGGTATTCATCTGGCCTATGGCTATGCCAAAACAGTGTCATACCTTGTGGGGCAGGCTGTACCTCTTTTGATAACACAATTAACCAGCGGCAGTGCTCCGGTTTTTCGAACCTATCTTGCCTTTGGTGCAAAACTTTTGTGTAGTAGTAAAGCATTGGTGCTTCAGATTCCCCAATGTTATCGGATGCCATGCAATCATTTGCTGTATATTGCCCTGCTAAATGTTGTTCTAAATCGACAAAGACCCCTTCGAAACCTTTTGTGTAATCAATCCAACCCAAAAATAACGTTAAGATCACGCCCCAAACGGTGCAGAGGCCAAGCACCCAGTTTTTCATCATTTGAAAAGCAGGGGAAAGGTTTGGAATGATTCGGTTACGTAAGAACCAAACGAGTGTAATAAATACCCCGCAGAAAAAAGTGATAGCGGAAAAAGGCATTTGGTAACTCATAGGAAGCCAGCGGCTAAACAGTGTTAAGTATTCTTGATGGTGGCCCGTTAGTACAATGAAATAGCTGACCCACAAAAACACGACCAATAATGACCAAAATACCGCACAGAAGCGCGAAACCCCATTTACGATTTTTTCAGGAATGGTCAACAGTACAGGTGTGCCAATAATGGCCATCGGTGCAATAAAAGGAAGAAGGTATAATGCTCGACCTGAGGCCGAAATTTGCAAAAATACGATACCTAAGAGTGGAAATAATACCAGTAAGTAGGTGTTGGTATTCATTAAGCGTTTGATTGGGTGGCGTAAGAAGTAGGCCACGGATAATAAACCTGATGGCAATGCAAACAATGAAACGGCTGCGGGAATTCGTGTTAAATTCGCTTTTGCACCTAGTTTTTCAACAGAAAAGCCAAAAAAACGCCCGACATTATTTTCCCAAAACCAAACTATAAATAAATCTGGGTGCTGCAAGTAAAGCAGAATTGGCCAAGGGAGAATAGCAAGAAGGGCGACTAAGCCAGCAGCAACACTGTAGAGCCAAAATTGTTTTGTACGACATTGGGCTAAAAATACAGGGGCTAACAATAGACAAATCCACAGAACACCAGGAATAAAGACGCCTTTTGAGAGCATCGTTACAATGGTGCCTACGCAAAGCCAAACAGCAGACGTTCCCATTTTTTGTTGTTGAATCAAGCCTAATAACCCATAAAGCCCGATAGTTGCACCTGCTATTAGGGCGACATCAGTAAACATATCATGGCTATGGCGGATGATCCCCGGCGCACAAGCATACAGTGCAAATGCAATCCAAATACGAGTATCAGTAAAATCTTTTGCGATAAAAAAGCGACGAGCCAAAAGAATAAAAAATGAAAAATTAACCACCGAAAAAAACAGACTGGCGGTTCGTGCAGCATCATAAAGGGGCATAAACCCTGAAAATAAATGGGATGTTAGTGTGGCAACCCAATAATACAGCGGAGGTTTTTCCATAAAAGGCTCACCCGCGTTGGTTGGGACGAGCCACTGCCCCGTTTCATACATGGTTTGAATAATACCAAAACTGTAATTTTCATCTTGTTTCCATGGGCTGTGGCTATAAATACCGGGGAGTAAATATAGGGCAAGAAAACCGATAAAAAGCAGTAAAACACCCCGTTGCAACGTGATGAATGGTGTATTTCTATTTGGCATATTCATTTAAGACTTTAATTCGTTGTGATAAAAATAAAATAGTAAACATGGTAAATAATAATTCAGTTTATATATTAAAAAATAATATTTACGGAGTAACAGATATATATATTCTGTTAAAAAAATATTATTTGATAACGCATGTTTAAACTATTTTACCATGAAATAATAATGAGTTAGCTAAACGTTTTGTAAGCAAATATTCAGTGATTGTACCAAAGAAAATAATCGCGTGGCCTAAACAAAGTCTATATGAAAATGAATTAGTTGTTTTTACCTGGTTTTATTTTTAATAAAGGGTGATAAATAATAAGCATAATTAACAGAACGCTCTTTATCAGTGGAGGCTTTATTCTATTTTTTGTGGTGGAAAATGGGGTGAATGTAGACAAAAAAACTAAAAACACTTGATCATTTACCTGCTTTCGAACGATAATTGCTCTCCTCACAATACGCCTTATTCTTATTTTTAAGCCAAACGATTGCGCCATTGTTTTGATTGGGTTTTTTTCTCAGTCAATTTAGCTTTTATAAAAACGTAATCGTTTACGTCAGCGGATGTATGATGAGCCAATAAGATGGGCATATAGACTTATTGGTTTTTAGAATGTCCGTTTACCATTAACAGCAGAGGTACACCATGTCAGGCCAACAGGCTTCATCCAACTGCAAATTGGATTCATTTTTTAAGATCACAGCTCGCGGCTCTTCTGTTCGCCGTGAAATCATCGCAGGGTTAACCACATTCTTAGCGATGGTTTACTCTGTTATTGTTGTGCCTGGTATGTTGGGGCAAGCTGGTTTCCCGCCTACTGCTGTGTTTATTGCGACTTGCTTAGTGGCAGGTTTCGGCTCGTTATTAATGGGTCTATGGGCAAATTTACCGATGGCCATTGGTTGTGCGATTTCACTCACCGCATTTACCGCTTTCAGCTTGGTATTAGGCCAGCAAATTAGTATCCCTGTTGCGTTAGGCGCAGTATTTCTCATGGGGTGCTTGTTTACCATTATTTCTGTAACAGGTATTCGTAGTTGGATTTTACGTAATATGCCAATGGGGATTGCTCATGGTACAGGGATTGGTATTGGTTTATTTTTATTATTAATCGCGGCAAATGGGGTCGGTTTAGTAATTAAAAATCCAAATGCAGGCCTACCGGTTGCTTTAGGTGAATTTACCTCCTTCCCTGTATTAATGTCTCTAGCAGGTCTTGCTGTTATTTTCGGATTGGAAAAACGCCGTGTACCAGGTGGCGTGTTATTAGTAATTATTGCGATTTCAATCATTGGTTTGATTTTCGACCCCGCGGTGAAATATCAAGGCCTATTTAAATTACCATCATTGGGTGATGATGGTCTTTCCTTGGTGTTCAACATGGATATCATGGGGGCGTTACAACCAATGGTATTACCAAGTTTATTGGCATTGGTAATGACCGCGGTATTTGATGCGACGGGTACTATCCGTGCAGTGGCTGGGCAAGCTAATCTATTAGACAAAGATGGCCAAATCATTGATGGTGGAAAAGCATTAACCGCTGACTCCGTAAGCAGCATTTTTGCAGGTGCAATTGGTGCTTCACCCGCGGCGGTTTATATTGAGTCCGCTGCCGGTACCGCCGCAGGTGGTCGAACAGGCTTAACCGCTGTTGTTGTCGGTGTTTTATTCTTGTTAATCCTATTCTTATCCCCATTGTCATACCTCGTACCAGCTTATGCGACAGCACCAGCACTGATGTACGTTGGTTTGTTAATGTTAAGTAACGTTTCAAAACTAGACTTTGATGACTTTGTTGATTCGATGTCTGGCCTGTTGTGTGCAGTGTTTATCGTCCTGACGTGCAATATCGTAACAGGTATTATGCTTGGCTTTGCTGCGTTAGTGATTGGCCGTATTTGCGCAGGTGAATGGCGTAAACTGAATATCGGAACTGTTGTGATTGCGGTACTTTTGGTGGCATTTTATGCTGCTGACTTAGCAATCTAAAGTTAATTCTATTTGCAAGGCGGGGGTTGTTACCGCCTTGTAACGCATTATTTCGATTAATCGCAATGTATAAATTTTTTTCCCATAGAACGGTAGCTAGGGATAGAATAGATATAGGGCGGTGAGTTAAGTGGATGGACTGTTTTTCCACTCGTAGCTGCTTGATTGTCATAATCGAGGTCTGGACGGTGCTATCTCTTACTATGCGGCGGCAGGCAATTTTGAGTTCTGGTCGTCAGGTTAATCAGTAAGGGCAACATGGAAATTTTCTTTACTATTCTTATTTTGATTTTAGCCGTCTCTGTTTCAGGGGTTGCTGCTAAAATTCTTCCTATCCATATTCCGCTTCCGCTTATTCAAATCGCTATTGGTGCGTTGTTGGCTTGGCCACAATTTGGCTTGCATGTCACGTTTGACCCTGAGCTGTTTATGGTTCTGTTGATCCCGCCTTTGCTGTTTGTTGATGGCTGGAAGACACCAACTCGTGAGTTTTTCCAAAATGGGCGAGAAATTTTTATTCTCGTACTGGTTTTGGTATTGGTTACCGTTATTGGTATCGGCTACCTAATTTATTGGTTAATGCCAGGTATTCCACTCATTGCCGCATTTGCCCTTGCTGCGGTACTCTCCCCAACGGATGCGGTTGCACTATCCTCCATTGTGGGGAAAGGGCGTATTCCTAAACGCATGATGAGTGTCCTTGAAGGTGAGGCATTGATGAATGATGCGTCTGGTCTGGTTGCGTTGAAATTTGCGGTTGCCATTGCAATGGGTACTATGGTGTTCAGTACGTCAGGGGTAACCATTGAATTCTTCAAAGTCGCTGTGGGGGGCTTGCTGGCAGGGATTGTTGTGACGTGGCTGTACAGTAAATCTTTACGGTTAATGAGTCGTTGGAGTGGCGATGATCCTGCAACGCAAATTGTCTTTATGTTATTACTGCCATTTGCCTCATACATGATTGCTGAGCACATTGGTTTTTCAGGTATTTTAGCCGCAGTTGCTGCAGGGATGACCATCACTAAATCTGGCGTGATCCGTAATGCACCACTGGCAATGCGCTTGCGTGCAGATAGCGTCTGGTCGATGTTAGAGTTTGTATTTAATGGCTTAGTTTTCATCATGTTAGGGCTACAGCTGCCGGGGATATGGCAAACCTCTGTCATCCAAGCGGATCTTGACCCAAGTGTTGAAACGTGGATGCTGTTTGCTGCTGTTGCCATTATTTATTTTGCTTTGTTACTACTGCGTTTTTGTTGGCTGTGGCTGATGAAAAGGTTTAGCCGCTTGTTCTTAAAGAAAAAACCGCTGCAATTTGCAAATTATACTGTGCGAGAGCTATGGCTGGCTTCTTTTGCGGGGGTGCGTGGGGCGATTACCTTAGCGGGTGTACTCTCTATACCGCTATTTTTAACGGATGGGTCACCGTTCCCCGCCCGATATCAGCTTGTGTTTATCGCCGCTGGGGTTATTTTGTTCTCCATTTTTGCGGGAGTGATCGCACTGCCGTTATTGCTACGTAATTTCAAAGTGGGTGACAAAGAAGCGGATGCTAGCGAAATTCGCATGGCGAAAGCAAAAATGGCCGAAGTAGCGATTGTCAGTTTGAATAAAATGGAGGAGCGTTTATCTGCGGATGTGGATGAAAAGCTCGACTCAGAAGATATCAGCGAGGTCGCTTCCCGTGTAACAGGTTACTTAAGGCGCCGTACGGCAGGGCAAGATGAAATTGAACATAACTTGCAAATTGAAGACCTTGAGCGGCGTTTTCGTCTGACGGCATTGCGTGCTGAACGTGGTGAACTTTATCACTTACGTGCGACGAAAAAAATCAGCAATGAAACCCTGCAATCTTTATTGGTCGATTTGGATTTATTAGAAGCCGTGCTGATCGAAAAAGAGCATTAAAACGAAAAACCGAGTATTCTACTCAACATTCTTTAGTTTGAGACAGAATACAGCATTATGTGGTTACTCGTTATCACGACGCTGCTTTGGGCGGCGTCTTTTAGTTTGATTGGTGAATATTTAGCAGGCCAAGTCGACAGCTGGTTTTCAGTGTTAGTCCGTGTTGGCCTTGCTTCACTGGTCTTTCTACCTTTCCTACGCTGGCGTCAATTTAGCGCTAAAGTGATTTCACTTTATATGTTAGTGGGCGCTTGCCAGCTTGGGATCATGTACCTATTTGTTTTCCATGCCTATCAATACCTAACGGTGGCGGAATTTTTGCTATTTACAGTATTAACGCCACTGTATGTCACGCTAATTTATGATTTATTAGAGCGTCAGCCACTGCGTAAAGGGTATTTATTTAGCTCTTTGCTGGCGGTGATTGGGGCAGCAATTATCCGCTATGACCATTTGAGTGAATCGTTCTGGTTAGGGCTCTTGTTCGTGCAGTTAGCGAATATCTTTTTTGCTATCGGGCAGGTGGGGTATAAGCGTTTAATGGAGGTACATCCCATTCCTCAACATCAGGCTTTCTCGTGGTTCTATCTGGGCGCAACCTTAGTGGCACTTATTGGCTGGTTGCTGTTTGGTAATAAATCCATGATGCCAACCACAAATCTCCAATGGGGAGTACTGCTGTGGCTTGGTGTTGCTGCATCGGGTATTGGCTATTTTATGTGGAACTATGGGGCGACAAAAGTGGATGCTGGAACCCTTGCTATCATGAATAACATGATGGTCCCAGCTGGCCTATTAGTGAATTTCGCCATTTGGCAGCAACATCCTAATTGGTTGAGTTTTACCATTGGATCGAGCCTAATAATTGCGTCTCTTTGGGTGCATAAGCGCTGGATACTTTCGCGGGTTTTACATACGAAAGGTTCTCCACAGCGTGATCCGTCGCGGTCTCGGTAAATGCCTCAATAGCTGGCTGGCGCTGTTCTCCTTCACGGCATGCAGCGTACAGTCGGCTCCACAAGCCACTTCCCAACGTTTTAGTCTTAATCAATCCTTGTTTTTCAAAGGAGTCGACTGCCCAATGGGGTAATGCGGCGATACCCATTTTGGCCGCGACCATTTGAATTAGAATCAGCGTGTTATCTACATTTTTTACGTTCGGTGAAACGCCTGCGGGTTGCAGAAAATGACGCCAAACATCAAAACGCTCCCGTTGCACAGGGTAGAGCAATAAGGTTTCATCCGCTAAATCGTGGGGGGCTATTTGCGGTTTTTTCGCAAGCGGGTGGTCACTTGCCACAATCAGTTTCACTTCATAATCGAACATTGGCGTGTAATGAATACCTTGGTCAGGCAGGATATCGGATGTCATCACAAGGTCAAGCTCTCTTGAAAGCAATTCAGGTTGTGGGTCGAAAGTTACACCTGATTTAAAATCGACACTCACTTGCGGCCAAGTCTGCCTAAACTGTTGTAGCGCAGGTGTTAGCCATTGAATACAACTGTGGCACTCGATTGCAATACGCAGTGCACAAACTCCCGGTTCATTACAGACACGAATGGCATCTTTGACCAATGGCAATACTTGCTGCGCTAATTGCAGTAACACTTCCCCTTGTGGCGTAAAACGTAATGGCTGGCTTTTTCGCACAAATAAGCGAAAGCCTAACCGGTGCTCTAAATCACTAAACTGATGTGACAGAGCCGATTGTGTTTGGTGCAAGTGTGTTGCTGTTGCCGCTAATGAACCGTATTGGCTGAGCGCTTGCAATGTTTTTAAATGTTTTAATTCGATCATGAGAAACCTTCACGGTGACAATGAAATATTTGCGCTTGTGCTTTATACAGTACCTGTTGATTATGGATGTGTAAACATCTAGACGGCTAAATATTTTAAGGGGTCAATATGTCTGTTATAAATCATACACTTGGTTTTCCACGCGTCGGTCTGAAAAGAGAGCTAAAACGAGCACAAGAAGATTATTGGGCAGGCAAGATTGACCAATCTGCACTTTTAGCGGTGGGTCATGAATTGCGTGTTCGTCATTGGGAACAGCAAAAAAATGCGGGTGTTGAACTATTACCCGTTGGGGATTTTGCTTGGTATGACCAAATTCTGACAACCAGTTTGTTATTAGGTAACGTACCACCACGCCATCAAAACGAAGATGGTTCTATTGATTTGGATACTTTATTTAGAGTTGCCCGTGGCCGTGCGCCAACAGGAACTCCCGCACCAGCAGGTGAAATGACAAAGTGGTTTAACACGAACTACCACTACATCGTGCCTGAGTTCCAAAAAGGGCAAAAATTCGCCCTATCTTGGAATCAATTATTTGATGAAGTTGACGAAGCACTTGCATTAGGGCACAAGGTTAAACCTGTCATTGTGGGGCCAATTACTTACCTATGGTTAGGAAAGGTCAAAGGTGAATCATTCGATCGCTTATCATTGCTGAATGAATTACTGCCTGTCTACCAACAAATATTGGCGCGCTTAGCTGAAAAAGGCATTGAGTGGGTGCAAATTGACGAACCTGCATTAGTGCTGGATTTACCGGTTGAGTGGCAACATGCCTACCAATCGACCTATCAAGCGCTATCTGGTCAAGCAAAGCTACTACTTACCACGTATTTTGATGGGATTAGCCATCATCTAGATATCATCAAACAGTTACCTGTACAGGGCTTACATATTGATGCTGTGGCGGGTTCAGATGATATTGAAAAACTGCACCAAGCGCTGCCTGCTGACTGGGTTTTATCGCTAGGCGTGATTAATGGTCGTAATGTATGGAAAGCCGATCTGGGTGAAAAATTTGCCCAAGTAAAACCACTGCTAGGCCAGCGTCCTGTATGGGTTGGAACCTCTTGTTCACTGCTGCATAGCCCAATTGATTTGAATGATGAAACGCGTTTAGATGCGGAAGTGAAAAGCTGGTTTGCGTTTGCATTACAAAAATGTGCGGAGCTTGCCCTGCTGAGTAAAGCACTTAATCAACCCACTGATGCCAACATTGCAACGTTAGAAACATACAGTGCTCCAATTCGTGCTCGTAAAACATCAACTCGAGTGAATAATGTTACTGTAGCACAACGTTTAGCGGCAATTCGTGAGGGGGATGCAGAACGTGCTAGCCCATATCCTCAACGTGCGCAGCTTCAGCGCGAACGTTTCAACTTACCGTTATGGCCAACGACTACGATCGGTTCTTTCCCACAAACCAGTGAAATTAGAACATTAAGGTTAGACTTCAAAAAAGGTAATGTGGATAAAAACAATTACCGTACAAATATCAGCGAGCACATCAAACAAGCGATTAAAGAACAAGAAATTTTGGATATCGATGTGTTGGTGCACGGTGAAGCTGAACGTAATGACATGGTGGAATATTTCGGTGAACACTTTGATGGCTATGTGTTTACGCAAAATGGCTGGGTACAAAGCTATGGCTCGCGTTGTGTGAAGCCCCCAGTGATTATCGGCGATATTAACCGCCCAGAGGCAATTACCGTTGAATGGGCGAAATATGCGCAATCGCTAACGGAAAAACCTGTCAAAGGCATGTTAACGGGTCCTGTCACCATCTTGTGTTGGTCATTCCCACGTGAAGATGTTAGCCGTGAAACCATTGCAAAACAAATCGCACTTGCGCTGCGTGATGAGGTGGATGATTTACAAAAAGCGGGTATTGGTATCATTCAAATTGATGAACCTGCGTTACGTGAAGGCTTACCTCTACGTAGGAATGAGTGGGCGGCATACTTAACATGGGCTGTCGATGCTTTTAAACTGAGTGCGGCAGTTGCCGAAGATGACACGCAAATTCATACCCACATGTGTTATTGCGAGTTCAATGACATCATGGATTCGATTGCAGCACTTGATGCAGACGTGATTACCATTGAAACATCTCGTTCAGATATGGATTTATTGGATGCATTTGAAGATTTTGATTACCCAAATGAAATTGGGCCGGGTGTGTACGATATTCACTCACCGAATGTGCCGAATGTAGAATGGATTGTTGCACTGCTCAGAAAAGCGGCAAAACGTGTTCCTGTTGAGCGTTTATGGGTCAACCCAGACTGTGGACTGAAAACTCGCGGTTGGACGGAAACGCGCCAAGCTTTAGCCAACATGGTTGAAGCTGCGAAACTGCTAAGAAATGAGCATACATCTTAAATACGGAATAAAAGGCAGGGAAATCTGCCTTTTGAGGTTGTTGACAAAGCAGGATAAAAGCGTGTTTTTTCCTGCTTTGTGTTATCAGCCGAAAATCAAAAAATTGATTTTCCTCGCCTATTTTCAAAACCTATCCAACCTGCGGCCAAACCTAATCGGTTTGTCAGCAGTCTGAAAAGGCAGGGAAAACCGCCTTTTGGCGTGTGCGGGTAGTTAACTTATTGACCAAATAATTTTGACTTCAACAGATTCATACCAATAGATGCTAGATCAAGGCTTTCAGGCAGTTCGCCATTCGGTGTTGCACTGTCAACCAGTTGAGGCAGGTATTTCGCCACTAAATCTGAGGTCGATTGTGTATCTAAGCCCACTGATTGCGCGAGTTCTTGGATATTAACGTTACCAAAAACTTGCATTAATTGGCTTCCATCAATCGGTAAGTTTGCTCCTTCGCTAATCCACGAAGTAATAATGCCACCTAAGCCTTGCTCGTTAAATTTATCAACGACACCAGAAAGGCCACCTTGATTTTCAATCCACTTAATAACAGATTGAAATTGTTGCATTTTGTCGCCAGCAACCATGCCTAACATTTGATCTAATAGCCCCATTTTTGACTCCTAGGTAACATGCCAATTGATGCTCTCATTCATAGTATGGAGCATTATTCGAAAAATTGTAGGTCGCTATTTTGATCAATTTATTTTTCAGGTCAATGAAAATGAACCATTGTGTATAACTAAATGTATAAAAACATAATTTAATGCTTTGAATGGACGCGATTAACACAAAAATTATAAGCTAACTTATCAGTAAGAGGGAAGATAAAGCTCCCTTTAATACATTTTCGATAATCGCGTACATTCATCTATACTGATTGCATCTTAGCCCGACTTAGGCTGTAAGGCGCATTTAATGTGATTAAAATCACATTTTATTGAAAATAAAATGATGATGTTTTCATTAAAAGAGATACTCATCACTAAATTAACCTGTGCTTATCGCTATATTAATAGCAGCTAATTAATTCAATGATGCCATTGTGTAAAGGAGTTTGATATGTCCGACGTTTTCCACTTAGGTTTAAAGAAAAGTGACTTACAGGGTGCAACCGTAGCGATTGTTCCTGGGGATCCTAACCGTGTTGAAAAAATTGCACGTCTGATGGATAACCCTGTACACCTTGCGTCATTACGTGAGTACACTTCTTGGCGGGGTGAGCTCGACGGTAAAGCCGTTATTATTTGCTCAACGGGCATTGGTGGTCCATCTACCTCTATCGCAGTTGAAGAGCTAGCTCAATTAGGGATCCGTACCTTCTTACGTATTGGTACAACAGGTGCAATACAAGAAGATATTAATGTGGGTGATGTATTAGTCACTACAGGTGCAGTACGTTTAGATGGTGCTAGCCAGCACTTTGCGCCACTTGAATACCCAGCAGTGGCTGATTTTGATTGTACTAATGCATTGTTTGCTGCGGCAAAAGATGCGGGCGCAACCGTTCATGTTGGTGTAACAGCTTCTTCTGATACTTTCTACCCAGGCCAAGAACGTTATGATACCTATACGGGTCGTGTTATGCGCCATTTCAGAGGCTCAATGAAAGAGTGGCAAGACATGGGCGTCATGAACTATGAAATGGAATCAGCAACGTTACTGACTATGTGCTCAAGCAGTAAAGGTTTACGTGCAGGTATGGTTGCAGGGGTGATTGTTAACCGTACACAACAAGAAATTCCAAATGAAACATTACTGAAGAAAACAGAAGGTAATGTGCTAAGTATTGTTGTTGAAGCAGCACGTCGCTTATCGTAGTCAATGATTTACTGGCTCGCCTATTTAAAAATTCACTCGGTTGTGGAAAGACAATAGGCGGGCTTAGTCTTGTTCTTAAGTTATTCACTCTAGATATAACCCCGTCAAATTTTTAACAATTTGTAATGAATTTCCAGAAAATATCCTGATCCTCTTAGGCACTAGATCTGTTATTGTCATAAAAACAATTATCAATATTATGTGCCCTTTAATCGTTTGGGTTGTATCTTTTTTATTCGCAACTTGAACGTGTGCTGTGGGCAAAAGGAATAATTATGTCAACAACACCTTATCTTCACCCTTCCGTCCTTCCACTTAAAGGTGGTATTAACTTCCGCGATTTAGGCGGGAAAAAGCTATCAAATGGCAATAAAATCAAGCCTAGCGTGCTGTTCCGTTCTGGTGCATTAGACCGTTTAACTCAAGATGATGAATCTGTTTTACAGTCACAAAATCTTTTTCAAATCATTGATTATCGTGACGAAGTTGAAATTATTGCTAAGCCTGATGTGGTGTGGCAGGGGGCGCATTATGTTCATGCTCCAGCAAACCCATTAGCAAAAGAAGTTACCGCAAACTTAGATAAACTCACGCCAGAGATATTGGAACAGTTTGATCCGCAAGCCTTTATGTTCCGTTTGTATGAGTTATTGCCACTCAATAACCCTGCATACCATCAGTTGGTGAGTATGCTGCAACAACCAGAAAAAGGTGGAATTGTGCAACACTGCGCAGTCGGGAAGGACCGCACTGGCGTCGGCTCAGCGCTGGTTCTATTTGCGTTAGGTGCTGACCTCGACACGGTAATGGAAGACTATTTACTCACTAACGAAACATTAGCACCCTATCGTAAGCACCTACTTGAAGAACACGCAAAAACCATGAGTGAAAGTATCGTGAAAAAGTTCGAGTATGTGTATTCTGTCCGTGAAGAATTTTTACAGACAGCCTTGAAAAGCATTGAAAAACAGTATGGTAATGTAGATAAATGGTTGGAAGCAGATTTTGGCTTAGGGCTGAAACAGCGTGAAGATTTGCAACAACACTTCCTCGAATAATTGATGTTACGTTGGCTGATGTTGTGTAAATAAAGGAATGACTACATAACTCAGCTGAATTTATTATCCTGTTTAATCTTGATTTATACGTTTTTCGCTACTGTAATACATCAAACCATTGATGAAAGGAATGTGCTGTGACGCTCAATGAAATAGTGACCGTTGTGACGGACTTTACTCGCGAACATGAAGTATGGGCGTTACCAATTATTTTCTTTCTCGCCTTTGGTGAATCTCTCGCTTTTCTATCTCTCCTTTTACCTGCAACTGTGATTTTGCTGGCGCTTGGCGCTTTGATTGGCGAAAGCAATATTGTCTTCTGGCCTATTTGGCTAGCTGCTGCATTAGGCGCCTTCTTTGGTGACTGGCTTTCTTATTGGTTTGGTTTCCATTACAAAGAAAATGTCCGCAAGATGTGGCCAATTTCCCGTAACCCGCAAATGATTGATAAAGGGCAACGCTTTTTTGATCGTTGGGGGATCTGGGGAATTTTCTTTGGACGTTTTTTTGGGCCATTAAGAGCTGTTGTGCCTTTGGTCGCGGGGATTTGTGCGATGCCACAACGGCATTTCCAGCTTGCTAACATTGCTTCTGCGATGATCTGGGCATTTGGCATCCTTGCGCCGGGTGCGCTAGGCCTTAAATGGTTTGCGAGCTGGATAGGCTAAGCTTGCGAAGCGGCTCGCAAATAAACGGCTGTAAATGAAATTACCTCTGGACACTTATACAGTATCCCATTACCTTACTCTAGACTTTGTAAAGTAAGGATTTAATCGTGGATACCTCTCTTTTATATGCCGTTATTGGTGCGTTGAGTGGCATTTTAGTCGGTGGTTTAGCGACGTGGTTTTCTATTGCCCAAAAAATTACGCATAAAGATCAAGAACTGCAACAGGCTTACCGTCAACTTGCAGCCAGCGATGAAAAAAATGTGCATCTTGCTCAGTGGAAAGAGGAGTATGACAGGCTTGATCAAGAGCTTCGTACACAACGTGATATCAATCGAGAGCAAGAGGCTGAATTACGTGAAGTCATCACTCGGTTAGAGCAAAATCAACTCGCTAACGAAGAAAAACAACGCATTTTACAGAACAGCGAGCAGCGCTTGACGACTCAGTTTGAAAACTTAGCGAATCGTATTTTTGAACAAAATGAGCGTCGAGCCTCAGAACAGCAGCAAAAAAGCTTATTAGCCATGTTATCGCCTTTTCGTGAACAATTAGATGGTTTTCGTCAACAAGTTCAACAAAGCTTTGGCGAAGAAGCGAAAGAAAGGCATACATTGGCCTATGAAATTAGGCAGTTGCAGCAACTCAACAATCAGATGACCAAAGAGGCCGTTAACCTAACGCGTGCGCTAAAAGGGGATAACAAGATACAGGGTAATTGGGGGGAAACTATCCTAACTCGTATCTTAGAAGTTTCTGGTTTGCGCGAAGGCAGTGAATTTGAAACCCAAGTTAGTATCAATACGGGGTATAATAGCCGTTATCAACCTGATGTCATTATCCATCTCCCAGAAGGTAAAGATGTGGTTGTTGATGCGAAAATGTCATTGGTGTCTTACGAGCATTATTTCAATAGTGAAGATCCACATGAACAACAACAAGCGTTAAAAAACCATGTCGCTTCCATTCGTAATCATATGCGAATGCTGAGCCGAAAGGATTATCATCAGTTACCGGGAATCCGTTCGTTGGATTACGTTTTAATGTTCATTCCTATTGAACCAGCCTATTTGCTAGCGTTGAAAGAAGCACCTGAGTTACTTGATGAGGGGATAAGGCAAAATATCATGTTAGTTTGCCCATCAACCTTGCTAGTGGCGGTTCGAACAATTAATAATATATGGCGTTATGAGCGGCAAGGGCAAAATGCCCAAGAAATTGCGGATAAGGCAGCAAAAATGTACGACAAACTGCGTTTATTTGTGGATGATATGCAAGTTTTAGGCTCCAGCCTTGATAAAGCGAATAATACTTACCATTCGGCGATGAAACGTCTTGCTCAAGGGCGAGGCAATTTAATTAGCCAAGCGGAAAGTTTTAAGGAGCTTGGGGTAGAGATAAAACAACCTATTGAGCCTCAACTTGTTGAGCGCTCAGATTCGCCTAATTGTGCTGAATCGTAGACTTCTGATAGGGTTTTACCTCAAAGGCTGTTACACTTCCTACAAAGTTTGAATTATAAGCAGGCATAAGAGAAATGACTGAACCAACGAAAGAAACCATTGATTTTGGTTTCCGCACTGTCGGCAAAGAGGACAAAGCTGGCTTAGTAGCGAATGTTTTTCACTCTGTAGCATCAAAATATGACTTAATGAATGACTTGATGTCATTTGGTATTCATCGTATCTGGAAACGTTTCACGATTGAAGCAAGTGGTGTACGCCGTAACCAGCGTGTACTGGATCTCGCTGGTGGAACAGGTGACTTAACCGCGAAATTTTCACGTTTAGTCGGTGAAAAAGGGGAAGTCGTTCTGGCAGATATTAATGACTCCATGCTGAAAATGGGGCGTGAAAAA
Source organism: Providencia sp. (assembly GCF_040396775.1). GTDB lineage: Bacteria > Pseudomonadota > Gammaproteobacteria > Enterobacterales > Enterobacteriaceae > Providencia. The sequence continues at coordinate 54,300 of NZ_JBEBNT010000020.1, forward strand.
TTACGCGACCTTGGCATTGTGGGGAACGTTAATTATGTTCAAGCTAACGCAGAAGAACTTCCATTCCCAGATAACCATTTTGATTGTATTACCATTTCTTTTGGCTTGCGGAACGTTACAGATAAAGACAAAGCACTACGTTCAATGTTTCGAGTACTAAAACCAGGTGGCCGTTTACTGGTATTAGAGTTCTCAAAACCAGTCATTGAGCCACTGAATAAAGCGTATGATGCCTATTCATTCCATATCTTACCACGTATTGGTCAAGCCATCGTCAATGACCCTGATAGCTACCGCTATTTAGCCGAGTCAATCCGTATGCACCCTAATCAAGAAACCTTGAAAGGGATGATGGAAAACGCAGGTTTCGAGCAAGTTTCTTATACCAATATGACCGGTGGCATTGTCGCCTTGCATAAAGGATTTAAATTCTAAGATGGAAGCACCATCAGTAAATAACGAAACTCAGCATACGGTTTTGTATTCTTTGATAACAGCAATGATGGAAACCTCTCTTAACCATATGCTGTTTAAAGAAAAAGTGTTACAGCCCGCAAGAATGCGCTTGGCGGGCAAAGTGATGTCCATTGAACTAAAAGAGCTCAATAAAACACTGACCCTGATTTTTGCTGAAAATCATGTTGATGTGCTGAGTGAATGGACTGAAGCGGCAGATTGCACCATTAAAACGTCATTGTTTACTTTAGTGAAGCTCAAAGACAAGCAGCAGTTATCCCAACTCATCAATCGTGGTGATATCGTGATTGAAGGGGATATGCAGATTGTCCAACATTGGTCTTCATTGTTGGATTTAGCGATTTGGAACCCTGCTCACTATCTATCACCTTATATTGGTGATGTTGCCGCTGAAGGGCTAAGTAAATTGCTAAATAAAGGCGTTTGTCTTGCATCTCATTTAGTTAAACGCCAAAAGACTTATGTAAAAGACGCACTGATTGAAGAGTGGAAAATGGCGCCGAGCCAACTTGAACTCGTACATTTTAGTGACGAAGTTGAGCAAATTGACAACTCAATGAGTACGCTGGAACAACGGCTAAGCCAGCTGGAGGAGAAGAATGACACCCGGTGAATTAAAACGACTTTACTTCATTATTCGGGTTTTTCTCTCTTATGGATTAGATGAGTTAATCCCCAAAATTAAACTTACGCTGCCACTTCGTATTGGCCGCTTAGGTTTTTTTTGGATAAGAAATAAGCATAAAGATAAAGATTTAGGTGAAAGACTTCGCCTTGCGTTGCAAGAGTTAGGCCCTGTCTGGATCAAGTTTGGCCAAATGTTATCAACTCGCCGTGATCTCTTCCCACCAGCAATCGCCGACCAACTCTCTCTATTACAAGACAAGGTTGCCAGTTTTGATGGTAAGTTAGCGCGTGGATATATTGAAGAGTCCTTAGGTGGGCCGCTTGAGCAATGGTTTGATAACTTTGATGAACAAGCACTTGCCTCAGCATCTATCGCTCAGGTTCATACCGCTATTTTAAAAGAAAATGGTAAAGATGTTGTTATCAAGGTTATTCGCCCTGATATTTTACCTATTATTAAAGCGGACATTAAGCTCATGTACCGTATCGCGAATTGGGTGCCTTTGTTACCAGATGGGCGCCGTTTGCGTCCAAAAGAAGTGGTTCGCGAATACGAAAAAACATTAATTGATGAGTTGAATCTTTTGCGCGAATCGGCGAATGCCATCCAACTGCGCCGTAACTTTGAAAACAGCGCTATGCTGTATATCCCAGAAGTGTACCCTGATTATTGCCGTGAAAATGTCATGGTAATGGAACGCATTTATGGGATCCCAGTTTCAGATATTGCTGCGCTCAAGGCGCAGGGAACCAATATGAAACTGTTAGCTGAGCGCGGTGTTAAAGTCTTCTTTACTCAAGTATTTCGCGACAGCTTCTTCCATGCAGATATGCACCCAGGGAATATTTTTGTTAGTTATGAACACCCTGAAGATCCACTATACATTGGTATTGACTGTGGCATCGTCGGCTCGTTAAATAAAGAAGATAAGCGTTATTTGGCTGAAAACTTTATCGCATTTTTCAATCGTGATTATCGTAAAGTCGCTGAGCTTCATGTGGACTCTGGTTGGGTTCCACAAGATACTAATGTGGAAGATTTTGAATTTGCCATTCGTACTGTATGTGAGCCTATCTTTGAAAAGCCACTCGCAGAAATTTCTTTTGGTCATGTACTACTGAATTTATTTAACACAGCACGCCGTTTTAATATGGAAGTACAGCCTCAGTTAGTACTATTGCAAAAAACACTACTGTACGTAGAAGGCTTAGGCCGGCAGCTCTATCCTCAACTGGATTTATGGAAAACAGCAAAACCATTTTTAGAGGATTGGGTGCATAGCCAAGTTGGTTTACCAGCAATTACACAGGCACTGAAAGAAAAGGCGCCTTATTGGGCAGAAAAAATGCCTGAACTGCCCGATTTAATATACGGTGCCTTGAAACAACACAAATATTTGCAGTCAAATATTGAGCAACTTGCACATCAACTGAAAGCTCAGCGTAGTAAACAACGAAAATCACAGTATCTATTAGGAATAGGGGCTACATTTATCCTTTGTGGTAGTTTATTCTTTATTTCTGATTTAACACGCCTTTCTGCAGTATTTATGGCTGCAGGCGCGTTATCTTGGTTGTTTGGCTGGTGTAAAGCAGGCGAAAATTAAGTAAACTTTGTTTTGCGACAAGTTTATAAGGCTGTGAACATTTCCGTATTTTGTGTTGGTTGTATATAATAGACCTAATAACACTTGATCCCAAAACTATAGAGGTATTAACAATGGAATCAACTATTGCAATGGCTGCTTTTGGTAGTCCTTGGCAACTCATTATTATTGCTTTGCTTATTATTTTAATTTTCGGCACCAAAAAATTACGTTCTTTAGGTTCTGATTTAGGTGAATCACTTAAAGGCTTCAAAAAAGCAATGAGTGATGACGAAAAAGCGAAAGCAGAACAAGAAAAGCAAGATGCTGATTTTGCGACCAAAAACATTACTGAACAACAGGCTGCTGAGAAAAAAGAAAGCCCAGTTGAGAGCAAAAACAAAGAGCAGGGTTAAACCGTGTTTGACATAGGTTTTAGTGAACTGTTGCTTGTTGCTGTAATTGGTCTTGTTGTTTTAGGCCCCGAGCGCTTACCAGTGGCGGTGCGAACTGTCGCTGGGTGGATCCGTGCCATGCGCTCGATGGCTGCTAATGTACAAAATGAGTTATCGCAAGAGCTGAAATTGCAAGAACTGCAAGAAACGCTGAAAAAAGTTGAGGAGAAAGCTAACTTAGAAGCGCTTTCACCAGAACTAAAGCAGTCTATGGAAGAACTGCGTACAGCGGCTCAGTCGTTAAAAAGCGATTATCAAGCAACAACAAATGATATTGAAACAGAGTTAAGCAAAGCTAAAGAAATCACTGATAGCTATGATACCGCTGTCAAAGATGCGAAAAACAGCCCTGAACAGGCGCAGGAATCGGATCCAGATCCAGAATATGCGGCTAAAATGGCTGCTGTTGTTGAGGAAGTAAAAACTGAGGAATCAGCAAAAACTGAAGAGCCAGTCGCTTTAGAAACAACAGACCCGCAAGATACTAAAGCAAAAAACTCTAATCAAACCGAAAGTGAAAAATAACACATGGCTGTAAATGATACACAACCACTTATTAGCCACCTCATTGAACTTCGCAAACGGCTATTAAACTGTTTAATTACAGTTTTAATTGTCTTTGCAGCACTCGCTTATTTTTCAAATGATATTTATCGGCTCGTTGCGGCCCCTTTGATTGATAAGCTGCCTGTGGGTTCGCAAATGAGTGCGACTGATGTGGCATCAACATTTTTTACCCCGATTAAATTAACAATGATGGTTTCGGTTTTTGTATCGATTCCTGTTATTCTTTATCAAATCTGGGCATTTATTGCACCTGCACTATATAAGCACGAGCGTAAGTTGATGTTACCTCTGCTGGTTTCAAGTAGTTTCTTGTTTTATCTTGGAATGGCATTTGCTTATTTTGTCGTCTTCCCATTGGCATTTGGCTTCTTTGTTAAAACAACGCCAGATAGCGTTAACTTTATTCCCGATATTAGTAAATATTTAAGCTTTGTCATGACACTATTTATGGCATTTGGCGCTGCTTTTGAAGTTCCAATTGCCATTATTTTACTGTGCTGGACAGGGGTTACGACACCTGAATCACTTAAACGTAAGCGCCCATATATTCTTGTAGGGGCATTTATCGTGGGGATGTTCTTAACGCCTCCAGATGTTTTATCTCAAACGCTACTCGCGGTTCCGATGTACTTACTCTTTGAGTTAGGTGTTTTACTGTCTAATTTCTATGTAGGCAAAGGCAGGAATCGACAGGAAGAAGGCGAAGAAGACGAAGAAAAAGAAGAGTCTTAAGCTTAATAATAAAAGCATTTAGGTCCTTTCTTTACTGACAATAAAAAGCCCATTGATGATGGGCTTTTTATTGTCTTGAATCACTGTTCTGATGTTTTTTTGAATTGTGTATTTTCGAGTGTTTTTGGGACGCTTTTGTTTAAAATATTCAACAGAAGAATAGAGCGATACTCTCCATTGGGCTCATCAAAGATAGCTTGAACGCCTGCAAATATACCATCTGTAATTGTGACTTTATCCCCTGATATAGGCAGGTCTGGTGCAACGGCATGAGTCATCGGTGCCAGCTGCAATAATTCAATAACTTCTTCTGGTACTTCAGTCGGTAATTGGCCAAAACGAATAAAATGGCTAACGCCCCGAGTGGATTGAATTGTCGTTGTGTGAATTTCGTTATGATCAAACTTTACGAATAAGTAATTAGGGAATAATGCTTCTTGCACAGCTGTTCTTTTGCCCCTAACAATTTTTTCCATCTTAGTCATGGGAGTCATACAAAGTACGCTCTGCCTATTCAGATGCTCAATCGCACGTTCAATTTGGCCTCGTTTGCAATAAAGCAGGTACCATTTTTCCATTTTTTGACTCTCACATGACAATAATATGTTTATGATAACAAATTACGACAGAACAATGTGACTAATGAACCTCTGCACAATATTATTCATATCGGTAAGCTACATCATCAAGCTGCTGTTTATATTAACTGTAATATAGAACCTAAGTCTGTAGGAGACACAATGGATATCTTTTTGTTGAGTAATGGTAAATTGTCAGGAAACCCAGTTTGGTTAAGTTATGCCCTACCTCGTATTCAAGAAACACTCGCACGTAAAAATATTAAGTCTGCAGTTCTTGTTCCATATGCTGTTCTGCGTGGTTCTCATGATGAGCGCGCAGAGCAACTTTCAGAAGCGCTTGGTATTAAAGTAACGACTATAGAGCACTTTTCAAGCCCAGTAGAGGCTATTGAACAAGCTGAATGTATTCTCGTTAGTGGTGGCAATACGTGGTGGTTAAACAAATGCTTGCATGAAAATGGCTTAATTGTCGCGATTCAACGCGCAGTCAGAGAACGCGGTGTCCCATACATTGGTTGGAGTGCGGGTTGTAATGTGGCAACACCAAGTATTCGTACAACCAATGATATGCCTGTTAGTAACGCGGTAATTATGCCATCTTTGGGGCTTTTTCCATTACAGATTAACCCACATTATATTGATGCACACATTTCTGGGCATATGGGGGAAACTCGTGATGAAAGGCTCCAAGAGTTTTGCGTGATTAACCCACATGAAGTGGTTGTTGCACTTAGAGAAGGTAGTGGCTTGCAAATTAAAGGTAATGAACTTCATTATTTCAGTGGAAAAAATGAAGGATTTAAATTATTTCAGCACAACAAAACATTTCCTGAACAATTCGATACATTATTATTAGAAAAATTAGTCCCTTTTGATTGCCAGTAAAATGGTATACTAAACCAGAAAAAGATTGATTTTTAAATGAGTTAGGCAGTAGCTTGTAACCTTGGCCGGACGTCTTATAATGAGACTCCCTCTGTGATAGTAAAAGAAGATAATGAAATATCGTGACCTTAGAGATTTTATCGCGCAGCTGGAAAAGCAAGGCGAGTTAAAACGCATTACAATGGAAGTCGACCCTTATTTGGAAATGACGGAAATTGCAGATCGCACCCTAAGAGCAGGGGGGCCGGCCTTATTGTTCGAAAATCCAAAAGGTTACAATATGCCTGTTCTGTGTAACTTGTTTGGTACAACCAAACGAGTTGCGATGGGAATGGGGCAAGAAGATATCAAAGCCCTCCATGATGTAGGTAAATTGCTCGCATTTTTGAAAGAGCCCGATCCTCCGAAGGGCTTTCGCGATTTGTTCGATAAGCTTCCTAAATTCAAACAAGTGTTGAATATGCCAGCTAAGCGCTTAAGTTCTGCGCCTTGCCAAGAACAAATTTGGGCTGGTGAAGATGTCGACTTGACTAAAATTCCAGTCATGCATTGTTGGCCAGAAGATGCAGCACCGCTAATTACATGGGGTCTTACGGTTACTCGGGGACCGCACAAAGAGCGTCAAAACCTCGGTATTTACCGCCAGCAAGTTCTTGGTAAAAATAAAGTTATTATGCGCTGGTTATCCCATCGTGGTGGCGCACTTGATTTCCAAGAGTGGTGCCAAGCTCATCCAGGGGAAAAATTCCCAGTTGCTGTTGCGCTAGGTGCCGACCCAGCGACAATTTTAGGTGCTGTTACTCCAGTGCCTGACACTTTATCCGAATACGCTTTTGCAGGTTTATTGCGCGGCAATAAAACAGAAGTCGTTAAGTGTATTTCTAATGATCTTGAAGTACCTGCGGGGGCTGAAATTATTCTTGAAGGTTATATTGAACCTGGGGAGATGGCACCAGAAGGGCCTTATGGGGATCATACAGGTTATTACAACGAAATTGATAACTTCCCCGTGTTCACCGTCACTCACGTGACTCAACGTCGTGATGCTATTTATCACTCGACATATACAGGTCGCCCACCTGATGAGCCTGCGGTACTTGGTGAAGCATTAAATGAAGTTTTAGTCCCCATTTTACAAAAGCAATTCCCAGAAATTGTCGACTTTTATCTACCTCCTGAAGGTTGCTCATACCGTTTAGCGGTTGTAACAATGAAAAAGCAATATGCAGGGCATGCAAAAAGAGTCATGATGGGGGTCTGGTCATACCTGCGCCAATTCATGTACACTAAATTTGTTATTGTTTGCGATGATGATATCAATGCGCGCGACTGGAAAGATGTGATTTGGGCGATCACGACACGAATGGATCCCGCGCGCGATACCGTTATGATGGAAAATACCCCAATTGACTATCTTGATTTTGCTTCCCCAGTCTCTGGTTTAGGCTCAAAAATGGGGCTTGATGCAACAAACAAGTGGCCAGGTGAAACAGACCGTGAATGGGGGCGCCCAATTGTCATGACCGAAAGCGTTAAGTCTCGCGTTGATGATATTTGGGAACAATTAAAAATTTTTGAAAAATAAGAGGGAAAGTATGGCAACTTTAAGCTGTAGAGTCACATCTGTCGAATCTATCACGGATACGGTTTATCGGGTTATCTTGTTGCCAGATGGTCCCTTTCATTTTAAAGCAGGACAATATTTGATGGTCGTGATGGATGAGCGTGACAAGCGACCATTTTCAATGGCTTCTACTCTCTGTACTAAAGGCACTATCGAGTTGCATATTGGCGCCTCTGAAATTAATTTATATGCCATGGCGGTAATGGATAGGATTTTAGATCAACAACGTATCGATATTGATATTCCCCATGGTAAAGCGTGGTTTCGTGAAGACAGCCAAAACCCAATGATTTTAATTGCAGGGGGAACAGGGTTCTCTTATACCCATTCAATATTGCTTGCTGCTTTAGCGGAAAACCCTCAGCGTGATATCACATTTTATTGGGGGGGACGCCAGTTAGAGCATTTATATGATCTCGGCGAACTTCAGGCTCTTAGTGAAAAATATCTAAGCTTAAAAGTTGTTCCTGTTGTTGAACAGCCAGATGAATTATGGCGAGGCAGAACAGGGACTGTCCTTAGTGCAGTATTAGACGATTTTGGTGACCTTTCAGAGCACGATATCTATATTGCGGGTCGTTTTGAAATGGCGAAAAGTGCGAGAGATCGCTTTTGTAATGAGCGCGGAGCAAAAGCTGAACGGTTGTTTGGTGATGCTTACGAATTTATTTAATCCATTCCCGTTCAAATTGTCGGGGGCTTCTCTCTGCTCCCCCTAGTTACATAGTTATCTAGGTTCATTAGGATCTTTTTATCTTTTGTTGCCTATAATATTCACTATAGGGATTAAACTTTGCGTGGTCATCTGGCCAGAAAAATGCAAAAAAAACCCGCCCCTGACTAGGCGGGAACATCGACAAAAATGCAATGTTATACGAAAAAAGGCATCAAACTCGTTCAATAATTGTGGCGATCCCCTGACCAAAACCAATACACATTGTGGCTAACCCAAATTGCTTATCTTTTTGCTCTAGCTGATTTAGTAGCGCAGTTGTGATCCGCGCTCCAGAGCAACCGAGTGGGTGACCCAGTGCAATAGCACCTCCGCTTAGGTTCACTTTCTCATCAATGAGGCTTTCAGCAATATTCAATCCTTTTAAACATGCGATGGATTGAGCTGCGAATGCTTCATTTAACTCAATAATATCAATATCATTTAAAGATAGGCCTGCTCGTTTTAGTGCCATTTCAGTGGCAGGCACAGGGCCAAATCCCATAATAGATGGGTCACAGCCGACTACGGCCATTGCTCTGACTCTCGCTCTCGGTTTTATGCCATGCTGCTTCGCATAGCTTTCGCTACTGAGTAACATGGCAGACGCGCCATCTGATAATGCAGATGAATTCCCTGCGGTTACTGTGCCACTTACGGGGTCAAAAGCAGGGCGAAGGGCGGCTAAGCCTTGAAGGCTTGCATCTAAGCGAATGACTTCGTCATAATTTACGGAAATAAGATTTCCATCAGCATCATGGCCTTCAATGGCAACGATCTCATTAGCGAACTTACCATTTTTAGTAGCTGCGGCAGCAAGTTGGTGAGACCGAAGCGCAAAGGCATCTTGTTCTTCGCGGCTAATTTTGTACATTTTGGCTAGCATTTCTGCGGTTAGCCCCATAGCTCCAGCGGCTTTAGCCACTCTCAGTGTGAGTTTTGGGTTAAAGTCGATGCCGTGTGTCATAGGAACGTGACCCATATGTTCCACACCACCAATTAAAACTGAATTAGCATCACCCGACATAATTAATCGGCTTGCATCATGTACCGCCTGCATTGATGAACCGCAAAGACGGTTGACCGTGACAGCGGGTACGGTATGGGGAATATCAGTTAATAAAGCGGCATTTTTTGCAATATTAAAACCTTGCTCTAATGTTTGCTGGACACATCCCCAAATGATGTCATTTAACTCTTTTTTACTTGCATTAGAGTTACGTTCAAAAATTGCGTTCATAAGGTGCGCAGAAAGGTCTTCAGCTCTGACATGGCGAAATACTCCACCCTTTGAACGGCCCATTGGTGTGCGTATTCCATCAATAATGACGACGTTTTCCATAGAGTTAACCCCTCGCAACTTTTTTGAGATCAATAGCCACAACAGGAGGTTGTGGGTAATAGGTAGCATTGGTAGCCGCTTTTGTTTTTAAGCCTTCAGGAGCTTGGTACAGCGGACTTAATGATGCATATGTATCTGTCATTTTTACGTATGATTGGCTACCAAGAGTGTCTAAATAGCAGAACACCCCCCCTCTAAACGGTGGGAAACCTAAACCATAAACCAGAGCAATATCAGCATCAGATGGGCTTTGAATAATACCTTCCTCTAGGCAGCGAACAACTTCGTTTATCATGGGAGCCATCATTCGGGTGATAATCTCTTCTTTCGTAAATGAACGCTTAACTTTGCAAATAGAATTCAGTAGCTCATCGGTTTGCGGGTCATTAATTTTTTTAGGTTTTCCTTTTTTATCTTTTTCATATTGATAAAAACCTTTCCCATTCTTTTGGCCAAAGCGTTGCTGTTCATACATTACATCAATTGCATTTTTACCCATTTTACTCATTCGCTCAGGGAAACCTTGAGCCATCACGTGTTCGGCATGGAAGGCAGTATCGATACCAACAACATCAAGTAAGTAAGCTGGGCCCATTGGCCAGCCAAATTCCTTTTCCATGATTTTATCGATTTCTCTGAAATCAGCACCGTCTTGTAGTAACAAATTGAAACCTGCAAAGTAGGGAAATAAAACGCGATTCACAAAGAAGCCAGGACAGTCATTCACCACAATGGGAGTTTTACCCATTTTATTAGCGTAAGCAACGACTTGTGCGACCGTATCATCAGATGTTTGTGCACCACGAATAACTTCCACTAAAGGCATACGGTGTACTGGATTGAAGAAGTGCATTCCGCAGAATTTTTCAGGTCGTTTTAGCGATTTAGCCAATGTAGAAATTGGAATGGTTGAAGTGTTAGAGGCCAATATCGTTTCAGAGGAAACAAGAGACTCAACCTCAGATAATACTGCGGCTTTTACTTTGGGGTTTTCAACCACCGCTTCGACAATGATTTGGCTATTCTCAATGCCACTATAAGATAGTGAAGGGTGGATCGCGGCTAAAGTTGTCGCCATTTTAGTAGCGCTAATCCGGCCTCGCTCAAATTGGTTATTCAACAGTTTTTGTGCTTCTTCAATGCCAAGCTCTAAAGATTTCTCATTGATGTCTTTCATCAAAACAGGGATACCTTTACTGGCCGACTGGTATGCAATACCTCCCCCCATAATACCAGCGCCTAAGACAGCGGCTTGGGTTGGTGTTTTAACATTTTGGGCAAGTTTTTTGCTATTAGACTTAATTTGTTGATCATTAAGAAAAATGTTTACCAATGCGCGGGCAACATCACTGTGTGCTAGAGGAACAAAAGCGGCTGTTTCATGCTTTAGAGCTTCATCACGAGTACAATTTGCTGCTTTTTCGATGGTATTGACTGCCGCCATTGGGGCAGGGTAATGTTTCCCAGCGACTTGATACACCATCCCTTTCGCAACATTAAAGCTCATAGTTTGCTCAAGTGGGCCTAATTGAAGTGGAGCTAGTTTAGGCTGACGCTTCTTTTGCCAATTAATATTGCCCGCTATAGCTGATTCAATAACGGCTAAAGCTGATTGTGGTAGTTTTTCGGTTTCAACTACTGCATCAACTAAACCTAATTTGAGGGCTTGGGGCCCGCTAACATCTTTACCCGCCGTAATAATTTCCAGTGCGCTATCTAAGCCAATTAGCCTTGGTAAACGAACGGAACCCCCAAACCCTGGCATGATACCGAGTTTTGTTTCGGGTAAACCAATGCGTGCATCAGAGGATGCAATACGAAAGTCTGTCGATAAAATACACTCGCAGCCTCCGCCAAGGGCGTAACCATTGATTGCACAAATCGTCGGAACGGGGAGATCTTCAATACGATTAAAGATGCTATTAGCGTATTGCAGCCATTCACTGAGAGTTTCTTTCGGTGCTTCGAATAATGAGAGGAATTCTTTGATATCGGCTCCAACAATAAAGGCTGTTTTATCAGAGCGGAAAATAACACCTTGCAGATCAGATTGTTGCTCAAGAACAGACACAGCTTCATCCAGTGAAGCAACGGTGTGGGTATCCAACTTATTGATTGGCCCTGGCGAGTTAAAAACCAGTTCTGCAATACCTTTTTTCAACCATTGAATATAGATTGTTTCACTTTGATAAAGCATTCTGTTCTCCTTTATATGATAAAGTTATCTGGTATGACCAGATGGGTCGAGTGTGACTAGAATGTTAATTAATTGCAAATGGTTAATAACAAAATTGGAATCTTGGTCACAGCAATTAAGTGAAATAATGTTGAATTAAAATGATATTTTAATTATTAATCAATGGATTAATGATGGTTTGCAACAGAGTGCATATCCGTTAAGAACAGAACGTGATAAGCTTGGATTTTCTAATTAATGCTGAAAGGTTGAAGGAAATGGAAAAACTGACTGCACTCTACGCTGATCATATTAAAACGTTACAAAACAGAACTCAGCAAGTCTTACAGCGCAGCAAATTAGATGCCATATTGATTCATTCGGGTGAACCACTTCGCATCTTTCTTGATGATAGTGACTACCCATTTAAGGTTAACCCACACTTTAAGGCTTGGGTTCCTGTTACTGACGTTCCTCATTCTTGGTTATTAGTGGATGGCGTTAATAAACCTAAATTATGGTTCTATTCACCTGTTGATTATTGGCACAGTGTTGAGCCTTTACCTAATGGTTTTTGGACGAAAGATGTTGAACTCATTCATTTGAAAAATGCAGATGATATTAAAGGGTTCCTTGCCAGTTTGCCAAAAAATAATGTGGCTTACATTGGTTCAGCGGCAGCAAGAGCTGAATCTTTAGGTATCTCATTAGATAATATCAATCCGAAGCCAGTTCTAGACTATTACCATTTCCATCGCGCCTATAAAACAGACTATGAGCTGTATTGTATGCGTGAAGCGCAAAAAATGGCGGTAAATGGCCACCTCGCCGCATTGGAAGCATTCCGTGCAGGAATGAGTGAATTTGATATTAATGTCAGCTATTTACAGTCAACAGGCCACCGTGATACTAACGTGCCGTATGGCAATATTGTTGCGTTGAATGAAAATGCAGCGGTGCTTCATTACACTAAATTACAGCAATCTGTTCCTACTGAATTACGGAGTTTCTTGATTGATGCAGGGGCTGAATATAACGGTTATGCTGCTGATATCACGAGAACGTATGCTGCAAAAGGCAAGGATGAATTTGCTGAGCTGGTTGCGGATGTTAATAAAGAACAGCTTTCTCTTATCGACACAATCAAAGCGGGTGTCCGTTATACTGATTACCATGTAGATATGCATCACCGTATAGCCAAAATCCTTGTGAAACATGACATCGTTAATGGTATTAGCGAAGAGTCAATGGTTGAAAATGGTTTAACAACACCGTTTTTGCCTCACGGATTAGGACATCCCTTAGGTCTGCAAGTTCATGATGCGGCAGGCTTTATGCAAGATGATAGCGGAACACACCTTGCAGCACCAAAAATGTATCCTTTCTTGCGTTGTACCCGGATTTTAGAGCCTAAAATGGTACTAACCATCGAGCCAGGGCTCTACTTTATTGAGTCACTGCTTTCAGCGTGGAGAATGGGTGAGTTTAGTCAGCATTTTAATTGGGATAAAATTGAGTTCTTTAAACCATACGGTGGTATTCGCATCGAAGACAATATCGTGATCCACGCGAACCGTATCGAAAATATGACTCGAGACCTGCATTTACGTTGATGAAACCTTATTTAATACCAGCAAAAACAATTTCTTTTACTGAGGAAATTAAAAAAAGCCGATTTATTACTTACTTAGCTCATACCGAGGGTATTGACGCGGCAAAAGATTATATTCAATCGATTAAGGCTCAATACCCCGATGCCCGGCACCATTGCTGGGCATTTGTTGCTGGCCGGCCTGATGATTCTCAGCAATTGGGCTTTTCTGATGACGGAGAACCAACAGGAACGGCAGGCAAACCTATTATGGCGCAACTTTTAGGAAGCCAATTAGGTGAAATCACCTGTGTTGTTGTGCGCTATTTTGGTGGGATTAAACTGGGAACGGGTGGGTTGGTAAAAGCCTACGGTAGCGGTGCACAGCAAGCGCTGAAAATATTACCGACGCAAATTAAAGTCCCTCAGAAAGTGTTTAATTTAGTGTGTGATTATTCGCTGATTAATGCAATAGAGCTGCTACTTGCTCAGGTCAATGGCGTGATTTTGCACAGTGATTATAATGAAGCTGTTGCTTTGCAAATTACAATTCCTGCTACCCTTGAGCAGGAGGTCAATGATAAATTACGCGATATAAGTCGTGGTGCCTTAACACTTACGCCAGAATCGGAATAGTCAACCGCTTTAGCAAGGAACCTGCCGAATGCATTTTCGCGCAATAACCCGTATTGTCGGGCTGCTTGTCATCATTTTTTCTTTTACCATGGTTATTCCAGGTATTGTCGCGTTAATTTACCGCGATGGTGCGGGGCGCGCCTTCAGCCAAACATTTGTGACGGCTTTACTCATTGGCCTGTTTTTATGGCTACCCACACGTAATAGCAAACATGAGTTGAAAGCAAAAGAAGGCTTTCTGATTGTTGTCTTATTTTGGACTGTGCTAGGCAGCGTGGGAGCATTACCGTTTATCTTCTCTGAAAGACCAAACCTTTCCGTGACGGATGCCTTTTTTGAATCCTTTTCTGGCTTAACGACGACAGGTGCAACAACACTAACGGGGCTTGATTCTCTACCTAAAGCAATTTTGTTCTATCGGCAAATGTTACAGTGGCTTGGGGGGATGGGGATCATCGTGTTGGCAGTTGCTATCCTTCCTCTATTAGGTGTTGGAGGAATGCAGCTCTACCGTGCGGAAATGCCGGGGCCATTGAAAGATAATAAAATGCGGCCACGAATTGCAGAAACAGCAAAAACCTTATGGCTTATCTATGTGTTATTGACGATTGCCTGTGCAATAGCGCTATGGATAGCTGGGATGGATGTATTTGATGCCATTTCCCACAGCTTTTCGACGATAGCCATTGGTGGGTTTTCTACCCATGACGCAAGCGTTGGCTATTTTAATAGCCCAGCCATTAATACCATTATTGGGGTGTTTCTCATTATATCGGGGTGTAACTTTGGTTTGCACTTTGCGGTTTTGACTGGGAGAAGCCTGGGGATTTATTGGCGAGACCCTGAATTTAGAATGTTTATCAGCTTCCAATTTGCTTTAGTGCTGGTTTGTACTGCTGTATTGATGTACCACTCAGTATACGGTAGCTTCGGACAAACGTTAGATCAAGCATTTTTCCAAGTTGTATCGATGGCCACAACGGCTGGCTTCACGACAGATAGCTTCTCTGGTTGGCCACTCTTTTTACCGATGCTTTTATTGTGCGCGGCATTTGTTGGTGGATGTGCGGGTTCAACAGGGGGCGGTTTAAAGGTTATTCGTATCTTATTATTGTTCCTGCAAGGTTCCCGCGAATTAAAACGGCTTGTTCACCCAAATGCGGTTTACACTATTAAGTTAGGGCAAAGGGCCCTTCCAGAACGTATCATTGAAGCGGTTTGGGGATTCTTTTCAGCGTATGCATTGGTTTTTGTTGTTAGCTTATTATTGTTAATCGCAACGGGGGTTGATGAATTTTCAGCATTTTCTGCGATAGCTACTACATTGAATAATTTAGGCCCAGGGTTAGGGACTGTAGCTGATAATTTTACGAGCATGAATCCAGCTGGTAAATGGATTCTAGTTGTCACCATGTTATTTGGTCGTTTAGAAGTATTTACCTTATTAGTGTTACTGACCCCAACGTTTTGGCGTGAGTAATTTAGTACACTATTGCTATATAGAAATGATTAAAATCTAGGAACGATAATGAGTTATTTACTTTTACACTCCAGTACGGATGGGCAGACCAAGAAAATTATTTTAAAAATGGCAGAGCAATTGCGCAGCTTAGGTCGAGAGTGTGATATTCGCGATTTGAATACAGAGCAAAGTTTTAATTTAGCTGCTTATGATAAAGTTCTTGTGGGGGCTTCTATTCGTTATGGGCATTTCAATAAAAAACTGCAACGTTTCGTTGTTTCCCATCAAAGCCAATTGAATTCAATGAAAAGCGCTTTTTTTGCTGTGAATCTTACGGCAAGAAAAGAAGGTAAGAATACTGTAGAGACAAATGCCTACACACGTAAGTTCTTAGAAGCCTGTCCTTGGAAGCCAATATTGAAGTCTGTATTTGCAGGCGCATTGTTTTATCCGCGTTATAAATGGTTTGATAGAGTGATGATCCGTCTAATTATGAAAATGACGGATGGGCCAACTGATCCTAATACAGAGATTGAATACACTAATTGGGAAAATGTTTCACAATTCGCAGCTGAATTTGATAACTTATAGTACCTTTTTTCAACAAATCATGCTTTTTTTACACGATTTGTTTAATAATCCAGCTGTTGAATAAAAAAATGCAAAAAAGGGGTTGCCAGATTTTTCTGACTCCCTATAAT
>NZ_JBEBNT010000021.1:0-67042 GCF_040396775.1 Providencia sp.
AAGTATGTGACTAGGGTTAGCAAGCGAAGCCAACACCCCTACAATTCGAAATATGAAGAGTATTTTTAGTATTTCATATTCCATTCGCGGGGAAGCAAAACCTTACTCCCCTTTTGGCCCATAAAATGGCGATAGAACAAATCATACGACAGTACATTTTTCACGTAGCCGCGGGTTTCTGAGAACGGAATACTTTCAACAAATGCCACGGCATCAATACGGCCGCCGCTGTTCCCTAACCAACGAGTCACCCTTGATGGGCCTGCATTATAAGCCGCACTGGCTAAAATACGGTTATTACCAAATTGCTGGTAAACATCTTCCAGATACGCCGTGCCCAGTTCGATATTCATCGTCGGGTTAGTGAGCTGGCTAGTATTCACATAATCAATCCCTTGCTTCTGTGCGGTATGTTTAGCTGTTGCTGGCATTAACTGCATCAAACCTGTCGCACCCACTGGCGAACGCGCTTGTGGGTTCCAAGCACTCTCTTGGCGAGCGATAGCCATCGCATAGCTTTTTTGTATGTCTTTTGATTTGGTATACAAATTAAATTCTTTGTCCCACGCTAACGGGAAGCGCTCTTCAAGATGATCCCACAGTTTTGCTGTGATAGTGGCTTGCACACTGAGATCTGCCCATTGGTTATCGAACGCATAACGAGCCAGCTGTTCTTGTTGATTGGCAGGGCGGGATGCCACCAAGCTTGCCCATTCTGAGCGCGCTAAATTATCCATTTCCCAATACATTAGCTCGCGCACACGTTGGACTTCAGGGAGCTGGCTGATGCTCGCATCTGGCTTAACCGCGCTTTTGACTAACACTGGGTAGTCAATCTCTAACACTTGCGCCGCAACCATTGGGTAGAAACCGCGTTTTTCAGTCAGTTGACGAAGCAATGTTTCGCCTTCCGCTTTTTTCCCTGCATCAATTAACGTGATAGCCTGCCAATATTGCCATTCTTCTTTGTTTTTCACTTCCGCTGGAAGCTGTTTCAACCATGAAGCCACTCCCGTTTTATCTCCTTGCCCTAACGCAAGACGGACACGGCGCTCTTTCAACGAAGCTGAATTTGTTTCCTGAATAGTTTCATCACGCCACTGTGCTTGCTCTGGGGTCACATCCCCCATGTACTGCCATGCAATGCTGTCTTTTAGCTGCTGACTTTCGGCCATATTCATTTTTTGCGCAGAACTTACGCTGCTTAATACGGAGCGAGCTGCATCTGGCGATTGGCGTGCATAACGGTTAAATGCCGCAATGGTTGCTTGGCGAGTAAAGTCCGTTGGGGTGACGGTTTTTGCAAATGAAACCACCGAAGCTGGCTCATTTTGCAATTTAATCAGTGCATCACCAATGGTTTTATAACTTGGCGGTAGGCGTTTTGCTAAATAACTGGCAATCGACGGGTTCCCTTCTTTAATCGCTAAATTAATGCGTTCCAGCACCATTTCAGCACTTAAATAGCCCGCTTTTTCCCATTCGTTAAATAATTTATCGCAGGCTGTAGGCATTGAATGGCCATTTAACCACGCTTTTTCAGCACCTTGCCAAGCCACTTGTTTGTTCCCAACCGCCCAGTTAGCAAAGTAGAAATTACATTGTGCTTCGGCAGGTTTTGGTGCTTCAGGGCTAAATTCAAGCAATGATTTCCACTCTTGGCGACGGGCAAGTTCGTTGACAAAACGTGTTTTCAAATTCTTAGCAACAGGTAGCGTTGGGTAGGCGTTAATAAATTCTTGAACCTGACGAGGCGAAATAATATCAAGGTCTTGCGTTAGCTCACGGTAAGCCAAATAAGGATAAAGTGGATAATCATGCAACGTCGGTAATAAGCGCTCCACTTCATCCATTTTATTTGCATCCCAAGCGGTTTTAATCGCTTGATACCGCTCCCGCTGTGACTGTAGGGAATCCGCCCATACGGTGCTAGAAACCAGCATCATTGTCACTGGAACTGCCGCTAACCAACGTTTCATATCCACTCGCTCCATCGCTAAACTAAAGTCAAAATACAGGAGAAACCTTAACCTATATATACCCAAAATAATTCGAGTTGCAGGTAGGCGACAAGCGAAGATAGACGGGAAACATAGATAAACTATGTGACTCGGCTAGCTGAGCGCAGTCAACACCGCTGCAACTTGAAGGATTACAGGTATATTAAACATATATCAATAATACTAATGTTACCGAAAGTTTTTATCGAGCAACAGCGGAGAGTTCCTGAATTTACCTGCTTTACAGTCTTTTACGTATCATTTATGCAGTTCAGTATCCACCTGAGTCGGAAATAAAGGTTTGATTGCCGGCCGCTCTGCTAAAGAGGCTTGCCACAGCTCATATTGAGCCTGCATTTCTACCCACATCTTTGCGCTGGTTCCTAATGCCATTTCCAAGCGGATCGCCATATCGGCCGAAACGCCACTGCTACCATTAAGAATACGTGACAATGTTGCACGAGTGACACCCAACCCTTTCGCTGCGTCAGTCACTGAAATTCCCTCTAAATACTCACGCAACACCATACCCGGGTGTGCTGGATTATGCATTTTATTCATGATTTTCACCTTAATGATAATCTTGATAATCAACGAGGATGGCATCTTCACCCTCAAATTTAAACGTTAACCGCCAATTTCCATTGACGGATATTGACCAATGACTTTGCAAGTCAGCTCCTTTTAACTGATGTAGTTTCCAACTAGGTGCAGACATATCTTGTGGTCTTTTGGCCGTATTTAACGCAGTAAGCTGTATCCGTATTTCGCTTGAATACCTGAGGTCATTCCCATCCTAAAAAAACGCTCTATTCCTTTGTGCTTAAAACTTTTTATCACAATTCACTCCCTGTATATCGTATCGACTCACTACACAGTCAGAGTTAAAAAAGTAAATGTTTAAAAATAAAACACCGCTGTTATCTGCCTATCTCTCATCAGATAACGGGGAGGGATGGATGATCCTCTGATGTTCAGGTATAGTTCAGGACAAACAATTTATCGCGGTTTTTCGTTGTCCTTTAGGGCATTTTCCCCTGACGTACAGAAAACGGCATAAAATTAAAATTCCCTTTATAAAACAAAAGGTAAATAACTTGGCTCAATTCGTTTATAGTATGTATCGGGTTGGAAAAATTGTTCCACCGAAACGTCATATTTTAAAAAATATCTCTCTGAGCTTCTTCCCGGGGGCTAAGATCGGTGTTTTAGGTCTCAACGGTGCAGGTAAATCAACATTACTGCGCATTATGGCGGGTATTGATACCGATATCGAAGGTGAAGCACGTCCACAACCTGGTTTAAAAATCGGCTACCTGCCACAAGAACCAAAACTGAACCTTGAGCACACCGTGCGTGAAGCAGTAGAAGAAGCCGTTGGCGAAGTTAAACGTGCATTAACGCGTTTAGATGAAGTTTATGCCGCCTACGCTGAAGAAGGTGCAGATTTCGATAAACTGGCCAAAGAACAGGGCGAGTTAGAAGCGATTATTTCCGCACAAGATGGTCACAATTTAGATAACCAACTGGAGCGTGCTGCGGATGCACTGCGTCTGCCAGCTTGGGATGCAAAAATCGAAAACCTCTCTGGGGGTGAACGCCGCCGTGTGGCCATTTGCCGCCTGCTGCTGGAAAAACCAGACATGCTGCTGCTCGATGAGCCAACCAACCACTTGGATGCGGAATCCGTTGCATGGTTAGAGCGCTTCTTACATGACTACGAAGGCACTGTTGTGGCCATCACGCATGACCGTTACTTCTTAGATAACGTTGCAGGCTGGATCCTTGAACTTGACCGTGGTGAAGGTATTCCATGGGAAGGCAACTACTCTTCATGGCTTGAGCAAAAAGATGAGCGTTTGGCGCAAGAAGCATCAACTGAGGCGGCTCGCCGTAAGTCTATCGAGAAAGAGCTTGAGTGGATCCGCCAAAACCCGAAAGGCCGTCAATCGAAAGGTAAGGCACGTCTGGCCCGCTTTGAAGAACTTAATAACGTTGAATATCAAAAGCGTAATGAGACCAGCGAACTCTTTATTCCACCTGGGCCACGCTTAGGCGACAAAGTCATCGAGGTTGAAAACCTAAGTAAATCCTATGGTGACCGCGTATTAATCGATAACCTGAATTTCTCCATTCCTAAAGGGGCAATTGTTGGGATTATCGGTCCAAACGGTGCAGGTAAATCCACCTTATTCCGTATGATTTCAGGCCAAGAGCAACCAGATTCAGGCTCTATCACGTTAGGTGATACCGTGAAAATCGCCTCTGTTGATCAGTTCCGTGACGCAATGGATGACAGCAAAACCGTGTGGGAAGAGATTTCCAACGGGCAAGATATCATGCGCATTGGTAACTTCGAGATCCCGAGCCGTGCTTACGTTGGTCGCTTTAACTTTAAAGGCGTTGACCAAGGTAAACGTGTTGGTGAGTTATCCGGTGGTGAACGCGGTCGTTTACACTTAGCCAAACTACTGCAAGTAGGCGGCAACGTACTGTTACTCGATGAACCAACCAACGACCTTGACGTAGAAACCTTACGTGCGTTAGAAAATGCGCTGTTAGAGTTCCCAGGTTGCGCTATGGTTATTTCCCATGACCGTTGGTTCCTTGACCGTATCGCTACGCATATCATTGATTATCAAGATGAAGGGAATATTACGTTCTTCGAAGGTAACTTCTCTGAGTATGAAGATTATAAAAAGCGTACGTTAGGCGCAGAAGCGTTGCAGCCGCATCGGATGAAGTATAAGCGTATGACCAAATAATATTCTTCATTCTTCGGCTTGCAGCGGTGTTGGCTTCGTTTACTAACCCTAGTCACATACTTATGTATGTGACTAGGGGCTGTTTATCTTTGCTGCTGATTTTTACCGCTAAAAAAGGTCAAAAAATAATTAAAACAATGATAAATGTGTCAATCAAGATGACTAACTATTATCTACGTTAACTATTGTGCTTAAACGCTGCCCTGCGGGTTCGATTAAAGCGCGTTTCACTCATTTGATGCTGTGTTGAGAGGCTCTTGCCTAGTTCACTAGGCAGCGAACCTCTCGCCTTGCCTAAAATGGCTTTAATTCGAATAAAAATTGACCATCAAAGATAAACAGCCCCTAGGGCTTAGTTTCACTCACCGCCTACCTGCAAGCCGAATTATTTTGAATATAATGAATTGCCGCTTAATCCTTCTAACGTCTGCGCGTTTAAGGGATAGAGGTAATAAAACGGTGCCGAAACAGCACCGTTTTTATTGGGGGATTTTATAGGTCATCCAACATCAGTAACTGCTGCACGAGGGTGATACACTCCAAGAAGCGCGTATCGTAGTCTGAGGACTCCACACGGACAAACTCAACATTATTTTTCTTCAGCATTTCAATGAGTAAATTTTGGAACGCTTTTCGGTCTTTATCGCTGCCTAAACTTCGCAAACCATCAGCAACCCATGGGGTGTTATTCTCGAGAACGATAACCAGATCGAATCGATACTCATCAATTAGCGCTTGAACAAATGGGTGCTCTTTACCCTCATAACGCAAACAGAACGCTTGTGTCGTCACAAAGTCCGTATCGATAAATGCGACTTTATTTGCATATTTAACTGCAAAATCAATGTATTGCGCATGCCCTAGTGCGATTTTGTCATAATCCGAATATTGCAGCGCCATTTCGTCGCCGCCTAAATGACTAAAGACATAATCACGGCCATATTCCCATGCACTAGACGTATTAAAAATATTGGCTAATTTATTGACCAGCGTGGATTTCCCACTGGATTCCCCACCTAAAATCGCCACTTTACGTACAAAGAATGGCTTCACTTCAGTCGGAATATATTCCCAATAACGAAATGGCGCTTGGCGGATTTGGTTACCGCTGATATTCATAAACGTGCGTTCTGGGTCGATAAGGAT
Source organism: Providencia sp. (assembly GCF_040396775.1). GTDB lineage: Bacteria > Pseudomonadota > Gammaproteobacteria > Enterobacterales > Enterobacteriaceae > Providencia. The sequence continues at coordinate 5,912 of NZ_JBEBNT010000021.1, forward strand.
AGTTTCAATCCCCAAGTATTTCTTATAGCGCGGGGCATCATTTGCTTCCCCTGAATAGATAAAACTGGGGTTAATGTTGTGCTTTTTCAAAAAGCCTTTCATCCCATCGCTCCACACTTCCCAGCCGTGTGGATAAGGCTCAATGCCCTGTTCATCAAACGAATGAATATGGATATTTTTTTGATATTTAAAGGTTTGTAGCAACCAACGAAGCCTGTCGCTCACTGTAGGTTGCTGGGACATAGAGCTATTAACAAACAGTTCTTTATCACGGGGCTCATCGTGGCACAAAATAATATGTAGTTCATCCACTTGGCTACATGCCCGTTGGATCAGATAAATATGCCCTGTGTGCAACGGGTAAAATTTACCAATAACCACGCCAATGGTTTTTTGCTGATTGGGAAATTCCAATCCAAGGAAGCGATGAAGCGCCGCAATTTTTTGGGCGCTTGGGCTCTTAATTTTGTCGTTAATTAACTGGCTGAGATAGCCTTTGGTCATATCTGTCGCATCCGCGACCTGTTGAAGCGTATAGCCCGCCCGTTTGATCGCGTTTTTTAGATAGTCAAATTCAGCCATGGTTTTTCCTTTTTACTCAGAGCGTTATAGCTCGTCCAAAATACTTAATGCATCCGCTAATTTTTTCACCCCGTACACTTTCATATCTGGCGGTGATTTTTTCGGCATATTCGCATGGGGAACAATGGCGCGTTTAAAACCGTGTTTTGCCGCTTCTGAAATACGCTCTTGCCCGCTTGGTACTGGGCGAATTTCGCCCGCCAGCCCGACTTCACCAAAAACGACAAGGTCGCGGGGTAATGGACGGTCGCGGAAACTGGACACAAGGGACAGCAGCAAAGCAAGGTCAGCACTGGTTTCAGTGACCTTGACGCCACCTACCACGTTCACAAAAACGTCTTGATCCGACATTTGCAAGCCACCATGGCGGTGTAGCACCGCCAATAAAATCGCTAAACGGTTTTGCTCTAAGCCAACCGCAACACGCCGCGGGTTCGACATCATTGAGTGATCAACCAGTGCTTGAATTTCCACCAGCAGTGGACGCGTACCTTCCCATACCACCATCACCGAGCTGCCTGAGGTAATTTCATCACCGCGACTTAAGAAAATGGCTGATGGGTTACTGACTTCTTTGAGGCCTTGCTCTGTCATAGCAAACACCCCTAATTCATTCACCGCCCCAAAACGGTTTTTATGGCTGCGCAGGGTGCGAAAACGGTTATCGGCATCACCATCGAGCATAATTGAGCAGTCAATACAGTGTTCAAGCACTTTAGGCCCTGCCAACGAGCCGTCCTTGGTGACGTGACCCACCATAATGATGGCGACACCGCGGGTTTTGGCAAACCGCGTTAAATAGGCGGCGGTTTCACGGACTTGCGCGACACTCCCCGGAGACGATTGGATATCCGCCATATGCATGACTTGGATGGAGTCAATCACCATTAATTTAGGCTGTTCTTGCTCTGCGGTTAAACAAATTTGTTCGATGCTGGTTTCAGAGAGCATATTGAGCGAGTCTGTTGGCAACCCTAATCGGTGCGCACGCATCGCCACCTGTTGCAGTGACTCTTCCCCCGTGACATACAGAGTTTTCATTTCGCGGGATAACAAACACATGGTTTGCAGCAGCAAGGTACTTTTACCGGCTCCCGGATTTCCGCCGATCAGAATGGCACTTCCTGGCACAACGCCACCACCCAACACGCGGTCAAATTCTTTAAACCCAGTGGTAAAACGAGGCAATTCTTCAAGGCTGATATCAGAAAGTTTCTGAACCTTACTCACCCCCGCCGCATTCCCCGCATACCCCGTTAACCGGTCAGTACGTGAAGCCGAGTTTGTTGAGGCAAGACGCACTTCCGTAATCATATTCCATGCATGGCAAGCACTGCATTGCCCCTGCCAACGCGGATAATCCGCCCCGCATTCATTACAGACAAACGCCCTTTTTACCCCTTTCGCCACACCAAACTCCTCGTTAAAATTATTCTGTATTACAACCGCCGAACCACAGTGTTCTAATGTTCTTGAATCTTGAAAATTAAATTAGCTTAATATTCAAAATAGTTCGTGTTGTGGCAAGGCGGCAAGTGAAGCTAAGCCCTAGGAGCATACACCAGTATGTGACTAGGGTTAGCGAGCGCAGCCAACACCGCTACCGCAAACTCTTTTATCTATTAATTTAGCGTTAAATTAATCTCATAATATTCAAAATGGATTGTGTTGTAGCAAGGCGGCAAGTGAAGCTAAGCCCTAGGAGCATACACCAGTATGTGACTAGGGTTAGCGAGCGCAGCCAACACCGCTACCGCAAACTCTTTTATCTATTAATTTAGCGTTAAATTAATCTCATAATATTCAAAATGGATTGTGTTGTAGCAAGGCGGCAAGTGAAGCTAAGCCCTAGGAGCATACACCAGTATGTGACTAGGGTTAGCGAGCGCAGCCAACACCGCTACAGCGCAAACCATGAAGAATATTAGCGTTCCTCGTGCTTCAAGCCCCCGCTGAGCACACACAACACCCCCATAAGATCCGCGTGACGAATCGCCACTTTGGCTCTCGCATACACCTTCGGTTTCGCATGGTACGCAATTCCCAGCCCTGCTTTGCGGATCATTTTTAGGTCATTGGCACCATCGCCAATCGCCACAGTTTGCTCGATAGGGATTTCGAGTTTTTCTGCTAATTTTACAAGGGTTTGTGCTTTATATTTCGCATCGACTATCGGCCCTTTGACCTTCCCTGTTAGCTTGCCATTTTTTACTTCAAGTTGGTTAGCCACAGCCGCAACTAATTTGAGTTTTTGTTTTAGGTTATCGGCGAAGAACGTAAAACCGCCAGAGGCGATTGCAATATGCCAATTCATCGCTTGTAGCTTGCGAACAAGGTTCGTTAAGCCCGGCATTAATGGCAGTGTTTCTAAGACTTTATCTAAGATAGCCGCATCTGCACCTTCCAATAATGCGACGCGAGCACGTAGACTTTCTGTGAAATCGAGCTCCCCTAGCATGGCGCGCTCAGTGACCTCTGCCACTTGCTCACCCACCCCGGCTAAGCGGGCAATTTCATCAATACATTCGATTTGAATTGCCGTGGAGTCCATATCCATCAACAAGATCCCCGGTGAACGTAAGCGCGGAATTTGCCCCAATGGCACTACGTCTAATAAGCATTCATCAGCGAGTTTCTTAATTCTTGGCGTGATGCTGCCCGCGATGCGGACGACTTGATAGTCATCAATGCGCCATGAAGACACAATCACAATCGCAATTCCCAAACGTTGTTGGAAATTGCTGATCCGCGCTTTGTCTAGCCCGCGGCCATAGAGCAGCCACCCACTGTCACCTGCACGATAATCAAGGGGCATGACTTCCTCCCCGCTTAAGGAGAGAGGCAAACCCGGCCATTTTTGGATCTCGTCGGGTAGGTAACAATAGGTCAAACTCGTTGACATGAAAATGCGCTCCTGTAATCGAAATAACTTTTTTATAATGATGAGTTGCGAGTAGCCGAACGAAGCCACTATACTAAACTTTAAGGCTTTATAGCCTTACGTTTTTACCGCGAAAACTAAATATAAACCCCTATTACTTGAATATAACGCTATCTTTATACTCAAAATAAGTCGAGAGCACCAATAAAGCAATGAAACGCACCTTCAGGCTACATAAAACCGTTATTATCGTTATCTGCGTTGCGCTGGTAACTTTACTGATGCACGGCATTTCTTATTTGGGTTATAGTCAAAATCAAAGCCGAATCGAGCAATTTAAACAATTGACTTATGTTCTTGCCGAGCAAGTTGCTTTCAGCTTATCTGATTATATTGTTCCCGGCAGCAAAGATTTTAATTTAGAACGAATTAATGCCAATTTAAATAATGTGGCAAAAGACCGCTATATTCTGGATGCCAGTATCTACACCGCGAGTGGTACGCTGGTCACCCAAGTTGGCGAACCTACAACGGTCAAAGAACGCCTCGCCATCGACAATAATTCTTCGTTACAAAACTTTCAATATCAATTAGTTGTCCCCATTCAGGGTGCAAAAGAACCGAAAGGTTACTTACGTCTCACCATTGATACCGAATTACTGTCAGCGGAAATTCAGCAAGCAGATAACAGCACCAATGTATTACGGATTTTTATTTTATTCGCGCTATGCATAGGTTTTGTTTTAGCCAATACCTTGCTGAAATTGAAGAAAAAGAAAGGTCACAAACAGCCACCGCCGTTAGTGGTTAATACGGAAGAAAATAACGAAGAAAATGAATCAGATAGCCAACCTGCACTCCGAGCAAAACCCGTTCGCCTACGGCGTAAAAAAGAACCTCGTCCATATCGACCAAAGCGACCTGCGCCAAAGCACAAGCCACCACAATCGGAAAAATAAGCCTTAAATTGAGGTTGTATCAAACACAATCGGGGCAATAAATTCAACTCGCCCATCAACTAATAAAGTTTCGGGCGGTACTGGGAAAGGGGCCGCACGTGAAATCGTCGCAAGGGCTTCTTTATCCAATATTTTTGTGCCTGACGAATTAAACAAACTCGCGGTCACGACTTCCCCTTTGCTATCCAGCACCACTTTCACTTGGGAAACCCCTGTTGAGCGAAAACGTAGCGCAGCACGTGGGTAACGCTTAGTTTTTGCAATACGCTGATGCACTTCACTTTGCCACCCTTGGTGGCCACTTACTGCCATGGAGGCATTGCTAGAAAAGTTTGCGCTACTACTGGACTCGCTACCTGATGCAGGCGCTGATGTCACCGCAGATTCTTGGGTGGTCACAGGGGCATCTTCAAATACTTTTTTCTCTTGGGGAATTTTTTTCTTCGGCGGACGTTTTTTCTCCGTCACTTTTGTCAGCGTGCCATTATTCACCAACGCAGTTTCAGGCAGTTTCTCCGCTTTTTCCACCACTTCTGGCAAGGTTTCCTCGCGAGTTGCAACTTGTTGCTTAGGCGCGTGATTCACCTCGGGCTCCGCTTGTTGTTCTAGCTGGTAAACCCCGAGTTGCAAAGAAATTGCAGGCGGTAATACGCCTGTTTTGGGGATGGAGGACGTAAACCATCCAATAAAAATAATTGCTAGTGTTCCGTGGAAAAGACAACTCAACACCAAACCGCCCAGTGGACGGAAAATCGGGCGTTCTAACTTGCCCGTCATACTGCTCATATTCTGCCTCACGACTTTATTTTTTGCAGATTATAGGCATAATACAAACAAAAATGATATTCATTATTATTAGTAAAAACACAATAATTAAAATAAGATATTGATTTATAATAAAAAGTAATCTGAGCGGATTATTCATCAGCGCATTTAGGGTTCCCATCCTGTTATTTGCGCACTTTTGATAACATTGACACCAGTAAAATGACCATCGATAAATCCCTTGCCCGCAAAATTAGCGGTGCGTATCAGTCAACTTATAGCCAACTTGTACGGTTTTTCCGCAATCGGCTAGACAACAGCAACGATGCTGATGATTTATCACAGGATGTGTTTACACTATGGCTTAATCGCAAGGAACAAACACCAGTAAAAGAGAGCCGAGCTTACCTGTTTAAAATTGCAAATCATGTGCTGATTGACCATTGGCGACGTAACCAACGCCAGACCAAATCAGAAACCTCTATTGATGAGGTCGTACATGAGCACAGTTTTGAGCAACGCGAAGCCGATCCCAGTGAAATACTGGAACATCAGCAACGTATTCAACGGTTAAGTGAAGCCCTTGAAACTTTGCCTCCTCGTCGACGAGAAGCATTCTTGCTATATCGTTTTGATGGGTTATCGCAAAGTGAAATCGCTGAACGAATGGAAATTTCAATCAGCATGGTGGAAAAACATATTGCGGCAGCATTAGTACACTGTAAAAAACACCTTGATAATCAGGGCAATAAATAGTCATGACACACGAGCCTTTGCACCAATCAGAGGATACAGACCGCATTGATGAAGAGGCTGCGCTTTGGTTTACCCGAATGCACAGCCAACGTATCAGTGAACAGGAAACCGCGCAATTTAAACAATGGCTTGCCGCGTCCTCTGAACATGCAAAAGCCTATGATGTAATGTCGTCAGTGTGGCGTGATTTTGATGCAATGCCTCGCCCCGCCAGTGCCAAAAAAGAGGCAAGTGAAAAACGCCCTTTTTTTCGACTCTGGCGGCCGCTGGGTAATACATTAGCCGCGTTTTTTATCGCCGCTATTTTATTTTTACCTTATAGCCATTTACCGTCCATGTTACTGAATAACATGACGTTGGTGACGACTGATACACCAAAAGAAGTCACGCTCCCCGATGGTTCTCAATTATTTCTCAACCGCCATACCCGTGTCCGTGTTGCCTATGAAACGCCTATGCGTAACCTGTACCTTGATGAAGGCAATGCGTATTTCAAGGTAAAATCAAACCCTTACCGCCCTTTTGTGATTCAAACTGACCAACGGCGCATTCAAGTTGTCGGTACTGAGTTTGAAGTGAATAAGACCGCCCAACAAGTTTCGGTGAATGTTAGCCAAGGCATTGTGAGCTTCCAAAGCGAACAAAACTCCCACCCTGTTTTTTTGCTCGCCGGCGATAGCGCAGTCAGTGCCAGCCCAAGCAGCAAAATTACCCGACAACACATGGATGCTCAAGATGTGGCGCGCTGGCGCTTTGGTGAATTGGTTTTTGAAGATAAACCCCTTGCTGAAGTCCTTGCTGAACTCAAAAACTATTCTGCCATCAATGTTGAGCTTTCACCTGCCACATTAGCAAACAGTAAAATCTCAGGGCGTATCAATATCCGCCAGCCAGATCTATTCTTTCAAGCCCTTCCTTCCCTATTACCTGTCCAAGTTGTCTATCAAGATAAAAATAACATTTTGATTATCAACAACAAAAAAAATAAATGAAAAATATTTTCATTTGCAGGTGAGGATAATTCTCATTTCCCCCTCTTCTTAAGTAGTTAGTTTTTTACTGACCATTTTCCGCACACTTTTTGTGCAGCTTAAGAATAAGGGATATCCATGTCTATTCAGTTTACTCAAGGCCGGTTAAAGCCGCTTGCCCTTGCTGTGGCAGTTGGTAGCGCAATAGTTTGCCAATCCGCAGCTGCACAAGAGCTGGCATTTTCACTACCCGAACAATCACTTGCAACCTCCGTTGCAGAAATTAGCCGCCAAGGCCAAATTCAACTGCTGTACGATAAAAGCCAGCTTAATGGCTTGCGCGCCCCTGCACTGTCTGGCAACTACTCCGCACAAACCGCATTACAAAAAATACTTATCGGTAGCGGGTTAGAGCTTGTCAGCGAAAATGGCGTTTTCGTTATTCGTCAGCAAAATTTAAACCAAGGCGCATTGATTTTGCCTGAAACCCAAGTCTCGGGTGTGGTACAAAATCACCCAGAAACCGATGTGATGTCAGCACCACAGTATGTTACCGCCGAAGAGATCAGCCAAAAAAATACGGGCGATGGCAACATTACTGACCTGATGAAAACCAACCCTGCGGTGCAATTTGCCAACAATGACAGCAACTCCATGAACCAAGGGGAGATTAAGCCTTCCCGCGTGTCAATCCACGGTTCAAGCAGCTACCAAAATGCCTATCGCCTTGATGGTGTGAGTTTTAATAATGACTTTGACCCTGCCGATAGCGGTTTAGGGGAAACCTCAACTCGGTTAAGTAGCAGCGACCAAGGAATTTACATCGATAGCCGCCTGATTGACAGCATGACGGTGTACGATAACAACATTCCTGTTGAATTTGGTGGTTTTACGGGGGGTACCGTTGAAGTGAATAGCCGCCGCTGGCAAGGAGAAAACAGCGCTCATGCCTATTACCGCTTAACACGTTCGGGCTGGAACAACTTATTCCACGATTCAACCCAAGGCATTGATACCACTAAAAATGACACATCAAACCCCGCGCGTTTCCAAAATCGCTACGATAAAAATGACTTTGGTGGTTGGTTTGAATTAGGTGTTAGCGAAAATTCAGGGATTGTCTTTTCTGCCTCACGCCGCAGTTCAACCATTCCGATGACAGTCACGGGGGGGGAAGCCTTTGTGCTGGAGAATAACCAAGTTGAACCGATCACCTCTGACTCCGGTAAGAAAAATCAGCGCCGTACTTCGGATAACTACTTTTTAAAATATTCATTGGATCTCTCCGATAAGAGCTCATTAGATTTATCGGCTAATTACGCCAATTATGATAGCCGCCTTTTTTCGTCTTCAATCAGCAACTCAGGCTATGATTCAACGCACAATGGCTTAGGTTTTACCGCGGTATTTAAACATCAGCTTGATTTAGGCCAGTTAGAAGTCACCGCGAATACCCAAGATTTAAAAGATGATAGAAAAAATGACCAGAAATACTCGTTAACGGTCAGAGCATTACCATCAGCAGCAAACCCCAACCTTCAAGAACGCAATAGCGGTGGTCTTGGCGATTTAGAATCCAAACAAAAAACGCATGGACTAAAAACCGTGATGCGGTTTAATTCCCAAGAGGATGCTCTTGGATTAACACATCAGCCAACACTCGGTGCTGAGGTAAATTACACCAAAGGAACCTACGTTCGTGATCAAGACTATTTCCGTTACACCTACACTGGCGACATCATTAATGATGATTTATACGATGGTTACTTAAGTAATGTCACCCGGTTTAAAAAAGGCTCATATTCTGCGGATTATACTAATTACGCCATCTTCCTTGATGACAGCATTCAATATGGCAAATTGAATTTGCGCCCAGGTGTACGTTTGGATCGCGATGATTTTGTCAATCGTACCAATATCGCCCCACGTTTAAGTGGAACTTATGATGTCTTTGGTGATGGTGCAACCCAATTGATAGCGGGGGCTAACCGTTACTATGGACGCTCAATGCTCACCTATGCATTATACGGTGCACAAAATGACGGAATGCAAAATTGTATGGGCTGGGATAAAGATTTTGCGTGTTCACTTAACCCTGACAATAACGATTGGGATAATCAAAAAGATTACGAAGGGCTAGATTCTCTCAAAACCCCCTATAACGATGAGCTCACCTTAGCACTGCAACAAGAGATCCTTTCGACTACATGGCGCTTACAATACGTACACCGCGAAGGGTATGACGAAGTCAGAAACCGTACTAAGTACGATAACCCTCGAGACCCAAATACTCGCAGTATTCGTACCTTCGATAACGGCGGGCGCAGCTCCCACGATACCGTCACTTTATCCGTGAAAAATAGCCAGCCATGGGAATGGGCGGATGCTTCTCATGTTATGAATGCGTCCTTTACATGGCAACAAAGTGAGAGTAATACGCCAAAAGACTCAGGCTATAGCGCTTATGACCCTGCCAATAAAGTGAACCTGAATAAAGTTTGGTATGACGGTAAAGTTATTGATGCCTCAAAACTGCCTTCAACCAGCTTTAACTCACCCATCAAGTTAAACCTTGAACTCACCAGTGTATGGGATGAATACGACGTTACTTGGTATAACCGCCTTCAATGGTGGGGAGCTCGCAGCCAAGCTGTTCGTTATGACAACTCTTATTATAGCGACCCTGAAGTGGGCCAATTACGCAAATATACCAAGCAAAACTTTGCCAGCAAATACACATGGGATACCCGCCTAGGCTGGAAACCAGACTTTGCCCATGGCTTCGGTTTCTCGGTTGAGGTGAACAATATCTTGAATAATAAAAATATTGCTGACCGCTTTATGTTCGAAGACCGCGTCCTGAAGTCCTACGACCCGGGCCGTCAGTTCTGGTTACAAGTGAATTACGACCTGTAATACCCGTATGCCTGTCGGCAATGTGAGCCATTAAAACAACAAATGAATAAAACGTCATGAAGACATTGAAACAATTTTTCTATTTAGTAAAACCTTTTTGGGGGCAGCGTGCTGCCCTTTTGTGCTGGATACTGCTTTTCGCCTCGCTGGGGCTAACGCTGTCATCCGTGTGGTTCAACGTCAAAATGAACATGTGGAACGGCGACTTTTATAACGCGCTGCAAAAGCTTGATGGCCAAGCGCTGTATGGCTTATTACAGTACTTTGTTATCTTAGTCAGCGGGTTAATCTTTGTGGTGGTGATGGGGAATTACCTCAAACAAATGTTGATTATCCGTTGGCGCAAAGGCATGACTGAGCAAGTCCTTGGCCGTTGGTTATCCCCTAACAGCAAACATTACCTGTTAAGGCTAACCGCCCAAGAGCCCGACAACCCCGACCAACGTATTGCCGAAGACATTCGCTTACTGATTGAATCGACCCTTAATTTGGTAGTGACATTCCTTCACTCAATGTTAACGCTCGTTTCATTCGCGGCAATCTTATGGACACTCTCCGGTAGCCTGTCATTTAGCTTTGCCGATAGCGATTGGACCATCCCCGGTTATATGTTCTGGGCTTGTATCATTTACACCCTAATTGGTATCGCCCTCACCCAGTGGATTGGCTTTCCACTACGCCGTTTGCATATGGACAAACAGCGCCGTGAGGCAGATTACCGTAGCTCGCTCATTAACTGCCGCCAACACGGTGACGCCATCGCAGGGCAGCGCGGTGAAAACCAAGATAGAAAAGAGTTAATGGGGCGTTTTGGTGAAATCATCACTAACTGGAACCGTTTGATCCGCTGTGAACGGAATTTATCTTTTTATACAGTGGGTTACCAGCAAGTCACCGCATTAGCGCCTGTTCTATTAGCCTTGCCTAAATTCCTTGCTGGGGAAATTATGTTAGGTGGATTAATGCAATTACGCCAAGCGTTCACTAGCGTTGCCACCTCTTTAGGTTGGTTTATTTTCGCCTATAAAGAAATTGCGGCATGGCAAGCTACTGTCTCCCGTTTATATAACTTCGTGGTGTTATTGGAAAATGACAATAAAGCGCAAGTCACTGTTGATGAACAACATGCGCCGTTAACCGCCAAAATTAGCGTATCAACGGCAGATAACCGCCTACTGGTTGAAGATGTTAATTTCACGGCCAAACAAGGGGAACTGACATTAATTTCAGGGCGCTCTGGTATTGGTAAATCCACCTTACTGCGCACACTCAGTGGCCACTGGCCGTTCTTTAGTGGCACGATTTCACGCACAGAACACGTCATGTGGATCCCACAGCGCTTGTATTTACCTGTCAGTCGCTTAGATAACTTATTGGCTTACCCACAAGCGGCCAACCAATTTAGCCAACACGATTTCCAGTATGCGCTGACCTTGGTGGGGTTAGAAAGACTGCACCATCAGCTCGCTTTAGAAACGGACTGGAACAACCGCCTATCTGGAGGCGAGCAGCAACGCATCATGTTTGCGCGCTTGTTGCTTAACCGCCCGAAACTGTTGTTGCTTGATGAAACCACATCGGCTCTGGATGAAAACAGCGCATTGGAATTGCTCGCGCTGCTAAAAGCGGAATTGCACGATAGCACGATAGTCCTCGTCAGCCACCAAAGCTTTGTCGCGCAATTTGCAGAACAAAAAATTCACCTTTCAGAGTCTGCCCGTACTGACTCTTTAATGACAGGAACGCCAGAATATGCTTCGTAAAATCACTTTTGTTACCTGCATCAGTTTAGTATTAGGTGGCTGTGCAGGTCATGTTGCCACCAGCCAAAATGCTCAAGCTTTACTGCCTGTGCGTAGCGACCTACAACATTATCAATTAGATAACGGCCTGCAAGTTTACCTCTTACAACGTAGTCAGCCGGGTGTTGAACTGCGTTTATTGGTCAGTAGCGGCTCATTGCAAGAAAATGAACAGCAACTTGGCCTCGCTCACTTTACCGAGCACATGGCGTTTAAAGGCACTAAACATTTTCCCGGCACAACGGGCTTTAAACAGCTGGAACAGCAAGGGTTGAAGCTGGGTAGCCACGTCAATGCCATCACCAGTTTAAATTCCACTTTGTATAAGTTGTCGTTACCCGATGCAACCGCAAAACAAGTAGAAACTGGCTTACAAGTGATGGCGGATTGGGCTGCGAATATGACGTTCGACCAAGACGCATTTGAAAAAGAACGCCCAGTGATTGTCGAAGAGTGGCGCTTACGCCAAGGGATGGGCTATCGCATTAATGATAGCCTTGAAAAACTACGTTACCACGGCAGCCGCTATGCAGAACGTAACCCAATTGGCTCCCTCGATATCGTACGCCAAGCCCCGATTGAGCAAGCAAAAAATTACTATCAAACATGGTACCAGCCACAACGCATGACCCTGTTAGTGATTGGTGATTTCAATAGTTCTTCAGTTCGCAATCAGGTCAATAATTTATTTGCCTTACCGAAACCAGAAAAAGTGGCGGAAGATAACCCGCAATGGAAGCAATTTGCTAACTCCACCAATATGTTAGTGCAAGGGGTGTTTGATAAGGAACAAGGTGCTCGTTATGTTCAATTCGCATTGCAAAAGGATGTTAGTGCACCACTAAATACCCGCTTAGGGCAGCAAGAAGACTTATTAGACAGCTTATGGCTCGCCATTTTAAACCAACGCTTTACGGTAATGGTGGATAATGGCGTTTTGCCGTCAATCAGTATCAACGAGCAAGGGGCAATGCTGGATAACCAACGTTTACAGCAATTGATGATTATCCACCCGAAAGGCAATGACTATGCAGGTGCCACGCAAATTCTGTTTACGGAATTACAGCGGTTAGCCACAGAGCCTGTGACCCAAGAAGAGCTCGATAGCGCAAAACAAGCGATGTTGAAAAAGCTCAGCTTACAAGCCGCCTCTGAACAGCGTTACAGCAATGATTATCTGGCAGGGCAACTGACGACCGCCCTTGAGTATGACATGCCAATGTGGAATAAACGCCAGCAACTGGATGGTAGCTATCAATTGATCAATGGAATAAAACCACAAGCATTACAGCAACACGTGGCAAAATTCCTGCAAGTGGCCTCCCCGCGCTTAGCGCTGATTGGCCCAGATACTGATGCCCCAACCGTGGATAAATCCACATTTAATACCCAATGGCTCAACGCTCGCCAAAGCTCACCGGGGCCATTTACGTTACGCTCAAAAGCAATTACCTTACAACTGCCTGAAGTGGCAAAAGGCACTATTGTTGAGCAAGCCAAATTGCCCGTTGATAAAACCGAGCAATGGACATTAAGTAATGGCATCAAAGTGATTGTTAAAACGGATAAAAATCTTAAAGATGATATTCAGTTTAACCTACAATTACCGGGCGGCCGTTCCTTAGAAACCCAACAAACCGCAGGTTTAACCGACTGGGCGCTGAAGTTGCCTGAAAGCAGCGGCTACGGCAATTACAGTGCGCGTGATTTAGCACTGCTGGCGAAACAGAACCAAATATCGCTACGCCCTTACAGTGAGTTACTGACTCACGGTTTTCGTGGTAAAACCCCTATCGATAACCTCGAAACGGCCTTACAGCTACTGAATTTAAAGCTCACTGCGCCGCAATTTAGTGGGGAAAAACTCGAGCAACAAAAACAGTCTTTCGCGTTAAATTTATCAAAAACCCCGGTAGAGCGAACATTCCTCGATAATATCAATCAGGAAAGTTATACCCATGGTGAATTTTTAGTTATTAATCCAAAAGGTGGCTGGAACCAATTCACCGCACAGCAATTACAACAAGCCAACCGCCAGTTGCTCACCTCAACGGCGGATATGACGTTAGTGATTACGGGGGCGATGAGCAGCAAAGACATTAAGCCACTACTGGAAAAATGGGTTGCTTCACTGCCCTATAGCGACCAAAAGTTGGCCTCGCGCGACCAAGGCATCATGCCAAAAATGGCGAGCTTCAATAAAACCTACCCAATCAGTAGCAGTGACAAAAGCATGGTAAGCATTCAGTTTGCGGCGCCTGCGGTTTGGTCGCAACAAGATCAACTGGCATTGCAATTGATTGATACCCTTGTTAGCCAACGCTTACGCAGCGAGTTACGTGAAAAAGCCAGCGGAATTTATGCCCTCGGTTTCTCGCAGATGTTAGCGAAAAAACCACAGCCTTATTACCTTGCTCGCTTGAACTTTACCACCTCCCCTGAGCGTGCGCAGGAAATGACGGCAATCGCGCAAAAAACCATTGCGCAAATTCGCCAATCAGGTGTGAGTGAAAAAGAGTTAACGGAAGCCAAAAATATTTGGTTAACGGAGAATTCGCAAGTCACTGACAGCGCAAGCTATTGGACAGAAGCACTAGCACAAATCGCTTCTGATGATGGGCAGTATCAACGTTTAAGCCAAGAGCAAGCTATTGTTTGCCAACTCACAGTCGAAGATATAAACCGTTTAGCTCGTCAATATTTAGGGCAAAATAGCAAAGTGTTTATGATGACGCCTTAATATCAGTAAAAATCAGCCCGTAAATACAACACAACGGGCTGATTTATCTACTTTTTATCATATTCTTACATAAAGAAAATTCATAATTAATCTTTGTAAAATAGCCTTCGTATATTATTGATAACTCGCTTGAATACATGTGAAATTATTTTCTTTAAACTTATATCCTTCATTAACTCTTCAGTACTTATATTTTCTTGAGGTGCCAATATTTCTGTTTTACTTTCAACACTGAGATTCTCATCTCTCTTCAATTCATTTACTCTATCTATTGAATAGCTGGTGATGAAATCATTAACTTTATTAGCAATATTTTTGTGCGTATAACTTGACATATTTCGCATTAAATCAGATGAATACTTTTCAATATTTTCAATGGGTTCTTTTTTAAAACCATCGATAATTGCCATTTTAAACTCATTGAACTTATGCGGTGTAATATCTTGTAAACCAAATACAGAATTTATGGCACACCAAATTCGGCTTATCGGACTTTTATTTTCTCTAATATATAATTCATACTCATCTAAATATTTATTAATAATCTTATTTATTTTTTCACAAACCAATTTGTTATCGTATTTTTTTAATATTTCCTGTGCATTTAACATTTCTCTTTCAAAGAGTTCAGGGGTTTTACTTGACTTTAACTCATTAAATTTTGCCTTAATCTTAGATTCAATCAAATTTAATGAGCGAGCCGAAACCTCGTTAAAGACCACTTTAATTTTAATCGCTTCCTCTATTGTATGGCTAGCAAGAATCTTTTGAAATTCAGGTTCTTTTTCACTTAAACTTGACTGACTTAATTGGTTATTTTTTATTGAATTATTAGGTAAATCATCACTATCTGATTTTCGTTCAGTTACTTTAACTAGCGTATTTTCTTTTTGATCAGTTTGTATTTTTTTAGCGGGAAGTGGCTGTTCAGAAGGCGAGGAATCATTTTGTTTATCGGCCCTCATTCCCAGCTTAAAATATTTATCAATTTTATGTCTCGCTTCAATACTCGCATTATCAATTTTCGCCCATGCCTCCTGTATTTCCTTCATCCCATCGGTACCTGCACTATTCTTCAAGCTAACTATTTTATCTATTATTATATGGCTAGACCCCTCATAAAATTTATCTTTTCTGATAATGTTGTCTACCATATCATTCAGTGAAATTAATGGGTTAATTTGTTTCTTTGAATGATTCTGAAATATTAAACCTGTGGCTCTAGAGATTTTCATATTAAGTTTCCTATTTTTAGGTAAAACACACAAAAATCATATATAAGCCAACAGACTTTCGATATCAGATAGCGATTCCCTGAGCGCTTTTAAAATCCAGCCAGTAAAATGTAATGTGACTGCTTGATTTCTATCACCTTATTGAGTTGACAGAACATAGCTTTAATGTGATTAATATTCATCTAAAGAATGATAACAAGAGAAAACCATGAGCGACGTAATCATACGCAGGGCAACAATGGCAGATATCCCCGCCATCACACAAATCCACGCAGACTATTCGGCTTACGCCAATACATTGCAGCTACCATACCCAACAGAAAAAACATGGGAAGCGCGTCTTGGGGCGAATGATCCGCTGGTAACACAGTTTGTCGCCACCATTGATAATATCGTTGTCGGGTTACTGGTTATTAGTCAGCCTAGCCAAGTTCGCCGTCGCCATGTGGCCACTTTTGGTATCACCGTCAGTGAAGCCCATCAAGGGAAAGGCATTGGCTCAAAGCTGATGCAAGTGATGGTGGATTACTGCGATAACTGGTTAAATGTACGCCGTATTGAGCTCGAAGTGTTTGCCGCAAATGGTAGCGGAGTTGGGCTATATGAAAAATTTGGCTTTGTGCAAGAAGGCCGGATGCGAGACTACGCCTTTCGTGATGGGCAATACGTTGATGCCGTGATGATGAGCCGAATAAAAAATTAAACGGCTCATAGTGTGAATCCTACACGCCAACTAGGCTACGTAATGGAATACCAAATTGATTATGTAGCCTACGGATCATGGGTAAGGTTAAATTACGTTTGCCATTTAGAACCTCATAGACACGATTCGCTTTACCAATAGCAGGTTCAAGATCCTTAACCGTTAGCCCTTGTTGCTCCATTCGAAATTTAATCGCTTCTATAGGATCAGGCGCTTCAATGGGATAATGTCTTTTTTCATACTCTTCAATTAATAAGCACATTACCTCAAAATAATCCCCTTCAGGGGTATTCAACTCAGGCTCATTATCGAACATAGGGGATACTGCCAATAATGCAGCTTGATAGTCTTCTTCTGTTCTTATAGGTTTAATTTTCATGATCATGGCTCCAAATCCACCGTTTCTGCATCAACTCGATCATATTGTTCATGAGTTCCAATGAATTTAACGAATATCCACCCACGCTGGTATGCAATAGCCACAATTAACCGGTAACAATTTCCTTTTATATTGAATACCACGCGCCTATTTTTCAAAATACTTGCGCTACGGTACATTCCTTTGGTGTCTGAAGGGGTTTTCCATGTTGCTTTAATGGCTTCATCTACCCATGCCTTCAGCGGTTGTTCTGACTCTGGATATTTTAACCAGAAATCTTTCAGCGTTTTTATGGATATGATTTTCATGACTTTAAAATAGTCCCAATTTAGGACTGGGTCAATTAAAAAATCCCATTTCGGGACTAACTTTATTTATTTACTCATAATAAAAAAATGCCACGCAATACGTGGCATTTAGAGAACTCTTTTTTATCGAATCAAACGATTATTTATCGCCTAACAGAACAGAATCCAGTGCGATTTCAATCATTTCATTAAATGTGGTTTGACGCTCATCAGAAGTAGTTTGTTCGCCCGTTTTGATATGGTCTGATACGGTACAGATAGCCAGTGCACGCGCACCGTATTCCGCAGCCACACCGTAGATACCCGCCGCTTCCATTTCAACACCTAAGATGCCGTATTTTTCCATCACTTTGAACATGTCTGGATCTGGCGTATAGAACAGGTCAGCAGAGAACAGGTTACCCACACGGACGTTAACTTTTCTTGCTTTTGCCGCTTCAACTGCATTATGAACTAAGTCATAGTCTGCGATTGCCGCGAAATCTTGGTCTTTGAAACGCAGGCGGTTGACTTTAGAGTCTGTACAAGCACCCATGCCGATAACAACATCACGCAGTTTCACATCATCCATCACTGCGCCACATGAACCTACACGAATAATCACTTTCACACCGAAATCGGTGATCAATTCTTTTGCGTAGATTGAGCAAGAAGGGATACCCATGCCATGACCCATGACAGAAATTTTACGGCCTTTATAAGTCCCAGTAAAACCTAACATGCCACGAACATTGTTCACTTGGCGGACATCTTGCAGGAAAGTTTCTGCGATGTATTTCGCACGTAATGGGTCGCCTGGCATCAGAACGACATCAGCGAAATCACCCATTTCTGCATTAATATGTGGAGTTGCCATGATTATTTCCCTTTAAACGATAATATATTTTAAAAATAAATAAGGTGGTATCCCCCACCTTATTATTAGAATCAGTATCCCATTACTCTAAGCAATTTGAGTTGTCGCTAGGCGGCTAGCAAAATCATCCCTATGAGCATACATAAGTATGTGATTAGGGTGGTTTTGTGCAGCCAACACCGCGACAGCTCAAAGCATGACGGCAAAGCTTGCTCATTACCTTTAATTGCTCACAATTACCTTAGTTGCTCACAATTATCTTGATTGCTCACAATGACCCTAAATAATTTGAGTTGTCGCTAGGCGGCTAGCAAAATCATCCCTATGAGCATACATAAGTATGTGATTAGGGTGGTTTTGTGCAGCCAACACCGCGACAGCTCAAAGTATGACGGGTATTGGGATTAAAGCATTGGTTTACCGTACTCCATCGGCGACAAATCAAAATACTTAGCGACTGTCTGACCAATATCTGCGAATGTTTCGCGGTGGCCTAATGAACCTGGTTTAACTTTTGGCCCATATACTAGAACAGGGATGTGTTCACGTGTATGGTCTGTACCCGGCCAAGTTGGGTCACAGCCGTGGTCAGCGGTTAAAATCAGAATGTCATCTTCTTTAACCAGCTTCATTAATTCAGGTAAACGGCGGTCAAATAATTCGAGTGCGGCAGCATAACCTGCAACATCGCGGCGGTGACCATATGAAGAGTCAAAGTCAACAAAGTTAGTGAAGACGATGGTGTTATCACCTGCCAGCTTCATTTCTTCAATTGTTGCATCGAATAAAGCATCTAAACCCGTTGCTTTAATTTTCTTCGTGATACCAACATGCGCATAGATATCTGCAATTTTACCGACAGAAACAACTTCACCTTGTTTCTCTTCCACTAATTTTTTCAGAACAGTTGGTGCTGGTGGCTCAACTGCTAAATCGTGACGGTTACCCGTACGCGAGAAGTTGCCTGCTTTATCACCCACAAATGGACGCGCAATAACACGGCCGATGTTATAACCACCTTTGGTTAACTCTTCACGGGCGATTTCGCACAGCTCGTACAGTTTGTCTAAGCCGTAAGTTTCTTCGTGGCACGCGATTTGGAACACGGAGTCCGCAGAGGTATAGAAAATCGGTTTCCCCGTTTTCATATGCTCTTCACCCAGTTGGTCTAAGATAACCGTACCTGATGAGTGGCAGTTACCTAGGTAGCCCGGCAGATTCGCTTTTTTAACTAAGGTATCCAGCAATTCTTGTGGGAAGCTGTTTTCTTCGTTAGAGAAATAACCCCAATCGAATAACACAGGCACACCCGCAATTTCCCAGTGACCTGATGGGGTATCTTTACCAGAAGAGATTTCGCTCGCATAACCGTATGCACCGATAATTTCCGCATTAGGATCAAGCCCCGCAGGGAATGAACCGCTTGATTCTTCTCCTGCTTTACCTAAACCTAATTTTGTTAAATTAGGTAAATGCAGAGGCCCTTTACGACCAATGTCCGCTTCGCCGCGTGCGCAAGCATCTGCAATGTGACCCAACGTATTTGAGCCTTCATCACCAAATTTATGTGCATCGTGTGCAGCGCCGATCCCAAAGGAATCCAAAACCATAATAAATGTGCGTTTCATATTTTTCTCCTGCGGTATTTATTAGAACGATATACCACTAAAATCTATTTGTATTACTCGCTGATTTGGCGATAAACCATCGGCGTTTGCTCTGGGGAATTTTCACCAATAACCATGGCTGCGCGCACTTCTTTTGCCGCTTCTTCCCATGCTTTTTCACTGTTAGCATGGATAATTGCCAATGGTGTTTGTGTATCCACTTTCGCGCCTAACGCTGCGATATCACTCAAACCAACACTGTAGTCAATTGGGTCTGTGGCTTTACGACGACCGCCACCTAATGTCACAACGGACATGCCCAATGCACGCGTATCCATTTGCGTGATAATACCGTCTTTCGGTGCATAAACAGCTTTGCTCAGCACGGCAGTTGGCAGGTATTTGTCATAATTTTCAACAAAGTCTGCTGGGCCTTTTTGTGCTGCAACCATACGACCAAATACTTCGGCTGCTTTACCGTTATCCAGTACCGCTTGCAGTTTTTGACGTGCTTCTTCACGGGTAGCCGCGAGTGAGCCTGAAACCAACATTTCCACACAAAGCGCCATTGTCACTTCATACAGACGAGGGTTACGGTATTCACCCGTCAAGAATCGTACAGCTTCGCGCACTTCAACCGCATTACCCGCACTGGATGCCAGTACTTCGTTCATGTCGGTTAACAATGCCGTTGTTTTACAACCAGCGCCGTTTGCCACTTTAACGATTGACTCTGCCAACTCTTCTGATTTCTCATAGGTTGGCATAAATGCGCCAGAACCGACTTTTACGTCCATCACTAAGGCATCAAGGCCTTCAGCCAGTTTTTTACCTAAGATAGATGCCGTGATCAGCGGAATCGAGTCAACTGTTGCAGTAATATCACGGGTTGCATAAAAACGTTTATCTGCTGGTGCTAATGAATTGGTTTGCCCAATAATCGCCACACCCACATCTTTAATAATGTCGCGGAAACGAACATCATCAGGGAAAATGTCGAAATTAGGAATAGCTTCCAGCTTATCCAGTGTACCACCTGTGTGACCCAGACCACGGCCTGAAATCATTGGGACATAACCACCACATGCAGCCACCATTGGGCCAAGCATCAGGGAAGTCACATCACCGACACCGCCCGTAGAGTGTTTATCCACTAATGGGCCGTTAAGATTGAGTGATTTCCAATTCAGAACCGTTCCTGAATCACGCATTGCCAGCGTCAGTGCGACACGCTCAGACATCGTCATATCGTTAAAATAGATGGTCATTGCCAGTGCAGCAATTTGACCTTCCGAAACAGAATTATCACGAACACCATTGATAAAGAAGCGAATTTCCTCTTCGCTTAATGGTTTTCCATCGCGTTTTTTACGAATGATTTCTTGTGCCAGAAACACGATATACTCCTTTAAAGTCGAACTTATCGGCTAACAATAATGCGAAAATTAATAACTGCTGCTTGATTTTTTAACGTCGTAACCCAGCGTGTTTAATAAATTTGCTAATAAGCTTGATGCGCCAAAACGGAAGTGGCGGCTATCAGCCCAATTGTCACCTAAAATTCGGCCTGCTAATGCTAAATAATCAGCAGCTTCTTCAGCAGTACGTACACCACCGGCAGGTTTGAAACCAACGGTTTTTGCAACACCCATATCACTGATGACTTGCATCATGATTTCTGCGCTTTCTAATGTTGCATTAACAGGAACTTTACCTGTTGAGGTTTTGATAAAATCAGCACCCGCTTTAATTGAAATTTCAGACGCTTTGCGAATTAACGCAGCATCTTTTAATTCGCCAGTTTCAATGATCACTTTCAGTAATACATTGGCAGCAGCACAAGCATCTTTACACGCTTTCACTAAATCAAAACCGATTTGTTCATTGCCTGCGATCAGCGCACGGTATGGGAATACCACGTCAACTTCATCCGCGCCATAAGCGATAGCCGCTTTGGTTTCTGCTAATGCGATGTCAATATCATCATTACCGTGTGGGAAGTTGGTTACGGTCGCGATGCGAACGTCAGGCGTACCTTGCTCACGCAGTGTTTTGCGCGCAATTGGAATGAAACGAGGGTAGATACAAATTGCTGCTGTGTTACCCGCAGGGCTTTTGGCTTGATGACATAATGCGATCACTTTTGCATCAGTGTCGTCATCATTTAATGTGGTTAAATCCATCAGGGTCAGCGCGCGTTGTGCGGCTGCTTTTAAATCAGTCATATAACTCTCCAACGTTATTAATTCTTCAGAACGACACGTTCTTTGTTGGCGAGCGGGCTTGGTTCCTTAAAGATGCCAGCCGGATGCGTCCGAACTGAGCAGCTGAGTTCCTTCTCACCGCACGATGCCCTAGAGTCACTTGACTCTGAGAACTAGCAGTTCAATTAGCAGCTTACTAGTGTCTATTTGACCATGGAACAGCGTCATTTTATGTGCTACAAATCACATTAATCGACTGAATGTTACATTATTAAATATAATTATGTGAATCAGATCTCATTATACCTGATCTGCCTGTTAATTTATTCACTCAAATGGCTTTTCTAACCATAGACAATCATTAATTGACTAAGTTAAGAATAGTTGAAATTTTGCCGTTGAATATAAAAGATAGCAAATGAATATAACCGATAAAAATAAAAGCGAAAGAGCAACGCCCTTCCGCTTCCATTGTGAACAGGTTTGATAAACCCGCCTAAAATTCTACATCATGCTTTTATGCTAACGCAGCGGCACCCAAGGTCAAGAAGAAACCAGCAATGGTCGCGCTCATTAAGTTAGATAACGTCCCCGCCATGACAGCTTTCATACCAAGGCGCGCAACATCCCCACGGCGATTTGGTGCCATACCGCCTAAGCCACCCAACAAAATGGCCACGGATGATAAATTCGCGAAGCCACACAATGCGAATGAGATAATCGCTTTAGTATGGTCGGAAAGCACTTGTTTACCTGATGCAATAACATCCGCATCCGCTTTCATGTATTCACCAAAGTTCATGAAAGCAACAAATTCATTCACAACTAATTTTTGACCAATGAACGAACCCGCAATAGTCGCCTCACTCCATGGCACACCAATTAAGTAAGCAATCGGTGCAAATAACCAGCCTAATAATAGCTCAAGAGACAACTGTGGATAATCAAACCAACCACCAATACCACCTAAAATACCATTGATTAAAGCAATCAATGCGATGAAGGCTAATAACATGGCACCCACGTTCAGCGCTAATTGCATACCCGATGAAGCACCTGCTGCTGCTGCATCAATGATATTTGCAGGGCGTTCATCTTCGGCAACTAAATCAGTTGCGTTAACTCTGTCACGTACATCTTCTGTTTCAGGTACCATCAATTTTGCGAATAACAGGCCACCCGGTGCCGCCATAAATGATGCCGCAATCAGGTATTCCATTGGCACGCCCATTTGTGCGTAACCCGCTAAGACAGAACCCGCCACTGACGCTAAACCACCACACATAATCGCGAACAATTCAGAGGTGGTCATGGTTGCGATGTAAGGACGCACAACCAGAGGCGCTTCGGTTTGCCCAACGAAAATGTTTGCTGTCGCAGATAAGGACTCCGTTCGTGATGTGCCGAGAACTTTCTGTAAACCGCCGCCTAATACTTTAATCACCAACTGCATGATACCTAAGTAATAAAGTACAGCGATCAACGATGAGAAGAACACAATGATAGGCAGTACGCGAAAAGCAAAAATAAAGCCACCACCACCAAATAATTCGAACATTTTGTCGGACACTAAGCCGCCAAAAATAAAGCTCATACCATCGTGGCCATAACCGATGATTTTAGAGACGCCATCAGACATCCCTTGCAGTACGCTGCGCCCAGCAGGTACATATAAAACTAATGCGCCAATCGCTAGCTGTAAAATAAAAGCACCACCCACAGTGCGAAGTCTTATCGCTCGGCGATTGCTGGAAAATAGGACAGCTATCGCGATAAGCACCGCCATTCCTATAATACTCATAATGAGTTGCATGGAAGGATCCCTGTTCACTTGATTCTAGGTTGATATATAAGGAAACGTGTAAGTCACCTTGTCTCTTTGTGGGATGATTATACCTAGTCATCATGAATAACCCGCAATATTCATCACAAATACGAGGTGCAAGAAACACTGAAAATTCAAACAATGTGATAAAAATCACAAAAATGAATCGGTTTTATCTGGAAAGACACTAAAGGTGTCATAAGTCATCGTAAAAGCGGAATGGATTAAATCAGATGGGAAACAGATTTATATAAGCATTACTTATCGTTTAAACTATTTTTACTTTGTCAGATTAAATAACGACAGGCTATTGTTGTAAAGTTGTTGGGCGATTTCTGCTGGAGATTCGTGGCGAAGCTCACAGAATGAACGAAAAACCCACTCAATACGCTCGGGTCGATTAGGCTCCCCTTGAAAGCCAGAAACAGGCATATCTGGTGCGTCGGTTTCAAACAACAATGAAGTGAGTGGCAATTGCGACATCACATGGCGAGTTTTATTCGCCCGTTCATACGTTATCGTTCCCCCTACGCCAATATAATAACCTAGTTTAACAAAGGCTTGCGCTTGAGATAGGCTCCCTGCGAAACCATGTACAACCCCGCGAGCAGGCACATCAATACGGCGCAGTATCGCTGCTAGTGGGTCATGGGTTTTACGTGAATGCAAGATCACAGGTAAATCGACCTGTTTAGCCAGTTTAAGTTGCGCTATTAACAGTTGCTGTTGGCGCTCAAATTGGGGATTGTGCATGTATAAATCGAGGCCAATTTCCCCCACCGCCACACACTTTTTATTTTTTTGCGCAAGGTAATCCACTAATACATCAAAATGAGCATCTTGATACTGACTGATATACAGGGGATGAAACCCCATCGCGGCATGCAATTGCGAGTATTGCTGTGCCAATTGCCACACACGAGCAAAGTTATCTAAACTCACTGTTGGGATAACAATCTGTTCTACACCACTTTGGTTTGCAAGGTTTAAGCTTTCAGTGAAATCGTCACTAAAAGGTGGAAAATCAAAATGGCAATGTGTATCAATAAATTGCGGTTTATCCATTACGATTTTCATTCACTGGTAATATGATTGAAGGCGCCTCGGCAAGCTCTGGCACGAGCTCTTCAGGTACTAGCGTATTTTGCTCTGAAGGCTCGATGTCAATCTCAAGAGGATTGCGTTCTATCTTACGCGCCAAAGTTTGGCTGAAACTATTTTGGTTCTGATTAAACCCGGCACCAAGGGCAGCAATAAAGTAGCGCCCACAGCGCCGCCCAGTGTGATAGTCTTCATTTAACGAAGAGACTTTACTGCCTAGCGCACTGCTTTTTAGCGGAACAGGTGGATAAATTTCGAAAACCTGCACATCTTTAGGCGGGTTTTCAATAAATTCTTGTGTCTTGCGGTAGCTTTTCAGGTGTACTTTCAGCATCGTCGCCATGCGTTGCAACCCGTTATTATCCCCTTCCAACCAGCGCGTCATTCTTTTCACCCATTCAGGGGTGAAATACATCTGGGATGGTACGGTGCGGATAACGACAATAGTATCAGCCCCGCGTCGGTAGGCTTCTTCAACCGGAATTGCCGCACTAATGCCGCCATCATGGTACCGCGTACCATCAAACTCGACACCTTCGCGGTAAAAACCAGGGATTGCACTGGATGCGCGAATAATATCCAACCAAGTATCTGCATCTGGCTGTAGAAATTCGGCGGAAAAATCATCGCTACGGCTAGCCCCCATATAAAATTCACGACCTGAATCCAACAAATCCAGCCCCGCTTCCATGCGTAAAGGAAACTCTTTTGCTGTGGTTTCTATCAGCCAATCGAGGTCAATGAGGTGACCACCACGAATAAACCGCAGTGGATTGAAAAATGCAGAATTGGTGGTATAGCGAGTGATCACACGGCGTGCATAACCTGCTTGCCCACAAATATAAGCAGACAAATTTTGCGCCCCTGCGGAGGTGCCAATCATTAAATCAAAGGGATTAAAATCAGAAATGAGAAACTCGTCCAGTACACCCGCCGTAAAAATCCCTCGCTGCCCGCCACCTTCACAAATCAGTGCAGTCTTTCCCGAGTTGATATTATCTAAAAATGCGAGCGGCTCAATGGTGCCTAAAGTGACTGAAACGTGTTTTCCCATAATACCCCTGAATAACTTGAACGCTTTAATTGACTCAAAAACAGAATGAGCTTCCCTTTGAAAGCTCATTCTAGCGACATTGTACAATAAACGTTCAACACTTTGGGCTATTGAGACATTTATTTACAGATTAGTTAGCAAGCACCAATCCATTTTGCACAGATTTCACGCCATTAACGCGGGAAGCGACCTGCGTGATTTTATCAATTTGGTCAGCAGATTGCACAAAACCTGAGAGGTAGACCACACCGTTAACGGTTTTTACCGATACGTTATTGCTAGAAATTCCTTTGGTGCCCAGTAACTTGCCTTTCACATCCGCAGTAATCGCCGAATCATCGATGTAGTCGCCTGTATTTTTCGCACCGCTAGAAATTGCACTTCCTGTATCTTTACCCGCCATTTCAACGGTTTTTGCCGCACTGTCCCACGTTTCAGAAGCTTGTTTTTTCAGCGCGCCGTCTGACGATGAGCTGCATGCTGTGAGTGCAAAGCTCAGTCCAATAGCAGTTAAACTACTTAATAGCATTGTCTTTTTCATAAGAACCTTCCTTTCACTGTGGAGGACGAGTCAACGTTACTAGCCTAAGTAAAAAAACGGAAAAAATAAAGGGCTTCAAGGGTAAAGACAGAATATTCTTGATGAAATAGTTTTAAAGACAGGGAAAGGCTCTTAAAAGGAGCATTAGGAAGAGACAACCCGCTACCTCATAATGAAATAGCGGGTTAAAGGCAAGATTAGTGTTCGCGCGTTTTACGGAACCGAACATCTGGGTAACGTTCGCTGGTCAAATTGAGGTTCACCATTGTTGGGGCGATATACGATAAGTTATCGCCACCATCAAGCGCTAAGTTTTGCTCATTTTTGCGCTTAAACTCTTCGAATTTCTTCGCATCATCACACTCAACCCAACGTGCCGTAGAAACGTTAACCGCCTCGTAAATTGCTTCAACGTTGTATTCGCTCTTCAGACGCGAAACCACCACATCAAACTGTAGCACACCCACCGCACCCACGATTAAATCGTTATTGGTCAATGGACGGAACACCTGCACCGCACCTTCTTCAGATAACTGAACCAGCCCTTTTAACAGCTGTTTTTGCTTCAGTGGGTCACGTAAACGAATACGACGGAACAGTTCTGGTGCAAAGTTCGGAATACCGGTAAATTTCAGTTCTTCACCTTGCGTGAACGTATCACCAATTTGGATGGTTCCGTGGTTATGCAGACCGATGATATCCCCTGCGTAAGCATTTTCAACCTGAGAACGATCCCCCGCCATAAAGGTTAATGCATCGGAAATCACCACGTCTTTTTTGATACGAACTTGGCGTAACTTCATACCTTTTTCATAAGTACCTGAAACAATACGCATGAACGCAACACGGTCACGATGTTTCGGGTCCATATTTGCTTGAATTTTAAAGACAAAGCCCGTGAATTTTTCTTCGGTGGCTTCAACTTCACGTACGTCAGTTTTACGAGCTTGCGGCGCAGGTGCCCACTCCACTAAACCGTCTAGCATGTGGTCAACACCAAAGTTACCTAATGCAGTACCGAAGAAAACTGGCGTCAGCTCACCTTCTAAGAAAGCATCATGGTCAAATTCATGTGAAGCACCTTGAACCAGCTCTAATTCATCACGTAATTGAGCCGCCAGTTCATCACCCACCGCCGCATCCAAGTCAGGGTTATTTAATCCTTTGATAATACGGACTTCTTGGATTGTATGACCTTGACCTGTTTGATAAAGGATGGTTTCGTCGCGCAGTAAATGATAAACACCTTTGAATAATTTACCGCAACCAATAGGCCAAGTGATTGGGCAACAGGCGATTTTCAGCTCGTTTTCCACTTCATCCAGCAACTCCATTGGGTCACGAATATCACGGTCAAGTTTATTCATGAAGGTCAGGATTGGCGTATCACGCAGACGGGTAACTTCCATCAATTTACGGGTACGATCCTCAACCCCTTTACCAGAGTCGATGACCATCAAACAGCAGTCAACTGCGGTTAACGTACGATACGTATCTTCCGAGAAGTCTTCGTGCCCCGGGGTATCGAGTAGGTTAACTAAGCAATCATGGTACGGAAACTGCATCACAGACGTGGTGATCGAAATACCCCGTTGCTTTTCCATTTCCATCCAGTCAGATTTTGCATGTTGATTTGAGCCACGGCCTTTTACTGTCCCTGCACGTTGAATAGCGTGCCCAAACAGTAATACTTTTTCTGTAATCGTGGTTTTACCCGCATCGGGGTGAGAGATGATAGCAAACGTTCTACGCGTGCTAACTTCCTGTAGAAAATTCTGATCTGTCATTTAACCGTTCTTTTCGTCTGAATACAGATTTATAGAGACACGCGCCTTGGCTCAATGTGGCACTTTGCGGTGCAAATCCGTGTTGTTAAACATAATTGGCGGATATTTTCGCAGATCTTGGGGGTATTAACAATCAAAGCATCGAGGTACAGTGAAAACAATACCCCGACGCAACGTAAAAATAGCTTAAATAACGAACATATTACGCCAAAATCAATTGAGTGATTTCATCGCCTAACGCCTGAGTACTCGCATTTCCGCCCATATCTCGCGTCAAATGACGGCGCTCTTTAATCGCCATTTCCACCGCAGCCATAATGCTGTCGTGCATTTCAGGGCAACCTAGGTGTTGCATCATCATCGCTGCCGCCCAAATTGTACCAATTGGGTTGGCAATATTTTGCCCTGCAATATCTGGCGCAGAGCCATGTACAGGCTCAAACATGGATGGAAACTCTTTTTCTGGGTTGATATTGGCAGATGGCGCAATCGCAATGGTTCCCGTACAAGCTGGGCCTAAATCAGACAAAATATCACCAAATAAATTTGACCCAACAATGACATCGTAAAATTCAGGCATGCGCACTAAATTTGCTGCAAAAATATCAATGTGGAATTGATCAACTTTTATCTCTGGGTAGGACTTAGCCATTTGCGCTACACGGCTATCCCAATACGGCATGGAGTGGAATAATCCGTTAGATTTAGTGGCAGAACTCAGGTGTTTTTTCTCACGACTTTGCGCTAATTCAAACGCATATTTTAAAATACGGTCAGTGCCTTTACGGGTAAAAATACTTTGTTGCAGCACCATTTCATCTTCAGTGCCTTCATATTGAATCCCGCCAATGGCGGAATATTCCCCTTCCACGTTTTCACGCACCACATAAAAATCAATATCCCCCGGTTTTTTATCTGCTAGAGGGCATTTAATCCCTTCAAATAAACGAACGGGGCGCAGGTTAACATATTGGTTAAATGCACGGCGAATCGGTAACAATAAGCCCCATAACGAAATATGATCAGGTACACCAGGGAAACCGACTGCACCAAGAAAAATCGCATCAAACTTTTTCAGTTGTTCTAAGCCATCTTCTGGCATCATGCGCCCTGTGCGGTGATAGGTTTCGCATGACCAATCAAAATGTGTAAAGTTGAATTTTACACCGTGTTTGCTCGCGGCGGCTTCTAAAACTTTTACCCCTTCTGGGATCACTTCCGTACCAATACCATCCCCCGGAATAACCGCTATATTGAATTGTGACATGGTGAAAACCTCTGATAAATGAATTAGGTGTGTTTTTCTCCAGTTTAGGGATTGCTGTGATAAAGTATAGACATGAACTGTAATCCTTAGGTTTACAAACTATGAACAAGCTTCCTGCGTTAGAGGACATTCGCGTTTTTGTTACCGTCGCCCGCTTAATGAGTTTCTCTCAAGCGGCAGCGCAGTTATTGGTTTCGCCTGCGTATATTTCTAAGCGGATCAAACTGTTGGAAGAAAACCTAGGGCAAACACTTTTTTTTCGCAGTGCACGTTCCATTAAGCTGACCCATGAAGGGCAAATTATTCTACGCAGTAGCGAGTTGATGCTAGCCGAACTTGAGCACATGCAAGAAGCACTCAACGCTTGTCGTGAGGAAATCCGTGGTTCACTACGGATCAGTTGCAGTACAGGGTTTGGCAGTACCTACATCAATCCGTTTATCCTGTCATTACGCGCTCAATACCCTTTATTGGCTATCGACCTCACATTAACGGATAAATCCGTCGATATTATCAATGAAAACATTGACGTGGATATTTGCATCGGTGGCACTATCTCCGATCAGTTTATTGCACGGCGTATCGCCGAAAACCAACGTATACTCTGCGCTGCGCCCAGTTACTTAGAAAAAAAAGGCACCCCAAAATACCCGCAAGAGCTTGAGCAAAAACATTTTTGTATTGCCATTAAAGAACGTAACCAAGCCCCCGCAGTGTGGAAGCTAGCGCAAAACCAAGAGAGCATGACCGTTACCCCTAACAGTAAACTCACGGTGAATAATGGTGAAGTCGCAAAACAGTGGTGTTTAAGCGGGGAAGGTATTCTCTTGCGCTCATTATGGAGCGTTTTACCCGAATTAGAATCGGGTCAGTTAGTGCGCGTCCTCCCAGAATGGTACCAAACCGCCGATGTTTATGCCGTTTATTCGAGAAGTATTCGAACAAGTGCTAATCTTAGAGTTTTCATTGAAAACCTCGAACAGTACCTTACGACCCATTTGCAAAATGGATTTATGGCAAAACCTTCAGTAAAGGTAGATAGCAATTGATGACAGAAACAGAGACATTCAAAGAACGTTTATTAACGCTGCTCAAGCAAAAGAAAATGAGCCAACTTAAGGCCGCACAAGCCCTTGGCGTCTCCCGAACTGCCGTCAACAAGTGGACAAAAGGTGGTATGATTGATGAAGACAACCTTGATAAACTCGCCACGTTACTGGATGTCGATAAAATTTGGTTAAAATACGGCGAATACACCAATAACCAAATTACCGTCACCAATGCAGGTGTCATGCGCAACATCAACGAAGTGCATCTGCAAGAGTCTGCCGATATCGTGACGTGGGAATGGGATTTACTCACTGGTGAATTAAACTACTCAGATAACGTCGAAACCGTTTATGGTATTAAAATCACGACCAACGAAGATTTCTGGGCGTTAATGGCGCCTGAATCCAAAGAAAAGTTGGTGAATGGTTACTCAAAAATCATTCGCGAAGGCGGTGCCCATGAGATGGATTTTAAAATTAACTGGGAAGGCGAATACCGTTGGATCACCTCCCGCGCGACGGGTGTTAAAGGCCCTAATGGCAAAGTAACTAAATTGGTTGGGATCAGCCTTGATAATACCGAACGTAAAAATAATGAATTACGTCTGCGAAAAATCAAATGCTACTTTGATGTTTTACTCGCCCACTTCAATCATTTAGTTGTTTTCACCGATAAAGCGGGGGAAATTCTTGCCAGTAATTTACACAGTCAATCCACTGAAATTGACTACCTCGAACTGCAACGTTTATTGTACCAACTCGTCATTAACCACAAAACTTGGCTAGAAGATGTGTGCCAAGCGGGGCGCGGGCAAATTGTTTTCCAAGATAAGCAAATCACTGCATATCAACATTTTAATGATGAAAACCAACCGTTTTTGATGTTTGAGCTCAAGCAAGCTTAATGATTTACCCCACATATTACAGTGGGGTAAGTGGCTTATAAATCAAGCACTAAACGTTTACTTTTTGCCCGAGAAACACACAGCATCATGGTTTTTTGTTCCGCTTTTTCATCATCATCTAAATAATGGTCGCGGTGATCTGCCTCACCTTCAAGGATCGCCGTTTCGCAGGTTCCACAAACCCCATTTCGGCATAAACATTCCACATTAATGCGCTTATCGGCCTCAATCACTTGTAAAATAGACATATCTTTGCCAACGTCTAAACTAAAGCCTGAACGCTGAAAGTAAACTTCAAAAGAATCCCCTTCACTGGCGACCTCACCAAAGTTTTCAAAATGGACGTGTGATTCTCCAAGATGTTGATTCCCTTTTTCAATCACTTCATTAATAAGTGATTGCGGGCCGCATACATACACATGAGTCGATGTCGACTGTGACTGGATCAACGCCTCGACTGGCATCCTCTGACCTTGGCTGCCATCATAAAGGTGTAAGCGAGAGCCAATGCGTTCTTGTAAATGTTCGATAAACGCAACGGTTTTCGCATCGCGAAAGCAATAATGCAACTCAAAGTCCATGCCGCCTTGCTCTAATTCATACAAGTAAGACAAAAACGGTGTGATGCCGATCCCCCCCGCAATGAGCAAGTGCTTACACTGGCTATCTTGTTCAAGGGAAAAGAAATTCTGGGCAGGTGAAAGATGGATACAATCCCCAACAGATAGCTGCTCATGCATAAATGCCGACCCGCCTTTCGAGTTTTCATCACGCAAAACTGAAATGCAGTAACTGCCACGGTGTTTTGGGTCGCTAATCAGAGAA
This sequence comes from Providencia sp., assembly GCF_040396775.1. GTDB lineage: Bacteria > Pseudomonadota > Gammaproteobacteria > Enterobacterales > Enterobacteriaceae > Providencia. The sequence continues at coordinate 37,930 of NZ_JBEBNT010000021.1, forward strand.
TAAGCACGCTGTAAGCCCATTTGATCCCCCATATGCACAGTAACATGACTGCCTGCACTAAAAGGCAAGAAACTGCCCTTTTGGGCGACAAACTCAAACATTTTAATCGTTGAGCTAACCTGTTCGATTCGGCTGACATTTACTGCAATTTTTTCTTGGCTCATCACCGTTTCCCTCTTTTTAGCCAATATCTAAGCACAGGTATTTGATACTTAAGTAATCTTCGATGCCATATCGAGACCCTTCTTTTCCGAGCCCCGATTGCTTAACCCCACCAAATGGCGCCACTTCATTAGAAATCAACCCTGTGTTGATCCCCACCATGCCACTTTGCAGTTTTTCCGCAACACGATAGACACGGTTCACATCACGGGAAAAAAAGTAAGCCGCTAGCCCATAAATGGTATTGTTTGCACGCGTAATGACTTCATTTTCATCCGTAAAACGGATCAACGTTGCAATAGGGCCAAAGATTTCCTCATGCACGATATCCATTGAATCATCAATATCTACCAGCACTTTTGGATTGAAAAAATGACCTTGCTCTTTGATTTCATTACCCAATACCAGCTGCTTTGCACCCTTTGCTAATGCGTCTTGCAATAGTGCATTCATGCCATCAATAGCTCGAGTGGTAATCATTGGCCCAATATCTGTACCAACATCCGCCCCATTCCCAACTTTCAACTTGGCGACTTCTGCAACAAACTTGGTCTTAAATTCGTCGAAAATAGCATCATGAAGGTAGAAACGGTTGACGCAAACACAGGTTTGCCCGCCATTGCGAAATTTCGCTTGAACTGCACTGCTCACCGCTTTATCAATGTCAGCATCCTCGAAGACAATAAACGGCGCATTGCCACCAAGTTCTAGTGACGTTTTCTTGATGGTTGAGGCACATTGTTCCGATAACACTCGGCCGACTTGTGTTGAGCCCGTAAATGAAAACTTACTGATAAGCTCATGTTTTGTCAGCCTTTCACCTAAAATTCGAGAATCCCCAGTGATGACGTTAAATATCCCTGCTGGAATACCGGCTTCATCCGCCAGCTGCGCTAATGCGAGAGCAGTAAAAGGTGTTTCTGTCGCAGGTTTAATAATAATGCTACACCCTGCTGCCAAAGCAGGAGCCGCCTTGCGCGTGATCATCGCCGCTGGGAAATTCCACGGGGTGATAGCGCTACAAACACCAATCGGTTGTTTTATCGTTGAAATACGGTTACTGCCAACAGTTTGCGGGATGGTTTCTCCATACACGCGCTTACCTTCCTCCGCAAACCATTCAATAAAAGAAGCCGCATAGCGGATTTCCCCTTTGGCTTCATGCAGTGGTTTGCCTTGTTCAAGGGTCATGATAAGGCCGAGATCGTCGACATTGGACTCGATCAGCTCAAACCAACGGCGCAAAATGATTGAACGAGCCTTCGCGGTCAGTTGTTTCCAACCGTCCATTGCACGGTGAGCCTGCTCAATTGCCTCATCCACTTGTGCTGCCGTTAGGCTGGGAATATTTCCCAGCACAGATTGATCAGCAGGGTTAGTCACAGGAATTTTTTTATCTGAATCAACCCATTGCCCGTTGATATAACAAGACTGGCGAAAAAGCGTCGGGTGAGTGACTGTCTGCATGTGTGACTGCTCCTTTGGTGATTATTTAAAAATTATTCAGTGTGTGCGCCAGCAACAATTTTGTGGAAGTGCGCCACACCGTGCTCGCTGATCCCACTACGTTGCCTATCCGCCATAATACGGCCTTGGCCACGGTAGCCACGGGATCTCAGCCCTTTTTGAACACTTTCAACTAAGCGTAAATCTTCTGGGCGGAACACAGTGCGATACCATTCCACTAAATTTTTCTGATATTCAGTCAGCTCTTCATTGAGGAAATAAATATCATAGTGCTGCAAAGTCTCCCCTGCATTCACTGGAAATTCATAAATAACGGTCATGAAATCCCCACCCGGCGGCATGTTGAACATGGTGCTTGGCCAAATCCAAAAACCAAAGAAGCGCGGGTCTAAAACTGATTCATCAAACTGATAGGAGGAATCAGATGGCTTGGCTTTACCAATTTGCACCGTCCAATTATCCAGAAGTTGGTGCTCATAAACATTCACATCCACAGAGCTGGCGAAACTGACGTGGTTTGTTGGGCAGTGATAACATTCAATATAGTTATCAACGATAGTTTTCCAGTTGGCTGGCGTATGGCTAACAAAACGCGCCGCCAGTTTTAAATCACCAATCACCGCGCAGGCTTCTTGCATTTTTTTCGCAAGACCCGGCAATTGTTCTTCAATTGGCTGTGGCTCACCAACGGTCATGTTCACGTAAATAAACCCTGCATGTTCAGTCACATGGAAGCTACTCAGTGACATCACATCCGACTCAAAGTTATTCACGTTTTCACAGTTTGTTGCATGGGCTAGTTGACCATCGAGTTTGAAAGCCCACGCATGGTAAGGGCAGGTAATCACATTTTTAACTTTACCACTGTCACCACTAATTAATTGGTGCCCGCGGTGAGGGCATACGTTATAAAAACCACGTAGAACATCGTCACGGCCACGCACAATGACTAAGCTTTCGCCAATTAATTCACGGGTGATATAGGTATTTTTTTCTTTAACCTCACTAATATGGGCAACGCAAACCCATGAGTTAGCAAAGATTTTTTCTTTTTCATATTCAAAAACATCATTAGATGTGTAATAACGCGCAGGGATTGTCCATGCGTTATCAATATCAAGGTGATCATTAATCGAAATGACTTTTGCTGCATTGCTCATAATTGCCCTCACTTATGTAAACTTATAGTTAACATTATTTTTATGAATGTTAACTAAGATCGCATAAATGATCAAACAAAATATTGTACAACATTCAAACAAAAACAATTAATCATTTTAAATCAAATGGTTAATTTAAAAATAATCAATTTTAATGTTAATCTTTGGTTAATTACTTGTTGACTACGCAATCTTTGCATGGCTATTCTCTGTAAACCCAAAGTAACCATTATTAGCTGTACCCTTAAAAAATAAACAGGCATTCCCTGCAAGCCAACTCTCATAAAAGACAAAAAATAAGTGAGCAACTGGAGAAGAGGTATGATGAATCATAAGAAATCCGTATTTTACGTGTCGTTAGCCATTAGCTTGGCTATCATCAGTGTGGGCGCGTTTATTCCAGACAAACTGGAAGCATTTTCACATTCTGCTCTGAGCTTTATCTATAACAACCTAGGCTGGTTCATTCTGGGCTCTGTTTTTATCTTTTTTAGCTTCTGTATGTTCCTTGGTTTTTCTAAATTCGGTCATATTCGTCTTGGTGATGATAGCGATCGGCCGGAATACAGCACGGTGACATGGATTGCCATGTTATTCAGCGCATCTATCGGTATTAGCTTGATGTTCTGGGGGGTTGCTGAGCCAGTCTCTTACTATATCAGCCCACCGATTGGCCAAGGTTCAACAGAGCAATCCGCAAAGGCAGCGATGCAATATGTCTACCTTCATTGGGGGGTTTCTGCATGGGCGTGTTATGCGTTAGTCGGTGTTGCTCTTGGTTATTTCCAATTTAGAAAAAAACTGCCATCCTCACTCAGTTCGGTGTTTTACCCATTAATTGGCGATAGGATCTACGGGACAATGGGTAAATTGATCAATGTGTTAGTGATCTTATCCGTCGTTATCGGGATCGCCACCTCACTAGGCTTTGGTACACTTCAAGTTAACAGTGGAATGAATTACTTATGGGGATTACCCATTAGTATTTATGTTCAGATTGGTATTATTGTGTTGGTTACGATTGTGTACATCACATCAACCATTTCAGGGTTACAGGGGGCGATTAAACATCTATCCAACCTTAATATCATCCTCGCATTAGCATTGATGGCATTTATCTTTATCTCTGGCCCAACGCAAACCATTTTGAAAGTATTGTTCCAAGGTATTGGCGATTACGTGCAAAACTTTGTCAGTATGTCATTTCGTACCGAGCCTTATAACGACGGCACTTGGATTGCTAACTGGACACTGTTTTACTTCGGCTGGTGGATTGCTTGGGCGCCATTAGTAGGTAGTTTTGTTGCTCGTATTTCAAAAGGCCGAACCATTAAAGAATTTATGATTGGCGCAGTATTTATTCCAGTATTAAGTGCATTTGCATGGTTTGCCGTAATGGGCGGTTCTGCTATTCACTTAATTCAAAATTTAGGGCAAACTGCACTCGCCGATGCGGTAAAGACTGATGTAACGTCAGCACTGTTTAAATTCTTAGATTATTTCCCTGCATCCACTTTCATTAGTGTGCTTGCCATTGCATTGGTGTTGATCTTCTTTATTACTTCTGCGAACTCCGCGGTGTTTGTATTGGGAATGGTCAGTGAAAATGGTAACCCGAACCCGTCTCATATCACCAAAACCATTTGGGGTGTTGTGATTGCCGCGATTGCTGTTGTGCTCATCATGACGGGAGGGTTATCCGGTTTACAGTCGGCGTTAGTTGCCATGGCAGTTCCTCTTTCTATAATGATGCTAGTGATGTGCTATTCCACCTATAAAGGGTTAAATGAAGAAGTGAATGCACAGGCCGCAGCCAAAAAACAGATAAAAGAACCTCTTTCTATTACTAATGAATCAGTATTACCAGAACCTGAGAAGTAATTAGGAAGTAAATTAATAATGTCTTAATAACAAAAACCCCAGAACATTTGCCATGTGCTGGGGTTTTTTACTCACTTTCAGGCGCAATTATTGGGAGCCAAATAGTGTGAGCGCTAAGACCAATGCATCTTCCCGGCCTTTTTTAGCAGGGTAATAGTCTTTTCGTACAGTGACCTCATGAAACCCGAGCTTTTCATACAAATGCAATGCGGAGGCATTTGACTCTCGAACTTCGAGCCAAAGCGTCATAATACCTTTATTCATCAGCTCACTAATCAACTGTTCTAGCAATAAACGCCCATACCCCTTACCTTGGTAATCAGGGTGAATAGCAATATTAAATAACGTTGCCTCGTCGAGAACACATTGAGTTATTGCATAACCAACAATTTGATTATTAACGGAAATTTTTAGGTTATGATACTTTTCCCCTTGATTTCCATAAAATACCCGCTCAGTCCATGGAAAATCATGGCTTAACTTCTCAATTAAGAAGGCGGTAGCAAGATCAGATTGCTTTAATGTTGAAATTTTCATCATATTGATAAATTTGTTTCCATAGTGCCTGCTTGGCGCTGATACTCATCATAAGCTCAGATAAAACAGGTGAAAAATACGTCATTTTTGAACCTTCTGGGTGGACTTCCCCCCCCAGAACCCAACAAGGAATTGTTATTGGCGTTGGGATTAAATTCAGCTGCTCAGAATTAATGCAAACGACGTCATCTTGCGCAATTTGCATTGAGAGAAAAATATCTTTTAACAGCTGGCTATTTAAATCAAGGTTCTCATCAGTAATAATAATAAGCTTAGTCGACGCTGGGATCCTGACACCACGTTCACCACGTAACACAGCCGGATTTCTCACCATCCATTGAGTGATCCCCATTTGTTCTAAAAGCCTGTCACGTCGTGTCATTTGTTTTTCCAGTCGCAATTTTACAACCCCATCTTATCAAAGGGGATTAATAGCGCCAACAGAGCAATGCGATTTCTCGCATTTCTGGTATGGTGTTAGCAGTTTTTATCATTTTAGGAGATTGACAGAATATGTCATTACTGACACCGGCCAGTGAAGTTATCCAGCGCCATCTTGAGCATTTTACGGATCGTCATGTCATTTTGGCTGGTGACATTCAGGATGAATTGGCTGCCACTCTCGAATCCGCAAGCGTTCGTGTCGTAACCAATCAATACCATCGTTGGAAAAACCTACAGCCATTGATGGGCGAAATGGTTTTATTTTCAACAACAACACCCGCTGAATTTATCCAACCTTGCGATACGTTGATTTACTTCTGGCAAAAAAATAAACAAGAAGCGTGCTTCCAATTGGACGACCTGTGCACCCATCTTGCTGCGGGTAGCCAAATTTTTGTTGTTGGTGAAAACCGCAGTGGCGTTAAAAGCGCAGAATCCATCATGGAAGGCATCGCGACCTTACAAAAAATCGACTCTGCCCGCCGTTGTGGTTTGTATTATGGTGAATTAGAACAGCCAACGACCTTTGATATTGCACGTTGGTGGCGTCATTATGATCTTGATACTGTGAGAATTAACGCACTTCCTGGCGTGTTTAGCCATAATGAACTGGATATCGGCAGTGATTTACTGCTTTCGACATTAACAGAGCCAATGAAGGGCGATATTCTCGACCTCGCTTGCGGTAATGGCGTTCTTGCAACTGTCATTGGAACACAGAACCCAGATGTTAAGCTAACGTTAAGCGATGTTAGCGCTTCTGCATTAGATTCCGCAGCATCCACACTCGAGGCCAACAAGCTCACGGGGACAGTGGTTGCAAGCGATGCTTACTCGGATATTCACGACAAATTCGATTGGATTATCTCCAACCCACCTTTCCATGATGGGCTAAATACCAACTACAATGCCGTTGAAAACATGATTTACCAAGCGCCTAAGTTCCTGAAAAAAGGCGGTCGCTTACGTATTGTTGCCAATGCATTCTTGCCTTACCCTGACTTATTAGATAAAGCTTTTGGTAGCCACGAAGTACTGGCAAAAACGGGTAAATTCAAGGTTTACCAAGCCACGAAACGCTAATTATTTGCCGTCTTACCGCGCAATTTAACGGTCAGCCTAATGTGCTGGCCGTTTTTTAATCAAACAAAAAATTGATGATTAAAAAAATATTGACGTCCGCTAAAATTAGCCTAAAATCCGCTGCGTATTATCGTTGTAAGAAAAGTTAGATTTGGTATTGCGAGGGTGGCGGAATTGGTAGACGCGCTAGCTTCAGGTGTTAGTGTCCTATGGACGTGGGGGTTCAAGTCCCCCCTTTCGCACCACTAACTTTCAAATAAAACACGGTAATTCAGCATTGACGAAACAGTATTGCGAGGGTGGCGGAATTGGTAGACGCGCTAGCTTCAGGTGTTAGTGTCCTATGGACGTGGGGGTTCAAGTCCCCCCTTTCGCACCACTGGTCAGTGAATGTTATTTCCCCAGCAGCCCTGCATGTATTCTTCTTAAACTTCCTCAGGTTACATTCAACTCAATGAGTGCTTTCGCTCATCAAGCTACCTTTGCAACACAAAAGCCATTAGAAAGCACAGCAATGAAACCACCGCTGGAATAATTAACAAGCGGCGAGAACCACGATTGAATAACATTCCCGCCGTTGCGATCATCATGGTGATCATCACCACCTTTAGGTTATCAAACCCCATATTGCTAAGGACATAAGCAATGCTCAGCAATACCACGGCAAAAACTCCCCATAGACCTGCGCCTATACGCCGTAAACCTGCGGTTTTTGATATGCTAGTTGGCATCGTGACCTCAACGTTATTAAATGATAATGATTATCAATCATATCTAATTTTTAGTGAATTTCAATCGTTTTTATTCAGAAGAAACCATAAATTAACATGCTTTTTACAAAATAGATAACTTAAGAAAACCAATAAACAAAATGAATATCTTCGGGTTCAAGGGCAAACAGTTCAGGGTCAGGCGTTTCAATCAAGCCACATCCCATATATTGGTAAAAACGCACCGTGTTTTCAGAGGGTGTTGCAGAGATATACAGGCCTTTTGCCCCTTTTTGCATTGCAATGTCCACACATTGTTGGAATAACATCCCTGCAAGCCCTTTGCCTCGATATGCATGGCTCACGTGCAAAAAGGACAGTTGCAGTAAATTCTTTTGCTCCCCTCGCCAAATATTGTCCACACTCGCAGCCGCAATAATTTTCCCTTGTTCATAGACGCCTAGAAAAATAGCCCCTTGGTCATAACTGTCTAATAAATGAGGGGTATAAGCCTCTGGTTCGCCTTCTGGCCAACCTTTCATATCAAAGCGCTGCTTCGAAAGCACCAGTTTACCCCCTTGATATAAATAAAGGCGTTCAATTAATTCAGTGCGATCAATTGACCAAACAGAAGGGATTTCATCTCGTTGTAGTTCGCGGATTTCTCTCATGCCTTGTTCTCATTATCTGCGCCAATATAAATGCGCTTTATTGTTATCAGATAAATTTGTGTCCCACGATAACGGATAAAAAAACAAGTTCAACAATTTCAGTAAGTCGTTAAGGCAGGTTGAAATAAAGGCGAGAAATTAAATAAAAATGGAGACGCTAAAATAAAAATTCCCCACAACATCCGTATTGTGGAGAATTTACACTACAGGGTTGGTTTATTGCTTCAGTCCCATTGCATCACGCATGGTAAAGAACAAATCGGTTTGGTCAGTCAGACCCATGACGTTCGCAGCATGTGGACCATAAGCCGCAACACGTAGCTGAGCACCTGTATGCTCTTGTGAATCATCTTCTTCAGAGTTACCGTAATTCACCACCATCACAGAACCATCTTTGGTAATCAACGCTTGAGTCAAACCGGTTGATTTCGTGCCTTCAGGAATGATTTGGCTTGAATGTGAATGGTCAGCCGTGACGATAACTAAGGTATCACCATGTTTTTTCGCGAAATCTAAGCCCACTTGTACGGCTTGGTCGAGGGCAACTGTTTCACCAATTTGGCCACATGGGTTGGCTTTGTGATCCTGTTTATCGATAGATGCACTTTCAACTTGTAAGAAGAAACCATTTGGGTTGACTTCTAATAGGTCAATCGCCTTTTGCGTCATTTGCGCTAAGGTTGGCGCGTTTGGATCTAATTTCGGGTTCGGCTTACACTCCAGTGGCGCATTGTTGATGTTGCCATAATGCACGGCTTTCGGGCCTTCCCACGCGACGGTCATGTTGCCATCGTGGAATAATCCAAGGACAGGTTTGTCTTGGTTCGCCACTTTCACATCATTCAGCGACTGTGCATCACGTACGATGTTATAACCACGCTCAACAGCTTGTTGTTCAAGCGTTTTGCCTTTGTAGTCACCCGCTTTCGCTTCTTGTTTGAAGCTCTTCGCACCACCGCCTAATGTGACATCTGCGCGGGTCACCAATAACTGTTCAGAAATCGAACCACGACCGCCATTTTCAAGGGCATTGGTTCCACATTTTTCTGAGGTTTCTTCTGGACCGTAACATTTACGTGCAGTCACGTGGGAGAATTGCGCCGCAGGTGTTGCATCTTGAATCTCAGAGGTCGTCACGTTACCTGTCGCTTTGCCATTGCGTTTAGCAATTTCAATTAAGGTTTCGTGGTCTTTACCCAACACATCAATCCCTAACGCGCCGTTGTAAGTTTTCACGCCGGAAGACCATGCTGTTGCGGATGCCGCTGAATCTGTCACGTAATCAGGTTTTTGCGTCTTTTTATCTAACGCATAATGTGTATATTGGCCTGTAATTGGCAGTGCATCGATACCTTTAAAGAAGCCAGAAGCCCCTTCTGCATAGTTACGTGCAACAGTGATTTCTGAATCACCCATCCCATCACCAATAAATAAAATGACATTTTTCGCCTTGCCGTTATGCAGTGCGGCTTTCATGATATCCGTTTGCTCGGTCGCTAAGCGGCGTGCGCCACCAAACTTGGTAATATCACCTTGTGCTGCGCGGTTTTCTGAAACTGCATCATTTTTATCCGCCGCATAAGCCGGAAGGGTGCTACCTAACATTAATGCGCTGACTGTGACAGCTAAAAGGGATTTCATAAAATTACCAGTCATAACTGTTTTCCTTGCCAATCAATAATGAAAAAAGAGGAAGTATGCTTCAAATAATGATAGGCATGCTAAAGTAGCCAGATGACAGTTGAATGACGATTTTGTGGCAAAACGAAGACGATTGTCATAAATGTGAAAAAGGCAGCGCATTATCCGCTGCTTTTTTGTTGAAATTAATGCGTGATTACCACTGGGAAGTGAGCTGTTTAGTGCCTTCGTATAATGTTTCACACCAAGAAACATAATCGTGCCCGCTGGGTAATTCAATGGCATCCACGAAATAACCTTTATGTTTCAACACTTCCAATAACTGATAATGGTTTTGAATTATCCCGCCCCAACTTCCCCGTTGCTCAAATAACCCCGCTTCAAGGAAAAAACGAATTGGCTGCGGTGGCATCGCTTCTATTTCACTGATCAACCATTCAGGGTCTTCTCCTTTTGGCGACCACCAATAAGACCCGGACATACTGAGCACATTGCCAAATATCTCAGGGTGTTGTAGCGCATTCCACGTTGCCCCTAACCCACCAAAACTTGAGCCTGCAATAATGGTATGTTCCGCTTTGGCGTCAATGCCTTTCTTCGCCAATTGTGGCATTAATTCCTCCGCCAGCAATTGCGGAAAAAGCGCGTTAGGGGGCAGTTCCTCACCCCGCTTATCAGAGCTAATGCTATCGACAAATACGATATTCATTGGCGGCAAATCCCCCTTATTCATCCAGCTATCAAAGAATTTCGCCATTTGGTAGGTATGAAGGTAAATTTGCCCATCCAAAAGCACCAATAAAGCAGGCTGTTTCATCGGCACATTTGGGCGGTACACGGTAATTTGCCGCTCGTTATTTAATATTTTGCTAGATAAGGTAAAGGTCTGTAACTGCCCTTTAATTTGGCTTTTTTCAATGGTAGGAAATTGGCACTGACGAATATTTGGTGCCAGTGATAACAAGGAAAAACGGTTATATTTATCCGTTGAGGCAGAAGGAATACTTTGCGGATTATAAGGGTCAGCCTGTGCGGTGACTAAAATAGCTTTACGCTGTGCAAACCCACCTTCTGGCACCGTTGGGATATCAGGGGCAATTTTATATTGGGTTAAAGTATCGGCTGGAATGATAAAAGAACGATACCAAATATCAGTCCCTTCTATTTGAGCCATTCTTTCATGGTTACCTGAAGGTGCCCCAAGAATATAGGCATTAGACTTTGCTCCGCGCCATAAAAATGTCGCCCGTTTTTGTCGACCCGCAAGGTCTTCAATCAGTGGCGTCCCTTGTGCGGCAACCGCCTGCCAAAACGCATTGGTATCGCCATGTTGATAATGTGCATCGAGCAGACTTTGCAGTTTAGGGCTAATAGGCTCGTTATCTTTTTTAATCGCTAAAGGCAGATAACCGCTCACGTCAAACTGGAGCTGCCATGACCTCCCTGGCATGCCCTGTAAATCAAGGTAATACACCCCATTTTTTGGAACGATGTAATCTGCTGAATGGGGTTCTTTGTCAGAACCATATGGCTGTAAGACGCGAACACGCTGCTTATCAGCATTCAACAAAACGACCTGAGAAACCCCCTCACCGTTCTGCTTAATAAAATCTTGCTGCGAAGCCTCAAAATAAACGCAGCTATGGCCTTCGCTATCATGTACACCTTCTACAGAAGAAAGTTCACCTAAACGAATACAGTCCGATTGCGAGGCCATCGCTGCACAAGAGTACAGGATACAACCTAAAAGCGGCAAAGATTTCACATCTAATTCCAAGGAGTCAACTGATAATAATTATTACTATCAAAAAACCTTTTTAAACTCAATGGGTCGCGGTATGTTTTTCCATCAGTTGGTTAATCAACTGAAGAGTACTGAGTAACCGGTGCCGTTGTTTTTGGGATATTTTCAAATAACGCCTTGTGGCTGGAACGCGGCTAACCAGTTCCGATGCGGTAAAAGGCTCTATTTCACAACGCCAGTGACCATGATTAAACGTTATTTGGCATGAGTTAAAATCTAATTCTTCCAGTGTCTCTCTGATTATTGGGTGGGCATTCAGCCAATCAATCACTTTTTGCCCATCAGGTTGCTTAGACACAAAATGAATGTGTTTTTTCCTCACGCTCCCACGCGTTTTTACGACAATTTTTGCATTTAAATTTTCATCACAAAAACCTGACACTGCAAAACGGCTGTACACAATAAACGCAAGGAATAATTTTCTAACGCGCTCAGTGACGTCGATGGTCAATGAGGGTTGCGGTTGAATAAGAAGCACACCCGGTGCTCTCCACTCACAGGGATAAGGCGCCATGTCCCGCTCAATGCGATTTAGCGTTAACCCAGCTTGGTAGCCCGCTGGTAACCGTTTTTTCGTTAAGCCCCCCAAACGCTGTAATAGCGAAGGTTTAGGCGAGGTGACGTAATGGCTCAAGTTGTACCTCCTCATGATCATCATCTCTAAATGAATTAGACAGAACAACTTCAACATCAACGGGTTTGAACGGATTGACCTTCTGGACGAACACCGTCCAAATTAGTGCATAACCTGATGTTAAACCTAACATTATAGCAAACGGAATATACACATCTGACTTATTCATGCCTGGCGGCGTGATATACACAATCGCTAAAATAATCCCCACACTTGAAATAATTTGAGGAATTGGGAAGAACGGTGAACGGTAAGCGCGGTGTAAATCAGGGCGACGAATACGTAATAACACCACGGAAATAGTGACTAATAAATAGGCCGTACCCCAAGAACACACCGCCGCGAGTACTAATGGAATAATACGGTCAAGGTCGCCTTGGATAGCAAATGCATGCAAGCATGGGATCATCACGGCCACTAGAATGCCGAATACGGGTGTTTTAAAACGTGGATGCAAATATGTGAAGATGCGCGGCAATGCCCCATCCAATGCCATGCCATATAAAATACGTGGGACAGCAGCCATCAGTGTATTGATGGTTGCCCCACCCGCTAATAATAGCGCGACACCAATCCAGTATTTACCAAATTCGCCCATAACACGCTCAGCAAACGCAGGGATTGCCATCGGTGTTTCCAGTAAACGCGTACCCGTTTGTGGGTCAACGACGACGTTTTCAACTTGGTTGGCTAACGCAGCACCGAACAGCACCATACATAGGGCTACGCAGAATAAACCGGTTGTCATGGCACGAGGGATCACTTTGGCCGAGTTTTTAATTTCTGGTGCCATTGGTGTCACCAATTCGCAGCCCACAAACATAAACATCGCCATACCGACAAAGCTTAAAACCAGTGTTGGATCGGAGATATTGAGTTCTGCACCAAACCACCCGTCCATCGGCACATTAAACGGTAACATCAAGCCTGTAATACTAAAAATCACTAATGTAGACCACATAGCGAAAGTCAGCACCACTTCAACCTTACCAAACGCTTCGATACCGAAAGCATTTAAGATACCAAAGGTGACAACTAAACCCACGCCAACCATCCACGATGAATTACTGGTTTCCAGTACGGTATTCAGGTGCTCAAAGTTCACTAGCGCCATAATCCCCGACAAAATGGTTTCTGCGGTTCCCGCAAAGACGTGCACAATCAAATACGCGGACAGCGCGCCTGTAATCGCCCAAAAGCGCCCCATCCCACAGGAAATATAATCATACACTGAGCCAGAGGTGGGTAGAATCGCCGCGGCCTCAGAAAAGGTAGTTAGCTGCGCCTGCATCATAATAAAGCTCAGCAGCACCGCTAACGCAAAGGTATCGCCACCAATACCAAATCCACTGGTGACCGTTAAAATAACAGGGCTCGCCATAATTAAGCCCGCAGAACTCGCCAGCGTCGTTGGGAAGCCAACTTTCCCCTTTTCGAGGTGTGACGATAATTTTGAGGATAGATTCATTTTATTTCCCTCTCGCTCTCAATGCAGTCAAGAATGTGAATTTTTTGTAAAAATAGCGTGACTACATTGCCACTATAGAAAGAAGCACAAACCAGCCACCATCGTCCTAAAGAACGATACCCAGAGAGAGGGGGGAATTCTTGTAACTATCCAAAAAGTACCAAGAAAATCGAAAGGAATAAAAATATATACTTGAATATCAATATATAACAACCATCTTAGTCATTAATATATTAATAATTAATTGGCAAAAGATACCAAATCCTAACAAATCAGGACCAAGCCACTTTTTACTTGTTTTAAATACTGTTATCGACCTCACGTTATTAACATGTTTATTTTATGTTAATAGCAATAAAGCGCATGATAATTACCTGACTCACTATGGAAGGTAATCAAATGAGCCCACCTCAATTTAGCGACCACCAGCAGACATTAATTGATTGTTGCCTAAATACCATCGCGCACATTATTCCGATTTCTGCGTCAGTATATTACCTCGTCAACGACCACTGGCAGCCAGACAACTATGTGTTATATGGGATCCCCGCTCAAATGCATCGTGATTATCTGACTTATTTTCACCAGCTCGATCCGCTCCACCCCGATAAATTTCGTGGGGACGATCTACGATTAGTGAGAATGGATCCTGAAGTTCGCCAGCAAAATCAGGCTTTTTTTCATGATTTTATGCAACCAAATAACCTAACCGATATGGCTGAGATTTTTATTCGCCGGAAAAATAAAATTATTGCGGGGATTTCGGTATTGCGAGATAGCCCATTTTCTCAACACGAGATTATGCGGTTAAACGCCATTTTGCCTGTCGCCGAGTTGATGACGTTTGATATCCTGCCTGATTCGTTGGTGTCCTATACACCGAAAGAACAAGAAATCATACATTTAGTGCGTGAAGGCGCGAGTAACAAGCGCATCGCATTGTTATTGGGCGTGTCATTATCCACAGTCAAAACTCATCTGCGTAATATATTCACCAAAGCCAATGTTACTAACCGAACGGAGCTCGTGTCGTCAGGCTTTATTATTCGCCAGGAAAAGTTTTAATTTACTAGCGGCCACCCGCCGCATCAATAATCGAGCCAGTCACATAGGATGATGCATCACTCAGCAGCCATGAAATAATTTCAGCAATCTCTTCAGGCTCGCCGCCTCTTTTCAGTGGCAACTGTGCCGCAACCCGATCAACCCGCCCCGCCTCACCGCCATCTTGGTGCATTTGTGTATAAATATAGCCGGGACGAATGCCATTTACGCGTATCCCTAACTCAGCTAACTCTAATGATAGCCCCTTTGTAATGGAGTCTACTGCGCCTTTTGACGCAGCATAATCGATGTATTCTCCAGGCGCACCTAAACGTGCTGCCGCTGACGAAACATTCACAATCGCTTTTTTATCAAAGTGGTTAAAATGGCGGGCTAGTTGGATAAACTCACGACAGCAGATCAATAGCCCAGTGACATTTGTGGCCAGAACCGTATTAATTCGCTGTGCCGTTAACGCCTCTGTTTTGCATTGCTGAAATAAAATACCCGCATTATTGACTAAGTAGTGCAAGTCACCATGTTGCTGCTTAATGGTCTCGAACAACTTAACAACCTCACTTTCACTACTGATGTCACACGCTAATGCATACGCAAGGCCACCAAACGCCTGAATCTGTGCGATCACCTCTTTTGCCGCCTGATGATCACTTTTATAGTTAATGAGTACTCGCATACCAAGCTGTGCAAGCTGTATTGCAGTTGCACGACCAATACCTCGGCTTCCACCGGTAATCAATACTGTTTTCATATCATGACCTAGCTCAACGATAATAGATTGCTATCATAGCCATAATTTTCATATCAAGACGAATAAAAGCATAAAAAAACCCGGCACTATGGCCGGGAAGCAGTTGATCAATACTCAAAATTAACCACTAATAACGCACCATGACAGATTTTAATTCGGTGTAGTACTCAATAAAGGCACTGCCAAACTCGCGGCCAATACCTGAAGATTTAATACCACCAAATGGTACCGCAGGGTCAAGGAAGGTATGCATATTCACCCAGACCGTCCCCGCTTCAATACGTGAGATCATCCGCATCGCCTTGCTGAGATCATTTGTCCACACGCTAGCCGCTAAACCGAATGGCGTACTATTCATCATCTCAATAAGTTGTTCTTCATCATCGTAACTTAAGAAGGTGCCAACAGGGCCAAAGGTTTCTTCCTTCATCAAAGCATCTTCAGGGCTATTCGCTCGAATGATTGTAGGCGGAACAAAATAGCCTGCCCCTGCAATTGGCTGACCACCATAAATAATTTCGCTGCCATCTTGGCGTGCTTTCTCAAACAAGCTGAGTATTTTTTCGTAATGGGCTTTGTTAGCAAGCGGGCCCATTTCCGTTGTTTCGTCCAATGGCGAACCTATCTTTATCGCGGATAAACGGGTTTTAAGCTCAGCCAATACCTCATCCATTAATTTGGATGGGATGTAAAAACGCTCTGCCGCCGCACAGATTTGCCCTTGGTTGAGGTAACCCGCTTCGATAATGCCATTAACAATTTTCTCGACAGGTAAATCTGCCAAGAATGCCGCACCGTTTTTTCCCCCAAGCTCTAAGGTCACACGGGTTAACTTCCCTTCCATCGCTGTGCGCCCTACCGCCAGCCCAGTCGGTACAGACCCCGTAAAGGTCACTTTAGAACATAATGGATGTTGAATAAGTGCAGGTCCCACTTCGCGACCACCACCGTTGACGATATTAATCACACCGTCTGGAATACCGGCTTCTTTCGCTAATTCCACCACGCGTAACATAGTCAGTGGCGTAAATTCACTCGGTTTCAATACAATCGTACAACCACAGGTTAATGCAGCTGCCAATTTCCAAATGGAAATCATGATGGAAAAATTCCATGGAATGATCCCTGCAACTACCCCAACAGGCTCACGCTGCGTAAACGCAGAATACTTCTCACCATTAAATGATGGCAGTGAGACATTTAACGTTTCACCGCTAATTTTTGTCGCCCAGCCAGCAAAGTAGCGTAAAAACTGCGCAGCTGACCCCACTTCCAGAAAACGAGAAAGTTGGATCGTCTTCCCTGAACATAAGGTTTCGAGCTGTGCGAGTTCTTCAAGGTGCTTCTCAAGTAAATCCGCAAGGCGGTTTAGGCAGTTACCACGTTCCATTGGCGTGGTATTTGCCCAAACGCCTTTGAATGCCGCGTGTGCCGCATTCATTGCGGCATCCACTTCCGCTACCGTCCCTTCTTTGACGTTAGCGATAACCTGTTCAGTGGCTGGATTGACGACGTTAAAAAAAGTCTCGCTCTTGCCATAAACCGGCAACCCATTGATAAAATGCCCATGTTGACGTTTCAGAAATTCGCTGACTTCAGGTAATAGGGTTAACTCACTCATCGCAATCACTCCACTAAATAGAAATTAATTAAGCATTCACACAAGCTAGGTAGTGCTTAACAAAACGTGGGGCATCAATTTCCCATAAAACTTCAGTACCTTTCGCAGCAAACCATGTGTCGCCTTTATGGTATTCAACGGTCACACCCGTTTTGACATCGGTTAATTTAACTGAGCCTTCATGCACTGTTGCCATTTCATCAAATGGATAAACCATCTTAAACTTGCCTGTTGTGCACGCGAAAATACCGCAAGTCAGGTTATCAGTTGGCTCACCGTGCACCATAGCCACGCTTGCTTGTGGGTCGCCTTCGACAACGACAGAGCCTAAGTTTGTTACGCTACCAATGTTCAGCAGTTCTGGAAGTGGTTTATTCAACAGTAATGGACTAATCATGATGTTTACCTTTAATCGATTTCAATAAAATAATTAAACTGATGCGAATTAGCGGCGACCTTGCCAGTAACCCGATGTTTGGTGCATGATTTTTGCAAGTGAAACAATCACATTACGCATGCTATCTTTACCAATAATATTCGCGTGAGGAATCGAACTCATTAAGTCATAACGATGAGAACCTTCCACCATCCCTTCTGCCAATACCTTGCACACAATTTGGCTTGGCGTGACACCAAAACCTGAGTAACCCTGCGCATAAAACACATTTTTATGTTGAGGCAACGAGCCAATCTGTGGGAATAGATTCGCGCTACAGGCCATTGGCCCACCCCACGCTAATTCGATTTTGACATCTTTTAGGTAAGGGAAAACTTTCAACATTAAGTGACGATTCCACGCTTTTAAATCAGATGGAATGTACTCAAGAAAATGCGTTGAACTGCCGAATAACAAACGGTTTTCGTTGGTCACACGGTAATAGTCAATCACAGGGCGAATATCACTATACGCGCCACGAATTGGGCTAATTTGCTCAATTAACTCATCAGACAGCTCTTCCGTCATTAACTGATAGGCATAGGTGTTAATGGTTTTTGGGTAAATCGTTGGCTCAAGGCCATTTAAGAATGAGTCACATGCCCACAGCATTTTCTGGGCTTTCACGGTTCCCATCGCGGTTCTAACTTTTATGGTATTACCATACTCAACATTCAAAACTTGACTATTTTCAAAAATTTTAGCGCCATAAATTTCGCTAACCGCTTTCGCCTCACCCAATAACAGGTTCAACGAGTGTACATGCCCACCGCCCATATGCTTGATACCACAGGTATAAGCATCGGAACCGATAATCTGTTTTAGCTCAGAACCGCTGTAAAATTCAATTTCCTCATCGGGGTCAACCGATTTGAAATCTTTCAGCCAGCTACGCAGTGTTTTTTCTTGGCGAGCGTTGCTCCCTAAATAGGCATATCCACGGCAAAAATCCGCATCAATATCATATTTAGCAATACGCTCACGCATAATTCCAGCGCCCATATTGCTGAGCTTAAAGATGGTTTCTAACCCGTCTGGGCCCACATATTTTTTGATTGCATCAATGTCATGGCCAATTCCTGCCATCACTTGACCACCATTGCGCCCAGAACCACCGTAACCGAGGTAACGCCCTTCCAAAATAGCGATATTGGTAATCCCTTTCTCGCACAATTCAAGCGCGGTATGGATACCTGAAAATCCCCCCCCGATGATCACAACATCTACATCAAGGTCTTCTTTCAATGTTGGAAAGCGTAAGTCGTATTTTTTAGTCGCTGAGTAATAAGTTAATGATTCTACTTGGTTATTCATAATGGATACCCTGTTTAGTATCTTGCAATACCTCGATTATCTTAACCTTGCATTAACAATTACATAGCCCTTTAGGTATATTCGAAACATTAAGTTAACATTTGTGAGCCAAGTAGAATATTTAAATAAAAATAAAATTTTAATAAATTATTTTTTATAATTTATATTCAATGAGTTAAATAAACATTTTGATATTAATAATATTTTTTGTACATTTTTTGAATAAAAATTGACTGGGTATGAAAGAGGAATAAAAACACCCGTAATCACATGATTAATAACATATAATTTTGGATACTTATTATTTTTACTACATTTAAACTCACCCAGTATTATCACTGAGCTATTCGATTCATTAATAAATTAAACAATTCCGCTTGCGAGTTAATACTCAATTTTTGGTAGATGTTTTTACGGTGATTTTTGACAGTACCAAGACTAATGAAAAGTGACTCAGCAATTTGAGGCGAGCCCTTCCCTTCAAGGATCAGCTCAACAACTTCACACTCCCTTGGGGTTAAGCCGAAACGTGTTTTCCTATCTGCCATTTGATAATGGCTTGATACGGCATTAGGAGAAACTTCTTTATGTAATCGGGCCATACTGCAAATAATTTCAAACGCTTCTTTTAATGGCGCTTGCGTGTATTTTTCAGAGAAAAATGGCCTATCTTCATTACCAAAAAATATGCCCAACTGCCTATCAGCAGAAATTTCCAACAGTAGCCCTGCCTCATCACACCAGCCCGTTTTACGGTAAAAATTAAGGTAATAATCAGTCTGATAAAAACCTTTAGGTGCTAACTCCTTCAATGTGAGAACTTTAGACGTTCCCCCTTTTTGGATCTCTTGGTAAAACGGATCCATCAAGTAAGCGCCTCGTTGATAGATTCGGTTGATACTGTCGCTGTTACGCTGCTCAACTTTGGACAAAAAACGAGGAGGAGTTCCCTTCTCAAAGGAATAAACAATCGCATTATCAAATGCAATAAAAGACGATAGCCATGATAATAAACTAGGATAAAACTGGTTAGTTGCAACAGAATCAATTACATCCGGTAATTTGGTCAGATAATTATCCATTTCTCCCCCGAGTTTATTATTTTATTAATAAATTAAATTAGGCTCACAAATACATGAGGCCAAAGGGATATAAAAAACACATTATCCTTATAAACACAACATGACTGTTATTAATATGTTAATTACATCACGGCCATTAGTAACTCTAATAAATAATTTCATTACATTAACATTCATGAAAATAATACTTAAATCACAAAAAAATAATTGAATCCCTATATTATGTTAATCAAAAGTAAATAACATAACGTAAGGAGGAGTAATGTCTAAATGTAAAATCATTTTAGATTGTGACCCTGGCCATGATGATGCTATGGCCATTTTTTTAGCATTAGGTAATCCAAATATAGATTTACTTGCTGTGACCACCGTCGTGGGCAACCAGACCTTAAGTAAGGTAACTCACAATACACGTGCCATTATGGAATTCGCTGGCGCAACTCATATCCCTATCGCAGCGGGCTGCGCTCGTCCACTTGTGCGAACAATACAAACAGCCCCTGAAGTTCACGGAAGCACTGGGCTTGATGGGACACACCTTCCAGAACCAACTATCGCTATTGATAGTCGCCATGCGGTCGACTTGATCATTGACACAATCAAATCTCATCCCCCTAAAACAATTACCCTCGTGCCTATTGGCGGATTAACAAATATTGCTTTAGCCGTCAGAAAAGCACCTGAAATTGTAGAACTCGTTAAAGAAGTTGTTTTGATGGGAGGCGGCTATCATACCGGCAATCGTTCAGCCGTTGCAGAATTCAATATTATTATTGACCCAGAAGCAGCTCATATTGTTTTCAATGAAAAATGGCCGCTCACTATGGTTGGATTAGACCTAACACATCAAGCGAGACCAGATGACCAAATCATGGGGCAAATTGCAGAGTTAAATACCCCTATTAGCCAATTTGTTGTTGACTCACTAAATTACTATACCGCAGGCTACCGTCAACGTAATGGCTATACTAACCATGCACCTGTCCATGACCTCTGTGCCGTCGCTTATGTGATCTCTCCTTCAATTATGGAAACGCTTAAAGCGCCAATTGATATAGAATTACAAGGTGCACTCACAACAGGAATGACAGTCACTGATTTTCGCCCTCAATCAACCACTGACTGCCATACTCAAGTTGCTACAAAGCTAGATAACTCGAAATTATGGGCTATGTTTATTGATTCTTTAAAGCGATTGGGTAAATAGAAGTGACGGGTAGCCTATCATAAAAATAAGCTACCTTTTCAAATGGTTAAGACTTGATAATTTCTTTTAATTTCGTATAGCGTCTAATTAAGCGCCATTTTAATTTTACCGTTGTCGCGTGGTTCCACACAATTTCCCAATACCCTTTATCAAAAAATTGCTGCACCATTTCTTTACGAATTTCAGGAGATTTAATCGCCAGCAAGGCTTGAACAACCCCTAACCCCTCTTTGCCTACTTGCCAGAGGCATGCAGGCGCTTGTTGGACTTGCTCAGGGTAGCGCTGGTAAATCGCTAATAACATATCAATAATTTTTAAATAGGTATTAATTTTACGCACTGAGCGCTCGTCACCACTCAGTGAATGAGAAACAGATTGGTTATGGATCAAGTAACGATAATATTGCTCATTAATAAATTGCACACGTTTCGCAACCAATAAAACTTCGGTTGTCCACGGAATATCTTGATGGTGTAGCTTAGGCTCAAAGAAAAAGTTATGTTGGCGTAGCATATCTAAACGGTACAAATTCAGCCAAGTAACATGCAAAAATTTACGGGAGCTCAGCCCTTTCTCTAACCATTCAGGGCCACTAATTACCCCTGTAGAAGGCACCTTATTTGGTGGGAAAATCGCTTTTGGTGCATCCCCATTGGTATAAACGTAGGTACCATTGCAAGTTGCAACATCCAAATCACCCGCTAATGCGATTTCTAACAATCTGCCATACATTTTGGGGCTGATTTCATCATCAATATCAGGAAATGTAATATATTTCCCAGCTGCTTCAACCATTCCAGTATTACGTGCAACTGACACGCCTTGGTTTTCTTGAGACAATATTTTTAGGTGGCTGAACTTATCCGCATACTCTTTGATAATGCCTTCGCTATTATCCTTAGAGCCATCATTAACGACAATGAGCTCCCAATTTTCTAAATTTTGCGCTAATAAGCTATCAAAGAACTGAGGTAAAAACTTTTCACCATTATAAACTGCAACAACAATACTCAAAACTGGCTGAGAAGACATGTATTAACCCTATACCAATCGATTTAAAATTACTTACCCAATGCAACATTGCTAAATACAACAAACAAAACTCACCTTGTGAGTCTTTGGAAATTCACTAATTAGAAAAGAAGAAACCATATTGGTTCCATTGTCATAAAAATTTCATAATCCAATAACTCTAGACATGATTCGTAAAAGTATAATTATAATTTTGCATATGTTCACAGATTCTAATGAACTAATTATCACTTAATTAGCCTAATAAACATTAACGACATCTTAAACAATCTGAATTGAGGGTTTCTTGTGGCTGGAAGTAGTTTACTGACCTTACTTGATGATATTGCCGCCGTGCTTGATGACGTCGCAATGATGACAAAAATGGCTGCGAAAAAAACGTCTGGTGTCCTAGGGGATGACCTTGCTTTAAATGCACAGCAAGTGTCAGGAGTTCGCGCTGAACGGGAAATTCCTGTTGTTTGGTCCGTTGCTAAAGGCTCATTCATCAATAAATTAATTTTGGTTCCTCTGGCTTTATTGATCAGTGCTTTTATTCCTTGGGCTATCACGCCGTTATTAATGTTAGGTGGTGCTTACTTGTGTTTTGAGGGGGCAGAAAAAATTGCCCATAAAATTTTTCATTCAGATGAAGAATTAGCAGCGAAAGCACACGCAGTACCTGAGGAAAAACTGGCTGAGTTCGAAAAAGAAAAAATCAAAGGGGCTATTCGCACCGATTTTATTTTATCAGCAGAAATTATCGCAATCACATTAGGTATTGTGTCTACCACAACGATTGTTAATCAATTTGTAGTACTTTCTCTCATTGCGATTATTATGACCATTGGTGTTTATGGTCTTGTTGCTGGAATTGTTAAACTCGATGACTTAGGATTTTACCTCCAAAAGAAAGCGTCTACGCTATTACAAAAAATGGGCAATAGTCTTATTTATGCAACACCCTATTTGATGAAGACACTTTCCGTTGTCGGTACTGCCGCAATGTTTATGGTTGGAGGCGGGATTATCACACATGGTATTCACTACTTGTCTGAATGGATTGAAGAAATATCCTTTACAGCCCTATTAACCCCTATCATTGGCAGTACTATGCAGTTTATCCTACCAACAATCATTAACTTATTTTTTGGCTTCATTATTGGTATGTTCCTTGTCATGGCGTTATCTTTAATCAAGAAAATGAAAAAAGCCTAGCATCAAAAATAGAATAGTGCATTTTATCCGCATTATTCTATTTTTCTCCCTTGATGAAATAAAAACTTATCTGCTCAAATTTTTATTAACTTATTTTAGTTTTATGCCATCGATATATAACTTAATACATATTGATAGGTTCAAAATTTGTGTATTTACAGTGTTCTTGAATCCACCTTTTAGAAATCTTAAAACAACCAATCTGATCTAAATCAAAAGAAACTCATCTTTAATTTACGTTATAATACGTAACCACTGTCAGAGAAATAAAAAGATAGTCTATTTTTATCTATCTAGATCAATAAGTAAGGTTAAACACAGATTTTATCCTTCTGTTTTTAGTTCGTTATACGCAAAACAAGCCCTTTAAGTTAATACTAAAGTAGTATATTTAATTAGGCTGCCTTTATGAACAATATAGCAACCTAACCTTAAAACGAACTGTACTACGGATTTTTGAGGAACTATACATGCCGACACTGTATCGTCGATTTTCTATTATTAATCAAGTTATTGGCCTAATGTTGCTGATTGCTATCCTTGGTATTATAGGAATGACGATTTCAAATCGAATGATTATCAGCGTGCAAGGTAACGCTCACGCAATCAACAAGTCTGGCTCATTACGCATGCAGAGCTACCGACTGCTCTCATTAGTCCCTCTTAATCAACAAAATCAGCACTATTTGGATGCATTAGAAAGTGATTTATTGAGCCCTGAACTCACTCAAGTTGTTAAGGTTGAGGATTTAACACCACAATTCAATGAGCTTCATAATTTTTGGCTACTCACATTACGCCCCGCATTAATGAATGCGAATACGCCAAATGATGCACGATACGAAGTTATTTCGTTTGTTAATAAACTCGATGAATTAGTTCACAATATCGATGAGAAAACCGAAAGAAAAATAGCCTACGTCGCCATGACACAACTCATTTTCATTAGTTTAGTTTTCTTACTACTGATAGGAACAATATGGCATTTACGGCGGAAAATTTACTACCCGTGGGTGAAATTGCTATCAATGGTAACCGCCATTGGGCAAAAAGATTTCAGTCAGCGCTATCCAAAAAATAACCGACAAGACGAGCTAAATGCACTAGGTGAAACATTAAATCAAATGTCTGAAGAACTGGCTCAGAGCTACCACCAATTAGAAGAAAGAGTGGCAGAAAAGACAGCTGATCTCACGAAAAAAAACCGAGTGCTATCCTATTTATACCAGTCAAATCAAATCCTCCACTCATCTGAACCACTTTATTTAAGGTTACAAAAAGTTCTTATTGAACTGAAAAATATTACAATATTAAATAACCTGAGTTTACGATTATATGAAGACAGTAATGAGGCATATTTTCACAAAATAAACTGCCAATCCACAGGGTTAGATGATGATTATTCCCATCTAAATAATCAACAAGAAAGTTTATCAGAAAATAAACAAGTCACCCTTTTGCAGTGGGAATTATCAGATAACATGCATCGTTATGGAGTCATTATTGGTGAAATAACCACTGACCAAACCTTATCTGATGAACAAAATAATTTAGTTTCCATGTTGGTTAAACAAATAGCCGGCATGCTAGCAATGGAACACCAAATCGAACAACAGCAACAATTATTAATTATGGATGAGCGCTCAGCGATTGCGCGTGAGCTGCATGATTCAATCGCCCAGTCACTCTCTTGTTTAAAAATGCAAATTAGCTATCTACAACTGCAACCTGAGCCTTTACCCGAAAAGCCTCAACAATTATTAACGGAAATGCGTAGTGAAATTAACACCGCTTATAGTCAGTTAAGGGAGCTTTTAACCACTTTTCGATTAAAATTAACTGAACCAGGGCTACTTCCCTCTTTAGAAAGTACAATTAGTGAATTTAGCGAGCGAATGGGTTATTCGATTAAGTTACACTATGACATTCCTGCGAAAAGCATTTCGCCACATCAATCGATTCATATAATACAAATAATCCGAGAGGCCTTGAGTAATATTTTAAAGCATGCGAATGCAAGTTGGGCCGAAGTGTTATTAACACAAAATACAGGCATTATTTGTATTAAAATTATCGATGATGGTGCTGGAATTACTGCAAATGCCGACAAACTTAATCACTATGGCTTAATTATTATGAGAGAACGAGCCCTTAGCCTTAATGGTGAATGTTTTGTGATCCCCAGACCTCAAGGCGGAACAGAGGTTAAGGTAACGTTCCCTTTATCTGATGCGTAAAACACCGGAGAAAATCATCTATGGAAAACACAAATACAATGAATGATAAATCAACTATCCTACTGATTGATGATCACCCGATGCTACGAAATGGTGTGAAACAACTAATTAGTTTAGAACCATCACTGCAAGTTATTGGAGAAGCTGGTGATGGAAAAACAGGTATCCAAATCGCAGAAGAACAAGATCCTGACCTAATCCTTCTCGACCTAAATATGCCTGGAATGAATGGATTTGAAACACTTGATGAGCTAAGAAAAAGAGAGTTATCAGGGCGCATTATTCTCTTTACCGTTTCAAATTATAGTGATGATTTAGTGAATGCGTTAAAACGTGGTGCTGATGGTTATTTATTAAAAGATATGGAACCAGAAGAACTGATTGTTGCACTTAAAGAAGCTGCAAGTGGGAAAATGGTTGTTAGCCCAACACTCACATCCGTTCTTGCTGAATCTTTACGTGATAACCCTAACCACGATGAAAATAACATTGCAACCCTAACACCTAGAGAAGCTGATATTTTAGAGCTAATCTCACAAGGGCTTTCTAATAAAATGATCGCTCGTAAACTCGATATTGCAGAAAGCACTGTAAAAGTGCATGTAAAACACTTACTTAAGAAATTAAATTTAAAATCTCGAGTAGAAGCTGCTGTTTGGGTTTTACAGCAAAAATAAATATTAAAAGTGGCAGTCTAAATAATAATATAGCTGCCCTTTTTAAAATAAATACACTTAAAATTCTAAAAAAGTATTTTGACAAATAGCTCAAATCTACAATTTTGTTTTTTTAGTTATAATAAACTACAGCGATAATTTGAAGCATGGGAGTCTGAACGATGGAAGATGATTTAATTTTAGTTAACGAGAACGATGTTGCTATAGGTACTATGCCTAAATTACTCGCACATCAACTCGGTCGCTTACATCGTGCCTTCTCTATTTTCATTTTTAATGAACAAAATGAATTACTTATCCAACAAAGAGCGCTTCATAAGTATCACTCTGCTGGCCAATGGGCTAATTCATGCTGCAGTCATCCAAAACCCAATGAAGAAACACAGAATGCTGCAAAGCGTAGGCTCCAAGAAGAACTAGGCTTTACTACGCCACTAACCCATGTAGGTTCCCTTATCTATAGAGATGATGTAAATGGTGGATTAATTGAACATGAATATGACCACTTATATGTTGGTCACTATAATAAAATGGTCTACCCCAATATTGAAGAAGTCGCATCTATCCGCTGGATTAGTATTTCTAAGCTTATTAATGAAGTTAATCAACAACCGGAAATTTTTACTCCTTGGTTTAAAAAAATACTGACTAAATACCCATCATTAAATTTCAATACAAATTAAATAACTGCTCGATGATTATATTTTATAATTCAAAATATAGTCATTTATCAATTTTAGTTCTTTCGAAAGTGACTTATCTTCGCCATTTAAATCAACACATTCACATATCGCACGATAAATATCTTCTGTTTTTGAAGATAATAGATAAGAAGGTTCTTTTTCTTTTCTTAAATTAATTGCTTGCACAACACATAAAAATACTATCGAAATTAACTCATACCCATATATTAATTGGCTTTGTAATTTTTCAGCAACGAGTTGCGCATTCGTAGCTGTATCTTCAACACCACCTGCGACAGGAAAATAATCTAATGAAACAGGCATTGCTAGATTTTTAATTCTCATAGCTAAAGCAACTGCGGGTTTTTCAATAGCACCAAATGCATGAAATGCAGTTGAATTACCTAAAAATCGAGTTAGTTGTGTAAAATAAGGGTCATTGAGTTTCACTATCTGCTGCACGCTTGCTAAAGCATGATGAGCAATTGCCAAACTTAATTTTTCGATAGCTAATACCCAAGGTAATGTTTCAAAGTTCCCACTAGGGAGCACCGCCTTATAACGATAATTCTCAGCCAAATTATTATGCAAACTTTCAGTAAGCACACATGGATTATCATTTGATCCATTTACTTGAATGAGAAGCTGTGCTTTCGCTTGTTCATAACTTAAGTGTAACTCCGCAAGTCGAAATACCCCACAACGATAACTTAATGGGTCTTGTAAATATCGCTCATCGTCATAAGACCCCAACGTGGAGCCCACTAATAAATCTCTAAGTTTTGCGCCCATAGCAATTACCTCAGGGTAGGCTGAAGCATTCAAAACCTGTTGATTTAAAGGTGAGAGATTGCCATTTAAGGCCTGAAGATTTAAACAATATAGTAATTCACTTATCTTAATGTAGTGCGCTATTTTTAATAACGCAACCACTGCAATAGCAACAGAATAAGCGTTTGAGCATAATAAGGAGAGTGAATCTTTTGCCCAAGGCTCTATAGGCATAATGCCAGAAAATTGAAGAGCCTTTGAAGATGACATTGTTTTACCTTGATAAATGACCTCTCCTTCGCCTAGCATTGCAAGCCCTATATGGCTCAATATTGTAATATCGCTTTCACCAATAGAGCCAATACTTGGTATAAAAGGAATGATATTTTTGTTAAGCAGTTCAACGTAAGTATTCACTACTCTAGGTTGAACTCCACTATAGCCATTCAGCAACATGTTAATATGAATTCCCATGACTGCCCTAGCTAAACCGCTATCTATAGGCTTACCTATACCTACAGAATGTGCATGTATTAGTTTTTTGTTAAAAACAGTTGATTTTTCAATTAGTTCCTTAGTAAAATCCCGTTTGATTTTATATATTCCATGTCTTTGTTTAAGCCAACTCCTACGGTTAAACCATATATTTTTGCTCCTTTTTCCGCTTCTGATATTAATGTTTTATGGCTTTTCTCTAATTTTTCCATGACTTCACAACTCACAGCAATATCTTCACCATTCATAATTAGTTCCACATCATGAAAGCTCATGTTTTTTCCATTTAATAAAACCATCCCTCCCCCTTTTTAAATAAATAAAATGACAATAAAAAACCGTCTTTCTCGTTTATTTATATTAAATACCAAATTTTTTATCTTTAAACTTTAACTAATAGTCATTATTAATTAGGAAGGAACAATAATTATAATGAAATAGTTTTATTGGATTTAAAAAATTTCAATAAATATAGTGAGTTACTAGCAACTAAACCTCTAGTTATTTAGATTTATTTTTCACGACCACCATAATATAGGCCAATGGTGCTTATATGTAGCTATAATTAATACAACAAGAGATAGCATATAAAAGTGCAAGCATGATGAGGAATGTGATAATACAAGTTAATTTCCTAGTTAACCATTGATTAACTAACGTTTTTTCCTTCTCCTTCCGCAAGATTTAACGAAAAAATAAACCAAGCGAAGCACCACTATTCGTTATCAACTTCACTTACGCAACTACAGTGCCATAAACAGATAAGTTAGTTGCTAAGTGGATTATTGATTAGCGATGGTAAAAAGTACCATAAATACAACGCACAATGGCTGGGCTGATGCTCAAGAATGAAAAGTCACGGGCGGAGCCAACAAAGAGAATACC
>NZ_JBEBNT010000022.1:0-62116 GCF_040396775.1 Providencia sp.
ACTAGGGTGGCTGAATGAAGCCAACGCAGCCACAGCTTGAAGTATGACGAAAAAATGAGTAGCCGAGTGCAGCCAACAACACCACAACGTAAATTAGGACGAAAATAGCCAAGCCGCACCGCGTACCCCGCTCGAATCGCCATGCACCGCTTTACGAATGGGTGTATCGCACTCACGCCCAAATACCCATTGGCGAATTCGTGCTGGCAGCTCTTCATACAAGCAATCCACATTGCTCATGCCGCCTCCTAACACGATGACATCTGGGTCGAGCATATTGATCGCTTGCCCTAATGCTTTGGCTAATCGGTTCAAATAATTATCCATCGCTATTTTGGCAAATCCATCTCCCTCTTGAGCCAATTTAACGATATCTGTGCCGACTTTTTTCTCGCCGGATAGCTTTGCATAATCAGCCATAAAGCCTGTTCCAGAAACAAATAGCTCTGTGCAACCTGTTAAGCCGCAATAACAGTGTTCATTTAATAGGAACCGCCTGTCGCTTTCATCTTGCCAGGGTAATGGGTTATGCCCCCATTCCCCTGCGACACCGTTTCCTCCAGAGTGCACTTGGCCATCGAGTGCAATACCTGCACCACAGCCCGTTCCAATTATCACCGCGAAGACAACTTTTTTGCCTGCTCCTGCGCCATCTACCGCTTCAGATACGGCTAAACAGTTGGCATCATTGGCAACTTTAACTTTTCGCCCTAATAATTTACTTAAATCGGTATCAAAAAACTGGCCGTTCAGCCATGTTGAGTTGGCATTTTTCACTTTTCCAGTCACCGGAGATAAGGTTCCTGGTATTCCAACCCCCACACTGCCCGTTTTCCCTGTTGCGGTTTCTGCTTCATTTACTAAACCGACAATCGCATTGAGTGTTCCAACATAATCACCTTTAGGTGTTGAAACACGCTGACGAAATAAAGTTTCACCATCGTCGTCTAATGCAATTACTTCAATTTTCGTGCCACCAAGGTCAATACCTATTCTCATTGCGCTGCTCTCTTTGATTTTATT
The DNA here is from genome assembly GCF_040396775.1 of Providencia sp. Lineage (GTDB taxonomy): Bacteria > Pseudomonadota > Gammaproteobacteria > Enterobacterales > Enterobacteriaceae > Providencia. The sequence goes on from NZ_JBEBNT010000022.1 coordinate 1,024, forward strand.
GTTTATCTTCACCATCATGACCTGCCTAGGGCGCATTTTTCAAGTATCAGAGATAAAAACTGAGGGATTGCTTAACTTCCTTAATGGGCACCTTAGGCCAAATATATTTTTTTCGCTTAATAACCGACAATTCGTTATCATAGCCCCCTGCTCTAACTGGCTATTTATCAACAAAGGTAGGTTTTTCATGTGGTTCAAGAATATATTAGTCTATCGCCTGAATCGGGATTTGGCACTCTCCGCAGATGATCTGGAAAAACAACTTGCCGCACTTGCCTATCACCCTTGTGGCAGCCAAGACATGATGCAAACAGGTTGGGTCGCGCCGATGAACGGTGCCGATGCTTTAACGCATGCAGCTGGCAACCAAATTCTAATTTGCGCTAAAAAAGAAGAAAAAATGCTACCATCTCCTGTCATTAAGCAAGAAGTACAGGATAAAATTGAAAAGCTCGAAGCAGACCAAGGCCGCAAACTTAAAAAAACTGAAAAAGACGCCTTAAAAGATGAGGTTGTTCACACCTTGCTTCCTCGCGCATTCAGTAAATTCAGCAAAACCTATATTTGGATTGATACCGTCAATCAACTCATTATTGTGGATGCAGCAAGCGCGAAACGTGCTGAAGATAATTTAGCCTTATTACGCAAAAGCTTAGGCTCTCTACCTGTCGTTCCTCTCACCTTCAAAGACCCAATTGAACTCACACTCACCGAATGGATCCGTTTGGGTTCGCTTCCTCAAGGCTTTGCGGTGATGGATGAAGCTGAGCTTAAAGCTATCTTAGAAGAAGGCGGGATCATTCGTTGTAAGAAGCAAGATTTGATCTCTGATGAAATTGCGACCCATATCGAAGCAGGTAAACTCGTCACAAAGCTCGCTTTAGATTGGGAAGAACGTATCCAATTTATGCTATCTGATGATGGTTCGCTAAAAAGACTTAAATTCAGTGATACGTTAAAAGACCAAAATGACGACATTGGCAAAGAAGATTATGCACAAAAATTTGATGCAGATTATGTGCTAATGACAAGCGAACTGAGCGCCTTAATCGCTCGCTTGATTGATGTTCTGGGTGGTGAAGCAGAACACTAACACATCTTAAATTTCTCTCCTTATCTCACGATGGCAACTTACCAAAAAGTAAGTTGCCATTTCTTTTTAGACCCCGCCTGCATAGCCACAATTAAGTCATTGACTGGTTGTGAAATCTCTGGTTGATTAAATTACAACCCTGTAACAAATTTACGTTAGTTTGAAATTTGTTAAATAAAAATAATAAATAGCAGCCTCCATCATTGGAGTTATGGTCAATATTCTATCGAAGGAATAGTCATGAAAGAGCTTATCGAACCTGAAGTGGATGAAAATTCATTCGTTACCTTACAAAAAGTCACGGCTGATAACTTCTCTGAAATCTGCTTACTTAGCCATACATTGAGCGAAGCGCAACGTAATATGGTCGCTGACAACGCTTACTCTATGGTAGAGGCGCAATTTTCAGACTGTGCGTGGTACAGAGGGATTTATGCGGATGATACCCCTGTTGGGTTTATCATGCTGCATTCTGGGTTAGATGATGACGAGCTCGAATATGATGGCATTATGCTGTGGCGCTTCATGATAGCAGAGCCTTATCAAAAATTAGGCTTTGGCCGCGAAGCATTAATCCAAGTAATACGTTATCTGAAGAAGAAAGGTTACCCGCGCCTCTACAATAGCTGCGGCGAGGGGGAAGAAAGCCCCTTTGAGTTTTATAAAAAGCTGGGGTTTATTCCAACTGGTGGGTATATCGATGATGAATGTGAGCTAGTTTTAGATATTGCGAGCTGGCAAGACGAATAGCCTAAAAACCCCTAGCTCTATATTTAAGTCATCGCTAGGGGTTTCTAGTGCAGTCAACAACGCTGCGGAAAAAATTTATCTTACCAATCAATGATATGAACTATTATATCGCCAAGATACCCTAAATAATTTGCGTTGCAGCTAGGCGACAATCGAACAGGCTCTAGGAGCATACTAAGGTATGTGACTAGAGCCTGTGAGTGCGGTCAACAACGCTGCGGCGCAAAGTATGACGGGTATCCGTTATTTTTGGATAAGATAACGTATCGTCGGCCCATCTTGCTGGATATCCAAAACTGTATAGCCATAGTTTTTCGCATCTAACGGAATATTATTAATTGATTGAGGGCAATCACTTACCACTTCTAATATTTCGCCGCTTTTTAGAGATGGCATCGCTTCTAATGTCGCTACCGCTGGATATGGGCAAGGTTCTCCAACCATATCTAAACGGTAATCAGGAATAATATCTTTTTTACTCATATTGCCTCCACTGATGCTTGTGTTGATTTTTGTGTACGTTTACGGAAAAAGTGTTTTTCCCAAACTAACATCAGCACAAACGCCACTGCCAATAATGCGTATGTCACCAGTAAGCCACCTTGTGGCCCAAAAGTTTCGAGTAAATTCACTTTGTCAAAATCGGTTGCTAACCAAGGGCCTAAATCATCCCAATAATAAGCTAGGATAGTTGCGCCAATAATGTTACCAAAACCAACCCACCAATAGTGAACCTGGCCTTCCACCGCACGGTACATCCAGCCTGTTTCACAGCCACCCGCTAAGACAATACCAAAACCAAAGAGCAAGCCGCCAATTACTGCATTTGGGCCTGCCCATAAAATTTTCGGTGTCGCGCCTAACTGGACATAACTAAAGATACCAATCGCACTAACTGCCATCCCAATAATTATTGCTTTAGCCATGTGAGTTCGACCCGTGATCCATAAATCACGAAAAGCAGATGTAAAGCAAATTTGAGCGCGTTCAATCAATAAACCGAAGCCAATCCCGCAGAGGATAGCAAAGCCCATCACTGGAGAGTCAAGCAAGGTATAAAAACCCCACGCCAATGCGAGGGTAAAAATAACCATCCCTAGATTAAAGCGTCGTTTCGCCACATCATGATTTTGTGTTAACGGAGATGCAGCACTGACTTTTTTCAGCTTTACAGGGATCCTAAACATCGGCATCAATGTAAACTTTGCACCAAAGTAGGAGCCAGCAGCGGTCGCGACAGCAAAATACCATGCGTGCAGAGAAAATTGAGGGATCCCAGTAAAAAATGCCGCCAAATTACATCCCATTGCTAAACGCGCACCAAACCCAGCAATAATACCGCCAAGAATAGCTTGGAAAATGCGAATGCGGTGTTGGGGCATGCGTAATTTAATGTTATTTGCCCAAAGTGCAGCAGCAAAGCAACCTGCAAACATACCGATAATCATGACACCATCGATACGATCCAGTGGTGTACCTTCGAAGCCTATTACTTTGAAATAGCCCCAAGTTTCTGGATGAGCGCCAAAGAGCTGCATAACATGCCCGCCCCAGCGAGTGAATTCGCCCGTAACAGCCCAAAACGTGCCCGTTAACCCGAAATAGTAGGTTGATAAAATACCTGCGGCAATTACGGCGGGTAAAGGTTTCCAAAAACCGATGAGATAGTGAGATTTAAAATCAGACCAAGTCATTGTTACATCCAATTGATTCACGCCAGATCCTGGCAGAGAAGTTCGCCGTTGTATAATTATCTTTATAATCTGTTATATCGATGCCCCACAGCGAAGTGAAAATATCATACGCGGATATTTTTTTTCGTGAAGTTTTTTTGTCGCAAAAAAAGGAAAAGATTGATTTTTCACATTAAAAAGCTTGTTAGAGTGAATTTACAACTATTTTTTTTGGCTTAAGCCATAAGTACATGAAAAATAGGTCTTCATTAGGCAGTAAAATACTAAATAAAAAAAAGCGTTACCTTAACGGTAACGCTGGAAATGTAGTCTTATTTTATCTATAGAGGAGTATAATATGAAATTGCCGTTTCCGGCTTCGCTTGCTATGCGTAGTCTGTAGTCAGCCCATTTGACTCCAGTAATAACATTCATGTTGACTTAAAAATACAATGTTCTACCTGAGTAACTAAATTAAGTAATTATATCTATCTTTAATATAAAGCCTAAACATCTTGCTAATCTAAATTAACTATTAAAATTAACATGACTTTATTATTTCCCTAGCATCAGTAAAATTTTAAAAATAAATAACTCAGTATAATAAAGTATTTAAAAGTGTTTCCAAATGTTATTGAGTGCATTATAACCTAAGGTTTAGGTTGCGCAAGTGTTTTTTCGTTTAACTTAAAAAGCACGAAAAAAATAAAAAATTAATTAAACATCAATTAATTACAAGCACAAGGCAAAATAAAACACCTATTGTTAAGATATTACAAACTGTTTACATTTATACGTATTTATTTCTCATCCAGTATTTAATTTATATTTAAATTAAATATATTTATATGGTTCAAAATTTTCAGTTATGATGAAAATATATTTACTTCGCAGAAAAAAAGCTCATCTCATAAAATTTTTTTACATAACTTTTATTTTTTCGTTAATGGAGAATAATACTTTTTTTATTTAAGACTCTATACTCACTTTATAAAAATTAAATTTTTCCATAAAAAACAACTATTTTATCGGTATTTTTGTTCCCTAAATTATCCATATAATTTCTACGGTGATGCAATTGTATTGCCGAAATGGTGATAATTCATAAACCCCTTTTAATATAATGGTTTATTTTTGGTTATGTTTTTCCGATTCAATTACATTAATAATAGTTAAATACACCCTATTTAGAGCTATATTAAGCTACATTTTCAATGAAAAATCACATTAAAAAAAAGAAGCTCAGCTAATACTTAGGCTAAAAAAGAGGTCTTAAAATACTCTTCTATTCAATTCTTTCATTTGAATTTAGGGGTAAAATATCGAATATACATCAATTATTTTAATGTTAATTTAGATTTTTCACTTTATCCCAACAAAAAACACTCTCAAATGGAGTATTTTGCATAAAATTAAGACTTCTTCCACCGAAAAAACACCAATGGAATGCGTAAAAATAGGATAAAAACCTTTAAACAATGAATTAATAATACAAATAAATATGATGTGGTGCAGAGTAAACTGCATAGGATAGGAAAATCAGACAACTACAGCACTAATTTTTGATGAATTTAGATTTTATTAATAAAAAACGCGTTTTACCCTTAAAGATAAAACGCGTTAATAACGACTGATATTGTTAACACTGGCTACTTAGACGTCGTTGCTTCCATTCCGACTAAGCCAATTTTCAAATACCCCGACTGGCGTAATGCATTCATCACATCCATCATAGTTTCATAATCAACGCTTTTATCCGCTTGGAAGAAAATTGTTGTTTCTTTATTTGAACTTGTCGCTTGGTCAAGTGTTGCAGAAAGCTGTTCTTTCGATACCGCTTGATCACCAATAAAAAGTTGGCTATCGGCTTTAACCGTCAAGAACACAGGTTTTTCTGGTCGTGGCTGTGGCTTCGCGGTTGAAGCAGGTAAGTCGACTTTAATATCAACAGTAGCCAATGGTGCTGCGACCATAAAGATAATCAATAAAACCAACATCACATCGATAAACGGTGTCACGTTAATTTCATGCATTTCACCGCTATCATCTTGTTCGTCACCTAAACGCATTGCCATAATGATTACCTTGCTTTGCTATTTGCCAGATCAAGATCACGCCCTAATAATAATGCAGACTGTGCAGCTACATCCCCTACCTGACCACGGTAGTTATTAATCATTCTGGCGAAAATGTTATAAATTACAACCGCAGGGATCGCAGCGATAAGGCCAATTGCCGTTGCAAGAAGTGCTTCTGCAATACCCGGAGCGACGACGGCTAAGTTAGTCGTCTGTGAATGTGCAATCCCGATAAAACTATTCATGATACCCCATACGGTCCCAAACAAACCGACAAAGGGAGAAATCGCACCGATAGTCGCTAAGTAACCATTACCACGGCCCATATATCGGCTGATTGCAGCGACGGCTCTTTCAAGCCGGAATGACGTACGCTCTTTTGTTCCAGACAAATCGGTGCTATTTGCAGATAACACTCTTTCTGTTACCGCTTCATTAAGCAGCATCCGTGTAATACTGTTTCCTTTGAAACCTTCCGCAATTTTCACTGCTTCATCGAGGGATTTTACGTCTGCAATCGCATTAGTTTCGTCTTTTAAACGACGACGTGCGACTAAAATTTCGAGGCCTTTAGAGAAGAAGAGTGCCCATGTAATGACGGATGCAATTACCAAGCCTATCATTACTGTCTTCACGACGTTATCCGCATTTTGGTACATCCCCCAAACGGATAAGTCCTGATCAAAACCACCTGTTGGAATCTCTGTTGCAATTTCGATATTTTCATTCACAACGGCAGTATTTACTGCAGGCTCAGAAGATACGGGAGCAACTTCAGCATTAGATGTTGTACTTGGCGCCGCAGGATTTGCAGCAGGTGTCGATGGTGTATTTTGAGACGCAGCTGGTGTTGTTGCGGGTGTGGTTTCAGCGACTGCCGTACCCATCAAGCCGAACGCCAATAGAATAGAAGCTGTTAGTTTACGCATCAGTTGGCCTTTACTCTCTTTTTAGTGTTGTATAAAAAAATTCATATCGATGATTGTGCCATTCATCGACTAACCTTTAAAAGCGAAATTTAACTCGCGCTGTTCGTCTCTTTTCAAAAGACGGTGCTGATGATATCAAAGACAGCGCGAATTGATAGTAATTATCATTAGTATTCACAAATTTTTTCGTTTTTTTTGTTCTCAGACAATGAAGTCCACGTCTATTACACGGGTATTTCTTCTTTATTCTTATTAATACAATGAAGACATTTAATCGATTAATGCAATCTATCCTTCTTCTATATCAGTGGAGATTAATTGAGCCTTGTAATACTGAAGAAAACTCAAGTTACATTTCCCTGCGAATGCTTTAACTTCATAGTATCCACGCCTTTGGGTAGGCTACATTTAAAATGATAAAGGAAAGCGCATGGCAAACACGAAACCAGAAACCCAATTAGTGCACATTGGTCGAAACCCTAAATTTACACAAAAAGGCGTGAACCCTGTGATTCAACGGGCATCTTCTATTATCTTCGATACGCTTGAAGAAAAACGTCATGCAACACGACACCGAGCTAATGGTGTACTGTTTTACGGTCGCCGAGGTACGCAAACTCATTTTGCTTTTCAAGAAGCCATGGCTGAATTAGAAGGTGGTGCAGGTTCTGTGCTTTACCCATCAGGTGCTGCCGCCATCACCAACGCAATTTTATCGTTTATTTCAGCGGGTGAGCACATTTTAGTCACAGGCTCAGCTTATGACCCAACCCAGAATTTTTGCGACCATATTTTAACTAAGCTAAATGTTGAAACCACCTATTTTGACCCATTAATTGGTGAAAGCATCGCAGACTTAATTCAGCCGAATACACGCATTGTATTTTTAGAATCCCCTGGCTCAATCACTATGGAAGTCCATGATTTACCCGCGATCGTTAAAGCGATTCGTAATAAATCACCTGAAATTATAATTATGATTGATAATACGTGGGCTGCAGGCGTGTTACTCAAACCTTTATTATTCGATGTGGATATTTCCATACAATCCGCCACAAAATACATCAATGGGCATTCTGATGGTATGTTAGGCGTCGCGGTGGCAAATGAGCGCTGCATCGAAACCTTACGCGAAAATTCTTATCTCCTTGGGCAAACCGCAGATCCTGATACCGTTTATATGGCCAATCGAGGATTACATACCTTAGCAACTCGATTAAAACAGCACCAAGAAAACAGTATACAAGTGGCAAACTGGCTGCAATCTCACCCTGAAGTGGAACAGGTTTTTCATCCGGCCCTGCCAACCTCACCTGGCCATGAGTTTTTTCTTCGGGACTTTTCAGGGTGTAATGGCTTATTTTCTTTCCAACTTAAGTCACGCCTATCCACTGAACAGTTCGCTGCTTTTATCGAAAATTTAGCTCATTTTAAAATGGGGTATTCATGGGGTGGATTTGAATCGCTAATTTTAGGTTACCAAAAAGAAGATTTACTCAGTATGAGACAATATGATTTTAATCCAAATGAAGGCACATTTTTCCGTGTTCATATTGGCCTTGAACACCCACAAGATTTAATTGATGACCTACAATTGGCTTTTGAACGCATTTAAAATGAAAAATGAAATTGCAGGAAACACTAAAATATTTTCTGCAATTCATTGACGGATGAGTGAATACCCCAAACAAATCAAACCCAATCTTATTTTTTCCTGTAATATAAACAAAGAAATTCGCATTTAGATAAATACAGGAATGATTATGGAAGTCCTACGCGAAATCGTATTGGCACTTTGGGATCACGATTTCCTAAAACTCTCCAACCCCGAAGTACTTTGGGTCATTTATACCGTACTTTTTGTTGTTATCGTTTTGGAAAATGGGGTTCTTCCCGCTGCTTTTCTGCCTGGAGATACCTTGTTGATCCTTTCTGGCGCACTAATCGCCAAAGGTGTTTTGCACTTTATTCCCACCATTTTATTGCTTGCCACAGCCGCGAGTCTGGGTTGCTGGTTAGGGTTTATGCAAGGTAGGTGGCTCAGTGAAACCAAAATGGTCAAGCGTTGGCTGGCCCAAATTCCTGATGAATATCATACAAAAGCAAATAATATGTTTAATAAGCAAGGTTTATACGCTCTGCTTATTGGCCGTTTTTTAGCGTTTGTTCGTACCCTGTTACCTTTATTGGCAGGCCTATCAGAATTAAGCCATCGTCGCTTTCAGTTTTTCAACTGGTTAAGCGGGCTTTTGTGGGTGGGTATTATTGTTTCTCTAGGCTATGCCTTGAACCAGATTCCTTTTGTGAAAGAGCATGAGCAAGTTGTCATTAGCGCGTTAATGATCATTCCTGTTATCTTATTAATCAGTGGGTTGATTGGTTCCATTGTGATGTATTGGAAACACCGCAAGGCATTAAGTGGTAATAAAGAGAACTAATATTTATGGCCGCAATATTGCGGCCATAAGCATCATTTTCCCATCAAAATACTCACCGCTGAAAACAAGTATTGCCCTATTTCCGCCGTCATCCAAGTTCCTTGGGATATTTTAGGCTCTTCCCGATAAATCGTACGGATCCTTTCCTGAAGTTCTGGATCACCACCCGTGAATTGATTAAACATATCTAACCATACACGAGCCAATGATTGCACTTCAGGTGAATCAGGGGATTTATGTGTTTTTAATGCGTTATTTAGCCCCGCAATAAGTTCAGGCCAAACTTGCCCCGCAGCAAAATAATGTTGGCGCACAAATGCAAACTGTTCTTCTGTTAAATGAGGCCTGAATAGCGCTAATTGATACTCACTAAACCCCTGCGCAACAAATTGGATCATAGGTTCAGTAATACCTGATGAATTGGCTAATGCATTATCAGTTAAATGAATTTTATTCAGCCTTGCAAAGAAATCAGGGTTGCCTCCCGTGTCTCTTTCCAATGCTGTCATCCATTCATGGCTGAGCTGTTGTGCTTCAAGCGATTGAGGCATCGCACCTTGTTGCATCAATGCGCTCACTGCTGCTACCCGCTGTTGCCATTCTTGGTTTTTCAACGTATGAGCCGTATATAGTGGTAATTGTTCTAGCTCTTGCGGTGTAAAATATTTATCAAACATCGTCATCATCTCCAATACAGAGAACCAATCAGTCTGAGTTAAGGGATCGCCCACTTGCATTTGCTTTTGAAGTTGCTCCAACCGAAAACGCAATGTTGCTATTTGCTGCATTTGTTCGGTTAATAAAGCAATCCGTTCTTGCAGAAGGCTTGCCATATCCCCACTCTGACCATCCAGTATTTCACCGATGTTTTTCAGTTTGACTCCAACTTGGCGCAATAATTGAATCTGAGTTAAACGTTCAATACTCTGCATATTATAGAGCCTGTAACCTGCATCGGTTCTTGCAGTTGGAAGCAATAAGCCAATTTCTTCATAATGATGAAGCGTTCGGATGGTTAATCCCGTTTTTTCCGCAATTTCACCCACTTGAAATAGCATAGATCCTCCTGTAAGTACGGCTGAGGTTACGACCTCACGTAACGTAAGAGTCAATGACCATTTTGCATTTTTTTAATTTTTTACACCACAGCCTTTCAAACAATGTGTGGCAAAAAAAAAGCCCCAGTCGGCAGATTACCGCTGGGGCTCAATTCAATACACGTTAACTACTTAATCAACGCGTGCATCTCTTGGACTGAAATCACTTTTTCAGTTGGGTCTGCACTCAGTGACATTGTGGTTGCAAAACCACCGTTTAACGTCGTGTCATAGTGAACTTTATACTGTAATGCACTGCGACGGATAAGCTTCGAGTCTTCTATCGCCTGGCGCCCTGCGGTTGTATTCACGATGTAGTCGTATTCACCATTTTTAATTCTATCCTGAATATGAGGACGACCTTCATGCACCTTGTTCACTAAGCGCGGGTTAATCCCTGCCTCACCAAGGACAATCGCAGTACCATGTGTGGCGTCTAACTCAAAACCGTGTTTTAACAATTTCGCTGCTAAATCCACAACGCGGGTTTTGTCACCCTCACGCACTGATAACAACGCACGACCCGATTTTTTCATGGTTGAGCTGCTGCCTAACATCGCCTTAGCAAATGCTTCAGCAAACGTACGGCCAACGCCCATGACTTCACCTGTTGAACGCATTTCAGGGCCAAGAATTGGGTCAACACCTTGGAACTTGTTAAATGGCAGAACCACTTCTTTGACTGAATAGTAAGGTGGGATGACTTCTTTCGTCACACCTTGTTGAGTCAATGTTTGACCAACCATGACACGGGCAGCGACTTTCGCCAAAGGCACACCTGTTGCTTTTGACACAAACGGTACAGTTCGTGCTGCACGTGGGTTTACTTCAATCAAATACACTTCGTTATTTTTAACCGCAAATTGCACGTTCATTAAGCCGCGCACACGTAGTTCGAATGCTAAGCTGCGAACTTGTTCACGCATGACATCCTGAATTTCTTGGCTAAGTGTATAAGCTGGCAGTGAACATGCAGAGTCACCGGAGTGAACACCGGCTTGCTCGATATGCTCCATGATCCCGCCAATCAGCACCATCTCGCCATCACAAATTGCGTCGACATCCACCTCAACGGCGTCATCTAAGAAGCGGTCAAGCAGTACGGGTGCATCATTGGAAACACTGACTGCGGTTTGGAAATAACGGCGCAGGTCGATTTCATCATTCACGATTTCCATCGCGCGACCGCCAAGAACGTAAGATGGGCGAACAACCAGTGGGTAACCAATACTTGCTGCTTTTTCAACGGCTTGTTCAATCGCTGTCACGGTCGCATTTTGTGGCTGCTTCAGATTCAAACGATTAACCGCCTGCTGGAAACGCTCACGGTCTTCCGCACGGTCAATCGCATCCGGGCTAGTTCCAATCACAGGAACACCTGCCGCTTCAAGAGCTCGCGCCAATTTCAGTGGCGTTTGGCCGCCATATTGCACAATCACGCCTTTTGGCTGCTCAATGCGCACAATTTCGAGTACATCTTCAAGAGTAACCGGTTCGAAGTAGAGACGGTCAGATGTGTCGTAATCAGTTGAAACGGTTTCTGGGTTACAGTTAACCATGATGGTTTCATAGCCATCTTCACGTAATGCAAGTGAAGCGTGCACACAGCAGTAGTCAAACTCAATCCCTTGACCGATACGGTTCGGACCACCACCCAATACCATCACTTTTGGCTTATCTTGGTTTGGATTTGATTCACACTCATCTTCATACGTGGAGTACATATAAGCTGTGTCTGTTGCAAACTCAGCGGCGCAGGTATCAACACGCTTATAAACAGGATGTAAGTCATAGCCTTGACGTAATTTACGTAATTCGGCCTCTGATACACCGACTAAGCTCGCTAAACGTGCATCCGCAAACCCTTTACGTTTTAATGTGCGTAAGAAATCTTTGGTTAAGCCATTGATACCTAACTCTGCAACTTTTTCCTCTAAGCGAACCAACTCCTCAATTTGCACTAAGAACCAGCGGTCAATATTGGTTAGGTTAAAGACACCATCAACGGATAAACCAGCACGGAATGCATCTGCAACAAACCAAATTCGCTCTGCGCCCGCATCTTTTAATTCACGGCGAATACGAGTGAGTGATTCTGGGTCATCTTGTTCAACTTTTGGATCAAAGCCTGTTGCACCAACTTCTAAGCCACGTAACGCTTTTTGCATTGATTCTTGGAAAGTACGACCAATCGCCATCACCTCACCCACCGATTTCATCTGCGTGGTTAAACGGTCGTTGGTACCTGCAAATTTCTCAAAGTTGAAGCGTGGAATTTTAGTCACAACATAGTCGATGGAAGGCTCAAACGACGCAGGTGTACGTCCACCAGTGATGTCATTCATCAGTTCATCGAGGGTATAACCGACTGCGAGTTTCGCCGCAATCTTCGCGATAGGGAAGCCTGTTGCTTTAGAAGCCAGTGCTGACGAACGGGAAACCCGCGGGTTCATTTCGATAACAATTAAGCGCCCGTCTTTTGGGTTAACCGAAAACTGAACGTTTGAACCGCCTGTCTCAACACCAATTTCACGCAACACCGCCATCGAGGCATCGCGCATAATTTGGTATTCTTTATCGGTCAGTGTTTGCGCTGGTGCGACAGTAATGGAGTCCCCCGTGTGGATCCCCATGGCGTCAAAGTTTTCAATTGAGCAAACAATAATGCAGTTGTCATTTTTATCGCGGACAACTTCCATTTCGTACTCTTTCCAACCAATCAATGACTCATCGATTAATAGTTCATTGGTTGGTGATAAATCTAAGCCGCGCGTACAAATTTCTTCAAACTCTTCGCGGTTATATGCAATACCGCCCCCCGTTCCACCCATGGTAAATGACGGACGAATGATACATGGGAAACCCACGTCGTCTGCAACGGCGTAGGCTTCTTCCATGTTATGGGCAATACCTGAGCGCGCAGTACCTAAACCAATCTTTTTCATTGCTTTATCAAAGCGTTGACGGTCTTCTGCTTTATCAATGGCATCTGCTGTTGCACCAATCATGGTAACGCCAAACTCAGCAAGAACCCCTTTACGTTCCAGTTCAAGTGCACAGTTTAGTGCTGTTTGCCCCCCCATTGTCGGTAAAACCGCATCAGGGCGTTCTTTTTCGATAATTTTACGTACCACTTCCCAGTGAATCGGCTCGATATAGGTTGCGTCGGCCATTTCTGGGTCAGTCATGATAGTTGCAGGGTTAGAGTTAACTAAAATAACGCGATAGCCTTCTTCACGTAAGGCTTTGCAGGCTTGAGCACCTGAGTAATCGAATTCACATGCCTGACCGATAACAATTGGGCCCGCACCTAAAATCAGAATGCTTTTAATGTCTGTACGCTTTGCCATGATTTGCTCCCGATTATTGTGCGTTTTGACTTGGTGTGTTTTGACGATACTCGTTAATCAAATCAATGAAGTGATCGAATAAAATTGCTGCATCATGTGGACCAGAACTTGCCTCTGGGTGCCCTTGGAAACTAAATGCAGGTTTATCCGTGCGATGAATACCTTGTAAGGTTCCATCAAACAGAGATTTATGTGTCACACGCAATGTATCGGGTAATGTTGACTCATCAACCGCAAAACCGTGGTTTTGTGCCGTGATCATGACGACATCGTTGTCTAAATCTTTAACTGGATGATTTGCTCCGTGGTGACCGAATTTCATTTTCAGCGTGTTTGCACCACTTGCTAAAGCCAATAACTGGTGCCCTAAGCAGATACCAAAGACAGGAATATTTGTCGTTAGGAAGGTTTTAATCGCATTGATTGCATAATCACACGGGGCTGGGTCCCCAGGGCCATTAGACAGGAAAATACCATCTGGATTCATCGCTAACACCTTTTCTGCCGGTGTTGTCGCAGGGACAACTGTTAGACGGCAACCACGATCAACTAACATGCGCAGAATATTGCGTTTTGCACCGAAATCATATGCGACCACATGAAGTGGCAGCTCTTCCAGTAATTTTGCACCTTGTTGGCCATCTTCTAACGTCCATGAGCCTTGAGTCCAGCTATAAGCTTCTTTGGTACACACTTCTTTTGCCAAATCTAACCCATTAAGGCCGGAGAAATGGCGGGCCTTTTCTAGTGCAAGTGCCACATCAGGGCTATCCCCCGCAATAATGCACCCGTTTTGTGCCCCTTTTTCTCTCAACAAGCGAGTCAATTTACGTGTATCGATATCTGCGATTGCCACAACGTTGTGACGTTTCAGATACTCAGATAGCCCTTCTTGCCCGCGAAAGTTACTGTAAACCAATGGTAAGTCACGAATGATTAGACCTTGAGCATGAACATTTGGGGATTCTTCGTCATCAGCATTAGTGCCGACATTACCAATATGGGGATAGGTGAGAGTAACAATTTGGCGGGAATAGGAAGGGTCTGTAATTATTTCTTGATATCCGGTCATTGACGTGTTGAAAACGACTTCTCCAACTGCGGCCCCTTCAGCACCGATGGCACGCCCGTGGAATTGGGTTCCGTCTTCCAGAACCAATATAGCTGACTTAATCAAAACACCCTCCGGAGAATAATAAATCACGTTTTTTGCATATTAATTCAGATTTTGCGATCTAAATCAATGCCAAAATGAGTTTTTAAGCAAATTTTTGGCAAATTGCGCGCATTCTAATGATGAGATAGGGTCTTGTCTAGAAAAAAATGCATTTTTTACACTTTTATCTTACTTTTATAGCCAGCCTCTCTAGTTTATCCAGTGTGATCACTAAAAATGATAGACAATATGAATAAGTAAACGGTTGCTAAGCAAGATAACTGCATAATTTATAATAACGCAGCTTGAATTGAGATTAAAGGGAAATTAACACAAGAAAAAGTCAGTTAAACCGATGAAATTAACCACAAATAATGATTTAAAATAAAATAATATACAAAATCGTTATAAATCAACAAATAATAAATATATCGTTGATTTATAACGATAATTTAAAAGTTAAAACTAAATATCATCAAGGCAAAGCACATCTTTCATGTCATATAACCCAGATTTTTTAGCAAAAACCCAGGAAGATGCTTTAATTGCACCATTTGCGAATGTCATGCGACTCGATGCCTTATGTGTGATCTCCACGCGTTCACCGATATCAGCGAACATCGCAGTGTGTTCACCAACAATATCTCCAGCACGGATTGTTGCAAAACCGATAGTGCCTGCTTCACGTTCACCAGTGTAACCTTCACGAGCATAGACTGCGCAGTCTTTTAGATCTTTCCCTAACGCGCCAGCAATAGATTCCCCCATTGCTAATGCCGTACCCGATGGTGCATCAACTTTATGACGATGGTGAGCTTCCACGATTTCAATATCCGTATAGGTTCCCATCACTTTAGCTGCTTTTTCGAGTAATTTAAGCACCAAGTTAACACCAACACTAAAGTTGGCAGCGAAAACAATTGGGATGACTTTTGCTGCATCAGCAATGGCTTGTTTGCCTTGTTCGTCAAAGCCTGTTGTCCCAATAACCATGCCTTTTTGGTTTGCTTTACAAAATGCCAAATAATGCAGTGTGCCTTCAGGGCGAGTGAAATCGATAACAACATCAAAATCATCAACGACTTTATCAAGGGAGTCCGTAATATAAACGCCTAACTTGCCAACCCCTGCGAGCTCGCCTGCATCTGCGCCAATCAGTGAAGAACCTTCTCGCTCAATAGCAGCACCTAATTGAATGCCATCTTGTTGTTGTGCAGCTTGAATTAACTGCCGCCCCATACGGCCACCTGAGCCGACAATAGCAACACGTACCACTGAATTTGCCATGGTTTATCCTTTTTCATTATTGATGCAACTAACTAAATTTAAACTGTTATCCCAAGCGAATATCAATATTTTCGCCAGCAACATATTTCATTATTGTGTTACAGATTAACCACCATGGTGAGATTCTGCCAGTATTAATCGACAGTTATTAACAAAAACGTAGAGCACGGACTAATTATCAGAAAAAGTGTTGATGATAAGAAAAATAGGGAAGGAAGATCGGAAATAGGAACAGGATAGAGCCACTTTGATGATGTAAAATGGCCCTTTGAACAGTATATGGCTATGTATTAGTTAATTTCTTTAACTTCTACACGCAATTCTTTTGGCACTTCAAAAACAATGTTTTCTTCACGGCCTTGTAGCTCAACAACGGAGTCTGCACCAAGTTCTTTTAATCTATCAATAACTTGACGAACTAAAATATCAGGTGCTGATGCCCCTGCGGTTAGACCAATAATGTTTTTATCAGTTAACCACTCGGTTTTAATATCCTCTGCGCCATCAATCAAAAATGCAGGCTTTTGCATTCTTGATGCGAGTTCAGCGAGACGATTCGAGTTTGATGAATTTTTCGAACCAACCACTAGCACGATATCTGCACGCTCAGCCAGTTCTCTCGCGGCTTCTTGGCGATTGGTTGTTGCGTAGCAAATATCGTCTTTACGTGGCCCAACAATACTTGGAAAACGCGCAGTCAATGCATCAATGACATCTGAAGTATCATCAACAGAAAGTGTGGTTTGTGTCATAAACGATAAATTGTTTTCGTCTTTGACTGTTAATTTCCAAACATCTTCAGGGCTTTCAACAAGGTACATGCCACCTTCAGGGTTGCTATATTGCCCCATCGTCCCTTCAACTTCTGGATGCCCCGCATGGCCAATCAAAATCGCTTCTTTGCCTTTACGGCTTGCACGAGCAACTTCCATATGTACTTTAGTGACTAACGGACATGTTGCATCAAATAACATGGTTAAATCGCGAGAACGTGCTTCTTGGCGAATCGCTTGTGACACACCATGAGCCGAGAAAATTAAGATAGAGCCATCTGGGACTTCAGAGATCTCTTCAATAAAAATAGCACCACGCTGGCGCAAATCATCAACAACATAACGGTTATGAACCACTTCATGACGAACATAGATAGGGGCGCCGTAAAGTTCTAATGCCCTTTCTACAATGCTAATTGCGCGGTCAACACCAGCACAAAAACCACGAGGGTTAGCCATTAATATTTGCATTGTGATTCTCCAATTGCGGGTCTACTTCAAGCACTTCAATTTCAAAGCTAATTTGTTGTTCAGCCAGTGGGTGATTAAAATCAACAGTGATAGACTCACCTTCGATTGATTTTACTACACCCGGCATTTCGCTACCATTCATTGCGGTAAATAACATGATAGTCCCAATTTCAGGGATACCAGTATCCATAAAATCTCGCAATGAAAAATACTGAACTAAATCAGGGTTATGTTTACCAAAAACAGCATCACCTGGCAGTGAAAAGTTTTTCTTTTCACCTTCATTAAGCCCAATTAGCTCAAACTCAAGTTCAGGTGATAATGAGTCATTCCCTAACACAAATAACGCTGGCTTTCCTTGTGCGTGTGAAGAATCTGCTGTAGAGCCATCTTCCAGTTTTAATGTGAAATGCAGTAAAACTGCGCTCTGAGCCTGTATTTGAGTAGACATAAACCAAACCTATTTTGTCATAAAATTCAGCCCAGAAAATCTGGGCTGTGTGTTATTACATTGTAACCTATTGTGCTACCAATTTATTTTGCTTTTTCCTGCTGTGGCTTTTCAGGTAAAAAACCTTCCAAAATAACTAAAGCAGCACCAATACAAATTGCCATATCAGCTAGGTTGAATGTTGGCCAATGCCAATTACCGACATAAACATCAAGGTAATCAACAACAAACCCATGAACCAGTCTATCACTAAGGTTACCAATTGCCCCGCCAATAATTAATGCATAAGCAATATTGGATAAGCGCTTTTGTGCACTTTGGCGGTACATCATCACCATTAAAATAATGGAAATACCCACCGCTATACCCGCAAAGAACCAACGCTGCCAGCCACCTTCATCAGCTAAGAAGCTAAATGCCGCACCAAAATTTTGGGCGTACATAATGTTGAAAAATGGCATTACAGCATGTGGTTCGTACAGATTTAGGTCTTTTAGCACTAACTGCTTTATTCCTAAATCTGCCACGATAATCACGATGGTTAACCATAACCAACGCAAGCCAGTAGAACAGATAGGCGTCTTCATTAAGCAAACTTACGCAATTCGCCGTCACCGGCTACGTTAGTCACACAGCGACCACAAATTTCTGGTTGCTCGCTTGATGAACCGATATCGCTCGCATAATGCCAACAACGTGGGCATTTTTCGCCTTCCGCTTTGCTGAAGCCTATTTTAAGGCCTTTTAGCTCGCTCTCTTTCGCATCAGCAGGCGCCATTGCAATATCCGCGACAATCGCTTGAGAAGTCAATAGGACGAAACGCAGTTCATCACCTAAACTTTGCAGTTTGTTAGCCAAGTCTTTATCTGCATATAACGTCACCGCAGCTTCTAATGAGCCACCAATGTGTTTATCTGTACGCGCTTGCTCTAACACTTTATTCACTTCACCGCGTACCGCCAGCAGTTCAGACCAGAAACTGTTATTCATTTCATTTGACTCATCTAAGCCAAATAAGCCGTTATACCACTCTTCGGTTAGAACGAATTGAGCACGTTTACCTGGTAGCTCATTCCAGATTTCATCTGAAGTGAAGGAAAGAACAGGGGCAACCCAACGCACTAACGCTTCAACGATGTGGTACAAAGCCGTTTGGCAGCTACGGCGGGCTAAGCTGTCGCCTTTCGCTGTGTACTGACGGTCTTTAATGATGTCCAGATAGAATGAACCCATTTCGATAGAACAGAAATGCATTAAACGCTGAATAACGGACAAGAAGTCATATTCATCATACGCTTTAGTGATTTCTTGTTGTGCTTCAAGCGCACGGCTTACTGCCCAGCGGTCTAACACCACCATATCTTCTGGTTTCACCATGTCCGTTTCTGGATTGAAACCGTTAAGGTTCGCCAACAAGAAACGAGCGGTATTACGAATACGACGATATGAATCCGCTGCACGTTTTAAGATTTCATCAGAAACAGCGATTTCGCCTGTGTAATCCGTTGAAGCAACCCATAAGCGCAGGATATCCGCACCCAGTTTGTTCATCACGTCTTGTGGGCTCACCGTGTTGCCTAATGATTTAGACATTTTACGGCCTTGACCATCAACAGTGAAACCGTGCGTTAATACTTGACGATATGGTGCTTTTCCTTTCATTGCCGTTGATAACATCAATGAGGACATAAACCAGCCGCGGTGTTGGTCAGAGCCTTCCAAGTACATGTCCGCTGAATTGCCATGGAATTCAGGACGTGCATCGACCACAGCAAAGTGCGTAGACCCTGAGTCAAACCAAACATCTAGCGTATCTGGTACTTTACGGTAAGTTTCGGCTTCATCACCCAGTAATTCAGCAGGGTCGAGATCCCACCACGCTTGAATACCATCAACTTCAACACGTTTAGCGACTTCTTCCATTAATTCTAACGTACGCGGGTGCAGCTCTTCGGTATCTTTATGAACAAACAAAGACATCGGAGTACCCCAAGTACGCTGGCGAGAGATACACCAATCAGGGCGGTTTTCAACCATTGACTCAATACGTGCACGTCCCCAACCTGGGATCCACTGAACAATATCAATTTCTTTCAAAGATTGTTCACGTAAGCCATTTTTGTCCATGCCAATAAACCATTGTGGTGTCGCACGGAAAATAACTGGGGTTTTATGACGCCAGCAGCATGGGTAGCTATGGGTAATCGCTTTCTTATACAGCAACGCACCTTTTTCATTTAACAGCTCAACAATCAAATCGTTAGCTTTAAAAATGAACACGCCATCCAATGTTGGATAGGTATTTGGTAAGAAACAACCATCCGGCCCAACTGGGTTCGCTGTTTCTAAGCCGTATTTCTGGCCGACTACATAGTCTTCAGGACCATGGCCTGGCGCAGTATGCACCGCACCTGTACCCGCATCTAATGTAACGTGGTCACCTAAGATTGCAGGAACATCAAAGCCCATAAATGGATGTTCGAAGCGTAATAAGTCAAGTGCAGAACCTTCACATTCGCCTAAAACTTCCCAAGCGTCGATACCGACAGTTTTCATCACATCTTCAACAAGGTCAGCCGCTAAAATGACTAATTCGCCATTTGCTTGTACCAAGTTGTATTTGAATTCAGGATTCAATGAAATTGCGCGGTTAGCAGGTAATGTCCACGGTGTTGTTGTCCAGATAACCAGTGATGGTGTTTTATCACTCGTGACACCGAATTTTTCACACACAGCTTTGCTATCTACCGCAGGGAAGCGAACGTAGATAGATGGTGAAGTTTTGTCGTAATACTCAACTTCGGCTTCTGCCAGTGAAGAACCACATGCGGTACACCAATGAACAGGCTTAGCACCTTTCACTAAGTGGCCGTTTGCAATAGTTTTTGCTAACGCTCTGATGATATGGGCTTCAGTTTTGAAGTCCATGGTTAAGTAAGGTTTATCCCACTCACCTAATACACCAAGACGCATGAAATCAGCTTTTTGGCCTTCAATTTGCTCTTTAGCATATTGACGGCATTGTGCACGAAATTCAGCGGCGGAAACTTTTTCGCCTGGTTTACCCACGATTTGTTCAACTTTGTGTTCAATCGGTAAACCATGACAATCCCAACCAGGAATATACGGGGAATCATAGCCCGCTAACCCTTTGGATTTAATAATAATATCTTTGAGAATTTTGTTAACTGAGTGACCAATATGAATACTGCCGTTAGCATACGGAGGACCATCGTGCAGAATAAACGTTTTCTTGCCCGATTTTGCTTTACGGATTGCCTGATACAAACCTTCTTTGTACCAGCGCTCTAACATCTGTGGTTCGCGTTTAGCGAGATCGCCACGCATTGGGAACCCTGTTTCTGGTAGATTCAGGGTATTTTTATAGTCACTCATCGATTCTCAGTTCCAATTTTCCGCTAAATTATCTGATTCCTATTGCAGTGAGGTATTCTCTTGCTGCAATTACATCATTAGCAATTTGCTCCTTAAGCGCTTCCAACGAAGCAAACCGCTGCTCATCACGCAATTTCTTACGCAACACTACATCGATATGACGCCCATATAAATCCATAGTGGCATCAATCAGATGAACTTCTAACTGCGTTCCTTTTCCAGATACAGTCGGTCGTGTGCCAATATTCGCCACACCCGGTAAAGGTTTATCACCTAAACCGTAAACTTCTACAGCATACACACCTGTCACTGGTGTGACTAAACGTTTTAATGGTAGGTTTGCTGTCGGAAAACCTATTGTTCTGCCGAGCTGGTTACCATGAACCACCCGCCCACTAATACGATAAGCATGTCCTAACAAGCTTTCCGCTAATTCTAAGTCGTTAACCTGAATTGCCTTACGAATGGCTGTACTACTGATGCGAAGGCCTGAATCACAAAAGCTTTCTGTATCAGCAACTTCAAAACCAAACTTTTCACCAGCTTGCTGCAAAAATGCAAAATCCCCCAGACGATTTTTCCCAAAGCGGAAGTCATCACCGATGGCGAGATATTTCACCCCTAATTTGTCAACCAGTAAATCAGAGACAAACTCAGCGGGGGTTAAAGAGGCAAAGTGCTGGTTAAATTCAACACAGAGAAGATAATCAATACCACTGTCTGCGAGGTATTTCACTTTATCTCTTAAGCGTGTCAAACGCGCAGGCGCTTTGTCACCAATAAAAAATTCAAGAGGTTGTGGCTCAAAAATCATCACAACTGTGGGCAAGCCAAGTTCCTTACCCTTGAGTTTCAAATTTTGTAGCAACACCTGATGCCCACGATGGACACCGTCAAAATTACCAATAGTCAGCACGCAACCATGATGGCACGCCCGGATATTCTGTATACCGCGAATTAGCTCCATAACAGGCTCAATACCGAGGAAATTGCAGGATTATACCTTGTACGACGCCTAAGGTTAACCTTAGTTCGCAAAAGGTTACATTAAACCCTATTTTTTGATTTCAACATGACCTAATTAGCCCTCTATTTTACGTGAATAGCAAGCTACAATGCTACCCAATATGAGTGATTAGGCATAATTCTCAAAAAAGTTGGGATAACCAATGGATTATCAATACAACAAATTCGTTCCGAGGTCTCTAAAAATATTCAATTTTTATCGTTTTCTCATCAATGCCTATAGCTAAACATATTTTACGATTAATAAGCAATCAATTCACGAGCAAATATCATACTACCCTCTGATTGATGGGCTAAATTTTTTTTCTATTGTAATTGTTTTTAATTTTCTGGCATCAATTACGCATTTTTTCACGCTAAGATCTGTATTCTTCTCATATTTGCTGATAGAATCTTGCACCATTCACAGCGCATGAACATCGAAGTACACGATGTTTATTTGCACAAATCCATTGACAAATGCAGGGCGAAAGGGCATATTCCTCGACCTTTGAATTGTCCTCAATAGAATACATTTGGGAGTTGGACCTTGGCTAATATCAAATCAGCTAAGAAACGTGCCGTTCAGTCAGAGAAACGTCGCCAGCACAACGCTAGCCGTCGCTCTATGGTACGTACTTTTATCAAGAAAGTTTACCTTGCTATCGCTACTGGCGATAAAGAAGCTGCTCAGAAAGCATTCAATGACATGCAACCTATTGTTGATCGTCACGCCGCTAAAGGCCTGATCCACAAAAATAAAGCAGCACGTCATAAAGCTAACTTAGTTGCTCAAATTAAAGCAATGTAATTTTGCTTCTTGATTAGCTAAAAAAACCGGCCTAGGCCGGTTTTTTTGTTTGTTCAAATCACTGTTCCAGCCTATCAAATGGCACTGAAAATAATTCTGAAAAATCTTTATTACAAACTCGCTGCACTGCTGGATGCTGGATCATTCTTTCTGCAAAAATAACGTAATATTCTTCTTTTACATTTTCTAATCGACCCAATTCTACAATATCCTCACCACCTAACAGGTCAGGTGTATACTGTGAAGGAGCAACAAAAATCGCATTATAATGCATCCCAAATGCTTTCATTAGTGCAGCATCGTCGAACTCACCTAATACCTCAACTTGTAAGTTTTTATTCCGAATCCAAGCTAAGATATGTCGACCTAACAAGTAGCGTCTACCAGGAATGAGCAAACGTCGTTCTTCTAAGCATTCAGGGAATGGTTTTTTCGGGATTGGCTGACGGCAAAAAAAGCTCATATTGCATTCACCCAATTTGACAGAAAACAAACCTTCTTGCTGTGATGAGTCAACAGGACAATCCGATAAAATCATATCCAATTTATGTTGACTAAGCTGTTCTAATAACAGCTCGTGAGTAGATTCAAAACAACGCAAGTGAATCTGTTCATGTTCAACAACCGTCGTTTCTAATATTCGGCTAACTAGCTGTTTTGACAATGTATCAGCAACACCAACATCAAATAATAAGTTGGACTCTCGACTGTAGTTGACAATATCGAGCATTTCTTGGCTAAGCATAAACATTTTATCTGCATAGCGAAAAATGAGTTGCCCTAGTTCCGAAGGAACTAAGCCACGCCCTTGCCGCTTAAATAACTTACCACCTAAACGTTCTTCTAACGCCTTTATTTGCCCCGTTATGGTCTGAGGAGTCAGGTAAAGTGCTTCTGCTGCCCCAACGACAGAGCCCTCTTTGCATACATGCCAAAAGTAGTAAAGATGGTTAAAATTTAAATGTGAAACCCGCATATCGATTCCTTTTGTACCGTCAATAACAACCTTTGGTGCTATTCACCATACATATCTACCTGTACCCCATGACTCAGGAGCCTTTATTATGTATACCGCAGTATGCCCACAAAAAGACATACTGCGGCATATCATAGAATATTAGTTCGAAAATTCTTACTAATAATTAACTAAATTACTTTATAACTTTAATTCACGCTAATTGTTTTTGTTTCGGTAAGACTACCCTTAACATAAAATAACCAAGTAGCGCTGCAACTGTCGAGCCAATTAAAATACCTAGGCGTGAGTAAGTACTATATACCTCATCCATGCCATCAAATGCGAGGCCAGTTATAAAAATAGACATAGTAAAACCGATCCCACATAACACTGAAACAGCAAAAACTTGCTTCAAATTAATCGACTCTGGTAATTTGGCCAAACCAAGTTTTACCGAAATCCAACTAAAGAAGAAAATCCCAATTGGCTTACCCAATATTAGCCCTGCTGCTACACCAAGTGGCAATGGACTCAACAAGCCATCAAAAGTCACGCCCTGTAACTGCACGCCTGAATTTGCAAATGCAAAAATAGGTAAGATCAAATAAACAACCCACGGATGCAAGACATGCTCAAGCTCTTCAGAAGGTTTTGTTTGGTTTGTACCCCGTAATGGAATTAAGAAACCAACAATCACCCCAGCCAATGTTGCATGAACACCCGATTTTAATATACATACCCATAATACAAGCCCTATGACAAGGTACGCGGCCGTATTCTCTACTTTACGCCAGTTCATTGTGACCAATATTGCGATACATAATGCAGCTAAACCGAGCGCAATCATTGAAACAGAGCTTGTATAGAAAAAAGCAATAATGACAATAACACCAAGGTCATCAATAATGGCTAACGCCAATAAAAAGACCTTTAATTCTGTAGGTACGCGCTTACCTAATAACGCCATAACACCAAGAGCAAATGCAATATCGGTTGCCGCTGGAATCGCCCAACCTTGTTGAGTGATTTCATTTCCACCATTAAAAAGCAGATAAATTAAAGCTGGAGCAATCATCCCTCCTAATGCTGCAATTGCTGGAAATATAGCTTTATCACGACCTGCAAGGGATCCCTCCAATAATTCACGTTTAACCTCAAGACCCACGACTAAGAAAAAAATCGCCATGAGGAAGTCATTAATCCATAAAATTAATGGCTTATCTAAACCGAAGTCTGAAATTTTAATCGATACTGGAATCTCTAAAAATTGCTGATAAGCACCTTGTAATGGCGTATTAGCCATAATCAAAGCAACTATGGCAGCAATAATCAGGAGTAAGCCCCCTGCTGCTTCTAACCTTAAAAATTTACGAATAATTGCTGTCATTTCTTTTAACCTCAATATTTTTTGAATGTTAATATTATGCTAATTATTAATTCGTAAAAAATCGTTTATTTATCCATTAAAACTCGGAATTAACGATCTGTTTAGGTTAGAGATCACTCAAAATGATAAAGAAACGTTAATTTCACTATAGACAACTTTTATAAAAACAAATAATAAATTTTTTAAAAAAGTGACTTTATAAATTCAACTTTTTCTCGTTTTTTAATTTACATTTTTTGATGTTCTTCTCGCAATCATCTATTTTTTCTGTTCGAAGGGTTTCGCAATAATTTTTAATATGGGAGACTAAGTTACAACCATTTTGCAAAGCACTTCGCAAAAAAAATTTCTTTATTTTTCAAACAAAAAATAATCTTTATTCTTAAATTATGACCACTTATGTATTATTAGCCGTCCTTTTTGCTGCTTTTTGCCATGCGAGTTGGAATGCCTTAGTTAAATTTGGTAATGACCGTTTTTTTGGCCTCGTGATGATTTCTTTTTTTTCGGGTGCATTAGCCATCCCTGCAATATTTTGGTTAGGTTTACCATCTCCCGAAGCAATGCACTGGTTGGCACTATCGGTTTTGTTCCACATTGGCTACACCTACTTTTTAAGCCAAGCCTATACACACGGTGATTTGAGTCAAATTTACCCAATTTCACGCGGCTCTGCGCCATTGATTACGGCATTACTTGGTGCCTTATTATTCAATGAATTTATTCCCTTAATAGGCTTTATTGGCATACTGTTTATTATTAGTGGTGTTTTACTCATCGCCTTTGCAGGAAGAAAATTCAAATTAAATATCAAAGGGAAAGCGTTAACTTTTGCTTTATGTACTGCTTTTTTTACCGCTTGCTACACGCTTTCAGATGGCCATGGTGCACGTGCTAGTGAAGACCCTGTCGTATACACACTTTGGTTATTTCTATTAAATGGTATTGTTTTAACCATACCCGGTATTATCAAATACCGCGGAACACTAGTACTCGGTATGCAGCAATATTGGCGCTCTGGATTATTAGGCGGGCTAATGCAGTTAGTGAGCTATGGCATCGCTATTTGGGCCATGAGCCAAGCACCTATCGTGATGGTGGCTGCTATCAGAGAAACCAGTGTGCTATTTGCGATGTTCTTGTCGATTGTATTTTTAAAAGAAAGATTTAACCTGATGCGAGTATTAGCTTGTATTGTGATCTTATTTGGCATTTTGCTTGCCAAGCTTAGTGGCTAATCAACCATAAGGGATCGAAAATAAATATCAATCCCTTACATTTTAGTATGATAGTTTTATTTTTTTATAGATATCTAAACTTGCTTCACTAATATTCATCATATGAATAGCACAATGGATCATTCCTTCTAATAAAATGAAATTAACAGGCACCTCCGCTTCAAGCAAGCGAGTGCAATAATCCTGCGCATCATTCCTAACAGGGTCATATTCACAAGCAAAAACTGTGGCAGCCGGTAAACCTGTAAATGATGATGCCATTAAAGGATTCACCAATTCATGCCAACGCTCTGATTCATCTACCAAATACTCCCCCCAGCAATAATCCATAGTTTGTGTTGTTAAATCATAACCTTGTGCATATTTTTGATACGATTCACCTTTCATCAATGAATCCAATGCTGGATAAAATAATAATTGATGGCGAATATGTAGTTCAGGTATTTCTCTTGCCATCAAACAAGCTGCCGCAACTAAATTAGCGCCAGCGCTATCGCCCGCAACAGAAATTTGTTGTTTATCGAGACCAAATCGCTGCGAATTATGGTAAATAAAGCGCAATGCAGTAAAATAATCGTTTAATGGAATTGGGAACTTAAATTCAGGTGCTAAGCGATAATCAACTGAAAATACAATGTGTTGAGTTGATTCAGCTAATTGCCTGCAAGTTCTGTCCCATGCAGGCAACCCCCCTAAACACCAACCACCACCATGCGCAAAGATTAATGCTGGACGAGATTGAGCAGCTTCCATTCCATAGGGGATATAAGCCCGAACCTCTCTTTGTGCTCCATCTTCCATAGTGACAAAAAAAGCATCTTGAAAATATGCATCTCTATGCTCTCCTTGCTGAGAAATAATATCGTTATCAATATGTTGCCTTAATAACTCTAGACTATTGATAGGTATTTCTTCTGTTCGGGATTCCAGCCACTTAGCTATTTCAGGTCGTAATGACACCTCAACCACCTTTTTGCAAAAATTTAAGCACCAACGCATTAAATTCGTTAGGTTTTTCTTCCATAATAAAATGTCCGCAATCTTCCACAATGGCATGGGATAGTTGTGCAGTCACTTTTTTCATCGTCTGGTATGGCGCATCTTTTGTTGCATGCTCGGCACCAATGGCTAAAACAGGCATGCATAAAAGCTGTTGTTGGCGTTGAGTATTTTGCCTAATCGTCTCTGGAATTGATCGATAATAATTGAACCCTGCCGCTAACCGACCAGGTACACAATAGGCATCAATATAAGTCTGCGCCGCCACTTTATCTCGATGCCATGACCATTTATCAAATATATAATTTAAATAAATCGATTCACGACCAGCAATTAAAGCCTCGGGTAAATCAGCCACTTGATTAAACATAAAGTGCCATAAAAAAATGTTTTCCTCAGCGGGAACAAAAATAGGTGGAGCAGGCGCTAACCCCGGAATAACTGCTTCTGTTACAATTAAGCGTTCAACATTCTCTGGAAAATCTGATGCTAAGGCATAAGCGACCCACATTCCTATATCGTGACCAATGACCTGATAACGTGTATGCCCTAATTGATCCATGAGGTTTGCCGCTATTTTTGCTACCCGCCCTGTATCATAACTCCCTGTTAAAGGTACTGAATATCCCGTTCCAGGTGGGTCGATAGCAATTGCCTGATAACCATTATTCGCCAGTGCCACCATAATATGTCGCCATGCATACCACGTTTGTGGCCAGCCAGGTAACAAAAGTACCGCAGGCCCTTCACCCTGTGAGACATAATGTAGTTTATGGCCTTCTATTTCATGATAATGATGTTCAAAATCTATTAGCTTTGGGATATTTTTCATCATTATTTCTCACTTGGCTCAACTATTCCGAGCAAGGTATTGAGTTGTAGTTGGCTCACAGGTGCAGCCGCAAAATCATCAAAAACAGTGTCTGTAACCTCGATAATATGTTGATTAATAAACTCAACGCCTTCACGTGCACCATCTTCTTTATTTTTCAAGCAACATTCCCATTCTAGGGTCGCCCAACCTTGGTAACCATTCTGAGTTAACTTTGAAAAAATTGTTTTGAAATCAACTTGCCCGTCCCCCGTTGAGCGGAATCGCCCTGCTCTATCAGCCCAATTTTGGTAACCACCGTACATTCCTTGGCGGCCCGTTGGATTAAACTCCGCATCCTTCACATGAAACATTCGAATGAAATCTTTATAAATATCAATATATTCAATGTAATTAAGCTGCTGTAACACAAAGTGACTTGGGTCAAATAACATTTTACAGCGTGGGTGCATCCCAGTACGTTCATAAAACATTTCAAAACTAATGCCATCGTGCAAATCTTCACCTGGGTGAATTTCAAAACACAAATTCACATCATAGTCATTGCAGGTATCTAGAATAGGTAGCCAACGGCGGGCTAATTCATCAAATGCTGTTTCAATTAAGCCTTCGGGTCGTTGAGGGAAAGGGAACACATACGGCCAAGCAAGGGCGCCTGAAAATGTCCCCATATCTGTTAAGCCTAAACGCTTTGACGCTTTTACTGATGCCAATAATTGATTATGTGCCCACTCAGTTCTAGCCGTTGAGTTTCCTCTAAGCTCTGGCGGGGCAAAGTTATCGCACAGCGCATCATAGGCAGGATGTACAGCCATTAATTGGCCAAAAATATGGGTCGTTAATTCACTGATCACTAAGCCATATTCACTCAGCATGGTCTTGATTTCATCGCAATACTCCTGACTTACTGCCGCTTTGTTCACGTCAAATAAACGGTTATTCCATGCTGGAAGCTGAATCGCTTTGAAACCTTTTGCTGCTGCCCATTGCGCGATGTTTTCTAAGCTATTGAATGGAAAAACATCATCACTAAATTGGGCTAAATGAACGCTAGGACCTTTAATTGTTTGCATTTTATTCACTCTATTGTTTGTCGATCGACAAACAATAGAGATTTTGTATAATAAACACAACTGTTTTTTTAGCTAATGACATTCAACATCACATAATACTGAATCAATCTTATTGATTTATTTGTAATAAAAATATTTTCAATAAATAATAAGCCGTGTCGGTATCGTACAAAGGATAAACAATGGCAGGTAGACCTCGGGAATTTGACAGAGACGAAGCGCTCGTTAAAGCACGTAATTTCTTTTGGCAGCATGGCTATGAAGGGACATCCATGTCAGATTTAGTGGATGCAATCGGTATCGCATCAGCAAGGATCTATAAGGCTTTTGGCTCAAAAGAAGCGCTCTTTCGAGAAGCCATTGTCCATTATGAAACTCACGAAGGTGGCTTTGCTCTCTTGGCCTTACAAGAAGAAAAAATACAAAATGCGATCCACCAATTATTGACTGATGCCGTAAGCTTATACACTCAGCAAGGTCATGCTATGGGGTGTATGGTTGTTTCTTCAGCCAGTACGCTTAGTGAAGAAAATCATCCATTGCTTGAGTGGATGACTCAGCAACGCGTTGAACGTGGTAAGGGTATTGTGGCACGTTTCAAACAAGCCAAAGTAGAAAATCAGCTCACTGAAAGTGCAGACCCTGAATTACTCGGGCAATATTATTCCCTTATTTTACATGGACTTTCAGTACAGGCTCGCGATGGCGTCTCAAAAGAGACGCTGATGAAAGTCATTGATTTTTCATTAAATCAACTTAAACCTTTTCTTTTATAAAAAATAAAACCTGATTTTTCATTTAGATATGAGGTAGCAATGTCTTTTACAAAGTCTTTATTAGCCCTAGCAACAATGACGGCTTCTTTTGCCAGTTTCTCAGCCATACCTGCGGATATCATGATTGTTGATGGTACTGTCTTAACAATGGATGCTAAAAATCACATTATCGAAAAGGGTACCGTTGTCATTAAAGAAAATAAAATCATTGCGGTAGGTGGCCCTGAGCTTGTAAAAGATTACCAAGCTCCGAATGTGCTCAATGTTGAGGGCGATATTGTCATGCCCGGTCTGATTAATACCCATACTCATGCATCAATGACTGTTTTTCGTTCATTAGCTGATGATGTCCCAGACCGCTTACACCGTTATATATTTCCCCTAGAAAGTAAAATGGTAAGCCGTGAAATGGTTCGTGTTGGAGCAAATCTTGCTAACATTGAGATGATTAAAGGTGGTGTCACAACGTATGTTGATATGTACTATTTTGAAGACGAAGTGGCTAAAACGGTAGACAAAATTGGCTTAAGAGCGGTTTTAGGCGAGTCAGTCATCCAGTTCCCTGTTGCAGATGCAAAAAATGCAGATGAAGGCATTCAATACGCAGTGAATTTTATTAATCAATACAAAGACCATCCTCGCATAACGCCTGCTTTTGCCCCCCACGCCCCTTACACCAATTCAACTGAACATTTACAGCAAATTTCAAAGTTATCTCAAGAACTCGATGTTCCTGTGATGATCCACTTAGCCGAAACTGACCGCGAACAAGAAGAAATCGCGAAACGAACTGGCGGAAAGAGCCCCGTTCAATACATGGCTGACATTGGCGCACTGAATAACAAAGTCATTGCCGCACATGCCATTATGGTGAATGAACAAGATATGGATTTGCTGAAAAAATACGATGTCGGGGTCGCACATAATATCAGCGCCAATACCAAATCCGCGAAAGGTGTTGCACCTGTCACTACCATGTTAGAAAAAGGTATCCGTGTAGGGCTAGGAACGGATGGCCCAATGTCGAGTAATACTCTAACGACATTAAATGAGCTCAATTTAGTTGGTAAAATTCATAAGCTGGAGAACAAAGACCGAGCTGCAATGCCCCCACTCACTGTCGTCGAGCTAGCCACCAAAGGTTCAGCTAGAGTCTTACATATGGAAGATAAACTAGGCTCGCTTGAAGCAGGTAAGCTTGCAGATATCATTGTGATCGATACTAAATCACCAAATATGGTGCCGATGTATAGCCCATATGCTGCACTCGTTTATGGGGCGAATGGTGCCAATGTTCGCCATACCATTGTCGACGGTAAAGTTTTGATGCAAGACCGCCAATTGCTCACCGCAGATGAAAAAATGATTATCAAAGAAGCTCAAGATTTTGCAAACAAAGTACGCGAAACAGTTATCGCTAGTGGGGAAGTGGTTAAATAATATAAAAAAATGGCTGGCTGTGCATTTCACAGACCAGCCATTCTAATTTAGAGAATGATTAACACTTATTTATTCGTTAAATCATCAAAGAATTTTTTCACGCCATCTAGGAAGCTTTTCGAACGTGGGCTATTTTTTTCCCCGCTCTTGCCACCTAAGGACTCACCAAACTCTTTGAGTAACGCTTTTTGTTTCTCATTCAGTTTTACTGGCGTTTCAACAACAATGTGGCACATCAAATCACCTTGCAGGCCACCACGCACCGATTTCACACCTTTTCCTTTCATACGGAAAATTTTACCGGTTTGTGTTTCTGCTGGAATTTTCAGTTTCACACGGCCATCAAGGGTTGGTACTTCAATTTCACCGCCCAATGCTGCATCGGCAAAGTTGATAGGCACTTCGCAATGCAGGTTATTACCGTCACGTTCAAAAATATTATGAGGTAATACATGAACCTGAACGAACAGATCCCCTGCTGGAGCACCGTTCTCACCCGCTTCTCCTTCACCTGATAAGCGAACACGGTCACCTGTATCAACACCCGCTGGAATTTTCACTGACAGTGTTTTATATCTTTCAACACGCCCATGACCATGACATTTGTTGCATGGGTCTTTGATCACTTTTCCGCGACCATGACAGGTTGGGCAAGGTTGTTGTACCGAGAAAAAGCCTTGGCGCATATGCACTTGGCCCATACCATGACAGGTAGAGCACGTATCAGCACTGGTTCCCGGTTTCGCACCATTACCATGGCACACATCACAAGTTTCTAGCGTTGGAATACGGATTTCTTTGGTCACTCCACGGACAGCCTCTTCAAGAGTCAATTCCATGTTGTACTGCAGATCAGAGCCACGGCTTGGGCGTTGCTGTCTGCGACCGCCTCCGAAAATATCACCGAAGACGTCACCAAAGATATCGCTAAAGTCAGCACCACCGCCGAAACCGCCGCCGCCGCCCATTCCGCCTTGTTCAAATGCAGCATGGCCATATTGGTCATAAGCAGCTCGTTTCTGCTCATCAGAAAGAACTTCGTAAGCTTCTTTGATTTCTTTAAATTTTTCTTCAGACTCGTCTTTATTATCCTGATTACGGTCAGGATGGTATTTCATTGCTAAGCGTTTATACGCTCTTTTGATGTCTTTTTCTGATGCGTTCTTTTCAAGTTCTAAAACCTGATAAAAGTCTCTTTTTGCCATTTAATTTACCCTTAACATGCGGAACGGGCGCAGAGTTCCCTCAACGCCCGTATCCGGTATCAGTAACTATTAACCATCATCGCTACAGCTACTGCGCCCGCTAAGGGCATTATTTTTTGTCTTTGTCGTTAACTTCTTCAAACTCAGCGTCAACAACATCGTCATCTTTCTTCGCTTCTGCGCCAGCTGTACCGCCCGCTTGAGCTTGTTGCTGTGCGATTTCCAGAAGTTTTGCAGATGCAGTGACTAAAGCTTGGATTTTTGCTTCGATATCAGCTTTATCTTCGCCTTTCGCTGCTGCTTCTAACTCAGATGTTGCTTTTTCGATGTTTGCTTTATCGTCAGCCGGTAACTTGTCGCCCGCTTCTTCGATTTGTTTACGTGTACCGTGAACCAGTTGGTCAGCTTGGTTACGAACCTGCACTAACTCTTCAAATTTACGGTCAGCTTCTGCATTCGCTTCCGCGTCACGTACCATTTTTTCGATTTCTTCGTCGTTCAGACCTGAAGAAGCCTTAATGGTGATATTTTGCTCACGACCACTGTTTTTGTCTTTTGCAGACACATGTAAGATACCATCAGCATCGATGTCGAAAGTGACTTCGATTTGTGGCATACCACGTGGTGCTGCTTGGATACCATCTAAGTTAAATTGGCCCAGTGATTTGTTATCACCTGCACGTTTACGTTCACCTTGCAGAACATGGATCGTTACAGCGGCTTGGTTATCTTCCGCAGTTGAGAACACTTGGCTGTGTTTTGTTGGGATAGTGGTATTCTTCGAAATTAACGAAGTCATCACGCCACCCATAGTTTCGATACCTAAAGACAAAGGTGTTACGTCAAGTAACAGAACGTCTTTAACATCACCGGCTAAAACACCACCTTGTACTGCTGCACCCATTGCAACCGCTTCGTCTGGGTTAACGTCTTTACGTGGTTCTTTACCAAAGAAGTCTGCAACCACTTTTTGAACCATTGGCATACGTGTTTGACCACCGACTAAGATAACGTCGTTGATTTCGCTCACGCTTAAGCCTGCGTCTTGCAGAGCAACTTTCACTGGCTCCATTGAACGCTTAACTAAATCTTCTACCAGTGACTCTAATTTTGCACGAGTCACTTTGATGTTCATGTGTTTTGGACCTGTCGCATCAGCTGTGATGTATGGCAGGTTCACATCAGTTTGTTGCGCAGAAGACAGCTCGATTTTTGCTTTTTCCGCAGATTCTTTCAGACGTTGCATTGCTAACGGATCGTTACGCAGGTCAACACCTTGTTCTTTCTTGAATTCTTCAACTAAGTAGTTGATTAAACGTGTATCGAAGTCTTCACCACCTAAGTGAGTATCACCATTAGTTGCTAAAACTTCATAGGTTTTTTCGCCATCAACTTCATCAATTTCGATGATTGATAAGTCGAATGTACCGCCACCTAAGTCGTAAACCGCAATCGTACGGTTACCAATTTCACGGTCTAAACCATAAGCTAATGCCGCAGCTGTTGGTTCGTTGATGATACGTTTTACTTCTAAACCAGCGATACGGCCCGCATCTTTAGTTGCTTGACGCTGAGCATCGTTAAAGTATGCAGGAACAGTAATAACCGCTTCTGTAACTGGTTCACCCAAGTAATCTTCTGCTGTTTTCTTCATTTTTTTCAGAACTTCAGCAGAAACTTGTGGTGGCGCCATTTTTTGGCCTTTCACATCTAACCAAGCATCGCCGTTATCTGCCGCAATAATTTTGTATGGCATGATAGCGACATCGCGCTGAACTTCTTCGTCTTGGAAACGACGACCAATCAAACGCTTGATTGCAAATAAAGTATTTTCTGGGTTGGTAACAGCCTGACGTTTTGCTGGCTGACCAACTAAAATTTCACCATCTTGAGTATACGCAATGATGGAAGGAGTAGTTCTGTCACCCTCACTGTTCTCCAGAACACGAGCGGTAGTACCATCCATAATTGCAACGCATGAGTTAGTTGTACCCAAGTCGATACCAATAATTTTACCCATCTAAAACGCCTCCAAAGGAATTCTTTTCACTATGATTTCGATATCAATCTATATGCGGCTCAATATTTCTTTTTCAAGGGCGTTTTTAACCCTGAGCCTAAATTATTTTTCAATACGCAATAATTTACAGAGATATCGGTTGATGCTTTAAAGATGGGGTCGTAAATCCATTCATCAAGGGGGGAATTAAAAAAAATTTGCATTTATTGCAGAAAAACCTGTCTTGTGATCATTGTTTAGACAACTAAAACTGCGTATGATTCGCCGCCACCGCCATTTTACCGGTGTTTTTTCTCTTTTATCTATTTGAATTTTATATATTTTACCAGAGGTTATATGCAGTCTAGCTCTCTTGCAAATCCAGGCCCACTTGGTTTACTAGGCTTTGGTATGACAACCATCCTGCTGAATATTCATAACGCAGGATTTTTTCCGCTTTCATCCGTTATTTTAAGCATGGGTATTTTTTATGGTGGGATTGCCCAATTTATAGCAGGGCTAATTGAATATAAGAAAGGCAACACATTTGGCGCAACCGCATTTACCTCTTATGGGATGTTTTGGATTGCATTAGTGGGATTATTATTTTTACCTACCATGGGGTTAGCCGAAGCAACTTCCCCTGAATTTTTAGGTGTTTTTCTCGCGATTTGGGGCATATTTACTTTCTTCATGTTCCTTGGCACATTTAAAGCAAACTTTGTGCTGCAATTTGTTTTCGGTAGCTTAACTGTCTTATTTGCCTTACTTGCTATCGGCAATCTGACAGGCAACGCTGCACTACTCAAATTCGCAGGTTTCGAAGGAATTATCTGTGGCGCGAGTGCATTCTATTTAGCGGTCGCAGAAGTATTAAATGAGCAATATGGTAGAACTGTGCTACCTATTGGCCAACGCGGCTAATAATTACTAATGGTATTTAATCAGGTGAGTGAATACTCACCTGATTGTATTCAAAATTTATTCAGTACGAATTGCCGATTTAGGTCTAAATGCCTTCACTATGGCGGGATCAGTTTCCACATACGGGCCATCAAGCAATTGAATGCAATATGGAACGCTGGCAAAAATGCCCGATACCAACACATTACCTTCTTTATCTTTTAGCCCTTCTAATGTTTCAGCAATCGCTTTTGGCTGCCCCGGTAAGTTCAATATTAAAGCTTGATTGCGGATCACGCCAACTTGGCGCGATAAAATAGCGGTGGGAACAAATTTCAGGCTAATTTGGCGCATTTGCTCACCAAACCCCGGCATTTCACGATCGGCAATGGCTAATGTTGCATCAGGTGTCACATCACGGCGAGCTGGCCCTGTACCACCGGTTGTGAGCACCAAATGACAGGCAAATTCATCCACCAGCTCACACAACGTTTGTTCAATCATGACTTGCTCATCAGGAATTAACCGTGTTTCAATGCGAAAAGGGGTTGTCAGCGTTTTTGCTAACCACTCTTCGAGTGCTGGGATGCCTTTATCTTCATAAATACCGCTCGAAGCACGATCAGAAACGGAAACCAGACCTATGCGCAATTCATTCATACAAACCTCAAAAATTGACTTATCAGAAACTGTTTAATTTTGCCTATAAACAGGTGCGATATCATACCATGAAGCGTATTTCCGTGCAGCGTTGTGGTTTTTTTATATTTAAATTGAGAAGTAACTCAATGAATAATAGCCATAAAAAAACCCAACCAATTGGCTGGGTTTTGACGAAGCTAGAAAAAACTACAGTAAATCTGCAATCATTTTTTCCAGTTTTTCTTGGTCTACAGCGAACTTACGGATACCGTCAGACAGTTTATCAACTGCCATTGGATCTTGGTTGTGCTGCCAGTAGAATTCTGCTTCAGTCAGTTTATCGCCTGGCTCTTGCGTTTTACCTGCATCAGTCAGTTTACGCACTAATGTGCCTTCAGATTCAGACAGCTCTTTCAGTAAGCCTGGGGAGATAGTTAAGCGGTCGCAACCAGCTAATTCAATGATTTCACCCACATTACGGAAGCTTGCACCCATAACGACAGTTTTGTAGCCATGCGCTTTGTAGTAGTTGTAGATTTCAGTCACAGAAACCACACCTGGATCTTCTTGTGGTGCAAACTCTTTTTTATCAGTGTTTGCTTTGTACCAGTCAAGGATACGGCCCACGAATGGAGAGATCAGGTAAACACCTGCTTCCGCACAAGCGCGTGCTTGAGCAAAAGAGAATAATAAAGTCAGGTTACAGTTGATGCCTTCTTTTTCCAGTTTTTCCGCTGCGCGGATACCCTGCCAAGTTGACGCTAGTTTAATCAGGATGCGATCATTGCTGATACCTGCATCGTTATACATTTTGATTAAATGACGTGCTTTAGCAATACAGGCTTCTTCGTCATAAGAAAGACGTGCATCAACTTCGGTAGAAATACGACCCGGAACTAATTTCAGAATTTCCAGACCGATATTCACAGCCAGTTTGTCACAAGCGTCAATAATTTGTTGCTCGCGATTGCTGCTTTGCTTACGTGCCCATTCAACCGCTTCATCAATTAATTTACGGTACTCAGGAATTTGTGCAGCATTTAAGATCAGCGACGGGTTAGTGGTCGCATCTTGTGGTTTGTAAAGCTTCATTGCTTCGATGTCGCCAGTATCAGCAACAACAGTTGTCAGACTACGTAAGGAGGTCAGTTTGTCGGTCATTTCTTTAGTCTCGTTGTTATACCCGTCATATTTCAAGTTGTAGCGGTGTTGGCTACGCTCTCTCACTCTAGTCACATACTGATGTATGCTCCTAGAGACTCGTTTACTTGCCGCCTACCTACAACTCGAAGTATTTAGGGTAACCCGTCATGCTTTAAGTTGTCGCGGTGTTGGCTAACAGACTGCAACTTGAATTACTTTGCGTATTATAAAGGAATTGTGGCTATCGCCGCACCGTCTACAGATAATATCATGCATCCATATTGCTGCAAGCAAGGAAATCTAGTCAAAAGCAACTATTTGATTGGCAATCGGTTTCGCAACTTGATATCAAGCTGAATCCTTTTAGCGAAATATCTCGTTAGCTAACAATAGCAAAGAATAATATTGATTTGGCTTATTGCATCAATTAGCTATTTAGGATGAATTTTTGCTAAAGTAAGCGTTATTATTCTTTTATAAAGGGTCAAGTCATGCTTATTACTATTTCACCTGCAAAAACATTAGACTACGAAAGCCCACTTGCGACAGCGGAATTTACACAACCTGAGTTATTAACGGAATCACAAAAGCTTATCAAAGAATGCCGTAAGTTAACTCCCGCAGATATTGCCAGTTTAATGAAGATCAGTGATAAGTTGGCAGGTCTCAATGCTGCGCGTTTTGCAGAATGGCATGCTGAGTTTACCCCTGAAAATGCACGCCAAGCTATTTTAGCCTTTAAAGGCGATGTTTATACGGGGATGCAAGCAGAAACATTTTCCCCAGCAGATTTCGAGTTTGCCCAGTCCCATTTACGCATTTTATCTGGCCTTTACGGTATTTTGCGCCCATTAGATTTAATGCAGCCCTATCGCCTTGAAATGGGAATTTCACTAAAAAATACCCGCGGTAAAAACCTATATGAATTCTGGGGCAATATCATTACAAAACAATTAAACCAAGCGCTTGCTCAGCAAAAAGACCAAGTGTTAGTCAATCTGGCTTCTGATGAATATTTTAAATCAGTAAATACCAAAAAATTAGATGGGCAGATTATTAAGCCTGTTTTCCTTGATGAGAAGAACGGTAAATACAAAGTTATCAGTTTTTATGCAAAGAAAGCGCGTGGCTTAATGAGCCGGTTTATTATTCAAAATAAACTGACAAAAACGGATCAATTATCCGACTTTAATTTAGAAGGCTATCAATTTGATGAAAGCCAATCTAAAGGTAATGAAATCATTTTTACCCGCCCAGAACAGATCTAATCTTCCAATAACGGGTATTTACTCACAGTGAATACCCGTCACTTTCAATGCATCACAAAATTCTTGGGACGCCATCACAATTTCACGATAAAACAACCATACTAAATCAAATTAGCACCGATTCCTCAGCTCATATTTGGGGTTTATGACAGTATTAAAGAGCTTTTTGCTCACTATTTTGGAGGTGAAGTATGCCTTATGTTGCATCATCAAAGCGCTATACTGAAATGGAATACCGTTTATGTGGCCGTAGTGGATTACGTTTACCACTGATTTCATTAGGGTTATGGCATAACTTTGGCGATAACAAATCGTTTGATAACTGCCAAGCTATGTTACGCCATGCTTTTGACCTTGGTATTACGCATTTTGATCTTGCCAATAACTACGGTCCTCCGCCAGGATCTGCCGAAACGAAATTTGGCCAGATCTTACAACGTGATTTTCTGCCTTATCGCGATGAAATGATCATTTCATCAAAAGCGGGATATACCATGTGGGATGGCCCCTACGGGGATTGGGGAAGCAAAAAGTATTTAGTTGCCAGCCTCAATCAGAGTTTAAAACGAATGGGCCTTGATTATGTGGATATTTTTTACCACCATCGGCCAGACCCTGATACGCCATTAGAAGAAACC
Organism: Providencia sp.; assembly: GCF_040396775.1. Classification (GTDB taxonomy): domain Bacteria; phylum Pseudomonadota; class Gammaproteobacteria; order Enterobacterales; family Enterobacteriaceae; genus Providencia. The sequence continues at coordinate 40,284 of NZ_JBEBNT010000022.1, forward strand.
ATGGGTGCTCTTGACCTTATTGTTCGCCAAGGGAAAGCGCTGTACGTTGGGATTTCAAACTACCCCGCAGATTTAGCGAAAGAAGCCATTAGTATCCTAACGGAATTAGGAACGCCTTGCCTTATCCATCAGCCCAAATATTCCATGTTTGAACGCACACCCGAAGAAGGGTTACTCGATTTACTTGAAGAAGAAGGTGTAGGTTCAATCGCATATTCTCCTCTTGCTGGCGGGATCTTAACGGATCGCTACTTAAATGGGATCCCCGCCGATTCACGAGCAGCGGGCAACCCGTCATTACCCCCAGAACGACTCACTTCTGCCGTCTTAGCAAAAGTTAAACAATTGAATGAGATTGCAACGAAACGTGATCAAAAACTGAGCCAAATGGCATTAGCGTGGTTATTACGCCATGATAGGATAACTTCTGTTTTGATTGGGGCAAGCCGAATTAGCCAAATTGATGACGCGATGGGAATTTTAAAAAACCGCGATTTCAGTCAAGAAGAACTAAAATCCATTGAGCTGATATTAGAAAGTTAATGCTATTCACACAAGTTGCAGGGTACCCTGCAACTTAATGAATTTTTTTCTAAATTAACGGTATTCGCCATTGGCTTTAAATTGAACTACTGAATATGGCTGCGTTCTTCCATCTGGCTGCTCCATACCCAAACTGCCGATTGGCATACCTGGCACTGAAATTCCAACCACATCCGCAGGTAACGCATCAATCGCATCCAGACTACTCACAGGCACATGCCCAACAATTACTTTGCCTTTGTATTTAGCGACATGGCAGCTGCGTAAGTTGTATGGCACATTTAGCTCATCATTCAGTTTGCTCAATTCATCATAGCTGACTTCATTGACGACTACGTCATATCCTGCTTTTTTAACCCCTTCTCCCCATAATTGGCAGCAACCACAGTTGGCATCTTTATACAGTTGCACGCTCTGGTTTTGAGAAAATGCAGAAAATGCAGAAAATGACAGTAAAAACATTCCACCTAAAATTATCTTTTTCATTGCTATTTACCTTATCAATAATGATGGCTAATACTTCAAAAATATCTATTTTTTATGGCGTATTTGGCAGATCAATTTATACGCAGCAGGAATGATAAATAACGATAATAATGGTGCAGTTATCATTCCCCCAATCATTGGGGCTGCAATTCGACTCATCACTTCTGAGCCAACTCCTGTACCTAACAATATGGGTAATAACCCCGCTAAAATAACAGCTACCGTCATGGCTTTTGGCCGAACACGCAATACTGCCCCTTCATATAACGCACTATCCAAATCCTGATTGGATAATGAATTTATTCCTTGCAGTTTTTCTCTATCCTCAATGGCATGTCTTAAATAAATCAACATCACCACACCAAATTCGGCAGCCACCCCCGCGAGTGCAATAAAGCCGGTGCCTGTTGCAACGGATAAATTAAAGTCCATCCAATACAAGAACCAAATCGCACCAACTAAGGCAAAAGGTAGACTTAATAAAATCAATAAAGCTTCACTAAAGCGCCTAAAGGCTAAATAGAGCAAAACAAAAATAATCATGATGGTCGCGGGTACCATTAACATCAATTTTTGATTGGCTCTTTCAAGTAATTCAAATTGCCCAGTGAAGGAATAGCTGACTCCCGGTTTCATTTGAATATTATCTTTTATCGCCGTATCGATATCATTAATAACAGAGACCATATCTCTATCTCGTGCATCGATATAAATCCAACTGGTTGGCCGTGCATTTTCTGTTTTCAGCATCGGTGGCCCCATTTGCACCATCACATCAGCCACATCACTGAGAACAATTTGTTGCTTATTAGGTGTCAAAATCGGTAATAATTTCAGTGCAGAAACACTGTTTCGGTAATCCTGTGGGTACCTTAGGCTAATGGGGTAACGCTCAATCCCTTCAACCGTTTCCCCTATCATCTCCCCGCCCGTGGCCGTTGAGATATACACCTGCACATCACTGACACTCATACCAAAACGAGCTGCTTTCTCCCTATCGATTTTGACATCAATATACCGACCGCCCACCAGCCGTTCAGCTAATACAGATACAACCCCTGGGACTGTTTTAGTTACTTTTTCAATCTGTTGTGCAAATGCATCGATTTCTTCGAGATCTTTCCCTGATACTTTGATACCTATCGGGCTTTTGACCCCAGTGGAAAGCATATCGATTCGATTACGAATCGGTGGAACCCATAAATTAGCAACTCCCGGTAAACGCACAGTTTCATCTAACTCATCGATAAGCTTTTCCAGTGTCATCCCTTCACGCCACTCAGACTGTGGCTTTAAACGAATGGTGGTTTCGATCATTTCCATCGGCGCCGAGTCAGTGGCGGTTTCCGCTTTTCCCACCTTGCCAAAAACAGTATCAACTTCAGGAATGGTTTTGATTAACTTATCAGTATTTTGCAATAAAAAAGCCGCTTGAGCAGGAGAGACCCCCGGCAAGGTCGACGGCATATACAGTAAATCACCCTCGTTAATTGATGGAAGAAATTCACCCCCTAAATGCTTTAATGGCCATATCACCGTGAACAATGACAGAACACCAATCAGCAATGTCGTTTTTGGCCATGCCAATACTTTTAATAAAATTGGGCTATATATTGCAATTAGCCAACGATTGAGCGGGTTTTTATTTTCATTTGGAATATTACCGCGTATCCAATACCCCATTAATATCGGGATCACTATCAACGCTAATGCAGCGGCGCCCGCCATGGCATAGGTTTTGGTAAATGCCAAAGGCCCAAATAAACGCCCTTCTTGGCCTTCCAACGTAAAGATAGGAATAAAAGAAAGCGTGATAATAAGTAAGCTGATAAATAATGCTGGCCCAACTTCAACTGCCGAGTCCGTAATTAATCTCCAACGCTGCGTATTATCGAGAACTTGCCCTTCATGTTGATGCTGCCATTTTTCTAATTTTTTATGGGCATTTTCAATCATCACAATAGCCGCATCAACCATTGCGCCAATCGCAATCGCAATTCCCCCAAGCGACATAATGTTTGCATTTATTCCTTGGTAACGCATAACAATAAACGCAATGAATAGCCCTAGAGGTAAAGAAATAATTGCCACTAAAGCAGAACGAAAATGCCATAAGAAAACTGCACAAACTAGGGCAACAACAATGAATTCCTCTAGTAGTTTATAGCTAAGGTTATCAATCGCATTATCAATCAGAATGCTTCTATCATAGGTTGTGATGATTTCAATGCCTTCTGGTAAACTAGCACTTAAATCCTCAAGCTTTTGTTTTACATCATGAATAACATTTCGTGCATTTTCACCTGAACGTAATAAAATGATCCCGCCGACAACTTCACCTTCCCCGTTAAGCTCAGCAACGCCACGGCGCATTTCAGGGCCTTCTTGAATACGGGCGACATCTTTCAAGTAAATCGGGACGTTGTTTTCCGCCGTTTTTAGGTAGATTTGATTAAAGTCATCCATAGATTGCAGATAACCATTGGCTCTAACCATAAATTCAGCTTCAGCAATTTCGATGGAAGACCCACCAGCCTCTTGGTTGGCCATTTCAACAGCTTGTTTTATTTCAGGTAATGTCACTGAGAATTGCGATAACTTAAGCGGATCAACAATGATTTGATAAGATTTCACCACACCGCCAACCGTGGCAACTTCAGAAACGTTTGGCAGCGCTTTTAATTCATATTTCAAAAACCAATCTTGAAGTGAACGCAATTCAGCTAAGTTATGTTTTCCACTTTTATCAACTAATGCATATTCAAATACCCAGCCTACACCCGTTGCATCTGGACCAATTGAGGCAACTGCACCTTTTGGCAGTTTTGATTGGACTTGGTTTAAATACTCTAAGACTCGTGAGCGAGCCCAATATAAATCGGTATTATCTTCAAAAATGACATACACGTAAGAGTCACCAAAGGCCGAAAATCCGCGAACTGTTTTCGCCCCTGGCACAGATAACATGGTGGTCGTAATCGGGTAAGTGACTTGGTTTTCAACCAGTTGTGGGGCTTGCCCTGGGTAAGTCGTTTTGATGATCACCTGTACATCAGACAAATCAGGTAAAGCATCAACGGGCGTGCTACGAATGCTCCATATCCCTGCAATGACTAAAAATACCACGCCCATTAACACTAAAAAGCGATTTGCCACCGAGCGTCTTATAATCCATTCCAACATAGTCTACTCCTGAGATTTATGTAATGAATGATTTGATGACTCGGATTGCGCGGGAAGCGCTTCCATTCGGGCTAATGCGCCCGCAATATTGGCTTCTGAATCGATAAGAAAAATGCCTTGCGTCACAATCTTTTCGCCAACTTGTAACCCTTGTGAAATAGCCGTTGTTTGCTGGGATTCAGTGATAACACGCACTTTTTTAGGGATAAATTCCCCTTGATCCCCTACCACAATAACGTGTTGTTCTTTCCCTGAATCCACAAGGGCTTGAGAGGGAATTAATAAACTTTCTTGGCCTTTCGCCTGCAAGTTTAAATAGGCAGTCATGCCTGGCTTTAATACATTGGTGTTATCTTCAATTTCAGCGCGAATATTAATGGTGCGACTTGCTTGATCCGCACTCGGTAATATCAACCAATTTTTCACCGTAAATTGCTGAGTTGGATAAGCGGGAATAGACACCGAAAACTGAGCTTGTTTGGTTAATAATTCCGCTACTGATTGGGAGACAGATGCATTCACCCACAAAGGATTGGTTCCTTGTATTTGGGCAATAGTTACCTCTTTAGAAATATTCATACCTAAACGCAGATTTAATGCAGTAATAACACCAGATATCGGCGCTTGGATGGTAAAACGTGTTTGCACTTTCCCTGTTTTAATAAATTGGGAGAGTGCGCCTTCAGGCATCCCATTTAATCGTAAACGCTCAGTCACACTATTAAGATCAGCTTGGCTTGCCCCCATTTGTTTTAACGCTAAATATTCACTTTGCGCCTCAACCCATGCGGGGATCGTCAAATCTGCAATTGGAACACCCTTTTGAATACGCTCACCCACTGTAAATGGATACACTTTTTCAACAAAACCACTTTCCCTTGCTTGCACAATCGCAAATTGGTGATCATTAAACGTAATTTCGGCAGGAAATGTTAAGTCATAGCTGAGTTGCCCCCATTTTACCTCAACCGTTTTTAACCCTAAATTTTGGGTTTGAGTTGGGTTAATAGTGATCCCTTTACTATCTGCTGATCCTTGGTTTTCATCGGCATATTTAGGCACAAGATCCATGTCCATAAATGGTGACTTACCCGGTTGATCAAACTTGGTATTTGGGTACATCGGGTCATACCAATACAACACCGTGCGTTCTTGTTTTTCCATTGGTTGGCGACTATTTTCTTCAACAAAAAAATAGCGATAAAACAAGATTGAGATAACGCTCGATATAATAATAACCAACAGCAATTTAGTGAGGTTAACTAATGACATAACATCTCTCTATCTAATTAGTTTATTTTTTCGACGGATTTCAATATTGAAAGATTACCCTTTTGTTCAAAGGAAAATTTTAATTCGTCATTATCTTGTAAGCCTTTAATCATATTTTCATCTTCATAAGTGAAGCGCATCGTCATTGGCGGCCAACCAATACTTTCAATCTCTTTGTGGTTAATCGTTAATTTCTTATTTTCTCTATCAATAGAAATTAATTTCCCTTCCGTATTGATAACAGGTTCTGCAACTTTTTCAGGGTAAACAGAATGATTATGATCCGCCGCATTTGCGTAACCTGCCACAGTGAACATGCTGATTGAAAGGGCAAACACAATGCCATTTAACTTTTTCATACTTATCCTCATGATTTAATAAACCCACCACCAAGTGCAGAGAATAAAGTCACCTCATTCTTCTGCTGTTCGATTTTTAACTTCAGTAAATTTTGCTGCTCAGTAAATAAGCTTCTTTGTGCTTCAAGCACGTCTAAATAACTGGATCCGCCATAGCGGTAACTGGCTTGCTTTTGTATCAAGACGCTCTGCAATGTATTGACATACAGTACCTGTGCACTTAATTGCTTTTCCAAACTCGACTTAATAACCAATGCATCCTTCACTTCACGAAAAGCCACTTGAATACTTTTTTCATAGTTCACAATGGCTTTATTTTTGCGAATATTTGCTAGCTCTAGATTTCGGCTATTTGTTCCTCCTGTAAAAATAGGTAGGGTGATTTTGGGAATAAAATTCCAAATACCATTTGAGGAATCAAATAAGCCTGACAACGAATCATTGCTGTTAGAAACACCCGTGTTGAAAGAAATAGAGGGGAAAAATGCAGCCCTTGCCACACCAATATTGGCATTCTCAGAAATGATATTTTGCTCTGCTGCCATAATGTCTGGGCGGCTTAATAGAATATCCGACGATAAAGTTGAAGGCGCTGTAATCAAAGGGTAATTAAGCGCAAAGCCACCTTCTGGTATTTTGACTTTTTGAATGTAATCATTCGTTAAAAAATTCACTAAATTTTCATTTCTGGCAATTTCGCTGTGAATATTTTCGATGTTGATTTCAATTGACTGGACTTGCCCTTTCGCTTGTTCTAAATCAGCCAATGTCGCTTTTCCTGCTGCCACTTTTTGTGCCACGATCGACTGGCTATTGAGATAACTCGTTTTCGTCTCTTGTGCAATTAATAAGAGCTGTTGGTTATATGCGACATCTAAATAAGCCTCTGCGACCGTTTTAATGGTTAAAATTTGAGTCGCTCTGTGCATCTCTTCTGAGGCAATAAATTTGGCCCTATCTGCATCTGTTAAGTTCTTTATTCGCCCAAAAAAGTCCAGTTCATAGCTAATATCTACGCCTGCATTGTATTTTTTATCGAATGCAGCACCTTGCTGTAACCCTTGAGTATACTCGCTTCCCATTGAAGCGTTAATTTGAGGATATTTTTCTGCGCTAGCTAGCCCAAAACGAGCTCGAGCCTCTTCGACATCTAATGCCGCTAAATAAAGATCACTATTTTTCTCAAGCGCGCGTTGAATAACCGCTTTCAGTTGCGAGTCTTGAATAAACACTTGCCATCTTGGTACTGAAAATGTCGATTTTTCACTTGAGGTGAGTGCACCGTTGTTTAATTGATTCGGTACATTTAAATTTGGACGTTGGTATTCAGGTGCTAATGAAACACAGCCACTTAAAATTAGGGCATTCGCTATCAATAATATTTTGGGAAAATACATGGTATAGCCATGCCTCTGATAATTAACATTGACGTTATAGTAAAAAAAGCTGCCTGTTAGATTCATGACATGAAAATGACAAATTTGTCATTTTACATTTGAGGATTTCAATGCTTAGAATGAAGTAGTGCAAATATTGTCGTTGAGGTGACTGTGAAATTACTTATTGTGGAAGATGAACATAAGACCAGGGAATATTTATCCAAAGGGTTAACAGAATCTGGCTTTGTGGTTGATGCAATAGAGAATGGGATCACAGGTCTGCATATGGCGACGACAGAAGAGTATGATTTAATTATTCTTGATGTGATGCTACCCGATATTAATGGCTGGGAAATTGCCAAGAATTTGCGAACAATGGGAAGGAATACCCCTATATTAATGTTAACTGCATTGGGTAATGTTGAGCATCGAGTAAAGGGACTCGAATTGGGAGCCGATGATTATCTAATCAAACCTTTCGATTTTTCTGAATTACTGGCACGTGTTCGAACATTATTGCGCCGAGGTAATAATAGCATCCAAAAAACCCAATTTCATATTGCAGATCTTCATGTCGATTTAATAAAACGCCGCGTTACCCGTGCCAATGATAAAATTAATTTAACCAGTAAAGAATTCGCGCTACTTGAATTTTTTGTTTTACACCAAGGAGAGGTTTTATCTCGCTCTTTAATTGCCTCCAAAGTATGGGACATGAATTTTGATAGTGATACTAACGTCATAGACGTGGCAATTAAACGTTTGAGATCGAAAATAGATCTCAATTATGAGCCCAAATTGATCCACACTATCAGAGGAATGGGGTATTTATTAGAGATCCCAGAAAATGATTAAATTATTTCATACGCCAGTCTCTATTTTAACTCGGCTTGTCGTTTTGATCGGTGCAACGCTCTCACTGGCTTTATTATTATTTAGTTGGATCATGATCAACTCCGTTGTGCTGCATTTTAAACAACAGGATGAATATACCTTAAGTCAGATAAATTTAACCATTAGCAGCTTATTAAGTGAAAATTCTGATCCACAAAATGAACAATTTTCGCGTATAAAAACCATTTTAAATGAGCACCAAGATATTGCTGTTTACCTTTCAGATAATCAGGGTAATACGTTAGTTTCTCCCAATACGAATAAAGATATTATTGAAGCATTAAAAAACTATAATGTTGAAAAAGATAACCACGACCAATATCTTAAAAATTACCGTATAGCACAAAGCCATATTCAAGTTGGCGTTCAGAATGATACAAAACAATATCGGTTAGTAACCGCACTGTCTCTTAACTTTCACCACGATTACCTTAGCTCACTAATCAATAACTTAATCATCAGCGCTATTTTGCTATGTTTATTAACGATTTTTATTGTCTATTTTCTGGTGATTAAAGGGCTTAAACCTCTTAAAGAAGTGAGTGATGAAATCAAAAATGTCACCTCTGAAAATTTAAGTGTTCGGTTAGACCCCACATCTGTACCAAAAGAATTAAAACAGCTCACTGAGTCATTTAACCAAATGATAGTCAAAATTGAGGATGTCTTTGTTAGGCAAACTAATTTTTCAGCCGATATCGCCCACGAGATGCGGACACCGATTACAAACCTAATGACCGAAACTCAAATTTCATTAAATAAAAGCCGTACAAAAGAAGAGCTCGTCGAAGTCCTTTATTCAAACCTAGAAGAATACAACCGACTTTCTCGAATGATTTCAGATATGTTATTTCTTGCCCAAGCTGATGATAATCGGCTCATTCCTGAGAAAAAACAAGTGGATGTACTGTCTGAAATTGCACTTATTTTCGATTATTTTGAGTTTTTAGCCGAGGACAATGAAATTCAGCTTAAAATGGTGGGTGAAGCTAACCCCATTTTAGCCGACAAAGACATGCTAAGAAGAGCACTGACCAACTTAATTTCTAATGCAATTCGCTATACGCCAAAAAGCAACGCGGTAAGTATAAGCCTAGCGAATGTCAAAAATGGCATCGAAATTATTGTTAGTAATCCTGGAAAAAAAATCCCAGAAGAGCACCTACCAAAGCTGTTCGACCGTTTTTATCGTGTCGATAAATCACGCCAGCGAAAAAATGAAGGAAGTGGTATCGGCCTCGCCATTGTGAAGTCCATTATATTGACCCATAAAGGAACTATCAGCGTGGCGTCTGATGAATATTCAACACGATTTACCCTTTTCTTACCCAATAACTAAACATTTAACAGTAAAATGGCAAGATTGTCATTTTGCTGTCAGTATTAAGACAGTATGTTTGCATTATTATCACCTTATTGAAAATACATTTAATTAAATAAGGACAGATAATGAAGAAAGTTATTATTGCATTAAGTTTTATTGTTGCGACTACTAATATTGCAAGTGCGCAGTCAGACATGAGTGTTCATAAAAATGCAGCCACTGCATTAACATTTACTGAAAATAATAGTTCGCCAACTAACCAGCATGCAATCCAACAACATTTAAGCCAAGCTGGTATTAATATTGAGAAAAATATTCATAGTGGTACTGCATTTTCTCAATTAGATAGCCATGAGAAAGCGGCTATAGCCTTAAGTTTCACTCAAAATAATACATCCCCCACAACACTAAGCAGTATACAATCACACCTTGAAAAATCAAAAAACTTCAAACCAAACCAAGCCAAATCAGCGACTTTATTTGCTGATATGAATGAACATGAAAAAGCAATTGTTATGCTCAATTTAAATAAAAATAGTTCATCTGAATACATTCAAAATGAAATAAAAAATCATTTAAAAGCATTAAATTGATTTTTATATAAGCCATATTATATTCATGATAATAATATGGCTTTCACCTCACTACTCACTCTAAAAATTAAACCCATCATTTTATATTCACTTTCAATAAATTTAATGAATTAATTAACTCGTTACTCTATTGAATATTACAAATAATTATTTAAAATTTTTTATGCAGTTTATTTAATTCACTTTAAACAAGGAATTTATATGCATAAAACATCTATTTTAATTATATCTTTATTATTTCCAATTTCTTCTTTTGCAGCAACATACTTTCTCTCATTATTAGAAACGCCACCATTAGCGACATCTGAGCTTTGGCAGAATCATGGCGGTAATGGTGGGAATGGCGGTAACGGAGGCCATGGAGGGAGCGGTGGAAGCGGAGGCAATGGTGGAAATGGCGGCAACGGAGGAAATGGTGGCAATGGTGGCAATGGCCATTAATTAATTATACCAATCAATATTTCCCCCTTACCTAAAGGGGGAAATGGAGGCGCTTATGAATAACCAATCAACCCTATCATTCTGCTCTCTATTATTAATGAGTATATCTATCACAAGTCACGCTACTAACTCTTTTAATTTATTGATTAATTGCTTATCTCAGGAAGCCACTGCCATCATTAATGCCCCGTCTTCCCCATTCCATTGCGGACCAATACTTCAAAAAGAAAATTCTTTTCAATTGATTTATCAAGAAAATACCTCGAACAGTGGACAAAATGGCACAAACGGCAGTAATGGTAGTAGTAGCAATGGCGGAGCTGGAGGCGACGGACAAAACGGTGGAAATGGGGGGAATGGTGGAAACCATACAACTCAGAGCCACGGCAACCATGGTGGAAACGCAGCACCAGGAAGCAATGGTAATGGGGGCAATGGCGGCAGTGGTGGTGTCTATGGTGGTGATGGGGGCAATGGGGGAAACGGTGACGGCAGAGGAAATGGCGGAAATGGTGGAAATGGTTCTGTCAATGGTCACGGCGGTAACGGGGGCAATGGAGGATTAAATGGTGGAAATGGAGGCAATGGAGGTGATGGTTCAGGAAATGGAGATGGCGGAAAAGGCGGTGATGCAGGACCAAACGGTGGCAAAGGGGGAAAAGGTGGGCGCGGTGGTTCTGATGGCGGACGTGATGGTGATGATGGCTGGAGTTCAATTTAATCAATAATACCATGATGATACTAATTAATTAGCTATCCGTTAAACAAAAACGGAAGCCTAAGCTTCCGTTTTGACTGCTGACAAACCGATTAGGTTTGACTGCAGGTTGGATTAGTTTTGAAAATAGACGAGGAAAATCAACTCATTGATTTTCGGCTGATAACACAAAGCAGGAAAAACCACGCTTTTATCCTGCTTTGTCAACAACCTCAACGGAAGCCTAAGCTTCCGTTTTGACACCACAATCCGCTTATTGCTTAGGTGCTAATTTCATTAAAAATTCACGTAACCTTGTAAAATCAGAAGGTAATAAGTGAGATAACAGAGGCAAATCTGCACGCTCTGCTAATTCTTTCGGTAAAGGAATCTGTTTATTTAAGATCTCCTCAACGCTTTCTTTGAATTTAGCGGGGTGAGCTGTACCTAAAAATAGGCCATATTCACCTGCTTGCAATTGATCACGCAACACGCGATAAGCAACTGCCGCATGGGGCTCTGATAAATACCCTTTTTTATCCAATTCACGAACAGTGTCTTTTGTCACTTCATCGTCAACTGCACCAAACCCTAGCTCTTTCAACGACCAACCTTTGCGGCGAAAGATCTCTTCAATACGCGGCCAGTTATTTGGCTGACTCACATCCATTGCGTTAGACAAGGTTGCAACTGTTTGATGCGGTTTCCACTCACCTTCGACTAAATAACGCGGAACCGTGTCATTTACGTTGGTTGCTGCAATAAAGCGCTTAACGGGTAATCCCATGGATTTAGCCAATAAACCTGCGGTTAAATCTCCGAAGTTACCGCTTGGAACCGAGATCACTAAATGATCACGTTTTTCAGCAGGGATCTGCGCAACGGCTTCAAAGTAATAGCAGATCTGCGCTAATAAGCGGCTAATATTGATCGAATTTGCAGAGTTTAAGAATAATGCTTTTTTCAGTTCTTCATCATCAAACGATTGCTTAACTAATGCCTGACAAGCATCAAAGTCATCTTTAATCGCTACTGTGTGAATATTTTCACCCAGTGTACAGAACAGTTTTTCTTGCAGTGGGCTAATTTTGCCTTCTGGGTAGAGGATCACGACTTGGACGTTATTTAAACGATAGAACGCATGCGCCACCGCTGCGCCAGTATCGCCAGACGTTGCCGTTAAAATCGTAACGGGTTGCTCACCCGCCACTTGCCCCAGAGCTTGCGCCATAAAGCGCCCACCGAAATCTTTAAAGGCTAATGTTGGGCCATGATATAGCTCGAGAGTTGCGACATCGTCTTCCACTTTAGAAACTGGTGCAGGGAAAGCAAATGCCGCTTTCACTCGCGCGGCAAGCTCAGCTTCTGGAATTTCATCACCAATAAATGTGCTTAGAATTTTACTACTGCGCGTAACGAAATCTAATTTTAATAATTCTTCAATTTCTGCCGCGCTAAATTCTGGCAAATCTTGTGGAAAAAACAGGCCTTGCTGCTTACCTAAACCTTGTTTGACGGCTTGCGCGAAGCTGACTTGTTCGGTGTTATCTTTTAAATTATACAGTTTCATTGTTTACCCTATTGTCCTTGCCCCGGCGAGATCCAAACGGCAGATATGCACAAAGCCTTCATCATTCTGAATATAATGTTGTTGCAAATACGTGGCCATTTTTTCGGCGATAAGTTTGTCATCACAAATAGCAAATAATGTTGGCCCTGAGCCAGAGATCCCGCAAGCTAATGCACCGATTTCTTTAGCGTTTTGTCGAGCCTCAGCAAAGCCGGGCAGTAATTGTGTACGGTATGGTTCTGCGACCACATCTTGGATCATCGTCGCCGCCAACAATGGCTGATTAGTATGACAAGCGTGGATAAAGCCCGAGAGATAACGCCCATGATTGACGATATCATGACGCGGATAGCTGTTTGGTAAAATAGCACGCGCTTCAGCTGTCGAGACTTTAATTCCCGGATATGCCATCACCCAATACCAATTGTCAAATGCAGGTACTGGCTGGGAAATGATGCCATTTTGCTCGATAATCAGCTGTAACCCACCGAGGAAACACGGCGCAACGTTATCGTAATGCACGCTACCCGAGATACGCCCTTCCAATTCCCCCATCATGCCAAGCAGCTGCGTGTCATCAAACGGTTTTTCTGCGAATTCATTCAGCGCCATCAGTGCTGCAACAACAGAACATGCACTCGAGCCTAAGCCTGAGCCAATTGGCATATTTTTTTCCAGCGTCATTGTTACATTCAGCGGTTTCCCCAAACGCTCACAGAACAACTGCCAACATTGGTAAACGATATTGTGTTCATTTTTCTTTGGTAGCTTAGAAACAAATTTACCTTTATTGGTTAACGAAAATGTCTCTGCCGACTCGACAGTCACACAATCACCTAATAGTGAACCATCAGCAGGTGAAACCGCCGCCCCAAGGACATCAAACCCGACGCTAACATTACCAATTGAAGCAGGTGCATAAACTTTAATCACTTATTAAACTCCCAATTTCCATGACAGAGTACGTAACATATCTGCAAATACACCAGCTGCGGTAACATCATTACCTGCACCATAACCTCTTAATACTAAAGGAATTGGTTGGTAATAACGCGTATAAAAAGCCAATGCGTTTTCGCCATTTTTGACTTTAAAGAGCGGGTCATTGCCATCGACAGCAACAATCTTAACTTGGCAGCGCCCTTCTTCTATCAAACCAACATAGCGTAACACTTTTTGCTCTGCTTCTGCGGCTTTTATACGCGCAGCAAATTGGGCATCAAGTTGCGGTAAACGCGCCATAAACTCTGGAACTGGACCTGAACTGTCAAAATCAGCAGGAAGAACGGCTTCAATTTGAATATCTTGTAACTCTAAATTGTATCCTGCTTCACGGGCTAAAATTAATAACTTACGTGCAACATCCATCCCTGATAAATCATCGCGAGGGTCTGGCTCAGTAAAGCCTTTTTCTTTTGCTAATGTGGTGGCTTCAGACAATGACATGCCTTCATCTAACTTACCGAAAATAAAGGATAATGAACCAGATAAGATGCCGCTAAAATGTACCAACTCATCGCCTGCATTGAGTAAGTTTTGCAGGTTTTCAATAACTGGCAGGCCAGCACCTACGTTAGTATCATATAAAAACTTACGCTTTGATATTTCACTTGCGGTACGTAATTGATGGTAATAATCCATGGATAACGTGTTTGCTTTCTTGTTCGGTGTTACCACGTTAAAACCATCTTTTAAGAAATTCACATATTGCTCAGCAATTTCTTGGTTAGAGGTACAATCGATGATCACTGGGTTTAAGAAATGATATTCACGCTCTAAGCGGATCAAGCGGCTCAAACTGAATGGCTCTTTCGCTTGTGCTAATTCTGCTTTCCAGTTATCAAGGTCAATGCCTTGCATATTGGTCAACATCGCACGTGAGTTAGCGATACCACACACACGTAGGTCGATGTGTTTTTGCTTCAACCATTGCTGTTGGCGATGAATTTGCTCGATCAATGCGTTACCCACGCCGCCGACACCAACAATAAAGGCTTCAATCACTTGTTCTGCATTGAACAGCATTTGATGGCAGAGACGAACGGCGGTTGTCGCCGACTCATTAGCAATTACCGCAGAAATAGAGCGCTCAGATGAGCCTTGGGCAATTGCAACAATATTAATATTGCCACGAGTCAATGCAGAGAAGAAACGCGCTGAGATGCCTTTTAACGTGCGCATACCATCACCAACCACGGAGATAATCGCCAGTTGTTCCATCACATCCAGCGGGTCTAACACGCCATCTTTAAGCTCTAAATAGAACTCTTCCTCAAGAGCACTACGAGCACGCAACAACTCCCCTTGTGGTACACAGAAACTGATGCTGTACTCAGACGATGACTGAGTAATCAACACAACTGAGATACCTTTGCGGGACATCACGGAGAAAATACGCGCTGCCATCCCAACCATCCCTTTCATACCCGGCCCGGAGACGTTGATCATCGCCATGTTGTTCAGGTTAGTAATCCCTTTTACAGGCGTACTGTCATCAGTTTGACCATCGCCAATCAAAGTACCAGGAGCGCTTAAGTTAGTGGTGTTTTTAATCAGGCAAGGAATTTGGAATTGGGCAATTGGGGCAATAGTGCGAGGATGAAGAACTTTTGCGCCGAAATAAGACAACTCCATGGCTTCTTGATACGACATCCCTTTTAATAAACGGGCGTCTGGTACAAGACGTGGGTCACAAGTATAGACACCATCCACGTCAGTCCAGATTTCACAACAATCTGCACGTAAACATGCGGCTAATACGGCAGCTGAGTAGTCTGAACCATTACGGCCTAAAACGACTAACTCCCCTTTCTCATTACCCGCAGTAAAGCCCGCCATTAACACAAAGTGGTCTTTAGGGATATTCAGGTCAGCAATTCGCTTCGTTGATTCATTGATATCAACTGTAGACTCAAGGTAATGCCCCTTTGCTAATAAACTTTCGACAGGATTGATTACCGTGACGTTATGGCCCCGTGCTTTTAAAACGGACTCCATAATGGCGATTGACAGTTTTTCACCACGACAAATGATTGATGCGTTAATGCTATCAGGGCATTGGCCTAGAAGAGTAATACCATGCAGTACTTGTTTGATTTGCGCGAATTCTTGTTCTGTGAGTTTTTTCAGTCGGTCATATTCGAAACCGGGCTGTTTTTCTTTCAATCCTTTTAGTAGGTTAGCAAAAATCATTTCTGCATCATTCACATGCGTGATGACATCCTGGCCTGCAACCGTTTTATCAATCATTGCAACGAGATGGTTAGTGATTTTTGCTGGTGCCGACAGCACCAAAGCCACTTGCCCATCTGCTAATTTACTTTCAGCGATGTCAGCAACATTCAGTACTCGTTCATCGTTCGCAACCGAAGTACCGCCAAATTTAAGCACACGCATGGTATTTCTCTCCTGAATTAACACCAAAAAAAAAACCGCATCTGGTAAGGGATGCGGGCTTTTTCATTTTTATTTTTTGGATGCGTCAGCCCGCCCCGTTTCCTGTGGTTACGGTGGTGGTGGTAATAATAATAGTCAGGCTGATATTACGCATAAATTCTGTCTGTCTCATTTGGTTCATTAGGTTTCTCCCTATACGGTTAAAGCAATTGCTATAATTTGTCAAATTTATTTGTAAAAACGCACCACTGGAATTGCCTTTTTTTGATTAAAAACTATCTACATAAAGAACCTAATTTTGAATAAAAAGAGAAATAGCACAGAAAAAGCAGTTTTAAACACTGGGTATAACTAAAATATTGGTCAAATATATTTTTGCGAATTTAAATTTAAATTAGGCTATTAAATAACCAATAATAACGTGTGACCTAACTTTGTTGTGAGCAAGGTACATCTTCCAAAAACAAAAAATTTATCGTTATTCTGCTTCATCTACCTAAGCCCCCCCCCACAATTAAGTATTTTTACTTAAACGGATGATTTTATTGAACATCAAAAAACAAAAAAACCAATGAATATGTTTCTTAATTGTAAAAAAAAATCATTTAATAAAAATAAAATAGGTGACTTTCCTAATTAAACACCATAAAAACCCAAGCTAAAGGCGTTAATGTTACATTCCCGCTATCACTGAGCCCCTAAAGCTTTCTTCTAGCAATACAAGGAACCCTTCGGAATTCGAGCTAGCTCACAAATTGTGCATTATTAATAATGCTATATTTAGCGCGCTAAAAACTTAATGCTTTAATATCAACCTCAAACAGGAATCCCTCTCATTACCTTCTGCAATTTTAAGCACCTATCCGATATCTAAACAGTCAGTTAATTTATATAATTATCTCCCTAACAATTTTTGTTAACGTGCTACAATTGATTTTGATATGTATCAACAAAAGTTAGTTTTTTAGGTGGTAAATGCAGTATTAGCTGTTATATTGCTGTTAACAGCCCAATATTGGGAGAGTGCTTATATTTTGATTCACTTTTAGAGTCAATTGCTAGAAACGGCAACATAAAGTCACTGTTGAATTTCAAAACAAATTTATACTCATGAACGTGTTTTTCCAGAGAACAATATCAATAACCACCTAACTGGAAACGGCTTGTGAGTTCAGTATTTTTATTTTAATACTTAGGTAGCAACTATGCAGACCCCACACATTTTGATTGTTGAAGATGAGATTGTCACACGCAATACGCTAAAAAGTATCTTTGAAGCGGAAGGCTATGTGGTCCATGAGGCAACTGATGGCGAAGAGATGAATAACATCCTCTCTGAGCATGACATCAATTTAGTCATCATGGATATTAACTTACCAGGTAAAAACGGTTTATTGCTGGCTCGTGAGTTGCGTGAACAAGAAAGCATCGCTTTAATGTTCCTAACAGGCCGTGATAACGAAGTCGATAAAATCCTTGGCCTCGAAATCGGTGCTGATGACTATATCACCAAACCATTTAACCCACGCGAACTGACCATTCGTGCGCGTAACTTGTTATCTCGTACCATGAATTTAGCAGGTGGCACTGAAGAACGTCGCCTTGTTGAAAGTTATAAATTCAATGGTTGGGAATTGGACATTAATAGTCGTTCATTAGTCAGCCCAGCAGGTGAACACTACAAATTACCACGTAGTGAGTTCCGTGCGATGCTACATTTCTGTGAGAATCCGGGCAAAATTCAAACCCGTGCTGACTTACTGAAGAAAATGACTGGCCGTGAATTAAAACCACACGACAGAACCGTTGACGTGACGATCCGTCGTATTCGTAAACACTTTGAATCGACTCCAGACACGCCTGAAATCATCGCGACCATTCACGGTGAAGGCTATCGTTTCTGTGGTGATTTAGACGAATAATTAGCTAGCTAATTTTCCGACATAAAAAAGCACCTTTATAGGTGCTTTTTTATGCTCATCACTCAATACTACCAAGGCATAATCGGCACTGCACTTAAGGCATTTTTGGGAGAGCCGTCGATCATTTTGTCTGAGTAGGTTAAATAAATCAGTGCATTCCGTTTTGGGTCGTAAAAACGTACAACTTGCAGTTTTTTGAAGACTAACGACGTTCTTTTCTGGAAAACAACCTGGCCTTTTGTTGGTTTACGTTTTACACGGTCGCTCAATTCAATGGGACCAACTTGTTGGCAGGAAATTGCCGCATCAGACGTATCTTCCGCTAACCCTAACCCCCCCTTGATCCCGCCCGTTTTTGAACGACTCAAATAGCATGTCACATTTTCAACATCAGGGTCATCAAAGGCTTCAACAACAATTTTATGGTCTGGCCCAAAAATTTTAAACACAGTATCCACTGAACCAACTTCTTCAGCGAGCGCTGAACCAGACGCTGCCGCTAACAACGACGCAAATACGATTTTTTTTAACGTGGAAAAACGCATACTGGGTTTCCTATTCAATTTACACCAATAAAACACCGTTACAGGGTTAATTATTTACTTTTCTAACTAATTCCCAAATACAACTCATTTACTATAAACGAAAAAGATAACTTGATATAGAATAGCAATTCATTGATAGATTATATCTGTTCTATAAGTCGCATTGGCTGGGGATATACATGGATCAAACTAATATTATTCGCGACTTGCTTCGCTGGATAGATGATAACCTCGATAAACCGCTTTCGCTGGATAATGTTGCTGCAAAAGCAGGCTACTCTAAGTGGCATTTACAACGAATGTTCAAAGAGGTCACCGACCAAGCGATTGGGGCTTATATTCGAGCGAGAAGGCTTTCTCGTGCTGCGGTAGCATTACGCTTAACTAGCCGCCCGATTTTAGATATTGCGCTGCAATATCGCTTTGACTCGCAACAAACATTTACGCGCGCCTTTAAAAAGCAGTTTAATTTAACACCCGCTTTTTACCGCCGTAGTGAAGAGTGGTGCGCTGCGGGTATTTGCCCGCCGATTATTTTAGATAATCACATCAATATTGACCATGAATTTATCGCAATGCCTGAATTAGCATTGGTTGGCTTAGAACAAAGCTGTTCATATGCATTAGAAGAATGGTCAACAGCCTGCTCAAAAATGCGCCAAACGTTCTGGCATTATTATCTGGACAATACAGCAACGATTGCCTCAGAGGTTTTTGGCTTGCACCATGCAATCCATAATCCTGAAAAAGAAGATGAGCAGACCGTGTTTTACACGACAGCTGTGAAGCCTGAAGATGCGAGTTTCAATACCGAACAGTATGCGAATATCACGCTACCAAGTGGAAATTATGTCAAATTTTCATTCAGTGGCGTGCCAACTCGTGATGCGCTACAAGAGTTTTTGTACCAGATCTATGGGGTTTATTTACCAAAACTCAATTTAACCCGTCGGCCAGGTTATGACATCGAACATTATCGATTAAAAAACATTGAGTTACACAATGTTAAACCTGATAGTGATGACCCAAAAACGCACATTGATACGTTTGATTATTATGTGCCTATCAAAACAGATGTTGCCGTAGCCGCATAATTGAAAGGCGTTTCAACATTGAAGCGCCTTTTTTCTATCACTAACCTTGTTGTTCGTCCAATGCAGGTTGCGTTAAATGGGTCACTTCCCCTGCCGTTTCAACAATCCAGCCATTGGCTAACCAAGGGCTGTTTTGGTAGTCCACACGCGATAACGAGCAGTTACGTAGGCGTAGGCGACGTTCTGAATACGCAGGGACGCCCATAATACGGCTAATCAAGGAACTCAATGCAATCCCATGACTAACCAGTAGTGGTCGGCTACCTTCGGGTAAATCTAAGCAGCTATTGAGCGCCGCAAACATACGGGTGTAGAGCTCTTCCATGGATTCACCATTGGGAATACGCCCGCCGTGAGTGCCATCAACCAAGCTTTTGCGCCATTGTTCTTCTTCTTCCGTCAATGATTCAATCGCTCTTTGTTCCAGCACGCCCATATTTAGTTCACGTAGACGCGGTTCTGTGATAATTTCACATCCGCATACACTTGCAATGATTTGTGCAGTTTCTAGTGTGCGCCCCATATCACTAGTGATAATATGGGTAATGCCTTCTGATTTTATCCTTTCAGCCACTTGCTTTGCTTGCAATCGTCCCGTGGCTGTCAGAGGGCTATCAGATTGTCCTTGGATGCGGCGAGCCAAATTCCATTCAGTTTCGCCATGGCGAACAAGATAAACCTGTAACATAGATGTGTTCCGTTATTACTTTTCGAAGTATGTGTTCAAAGGAAAATAATGAATGTACCAAGTTATAGCTGCAACGACTAACCCTGCCAAAATTAAAGCGATCCATCTAGCTTTCGATGCTGTATTTGGGCCAGGCAGTTATCAAATTGAAGATATTAACGTCGATAGCAGTGTTCCACAGCAACCTATCGGTAATAATGAAACCCGTACAGGCGCTAGACAACGCGTGATGGCTTCAAGACAAGTTCGCCCAGAAGCTGACTTTTGGGTCGGTATTGAAGCGGGTATTGATGATGATATGACTTTCGCTTGGATTGTCATTGAACACAAGCAAATTCGCGGTGAATCTCGCTCTGCAAGTATTATGATACCAGAAAAAATTCTGGCAGGTATTCGCGAAGGTCGTGAACTCGGCGATGAAATGGCCTTTTTGACGGGCATCGATAATATCAAACAACAAGGTGGAGCCATTGGTTTTTTCACTGACGGTGTATTAACCCGCACCAGTGTTTACCAACAAGCCTTAATATTGGCTTTGGTTCCCATTAAGCATGAAATTTATAAAGAGCTAAACCAAGTCGAAGACTAATTATACTCAAAATAATTAAAATTGCATGTAGGCAAAAGTGCCACTTTTATACACACCAAAGTATGGGAAACCATACTTTTTTTATGTGTACTTATTTGAAATACGACAAATATTTAAAATATGTTAGCAAACGAAGCCAACATCCCTACAATTTGAAGTATAACGAATAAGATATTCTAAATAATTCAGATTGTAGGTAGGCGGCGAGTGGCGCTAAGCCCTAGGAGCATACACGAGTATGTGACTAGGGTTAGCAAGCGAAGCCAACACCCCTACAATTTGAAGTATGACGAATATCAGAGGAGTTGCTGCTCCAGCCACGCCTTCACTGGAATAGGCGCTGACTTTAAACTATTTGACCCACGTGTAATCGTCGCTATTCCAACTCCGAGCTCATTTTTCAGTTCTCGTTGGCTCATTTCGCCACGCATCAGTTCTTGCACGATCCTTACCCGAGTTGCTAAAGCCGTTCGTTCATCTGGAGTAAGCAGTAATTGCAGAACTGACAATTGAATATCTTGTTCAAAGGCCAGTTGAAGTAAATTTACAAAGCGCAGCCAGTCAGCGTTCTCATCGGCTGTTAGCGCCGGATCATGGTGTTGATTTGCTGTCATCGTTTATCCATCCATACTATTTAACTAGTACAAATAATAGCACACTCTGATTAGAAATCATCAACCAAACGCTACTCATGATTCAACAACACAAAAAACAACCAAATTTCATTTAGTTACTTCATTAATACGCTAAATAGTTTGAGTTGTGACTAGGCGACCAGCGAGGATAGCTCGGGGAGTATACAAAAGTATGTGACTAGGGTTAGCAAGCGAAGCCAACACCCCTACAATTCGAAATATG
>NZ_JBEBNT010000023.1:0-58266 GCF_040396775.1 Providencia sp.
TCACATACTTATGTATGCTCCCCGAGCTATCCTCGTTTGCCGCCTAGTCACAACTTAAATTTCCTCCTTTCCTGTTCACATATTCCCCATAAGCATAAGTTTTTCTTTTTAATTATTTCCAGTTATTGATGCTATCTGTCAGCCTCGTCCTATCAACAATTTGGTGAGGAATCAAAAATGGCACGTTCATGGCAGGTAACAAAATCACAATTAACGACCGCATTGTTATTGGTGTTGACAACAGGGGCTTGGGCGAAAAACATTCAACTGTTGAATGTGTCTTATGATCCTACGCGTGAGTTCTATCAGCAATATAATCAGGAGTTCAGTGATTATTGGCAAAAGAAAACGGGTGATACTGTTACTGTGCGTCAATCCCACGGTGGATCGGGTAAGCAAGCTATCTCCGTCATCAATGGGTTAGAGGCAGATGTTGTTACATTAGCCTTAGCATATGACGTAGATGCGATAGCGCAAAGCGGTCGTATAGATAAAAACTGGATAGAAAAATTGCCTGATAATTCTGCACCTTATACGTCCACCATTGTTTTTTTAGTGCGTAAAGATAATCCGAAGAATATTCGAGACTGGGATGATTTAATTCGTAAAGATGTCTCTGTGGTGACACCTAATCCGAAAACATCAGGTGGCGCACGCTGGAATTATTTAGCTGCGTGGGGTTATGCATTAAATAAAAATCAGCAAGACCCTGAAAAAGCGAAGCAATTTGTGAAGCAACTTTATCAAAATGTGGAAGTGTTAGACTCGGGCGCGCGGGGAGCAACAAATAGCTTTGTTGAACGCGGCATTGGTGACGTATTGATTGCGTGGGAAAATGAAGCGCTACTTGCTATCAATGAGCTAGGGGGAAATGGCCAATTTGAAGTGGTGACGCCCAGTATTTCCATATTAGCGGAACCTACGGTGGCAGTTGTCGACAAAACCGTCGATAAACGTGATCGCAGAGAGGTTGCTGAAGCTTATCTTACTCACCTTTATTCGCCAGAAGGACAAGAAATTGCCGCTAAGAATTATTATCGACCACGAGATAGTGAAGTCGCAAAAAAATATCAGCAACAGTTTCCTGAGCTGAAGTTGCTGACAGTTGATAAAGATTTTGGGGGGTGGCAGGCCGCGCAAAAAACGCATTTTGCGAATGGGGGGGTGTTTGACGAGATAATTCAACGCTGATACTCGTCATATTTCAATTTTTAGGGGTGTTGGCTTCACTCACTCACCCTAGTCACATACTGGTGTATGCTCCTAGGAATTCGCTTAGCTCGCCGCCTACCTACAATTTGAACTATTTAGAGTATTAATATTCGCCATATTTCAATTTGTAGGGGTGTTGGCTTCACTCACTCACCCTAGTCACATACTGGTGTATGCTCTTAGGGATTCGCTTAGCTCGCCGCCTACCTACAATTTGAACTATTTAGAGTATTAATATTCGCCATATTTCGCGCCGTGGCGTTGTTGCTTGCGCTCAGCTACTCGGGTCACATACTGGAGTATGCTCCCCGAGTATCTTCCCTTAGCGCCTAGCCACAACACGAACTATCTAGAGTATTTGCATTGTGATACTTCAAGTGATGGCGTTGTTGCTTGCGTTCAGCGATTTGGGTCACATACTGGAGTAGGCTCCTAGGGGCGTTTTGTAGAGGCCTATTAACTTGAGCGAGCAGATAACCCCCTAACCAGTTAGAGGTAGGCTAGGGGGAGTGTTTTATCAGTTTACTGCCATTGGTATTTAACACCTAGTTGGCCGAGATAGAAGGTTTGACGGTTGTTGCTACCGGAAGTAATACCTGCATTTTTTTCATTTTCCCATGTACTTGGTTCAACGGCAAAGCCTCCCCATAAGGTCAGTTTCGGTGTTAAGTTATAGAAAACTTGAGTTCCAACTCGATAACCCTCTTTCACTTTTTGAGTCGTACGTTTGTTGCTGTCATAGTTATGTTCGTTTAAATAGTAACGAAAATAAGGCATGACACTCCAATCTTGATTAAGCGTAATTGGGAAATAGCCACGAATTTGGTTTTGTTCCCATGTTTTGTTGAAATCTTTATCCCATGTCCAGTCGGTATACATATAAACTTTTGCTGTCGCTGAATCATTGATTTTATAAACTAAACCGTGCTCAGATTCCCACTCGTAGCTATTTGGTGCGTGAAAATTATCATAGTGATACACCGCATCCCAGAAGTTAAAGGCCCATTTATCTGTAATATTGTAAGTACCACTCGGCATCAACCAGAACATGGTATTGGATGGTCGGGCTTGGGTTCCTGGGGCCGAGTCATTAGATTCTTTTCGATAAGTGACATTCAGATTGAATTGGCCAATATCACTGGCATACATTTTTCGAGTAGCACCAATTTGTGTACGGTTACGAATAAATGAGTCTTTAGACGTCGAAAAGTCGTGGTTATAGCTTCTTAATGATTCCTTGTGCTCAAGGAAGAAGCTCCACTTTGATTCAGGATTAACTAAAAAGAGTTGCCCCACCATGGTTGTTTTGTCATAAACTTTGCGACCACTGGTGTTATGGTGCCCTTCAAATTTCTCTAATTCCATATAAACGTTAGATGATATGCGCCAGTAATCATTTGTGGCGGGTTCTGCGGCGAAAGCGGTGACACTTAGTCCAGATAGCGTAACAAGAAGTAAACCATTCAGTGAAGTTTTCATTTTAACCCTTTAATTTTTATCTATTTTTGTTTTTTTAATGCCTTTATTAAGGCGTAAGTATCTCGCCTTTATTCCGTGGTGACATAAAGGCTAATTAATTGATTATTAAAGTCATTAATGTGCAGTGTGGTAAGTTTCACCGTAGCCATAAGGGAAGATAATTTTGTTCCCTTGTGGATTTTTGATATTGACGGGTAACAAACCTTTAGGTGGATTTAGTGGCTGAGCGTGGCTATCGGCAAACAAGGTACGCAGTCCACTACGAATGTTGGTTTCCAATGAGTTACGGTTATTATTGGTAATATCAAACCCAGTGATCCCGTAAATCGCGATATTTGCTTTGACGCCGTTTAAATACGCGATGTCGTAAGGGTTACGAGAGGAAATCACGACCAACGGTGTCTTGGTTTTATTTGCAGCATCAATGATGAGCTGGGCGTTTGTGGGGGTATCTTTTAGATTATAGGTTGTGAGTAAAATTAAATCTTGATTGGCAATGAGTTGCTCGGCATCACTTTTTGACAGTGTATTTTCATTCAGCTTCACAACGTGCTCATTACTTTTTATGCTAACGCCAGTTTCAACGGCGATATCATGTAAGTGTTTTTCGATAAGCGTATTACGCGGTTTTTCGTCAGAAATGACTAAAATACGGTTTTGGGGTTTCAATATGTAAGGCAGTACGTTGTCATTTTTGATCAATGTGATAGCTTGCTCTGAAACCATATTTTCAAGGTCTTTATGACTTTTAGACGCAACAATTTGCTCGGCTACACTGATATCAACTGGCTGTGCGGTAATTTGTTGCTGAAGTTTTTTTAAAATAACGCGCCTTGCTGACTCATCAATTCTTTTTTGCAGCTCTGGATTTTTCACAGCTTGTACCTCTAAATAACGGTACATGTTATCAAGACGTGTGACTGCTTCTGTGTCCCACATTTTGATCGGCATTAGCACAATATCGGAGCCCGCAAGCAGCGAGGTTTCTACTGCCCAATTAATATCGAAATTATCCGCAATGGCACCCATGTCCATCGCATCCGTCACTATCAGCCCCTCAAATTTGAGTTCATCACGTAAGATGCCATGTAAAATGGGTTTTGATAATGTTGCTGGTATTCCTACTTTTTTGCCTGTTAGCGTGGTGATTTTATTATCATCGAGGGCAGGAACAATAATGTGCGCGGTCATCACCGCATCAGAACCATGGGCAAGAGCATATTTAAACGGCGCTAATTCGGTAGAACGCCAAGTTTTGGCATCAGAGTTTACAATAGGTAAATCAACATGAGAATCAGAGGAAACATTACCATGACCGAGGAAATGTTTCAGCGAAGTCAATAGGTTATATTTATGGATCCCTTTGATGTAGTTAGTGGATAAGGTTTCAACTAATTCTTTGTTGTCAGAGTATGAGCGAACACCGATCACTGGATTATTTTGGTTATTATTGACATCGACAACAGGGCCAAAGTTGATATTGAACCCAAGGCTGGCGAGCTCATATCCATGGATCATTCCCGTCAGTTCAGCGAGTGCTGGGTTGCGAGTTGCGCCCAGCGCCATGTTTCCTGGCATCTCAGTACCAACTCGTAGGCGGGTGACATATCCGCCTTCTTGGTCGGTACCGATGAAAAGAGGTAAGTTGCTACGTGATGACTGCAACTGATTGATTAATTTAATGGTTTGTGGTGTATCGATAAGGTTTTCACGAAATAGAATGACAGACCCGAGGTGATATTGGGAAATAACTTTAGCAACTTCATCATTCATGGCAAGAAATGCAGCTGGTTCTCCATTGCTGTCCTTGTTCCAATATCTAAAGTCCAGCATAAATAACTGACCAATTTTTTCTGCTTCTGACATCTTATTAACGATTTCATCAGCAGATTTTTGTTTGTCTTTCCATAGCTCATTGAGCTGAGCTTGAGTTATTGGGTCAGCCACGGATAACGCGCTAAAAAGGCAAGCGGTGAGTAGGGTAAGCTTTTTCATATTATTCTCTCTAAGTTATTTTTCGAGGGATAATAAGTACCCAGATTTATTTATGATGTGAGTAGAATCACAGTTGGTGGTATTCTTGATTTGTGAGTAATAAGAATACAAGATAAATACGGGCTTATAACTACCTGATTTATTCGCATGATATTAAAGGATAATTAAAACGGAATGGTTTATTTTGAACTGGAATAATTTCACTTTGGTATTATTTGGTTATGTGATCGATTACTTAAATACAGCTAAACAATATTTTTTCTTTAAATTAATATTTTTTCTTTAATTTAATTTCACTTAATTTCATTATTGTCATATTTGATGTTGCTAAAATATAAAACGATAGCACAAAACAAAAAAATCCACACCTTTCTGAGTGTGGCTTATTTTTTTTGGAAAAATAACTAAGGCTAATCAATTAACACTTACCAAAGATATTTTACACCAATTTTTCCAATATAAAGCGTCTGCTTATTACTATTGCCAGATGTCGCACCGTTCTCTTTTGGGTTTTTCCATGTTGAAGGTTCATAGGCGACACCCCCCCATAGTGTTAATGATGGAGTCGCTTGGTATTCGATATTTGTCCCAAGACGAAAACCGTTATTAATTTTTTGAACAAGATAGAAATGTTTATCATAGGTATCTTCTTGTATCGCGTAGCGAATATAAGGCGTGATATGCCAATTGGACTTTAAGGTAAAAGGTAAATAAGCACGAATTTGTGATTGTAGGAATCGAGTACTGAAATTTTTATCCCATGCTTTGTCGTAATAAAACGTCAGCTTTGCTTTTAAATTATCTGAATGTTGATAGGTGGCGCCAAATTCTGTTTCTGCTTCATGGCTATTATTATTAAAATAATTGCTGTAATAATAATAAGAAAGCCAAAAATTAAAGGACCATTGATCATTAAAATGATAGTTACCCGCTGGTGTTAGCGCATATAAGCTACTGGAGGAGCGAACTTTTGTTTCCGGTGGAGAGTCATTGGATTCTTTTCGGTACCGCGCACCAATTTCGAGGTCAGTTTTCGGCGTTTTAATAAATTGTTTTGTGATATCTAGCTGAGTACGGCTACGAAGGTAAGAATCCCGGGAAGTACCGAAATTGCGCCCATGGTTTCTCAGTGATTCGCGGTGTTCTAAATTAAATCGCCATAGAGACTCTGGATTTGTTAGGGCTAATTTGCCCACGGTACTTAGCTTATCATAGACTTTATTTTTATATGCATCTCGCTGCCCTTGGTATTCTTCTATTTCCATATAGACATTGGTTGTAATACGCCAAAAATCATTATTTCTTTCAGAAAAGCAAATGGCCGGAAATATAATTATAATACTATATATTAAATTAATTATATATTTCATCTTCATCCTTTAGAGTGAGCTTTATTAATTTTTACTGATTTGTTAAGTAGAATGAATCTGTATTAAACCTTCCGCAGTGTCTATTGTTATTATTTGATAGGGATGCGTTAAAGATATGAGGTGCATGCACATCTAATTGAATTTAAATGTTTTTATTTCGCTTGGTTTTTTGTTTGGTTATAAGGTCTGTCAATCGTTTGATTTTATATTTAATATTAATTCTAATTACTTTAAATTCTAATTATAAAATTATCTCGCTAGGCGAAATAAAAAACCGCCAATAATTGGCGGCTAATCATTGAATGGCAAAATAAATTATTTTGCTTTTTTCGCTTCAGCTGCGGCTTTTACAATCACAGCAAATGCATCAGCTTTCAAAGATGCACCACCAACCAACGCGCCGTCGATGTCCGGCTGAGTAAACAGTTCAGCAGCGTTGCTTGCATTCACTGAACCGCCGTATTGGATGATCACTTGTTCAGCAATCGCTGCATCTTTCTTCGCAATATGGGTACGAATGAATTTATGGATAGCTTGTGCTTGTGCTGGTGTTGCAGATTTACCTGTACCGATAGCCCAAATTGGTTCGTATGCGATGACTGCACCTTGGAATGCTTGCGCACCTTGGGAATTTAACACTGCATCAATTTGACGAGCACAAACTTCTTCGGTTTTACCCGCTTCGTTTTCAGCTTCAGTTTCACCAATACACAGAACAGGAATTAAGCCTTGTTCTTTAAGTACAGCAAATTTTTGAGCAACAAATTCATCACTTTCTTTGTGATAAGTACGGCGCTCAGAGTGGCCAATAATGATGTATTTTGCACCCACATCTTTTAGCATTTCAGCTGAGGTTTCGCCGGTGAATGCGCCAGACAGATTGACGTCAACGTTTTGTGCACCTAATGCAATACGGCTGCCCGCGAGAGCATGTTTTGCTTGAGTCAGATAGATTGCTGGTGGCGCGATAGCTACATCACAGCCATCAACACTGCTCAGTTCATTACGCAGACCAGCGATCAGGTCATTGACCATATGGGTGCTGCCGTTTAATTTCCAGTTACCCATTACCAATGGATGTCGCATGTTATTTCCTCCAACCAGAGAGTTTGAATGATTAATCAATAAGTTATTCATTGCGCATTAATGTTGCAGGCGCAACGTGACAGTTTTGTCGCCATTCACCTTAAGTATTATAAGAACATTAGGGCATAATAGCTTTGCTTTTCATCATGCTTGTTCTTAGAGCGTGATCACAGTCTGTTTAGGGTGTTTGTTGCTCTAGCTTAATCGGTTCAACAGCAAAAGTAAGCACATTATTGTCACTTTTTACTAAAATATATCGCAGGCCGCCTAATCGAGCTTCTTCCGCATGAGTTGGGTTTTGATCCGCCATAAATTTATTTAAGGCAGTGGTCAGCTCAGGGGCTTTATCTAAAGAAACATCTGGAGCGAATTGATGGATAATCGCAAGGGTATAGCGCTCCATTAATTGACGATTTTCTTGGGCTTCTTGTGCGTTATCTGTTGGGAGCAAGGTGATTTGTAAGCTTTTTATTTTTTCGCTACCGCGCTCAAGCACCGCAGAAGAATAGATTTGTTGGTTGATACGTGATGCCGCACGAATATAAGGTGCGGCAATATCTTGGCTCGCAATCACTTTATACTCATGAAGATATAAATCTTTATAGTCTTGGTTAAACTGATTGCGTAATTCAGGGATGGTGAGATCAAAAGACGCCGCGTCAGGGGCTAAGTAAGCCACTTCAAAGTCAGTATCAGGCAAGGTCGGCACTTTTTGCGCGATTGCCAAAGGTGGCGCACTGAGTACAAAAATGGTTATGATGGCGGATATCGAACGAATTAAGGTTTGAGTCATTTTTTTGCCACTCATTCTTTGGGTTTTCACATTGTATCAGGATTATAGGTAATGACATTACAACAATGGGCTTTTTCCTTCAAAGGTCGAATAGGTCGTCGGCCATTTTGGGCGGGTATTGCCGCCAGCTTTATTTTAGTGACCGTGATTGTCTTGCTACAGAATACATTTTTATTACCTGAAATGGTTACCCTCTTTCTTTTTGTCCTCCTGCTTTATCCTTTAGCGGCTATCTTTTCAAAGCGCTTACACGATAGAGGAAAATCAGGTGGGTGGTTCGCATTAATTGTTTTGGCTTTTGCACTGTATTCTATGGATGTCAGTCAGTTTGATCCGGTTTGGCAATGGGGGATTGGGCGGTTTTTACCCTTATTTATTTCGATGATTATGCTGCTGGATTGTGGCGTTTTTGTCGGAATGGATAGCGCAAATAAATACGGTGAAAAAACAGAGTCTGTGAATTATTTATAAGAGTGCAAACTACCCTGAAATGACTCAGGGTAGTGTTTATCGCTATTACCAGTATTGTTCACTGGAAATATGGCCTGGTTTACGGCGTAAATGTTTAATCATGCCGTGGCTGTTTTTGAGCATATCACGTGTGTCACGTACCATTTCAGGGTTACCACATAGCATCACATGGCATGTTTCTGGTGAAAGGGATAAGCCAACGGCATTTTCGAGTGCATGGCTTTCAATGAGGGCGGGAACTCGGCCATGTAAAGATGTTTGCGTGTGTTCTCGGCTGACCACCGTGACAATTTTTACTTTCCCTTGGTATTGTTGCTCAAGTTTTTGCATTAATGGCAGGTAGCTCAAGTCTTTTTCATATCGAACAGCATGTAATAAAACGATTTTTTCAAAGCGTTCGAGGTCTTTGCCTTCTTGTAGGATAGATAAAAATGGGCCAATCGCGGTCCCAGTTGAAAGCATCCATAAATTTTTGCACTCTGGAATTTCATCTAAGACAAAGAATCCAGCGGCTTCATCGGTTATTTGCAATGTATCGTTAGGTTTCAGTTGTGCTAATTTAGGGCTAAGCTTGCCCTCTGGAACAATTACAAAATAAAACTCAAGTCGGTTATCGCTGGGGGCATTCACATAAGAATAGGCGCGTTGAACTCGTTCTCCCTCGATTTCAAGGCCAAGTTTTGCGTACTGTCCTGCGGTAAAAGGCTTAATGGGGGCGTCGATGACAAGGCTAAACAATGTATCCGTCCAAAACTTGGCTTCAATCACTTTCCCAGTTACCCAATTTGCCATAAATCCACCTCTTATTATTTCAAAATCAATCCTACTAAGTGGGTGATGTTTCACCTTAATTAGTTAGGGCATCGCTCATTAGGATTTAATACTAAATCAGTTCACTATTTATGCTTATCGATAACGTGTTTCAGTGATTTATTCTTAATAATAGTTATTTATTAATTTTAATGTACAGTTATGTTGACAGATGTGGCGAATATGGCTGCCATTGATATATAAACTAAAATGTCACGCTACTTAGAAAAAATCGTAAATTTTGTTATCTTAATCACATTAGAGCAAAACGTGCTATTTGCTGTTTATCTGAGTTAGCGCTAATACGTAAAACAACATTTAAATATTCGTCATTAAATTCCAATATTCGGTTTGTATTATTTATCTTTAATAATACAAGGTTGCTGTGCGTCTGGAATTTTTGCTGTATCCGAGAGAAAAATGAGAAAGCTGGAACATTTCAATCTGTTAATAATGCTTATTGCATTGGCGGCTGTCGGCCAAATGACACAAACTATTTATGTCCCTGTGATTGCTGAAATTGCAGTCTACTTTAATGAGCCTTCTGGAGCGGTTCAGAAGGTGATGGCGGCCTACTTATTTTCATATGGTTTTTCGCAATTATTATATGGCCCGTTATCAGACCAAATTGGTCGTAGACCCGTTATTTTAGCAGGGCTAACCATTTTCTTATTTTCGACAATAGTGGCGATTTTTGCGCCGACTTTAAATACGCTGACTATTGCTAGTGGTATGCAAGGTTTGGGTACAGGGGTTGCGGGTGTGATGGCAAGAACCATGCCCCGAGATTTATATAAAGGCACCGCATTACGTTATGCAAATAGTTTATTAAATATGGGGGTGTTAGTTAGCCCATTATTAGCGCCGATGTTCGGTGGAATATTGGCTCACTTTTTTGGCTGGCATGCTTGTTATATTTTCCTGTTTATCCTAGGTGGGAGTGTGTTATTTAGCATGTATCGCTGGCTACCAGAAACACGCCCAGTATCACCAGAAAAACGTAAGATGCTGGCGTCATACCGTGAATTACTCTCTAATGGGGCTTTTTTATCATACTTAGCTATGTTAATTGGTGCGCTGGCGGGGATTGCCGTTTTTGAAGCGAGTAGCGGTGTTTTAATGGGCGGCGTATTAGGCCTCAGTAGTATTACCGTCAGTATCTTATTTATATTACCAATTCCTGCGGCTTTTTTCGGGGCGTGGTATGCAGGGCGTGAAGGAAAAACGTTTTACAACTTGATGTGGCAATCTGTATTAATTTGTTTGCTGGCAGGTTTAATGATGTGGATGCCGAGTTGGTTTGGCATCATGAATACGTGGACGCTATTAGTCCCTGCGGCAGTGTTTTTCTTTGGCGCAGGCATGCTATTTCCCCTTGCCACCACAGGGGCAATGGAGCCATTCCCGTATTTAGCGGGTGCGGCTGGCGCGTTGGTGGGGGGCTTACAAAATGTGGGTTCTGGTGTGGCTACATGGGTTTCCTCATTAATGCCACAGCATGGGCAATTTAGTCTTGGTTTGCTGATGTTTTTGATGTCGGCCCTAGTGCTTTTATGTTGGCTGCCGTTGGCTCGCCGTATGGGGCACTCAGAAAGAACGGTTTGATATTGAAAAATTAGGCGGAATTCTCCGCCTAATGGGTTATCGAATAGGCGCACTGATTAAGCGTGATTCGGGTGTGGAGATATAGGATGGTGAAACTGCCATATGTGTTTCTTGTTCTGGGAACGCAGATATAAGCTCTGCTTGATTGGCAGGTGAGTTAAAAACAACAGGGCGGTCATAGTTTAAAAATGTTTTATCTTCTACCCGTGGTGAGTTTTTATCTTGTACAAGCCAGACTTCCCTTGCTTGGATACCATCTTGTAAATGTTGATCAACATGGATAACAATATCAGTGCATTCTAATTCAGGCGTGCTGTCAATGGTTCCCCTTACGGTTAATGCCGTTTCTTCACGTGAAAAATACCAATTCTCCAGCGGCATATTTTCTTGTTGTTCGCCATTCTGATCAACCATTCGCAGTGTTACCCAATAGTGATATTCCCCGTCTGGCAATGATAAGTTCGTAATATCAATCTTCTGGTGAATATTCACGTCAGCAATTAGTGGTTGTTCAGCCTGAGCGGCAATGCGCTCAATTTCCTGTGATGTTTCTATTTGCTTATCGAGGTGATTTATCGGGGTGAATAGTTGAGAGGTATGAACGCTATCTTGTTGGCCAAATGGGTCGGATAAAGAAAAATAGTGTTGATGAAGTTTGCCATCCGCTACCCAAGTCGCTTTTAGTGCGCTCAGGGGCGTGATTTCTTGCGTATTGATTTTCCCTGTTGAAAAATCGACTACGTTTTCCTCTGTGCTTGCCCAAAAGAGTGCATTGCCTTGCCAATAGTCATCAAGAATGAGTGTATCTGGTAATTCATCGGTATAGCTATTGGCAAACAGGCGATTTGCTAATGATTCTGGGTTGGTATATTGGGCGATTTTTTGTCCCAGTTCTTTGCGTGGATTAAGTTGGTATAGCGCAAATTTAACCAGCTCACCTTTATCTGCAATATTTAAGCTAATATCATTTTCGTGCACTTTTACTTGGAATTTTTCTGTGATTAAGCCGTTCGGTGTTGCATAAGTCACCACAATTGCATGGCTATGATGGGGGAAATAAACACGACCTGTGCTGGTTTCTAAATTATGATAATCAGCGGGTAAATTGCCTACTGTGCGGTCAACCATCAGCGTATTATAAGGATGAGGAATACCTTCATTGGTCGCGAATTGACCTCGCAGCCAGTATATAGGTACATCGCGCTGGTGAGGACATTCATCGATATTTTCGTGTGGGTAATATTGAGTGAAATTATCGTGTGTTAAGGTTTCCCACTGTTTTTCTGATTCATTCCAGCGTTGGTAAAAATCGTCTCCCGCAAAACCGCCATCCTCAGTATCTTTCCCTTTCATATTATTCGGCTGCCAGCGTGTTTTTTGGCTTAAAAACTGCTGAATGCGCTGATTAAAATAATCGGAGTGCGGCAAAAAGGCATCATATTGATTGCTAGTAAAATAGGTATGGTTGGCGTACATCGTTGGGTAAAGGTTGGGAATATCACCTGAGGATTTATAAGTAACATAGTGCTGACGGTGTTGGTTATAGGCGGGGTTTGGGCCATGCGTTGCGGGGTCATAGGGGTATGTAGAGTTTTCAATATTGGTATGGGGCAAACCAAACCCATGGCCAAAAATTTCATGCCACAGTGTCGTAGGCTCATGTATTCCACCGCCTGCATGCCGTACAGCCAAACCGAGAGTATGATAATCGAGCGAAGCGGTTAACGGTTGAATGGCCGTATAGTGATAAATTGAATCGATGCGATTGGTATTGTGAAATTGCGAACTGTTTAAGTATGCCCAGTTTATTTGTGAGTCGAGGTGATGAGGGGTTTTTTCTGGGGCATCGTATTTCGGGTGAATTAAGCTTGATGCATCATAATAGCAGTTTTGATAAGGATGCACGCTGGGGTTTCGTGTCGTTGCAGGGAAGCTATACAGGGTGAGTTGCTTAATTGGCAATATCGCCACTGCTTCTTGCCCCCAGCTCAGTGGTGAATAGGCATAAATGCCATGCCCCTGTTGATATAGGCTGTGATTATCAATGTAAGCTGTAATATGACTATCCAATGTGACGTTAGGTGAGATAAAACCATCTAAGCTGGTTTCTTGAGTCGTAATAGGTTGATTGTTTGTGACTATCTGAATAGAAAAGCCAGGCTGCACCCATTCTCCCTTTATTGGTGCCGTAAAATGTTGGGCGTGCTGGTGGTAGGCTAATGGGGTTGTTGTATGAGGTAACGGGGTTAATCTAGAGGGTAAAGTTTCAGGTCCCGTTAATTGTATGTTTCCTAATTGGCTACCCTGTTTATCATAGATAACGGCAATAAAATCAGAGGATTTTGCAGAAGACGGACTCGTGACCCCCACTTTGAGCAGTGCCCAACGGTTAGCCGTAAGGCTAAAATAAGGGTCATTCGGTGACTGTAAGTGAGTTTGTGCCAGTTGAATACCATGAACCTGCATATCATCAGGTGTAGGGTGATACCGTCGTTTAGGGTTCTCGTAAATTGGGTCTGAAATGGTAAAAGTTCGTTTCCCAGGAATAACAACTTGGGGTGCTTCATCCGTTTGTAGATGAATGGAAATCGACTCAGATTGATGGCCATTATGGCTAATGGCGACAATATCGAACTGATCTGCATTTGATCTCAATAGGGCTTCATGGGGGGTGTAGATCCATTCCCCAGTTTGTGGATCGATGATCACATCACCAAATTTAGCCTGCTCAAGAATTTGATATCGCAAAACATTATCATGTTGAGCCAATTTCCCTGTTACGGCGCCAATAATCAGCTGATTGGAAAGCTGGTGGGGGTTTTCAGTCACTAAAATCGGCAGTACTTGCTCCCCTTGTTGCTGTTTCAACTGAAATTGTGAAAAAACAATCTGCGTTCCCCCCATCTTCAGCGTGTTATTCTGATATTTTACTTCGATAGGATTCTGCTGTAACGCCGCGATCTCTTGATTCACATTGAATTCAATCGCTTGAGCTATAGAACCCCATGATGTGTGGTGTTCAAGGGCAATATCATGTTGAGAGATAAGCGGATTACCATCAACATCATGAATGATGATTGAAAAATATTGCGTATTTTCCAATAGTTCATCGGTTAATTTCAGTGAGTTGAGTGAGTTAGGGGCAAGCGTGATAGTTTGTTGAAAACCAAGATGTTTTGTTGATGATGGCTGAATGTGATTTTGGTCAACAGGGGTTAATTCAGCGATTAATTGCTGGATCGGTAGCGATGTTTCTTTATGGCTATCTCGAATAATTAACAGGCTACCTCCTGTTAATTGCAGGTAGTGGCGAACAAGTTCAACTTGTTTGTC
This sequence comes from Providencia sp., assembly GCF_040396775.1. GTDB lineage: Bacteria > Pseudomonadota > Gammaproteobacteria > Enterobacterales > Enterobacteriaceae > Providencia. The sequence continues at coordinate 14,155 of NZ_JBEBNT010000023.1, forward strand.
ATTGGCACTTTCTGACAGAACGACGGTATCATAATGGCGATGCCATTGGCCGCTGGGTAGCAGCAAGTCGGCAATTTGCTCTTGAGCGCGAGGTTCCCCTTCACGCCATTCATGGGGGGAATTAAAACTCTCAACAAACAGGCCTTGTTGTGGGTGAAAATTAAAACCAGAGAACGATTCATCGGATAGGGCGCTAAGTATAAAGTGGCGTTTAGTTTCCCCAATGGTTCGAGGCTTGTCGATAAGCCAGCTGAATAATTCATGTGATGCTTTTGCCCCTTGAGAAGACGCGAGATTTTTTTGTAATGAGGCCAACCATGGTGAGTTCGTATCGAGTACTGCGACTCTGCCTATATTCCGATACAGTCCTAACTGTAATACATCCTGTTGTTTTTGTTGGTTATCCATAACCTTTCCTATTGTTAACATTCGTCACTCCATGAGTGTATAGCGCAACGATTTTAAACAAGGTAATGGCGCCTTTCTAATTTATTATTAGTCTGATTATTGTGCATCTATTTATTAGCTAATTGATTTTACGGAAATAAAAAAGGCGGTACCGAAGCACCACCTTTGAGACAACGAGATAAATTTTCAATCAATAGTTACGCTTTATCTTCCCACTCTTGAGCACGTGCGACCGCTTTTTTCCAGCCTTCGTATTTGAAATTACGCTCAGTGGTTTCAATACCTGGTTTAAAGACGCGTTCAATTGTTGCTTTGCTTTGCAGTTCATCAAGGTTATTCCAGAAACCCACGGCTAAACCAGCAAGGTAGGCCGCACCCAGCGCGGTACTTTCACGCACTTCAGGGCGTTCAACTGGTGTGCCTAGAATGTCAGATTGGAACTGCATCAAGAAATTGTTTGCTACGGCGCCACCATCAACACGCAGTGCTTTTAAGCGCTCGCCAGAGTCAGCTTGCATCGCATCGAGCACATCACGAGTTTGGTAAGCGATAGACTCCAATGTTGCGCGGATGATGTGGTTACGGTTAGCGCCGCGTGTTAATCCGAAAATCGCACCACGTGCGTACGGGTCCCAATATGGTGCCCCTAAACCGGTGAAAGCAGGCACAACATACACGCCGTTACTGTCTTTGACTTTGGTAGCGAAATATTCAGAGTCTGTGGCTTCATCAACCAGTTTTAATTCATCACGCAGCCACTGGATAGATGCACCGCCAACGAACACCGCGCCTTCTAGGGCATAGTTCACTTCCCCTTTTGGCCCGCAAGCGATAGTGGTTAACAGACCATGATTAGAACGAACCGCAGTTTCCCCTGTATTTAACAGTAAGAAGCAGCCCGTTCCATAGGTATTTTTCGCCATACCCGGTTTCACGCACAGCTGGCCATACAGTGCTGCTTGTTGGTCACCTGCCATGCCCGAAATGGGAATACGTGTACCACCTTTCCCCCCAATATTGGTTTGGCCATATACTTCAGAAGATGGGCGAACTTCAGGTAACATGGCTCGTGGGATATTCAGCGCTTTGAGGATTTTATCATCCCACTCTAAATTGCGAATATTAAACAACATAGTACGAGACGCGTTAGTGTAGTCGGTTACATGTACGCGGCCTTGGGTCATTTTCCAGACTAGCCATGTATCGACGGTACCAAACAGTAATTCGCCTTTTTCAGCTCGTTCGCGAGCACCTTCGACGTGGTCTAAAATCCACTTAACTTTTGTTCCTGAAAAATAGGGGTCAACCACAAGGCCAGTATTTTGGCGAATATATTCTTCTAAATCTTTTTCATTTTGTTTGAGGTGAGTACAAAAATCCGCGGTACGACGGCACTGCCACACAATCGCATTATAAATCGGTTTACCTGTCGCTTTTTCCCAAACAATGGTCGTTTCGCGTTGGTTAGTGATACCAATCCCTGCAACTTCGTCGGTACGAATATCCGCTTTGGCTAACACTTCAACCAGTGTCGAACTTTGTGATGCCCAGATTTCCATTGGGTCGTGCTCTACCCAGCCCGGCTTAGGGTAAATTTGGGTGAATTCACGCTGTGAAATGCTCACAATGTTCGCATCGTGGTCGAGTACGACAGCTCGAGAACTGGTTGTGCCTTGATCAAGTGCAACGATATATTTTTTTTCAATGGTGGTTTCAGTTGTCATAATTTAAGCCTGTTCCGAGGATTTTGGGTTTTTAACGGATAATTTTTCTGCTTTGGTCTCTTCTTCACATACCATGCACGGTAAGTGGCGACCGATTAATTTGCGATAACCGAAGGCCCCTAGCAGACCACCGACAATCGGTGCTGTCAATGGGACAAGGAAATAAGGAATATCGCGCCCGCCCGTAAAGGCGATGTCACCCCATCCTGCGAGATAAGCAACAACTTTAGGGCCGAAATCACGCGCTGGGTTGAGGGCGAAGCCTGTCAATGGGCCGAATGAACCGCCAATAACGGCGATTAAGATACCAATTAATAGCGGGGCGAGAGGGCCACGGGGTACACCATTGCCATCGTCAGTTAAGCCTAAGATTAAGCAAACGAGAATGGCAGCGATGACGACTTCAATAAAGAATGCGTGGAAGACACTAATTTGCGGAGCAGGGTAAGTTGAAAAGACCCCTGCGGTGAATAAACTTTCTTGCGTACCACGGATAATGTGGTGAACTTGTTCGTAATCGAAAAAAACAGGGGAATACATAGCGTAAACCAATGCAGCAGCACAAAAACCACCTAGCATTTGCGCAATGATATATGGCACAACTTTGCGTTTATCAAAGCAAGCAAATAGCCATAGGGCGAGAGTAACTGCGGGGTTAAGGTGTGCGCCTGAGATACCTGCGGTGAGGTAAACGGCTAAAGCGACGCCAAATCCCCAGATAACACTAATTTCCCAGAGGCCAAGCTGCGCCCCTGCTATTCTTACGGCGGCAACACAACCTAAACCAAAAAATACAAGCAGTGCAGTCCCTAAAAACTCTGAGATGCACTGACCAGTGAGTGATGTTGAGGTCATTTGGCTCATATGTTCTATCCTACGAAAATGAAAATGAAAATTATTGTAATGTTTTTTTAAGTTAAGATTTTCTAATCGAAAACCCTTAGCTGTAAATTTATCGTTAAAGAACATAAACGAGAAATATCGAAATTGAAAAATGCGTGTTACATCACTAAAGCGAACAAAAACAAACAAAAATAGTGATGGAATCGACCTTTGTGATGTGATCCGACCAGTGTTTTTGCAACAACAATATGCGGAATCAGATGGATGGCGCTGGACACAGAGGATCATGCTACTTACAATCGTGTTAAAGCTGATAAGGGAGACCAGAAACATGTCATTTGAAGTATTTGAGAAACTCGAATCCAAAGTTCAACAAGCGATTGATACAATCACCCTGTTACAAATGGAAATCGATGAATTAAAAGATAAAAACGGTGCATTAAGCCAAGAATTAGAAACTGCAAAATCAGGGACCGATTCATTAGTACGTGAAAATGAGCAACTGAAACAAGAGCAACAAGCTTGGCAGGAGAGGTTGCGGACTCTGCTAGGTAAGATGGAAGAAGTATAATTTCTCGTCATACTTCGCGTTGTAGGGGTGTTGGCTTCGTCTCTTCGCCCTAGTCACATACTTATGTATGCTCCTAGGGTCTTATCGACTTGCCGCCTACCTACAACACGAATTATTTAGAGAAATGTTTGTTATACCTCACGTTGTAGAGCGCTGGCTTCGTTTGGATACCCGAATCACATACTTGTGTATGCTCATCGGGATATCCTTCACTTGCCGCCTACCTGTGACTCGAATTATTTTGGAGTAAGTTTTCTGAGAGATGTGAAAAGTGAGTGAAAAAACAGAAAGCGGAAGACAGAACAAAAAAGAAAAAGGCAGATGTTGGAATCTGCCTTTTTTATTGAATTTGATGGGGCTTATTCGTCAATCTCTTCGTCGAATTCACTCTCTGTCGTTTCTTGGGTGAGCGGTTCTTCAGACAAAATCATACCGGTATTATCCGCATACAGATAATCACCCGAGAAGAACGTAACACCGCCAAAGTTAACGCGGATATCGCTTTCGCCGATACCTTCATCAGGGCAGCCCGCAGGCATCGCAGCGATGGCTTGAATGCCAAGGTCGAGTTCCATCAGGGCATCAACCTGACGCACGGCACCATAAACCACAATGCCTTCCCAGTGGTTATCAACAGCTAACCTTGCCACTTCGGCATCGATTAACGCTTTACGGACAGAACCGCCACCATCAACGAGCAGAATACGGCCAGCGCCTTCTTCTTCCAGCAAATCATACAGGAGGCCGTTATCTTCAAAGCACTTCACTGTAATGATTTGACCGCCAAATGAAGTACGTCCACCAAAGTTGGAGAAAAGAGGTTCTACCACGTTAACGCTTTCTTGGTATATATCGCAGAGTTCGGAAGTATCATATTTCATAGGATTTAGGTCTTTTTTTGCTGCAAGAGAATACCAGTATATCCCTTTTGATCCGCACTTGGCAAAATTCCCCGCCTAAAAATAGGCGGAAAAAGTCAAAAAATGGTCAAATAACGCAGGTTATTTACTCATTACCACGCCAATAGCGAATAAAACGTTCGTCACAAGGGCGGCTTTAACCATGTTCTCAAGAAGAGGGCGCATCCCTTCTGGGGTCGGATCGGTTAGAACGCGACGGAGGTGATTGAGCAGTACTGGAACTGCCAATAAGAATAGCCAACCACTCCAGCCGGATAAGTAAATCAGCTTAAACAGCACTAAACACAAAATGGCAGCGATGATAATAATTGCGTGGTAAATACGTGCACCTTGTGGCCCCAAACGAACCGCTAAGGTATTTTTCCCTGCTTTGATATCATTTTCAATATCACGCATATTGTTGATATTTAACACGGCGACAGAAAGCAGCCCACATGCTGTTGCAGGTAGTACGGTGATGATGTTGAATGTATTGGCTTGCAGATAATAGGTACCAATCACACTCAGCCAACCAAAGAAAATTAAAACAGAGATGTCGCCTAACCCTAGATAACCATAGGGTTTTTTGCCTACGGTATAGGTAATCGCGGCAACAATCGCCACGAGGCCTAGCGCAAGAAAGCCAAAGGCATCTTCGGGCTTTTCGCAGGCGACAATAATTAACAATAAACCAGATAAGCAAGCGGCGGTGATATTGAGTTTCAGCGCTTTTTTCATATCCGCTTGGGTAATCACCCCTTTTTGCATTCCGCGCAGTGGCCCAATGCGCTCAGCAGTATCTGACCCTTTCACAGCATCGCCGTAATCATTCGCAAGGTTCGATAAAATTTGCAGTAAGCCTGCAGTAATCAGCGCAAGCAAGGCGACTGGCCATTTAAAGTTACCTGTTAGATAGGTGAGTGCAGAGCCAGTGACAATGGCGATAACCCCGAGAGGTAGGGTTTTAGGGCGAAGACTTTCAATCCAAGCTTGTTTACGACTTATTGTTGTGGATGTCGGCTGCATGCAGTTACCTATAATTCAAACTCTTTGAGATGCGTTCTTAACAATGTAATAACCCACCGCATGAAGAAATACCTAAGTATATTCAATGCAATGGGTTGAATATTTCATAGAAAAAAGTGCAGCGATAAAAGCTGCACTTTAGTCGATGTATATTAAGGATACATGAAAACCTGATAATTAATAAGATTATAAAATAAATCTGCTCAAGTCTTCGTCCGCAACCAGCTCATCTAAGTGCTGTTTCACGTATTGCGCATCAATTTGGATGGTTTGGCCATTACGGTCGCTCGCATCAAAAGAGATGTCTTCCATTAAACGCTCAAGCACCGTATGCAGGCGGCGTGCACCGATGTTTTCGGTAGACTCATTGACCTGCCATGCCGATTCCGCAATTTTACGGATACCGTCAGTGGTGAACTCAATATTCACGCCTTCGGTCGCCATCAACGCTTTATATTGCTCTGTTAGGGAGGCATTTGGCTCCGTTAAGATACGCACAAAATCTTCAGTGGTCAGCGCTTGTAGCTCAACACGAATTGGCAAACGGCCTTGTAATTCAGGAATTAAATCTGATGGGCTAGAGACTTGGAACGCACCCGAAGCAATAAACAGGATGTGGTCAGTTTTTACCATGCCGTGTTTAGTGGAAATAGTACAACCCTCGATAAGTGGCAGTAAGTCACGTTGTACCCCTTCACGAGAAACATCAGGGCCTGAACTTTGCCCACCGCGTTTACAGATTTTGTCGAACTCATCAATAAACACGATACCGTTTTGCTCAACGGCTTCGATGGCTTGCTCTTTTAACTCTTCTGGGTTAACGAGCTTAGCGGCTTCTTCTTCCACCAGCAGTTTGAATGCCTCTTTGATTTTCATCTTACGAGGTTTCTGTTTTTGCCCTGCAAGATTTTGGAACATCGATTGCAGCTGGTTGGTCATTTCTTCCATACCAGGAGGTGCCATAATCTCAACGCCCATTGGCGATGCAGCAACTTCAATCTCAATTTCTTTATCGTCTAACTGACCTTCACGTAATTTTTTACGGAAAGTTTGGCGTGCTGGTGAATGCTCATCTGTTGGCTCAGATTGGCCCCAGTTGTTTTTTGCGGGTGGAATTAATACATCCAGAATACGTTCTTCTGCCATTTCTTCCGCTCGATAGCGGTTTTTTTCAATGGATTGCAAACGTACCATTTTCACCGCAGAGTCGGTTAAATCACGGATGATGGAGTCGACTTCTTTACCCACATAACCGACTTCAGTAAATTTGGTCGCTTCAACTTTGATAAATGGTGCATTGGCTAATTTTGCAAGGCGGCGGGCAATTTCAGTTTTACCAACCCCTGTTGGGCCAATCATCAGAATATTTTTCGGTGTAACTTCATGGCGTAACACTTCGTTTAACTGCATACGGCGCCAGCGGTTACGCAGGGCTATCGCAACAGAACGTTTAGCTTTGTTTTGGCCAATAATATGATTGTCGAGTTCGCTGACAATTTCGCGTGGAGTCATTTCGGACATGCTAACAATCCTTATGATTTTGAAGAAATTTCTTCAAAGTTGACATTATGGTTGGTGTAAATACAGATATCACCTGCAATGGCGAGCGCTTTTTCCGCGATTTCTTTCGCGCTTAAATCTGTATTTTCTAATAGTGCACGTGCGGCAGATTGTGCATAAGGACCACCTGAACCGATAGCGATCAAATCGTTTTCTGGTTGAACGACGTCACCATTACCAGTAATGATGAGGGAAGTATGCTCATCCGCTACGGCAAGCAGCGCTTCCAGCTTGCGCAGCATACGGTCTGTACGCCAATCTTTAGCGAGTTCTACGGCCGCTTTAGTTAAATGGCCTTGGTGCAGTTCGAGTTTGCGTTCGAACAGTTCAAAAAGCGTGAATGCGTCTGCGGTGCCACCGGCAAATCCGGCAATGACTTTGTCATTATAGAGACGGCGAACTTTGCGGACATTGCCTTTCATGACGGTATTACCCATCGTCGCCTGTCCATCACCACCAATTACGACCTGGCCATTACGGCGAACACTTACGATTGTTGTCATGAGTTAGCCCCTGGTTTTATTACAAAAAAATGCAGTTGAGTTTTGTTTTCAAGAGACAAAACCCAAGTGATAGTTGTTGATTAGCTATCACTTGGACTAGGTTGAAGACAAAAACAACCGCTCATGAGTGCGTTAAAACAGTAGATGGGGTGGGGGATGGGGTTTTTCAACCCCCTGATGCACGAAGAATACAACCGGAAACGCCAACACCTGCTGCGCGGTCGCGCATTTTCTCTGCGGTTGACTTGGAATAAGGACCAAGAACAATTCTATGCCAGCCACCACCCGCAGTTACTCGGCTTTCAATTCCTGCAAACGCTAAAGTTGCACGAACAGACTCTGCTTGGTCGGCAGTACGGAATGAGCCACATTGTACCAACATATTTTGCATGTTATTGGCAGGTTTTGGCTCCGCAGGTGTTGCAGGCTGTACCGGGGCAATTGGCGCAGTAGGGCGAGTTTCTGGTTTCGGTTCAGTATTCACAACGGGTTTGCGTTGAACGGGCTCAACAGGTTGAGCAGGCTCATTGATGATCACTTGAGAGCGAGGAACAGGCTTGCCATTGGACGGAACCTCTTGCAGGTTTGTCACGGGTTGGCGTCTATCGGAGTCCATTTGCTCTAATAACTGGCGTTGCTCAGGGGTTAAATCTGAAGGACGCAGAATATTATTACCCGAGCTAGGTTGCTGGGTACTTGGCAAATCAACACCGCGGCGTTCTAATTCTTTAATATAGCGCCAGCGTTCTTCAGGTTTAGGAGGAAGCGTACTACCCGCAGGTGCTGAAGGCGTGGCAACTTGCGGCTGCGGCGCATCCTTTTTATTGTGGGTGATATAAAACAGGCCGCCAACAAATAGCACAACGATCGCTACGGCAACAACCAACGTGGTCATTGGTAGCCCTTGTGCTTTTTTTGATTTCCCTTTGCCTTTTTTACGGGCGGCTGACCGCCCTCGAGCTACATAATCTTTTTGTGCCACGCTATTAATTCACTAGTTATCAATTGTTAGTCATCATTTGGGTTAACATGTTACTTAACCTGAACAATTTTGACTAGCTTTTAGGCGCTTTTGTGCTCTCTCTGATGATTAAATCAGAATCTAGGAGACGCGAACCTGGTGTTACGTTGTTGCCATGAATTTGTTCGAGCAATAATTGCATCGCATGATGACCAATTTCTGCGCGAGGTTGGTTCACGGTTGTTAATGCAGGTAACGTATATTTTGCTTGCTCTAGATTATCGAAGCCGACAAACGATAAATCATCCGGTAGGGTTAAGCCCATTTTTTTGGCTTGCCACATTGCGCCAATCGCCATGATATCACTTTGGCAAAAAATCGCCGTAGGGGGTTCAGGGAGTGATAAAAGCGACTTCACCGCTTCAGCGCCGCCCTCATGGGTAAAATCACCGCGAATAATATATTCTTCCCGCAGTTTTTCCCCTGTTCTTAGCATCGCTTTTTTGTAGCCTTCTAGACGGTATTGGCTCAGTGGCATATGAGATGGGCCAGCAATACAGGCGATCAGCTTGTGGCCTTGTTTTTGCAGGTAATGAGTCGCATTAAATGCCGCGGTTAAGTTGTCGATATGCACCGTAGGCAGTTTTAATTCAGGGGCAAATTCATTCGCCATCACAATTGGTGGTAAGTTTTTTTGCTCTTCCGTTGAAATATCGAACGGGATATTTGAACCGAGCAACACCATGCCATCAATTTGTTTAGTAATAATCAGATTAATAAAGGCATTTTCTTGTTTTTCTTGGTGCTTGCAGTCACCAATCAACACAAAGTAACCTTCTTGAGCGGCAATTTCTTCAATGCCACAGACCACATCACTAAAAAATGGGTCACGGATATTGGGAACGAGTACAAGAATCGTTTTTGATTCATTGCGCTTATAGCTTCTTGCTAGGTTGTGAGGATAGTAGCCAACATCCATAACCGCTTGTTCGACTTTCTGGCGGGTCTGTAGGGAGACCTTTTCAGGGTTCATTAATGTTCTGGAGACCGTCGCTGTCGAAACGCCCGCGGCACTAGCAACATCTTTCATTGTTGCTGTGTTATTGTGTTTTTTACTTTCCACAACGCCTTCCTTAGATTGATTTAATCGTTTGCTTTTTTTTGAATGGCGCAAGCACGTCATTATTTATGATTAGAAGTTATTCTAATTAGATTCTCAATAATATCTGTTACCTAGTTTGCATAAAAAGTGTGACACGCATCATTTTTTAGAGCTGCTTCGCAAATTTCAAAAATAATTTAGGGGATTAAAAGATAAGAGGATCTCAAGTTGGTCGGAATTCACACAAAACATGATGTTTTATGCAAAAAAAGATAGTTCACAATATCAACAAACTGGACGCGAAAAAGTGAAAGATTACTTATCGGATAATAAGGGTAAAGTAAAAATTACCCTTTAAATTCGGTAATACGTTAGCCATCTGTTGGGTCGACATCCACATTCCATTTTACTTTGCGGCTTGCTGGCTGTTTGATGATTTCAGGTAATAATTGCGCCATAAAGTGTTGCAAGTAAGGGCGAGAAGGGTGTTGTAACAGGAGCTGCCAGCGGAAACGGCCGCCTCGTTTTGCTTGAATCGACGGAGATGGCCCTAAAATCCACAGTTTTGCATCACTTTGTGGGTGCTCAGTAATGTACTGACGGACATTTTGTAAGAATTGGCGCGAGTCTTGGTTGTTGTGATCTTCAGAGCGGATCAAAATATGGTTGGTGTAAGGCGGGAGCATCGCCACATGGCGTTCTTCCATTGCTTCTTGGGTAAATGCATCATAACCGTTTTCCAATAAGGTCAGCAGCAAAGGGTGCTCGGGGTGATGTGTTTGTAAAAAAACTTCCCCTTGCTTACCTGCACGCCCTGCACGCCCTGAAACCTGTACATACAGTTGAGCAAAACGTTCTGCGGCACGAAAATCACTGGAAAACAGCGCACCATCGACATCCAGTAATGCCACTAAGGTGACATCGGGGAAATGGTGCCCTTTGGCTAACATCTGCGTGCCAATCAAAATACGCGCGCCGCCCTCGTGCACTTGGTTTAAGTGCTGCTCGAGTTCCCCTTTGCGGCTAGTTGTGTCACGGTCAATACGTGTGACAGGGGTATCTGGGAACAGCTCGGATATTCCTTCTTCAAGCTGTTCTGTTCCCATCCCAACAGGTACTAAATGTGTTGAACCACATTGCGGGCATTGGCGAGGCACTGGGCGCTGGCTATCACAATGGTGGCAGCGTAGCTGGTGGAAGTTTTGGTGCAACGTATAGTAGTGGTCGCAGCGTTGGCACTCGGCAATCCAGCCGCATTCATGGCAAATTAAAGCAGGGGAGTAACCGCGGCGATTTAAAAACAAAATCACCTGATTATTTTGTGCTAGATGCTCTTTAATGTGCTGGATAAGTAAGTGTGAAAGGCCAAATTTTAGGGGCTGGCCTTTTAAATCAATTAAATGCTGCGTTGCGGGGCGTGCATTCCCCGCACGAATGGTCAGATTAAGTTGGCGGTATTTTTGCTGCTTCACATTGAGCAAGGTTTCGAGTGAAGGGGTTGCGGTACCCATCACAATGGGGATATTATTTTTTTTCGCGCGAAAAACGGCTAAGTCCCGTGCGTGATAGCGCCAGCCATCTTGCTGTTTATATGAAGTGTCGTGCTCTTCATCGATAATAATAATGCCAAGGTTGGCAAAGGGGGTAAAAAGGGCGGAGCGTGTACCAATGATGATGGCGGTTTGGCCTAGCTTGGCACGCAACCAGACGGCTAAACGCTCGCTATCATTAAGTGCAGAGTGCAACACATCCACTGGGGCGTTATACCGTTCGCGGAAGCGGTTAATGGTTTGTGGCGTTAAACCAATTTCAGGTACCAAAACAAGCGCTTGTTTTCCTTGCGCCAGCACATTTTCGAGCACACTCAAATAAACTTCCGTTTTCCCTGAGCCGGTGATCCCCGCCAGTAGCCAAGGGGAAAACTCATCGTCTTGAGCACGTATTGCCCCGACAGCCGTGGCTTGTTCGCTATTCAGACGTAACCGTTCACCACACACTTCAAAAGTTGGCTGCCATTTTTCGACGCTTGGCTGCACAGGGTGTAATTCGATATAGTCTTTCTTTTTAAGGGATTGTAGTGCGCTTTCACTGATTTCAAGCTCACTGACTTGATGGCGATAAACTGCGCTGCGCTTGAGCAATGCTAACGCTTGTTGCTGTTTGGGCGATCGCTTAAATTCATTGAGATCGGCTGCGATCCCCTCTTCAGTCGCTTGCCATTGCCAGATTGGCGTAAACTCAGCCGCTTTCCCTTGGCGCAGTAAAGTCGGTAAGGCATGAAAGAGCACTTCGCCTATCGGGTAATGGTAATATTGAGAAGACCATAACAAGAGTTGCCACACATCATCAGGAAACAGCGTTTGCGTGTCGAGAACCAGCTCGATGGTTTTAAGCTGGTCTTCTGCAAATTCGCTTTTATCACTATGTTTGACCACAATCCCAAGGGCTTGGCGTTTACCAAACGGCACCATCACGCGGCTCCCCACAACAGGAAGTGGCATGTTATCTGGTAGTCGATAATCAAAAGTGCGGTTCAAAGGAACAGGTAAAGCCACCTGAACGACGATCATAACTGGATTTCCGTCTGTTTTTTGTTCGATATTAAGCGCGATAGCCAACTAGAATATCACAAAATTTACGCGTTTTTCATTGCGTGGCAAATAGAATTTCTGTATGATCCGCCGCCTTTGGTACTTAATTTTACCAATACATTAAATTCAATCAACACGACGTGTGGTGTCCGGCGTTAGGGCTGGAATGGCGACACGGCCTTATTAGAGGTTCTCCCATGAAAAAAGGTATTCACCCTAAATACGAAGAAGTTACTGCAACTTGTTCTTGCGGTAATGTAATGAAAATTAATTCAACTGCTGGTCACTCGCTGAACCTGGACGTTTGTGGTAACTGCCACCCGTTCTATACTGGTAAACAGCGTGATGTTGCGACTGGTGGTCGTGTTGATCGCTTCAACCAACGTTTCAGCATCCCAGGTTCTAAGAAATAATCGAACTTGTGAAATGCGAAAAAAAGGGAAACTGAGTTTCCCTTTTTTAATGCCTAAAATACGCGTTTTTTGTTTTTAACCGAATAAATTAGAAACGGTAAAGCACACCAAACATGAAGTCATTACTACGGACTTTTACTTTAGACTTGAGCGTATCGCCATCGTCGTTATAACTGACATCGGATTTGCCTGCATCTAAGAAGCGATAGCTCAAGTCCAATGAAAGGTTATCATTAATCGCATATTGCGAACCTAAACCTAAACTCCAAGCAAAATTGCTGTTGGTTTTTGATTTCGAGAATGCATCGTATTCACTGCCGCCTGAATTGGTTTCAGTATAGATATACTGTGCTTTATGCTTAATGCTCGCTAAACCTAAACCCACAGACACATACGGTGTGAAATTGGTTTGGTTTTTAAAATCATAATATGTATTAATCATAAAGGTATTTAATGTAATATCATTTTTAGCATCTTCACTATCTGAATAGAAAGAGCCGTTACCATTATCCCATGAGCTCGTTGCTAAGTTGTGTTTAGATGAGGCTTTACCGCGCAGAGTAACATCTAATTCTGTGCGTAGAGGTAAAGAGGTTGCATCATACAGGTCATAACCAAGAGCAATACCCCCACCAAATACGCCTTTTGTTTTGCTACCCCCGCCAACGCTACCATCTTCATCAGACCATTTTTGGTCAGACAGTTTAATGATAGAGGTTCCCATCTTACCAGAAACGTAAAAACCGCTGCCAGATGCCATCGCCATACTTGAAATTAAACTCAGAAGAGACACTGCAATTATTTTTTTCATTGTGAAATACCATCTTGTTGGTTTGTTAATAACTGGTATTTATTATATGTTAAAATAATTTTATGGATTAAGGTAAATTGTCGATATTTGTTTAAACGATAGAAATTGCCAATTCGCATGAGAAAATGTCATGAGCTTAGAATTAAAATATAAGAAAAATTGATAATTTTGACTTTTGTCTGGCAAATTTATGTGTCATAAAATAAAAAAGCGCTACCGCGGGGTACGCGCTTTTACCCCTTTTTATTATCTATCGCTTACGGCACGGTGCTGGTGCGTATTGCGTATCTGCTGGGAACGGATTGGCTTCACAATCAGGTAATTCTTCGCGGACTTCAAAGAGTGCAAAACCAATAACACCAATATTTCGTTCATCGCCTTGGGCATTTTGGTTCACATAGGATCCTTCAGGGGCGGCAAAGCGGAATGCAGCAACTTGGTCTTGGCTTTTACGAAAACCTTCAATGGTGACTTCACTTCTTGGGCGAATTAAATATCCACTATTTTGATAAGAACCCGCACGGCCATTTAATACATCAACCCCATCGACGCTTGTTACGACTTCATAAATGCGATTTCTATCGGTATTTTTGATGGTTAATTGATACCGTTGGCCTTCTTGTGCAGGCAAAATATATTGACCTTGGTTATTACGGTACATTGGCATCTTACGGCCACGTTCATTCGTCACCTGAATTTCGACAGGGGATAACGCGATATAATTCATGGTTTGAATATTATTCGGAACTCGTTCGCCACGGTAATAGATAGCGGCAGTATCAAAAGGGGTATTGGTTAAGCGTGTGGCATTAACGGTGGTGACTGCAGAATTGACATCCTCCCCCCATTTTGTCCCAAGCTTTTTCGCTGAAGTTTGAGGTTCTGCAACATCTTTATAGTTTTGGGACTCTACATATGGGCGATTTCCACACCCTGCGGTGACCATCAATACACCGCTTAGTAGTCCAATCAAAGCCAGATTGTATTTATTCATTGCACTATCCTTCGTGATTTTAATTATTAGCTGTAGCTATGGATTAATAGCCAAAAGTGTAGAGTGTGCGAATGAATAAAGCCTGAGGGGGATTCTGAATTAAATATAATTCAGAGGAATCTAGCGCATTTTTTGTCTCGATAGAGACACTACACCACGGAGATTGTGGCGTAGTAAGGATTTTGGAATGCGTAAGTCTCGTCGTAAGAATTAATATTCCCACGTTTCTGGGTCGATACCCAATTCGCGCATAATTTCTTTTGCGGCTTCAGGGATCTCGTCATTGCGCTCTTTACGCAGATCTTCATCATTTGGCAGTGGTTGGCCGGTGAACGCATGTAAAAATGCTTCACACAGTAATTCACTGTTAGTGGCATGACGTAAGTTATTAATCTGACGGCGAGTACGTTCGTCAGTTAAAATTTTGAGTACCTTTAACGGAATAGATACTGTAATTTTTTTTACTTGCTCACTCTTTTTGCCATGTTCAGCATACGGACTGACATATTCACCATTCCATTCAGCCATGAGATACCTTGGATATTTTCAATAATAATAAAAAATAATATGCATATTCTTTTTAATAGAAACTTATTCTAAGCTCTAAATCGAGAAGGCCTGCATATATGTTAGGCGCGACTTAACGTAGTTTATCACAAAATATTGTATAAAATTAACGAACTAAGTCCACTTATGCGATTGACTATCAATTAACACATAATTATTAAGGCTGATTATTCCATTACTTGATATAAACGTAAAGAGGTTTAGACGTCTAGGTATGTTGACGTCTAAACATCTGGTGGGTATGATTTGGTCTATCACTGTTCAGGAGAAGCGTTTATGACTTACAAGCCGTCAACCATCGCAATTCATAATGGATTAAATGAAGACCAACAATTTGGTTGCGTAGTGCCTCCCATTTATTTATCCAGTACCTATAATTTTACGGACTTTAATGAGCCTCGCGCCCATGATTATTCACGTCGTGGTAACCCTGGTCGTGATATTGTGCAAAAAACATTGGCGCAACTGGAAGGCGGCAGCGGTGCGGTGATGACAAACAGTGGTATGTCGGCGCTTCACCTAATATGTACTGTGTTTTTACGTCCGGGGGATTTATTAGTTGCTCCCCATGATTGTTATGGTGGCAGCTACCGTTTATTTAACAGCCAGCACGAGCGTGGGGCATATCAAGTTCAGTTTGTCGATCAAAGTAATGAAACGGCGTTAAAAGCGGCGCTGGCGAAAAAACCAAAATTAGTGCTTATCGAAACGCCAAGTAACCCGTTATTAAGAATTTTTGATATCCAGCAGATTGCTCAGTTAGCCCATGAAGCTGGTGCATTAGTCGTGGTGGATAACACATTTTTGAGCCCAATACTTCAGCAACCTATTTCACTTGGGGCTGATTTTGTCGTGCATTCGTGTACAAAATACCTTAATGGCCACTCAGATATTGTGGCAGGTGTGGTTATTGCAAAAGAAGAGAAATGGGCAATCGACTTAGCCTGGTGGGCCAATAATATTGGTGTAACAGGTGGGGCGTTTGATAGCTATTTATTGTTAAGGGGCATTCGAACCCTGTCCCCGCGTATTTTACAGCAACAACAAAATGCGCATGAAATCGTAAAATATCTTAAAGCTCAGCCTTTGGTCAAAAAATTGTATTATCCTGCATTGGAAGATCATCCAGGGCATGAAATTGCGCTCAAACAACAAAAAGGGTTTGGGGCGATGTTAAGCTTTGAATTTGCAGGTGATGAGGCTCAATTACGCCATTTTTTGTGTGCACTAAAGCTGTTTACATTAGCGGAATCATTAGGTGGGGTCGAAACATTGATTTCACACACAGCAACAATGACCCATGCAGGGATGTCAGCACAGGCACGTTTTGAAGCGGGCATCACAGACAGTTTATTGCGTATTTCAGTTGGGATTGAAGATGTGCAGGATTTAATTGCAGATTTAGACCAAGCATTTAAGGCTGCGGCACAACGTTAGCGGAGTTTTTGATGAGTGTACTAACAGCGGTTGAGGTGGCTCCTTGTCACCGTCAGTTACATAAGTTTGGGGGAAGTAGTCTCGCGGATGCAAAGTGTTACCAGCGAGTCGCGACTATTATGGCAAATTATAGCCAACCCGGTGATTTAATGGTGGTTTCCGCAGCTGGCAGTACAACTAATCAACTGATTAATTGGCTAAAGCTGAGCCAAAGTGATCGCATATCAGCACATCAGGCACAGCAGTCTTTGCGTCGATATCAACTGGATTTAATTGATAGCCTTCTGCCTGAAAAAAAAGCGGAAGTATTGAGCCAGTTATTTATTGAAGATTTAGAGCGCTTAAGCGCATTACTTGACAAACCTATTAACGATGCAACGTATGCCGAAGTTGTCGGGCATGGTGAAATTTGGTCAGCGCGTTTGATGTCAGAAGTGTTAGCACAAACCGAGATGCCAAGTGCATGGTTGGATGCACGTTTATTTCTACGTGCCGAGCGTGCCGCGCAGCCACAAGTTGATGAAATACAGTCACGTTATTTATTACAGCAACAGTTAACGCAATTGCCTAATCGCCGTATTGTTGTGACTGGGTTTATCTCGCGTAATCAACAAGGTGAAACCGTTTTATTGGGGCGCAATGGGAGTGACTACTCTGCGACTCAAGTGGGTGCATTGGCCGATGTGGCGAAAGTAACCATTTGGAGTGATGTTGCTGGGGTGTACAGTGCGGATCCCCGTAAAGTAAAAGACGCGTGTTTGCTGCCTTTATTGCGTCTTGATGAAGCGAGTGAATTAGCGCGACTCGCGGCTCCTGTTCTGCATACGCGCACGTTACAGCCAGTATCGGTAAGCAATATCGATTTACAACTCAGATGCAGCTACCAGCCAGAACAAGGCTCTACCAAAATTGAGCGTGTTTTGGCGTCTGGTGCAGGGGCAAAAATTGTCACCAGTCACGATGACGTGTGCTTAATTGAGCTGCGTATTGCAACAGGTCGCGATTTCAAGCAAATCTGCAAAGATGTGGATTTACTGCTAAAACGTGTTCAGTTACGCCCACTTGCACGGGGAATTCATGATGATCGTGCATTAATTCAGCTGTGCTATACCTCTGAACTTGTTGAAAGTGCACTAAATGTTCTCGAAGAAGCAGTTTTACCGGGGTCATTATCCTTACGGGAAGGCTTTTCATTAGTTGCTTTAGTTGGTGCAGGTGTGTGTAAAAAGCCGCTACATAGTCATCGTTTCTATGAAGAGCTTAAAGGCCAACCTGTCGAATTTATTTGGCACTCTGAAGATGCCATTAGTCTAGTTGCCGTGCTGCGTACTAACCAAACTGAGCACCTGATCCAAGGTATGCACCAAAGCTTGTTCCGCGCAGAAAAGCGTATTGGTTTAGTGTTATTTGGTAAAGGGAATATTGGGGCGCGTTGGTTAGAGCTTTTTGCCGCAGAACAACACAATATCTCTGCCCGTAGTGACTTTGATTTTGTGTTGGCAGGTGTGGTGGATAGTCGCCGTAGTTTATTGAATTATCAAGGTATCGACCCTAGTCGTGCATTGGCGTTCTTCGATGATGAAGCTGTTGAACATGAAGATGATAATTTATTCCTTTGGATGCGTTCTCATCCTTATGATGACCTCGTGGTTCTTGATGTTACTGCCAGTGAAGCATTGGCGGAGAACTATGTGGATTTCGCCAGTTACGGTTTCCATGTGATCAGCGCCAATAAAATCGCTGGGGCGGCACAAACAGAGCAGTACCGCCAAATTCGCGATGCCTTCTCAAAAACAGGTCGTCACTGGTTGTATAATGCAACGGTGGGGGCAGGGTTACCCATCAACTACACCGTGCGTGATTTAAAAGAAAGCGGTGATGGAATATTAGCAATTAGCGGTATTTTTTCGGGAACATTATCTTGGTTATTTTTGCAATTTGATGGTTCTGTACCGTTTAGTGAGCTTGTCGAGCAGGCATGGCAACAGGGCTTAACGGAGCCTGACCCACGCATTGACCTTTCAGGGCAAGACGTGATGCGCAAACTGATTATTCTAGCGCGTGAGGCCGGTTATGATATCGAGCCAGATGAAGTGCGTGTTGAATCATTAGTGCCGAAACAAGCACAGACAGGCTCTTTAGATGAGTTTTTCGAAAATAGCGCCGTTATCAATGAGCAAATGCAGCAACGCTTAGAAGCAGCGCAAGAACTCGGCTTAGTGCTGCGTTATGTTGCGCGGTTTGATGCGGTGAAAGGGAAAGCAAAAGTAGGCGTGGAAGCAGTAAAACCCGACCACCCACTGGCTTCATTATTACCAGGGGATAACGTTTTTGCTATCGAAAGTCGCTGGTACCGTGATAACCCATTAGTGATCCGTGGGCCCGGTGCTGGGCGCGATGTCACCGCTGGGGCAATTCAGTCAGATTTAAACCGACTTTCCCAATTGTTGTAGTGATTTTTTGCGTGTATTGGTGCTCTTATTTTTATACAGAGCGCCAATACATCATGAAATTTTTTAATTCTCACCCTTTTTTCCCTCTTTTTATTCTGATGATTTAATTCTTCAACATTATTCATGTCTTAAAAGTGCTGAATCGACGATATATTGCGCTGAAACAATACTTAAATAAGAAAAATTAATAAAAATAAGGCTGTAATTAAATTTCAGAAAAATCCCCCAAAGCCATTTTTTTCTGATATGAATATACACTCAAGGGTAAATTTAGCGGGCTGCATCACAAAACGACAACTCTAACGCAGCCGACTGAAATTTTGTTACAGGAAACAGGTCGCAGTCTGTTAACCGTGCTTAGTGCGGGGATGCATTCTGCCAGAAGCACAAGGTCAGGAGTCTCATGAATCAGCAATATTCCGCAATGCGCAGTAATGTCAGTATGCTGGGTAAGCTACTCGGCGATACCATCAAGGAAGCACTAGGCGAGGACATACTTGATAAAGTTGAATCCATTCGTAAGCTTTCCAAATCCTCCCGTGCAGGTAATGAAGTTCAGCGCCAAAAGTTGCTGATGACATTGCAAAACCTCTCGAATGATGAATTGCTTCCCGTTGCAAGGGCATTTAATCAATTTTTAAACCTGACTAACGTGGCTGAGCAATACCACAGTATTTCTCCACATGGTGAAGCCGCAAGTAACCCTGTGGCATTGAAAAAATTATTCAGCCGCTTAAAAGACAAAAGCTTTACGGACAATGATATCCAAAAAGCGGTGGAGCAGTTATCCATTGAGCTGGTTTTAACCGCGCATCCCACTGAAATTGCGCGTCGTACACTGATCCACAAATTGGTTGAGGTAAATAATTGTTTATCGCAACTCGACCACGACGATATTGCTGATTATGAACGCAATAATATTATGCGCCGTCTGCGCCAATTAGTGGCTCAATCATGGCATACGGATGAAATCCGTAAAATTCGCCCAACGCCGATTGATGAAGCAAAATGGGGCTTCGCTGTCGTTGAAAATTCGTTGTGGGAAGGTGTCCCAGCATTTTTACGTGAGTTTAATGAGCAACTGGAAGAGTCTATTGGGGCTGTTCTTCCTGTCGAAGCCAACCCAATCCGCTTTACATCATGGATGGGCGGCGACCGTGACGGTAACCCAAATGTGACGGCAGAGGTCACTCGTCACGTTTTGTTATTAAGCCGTTGGAAAGCGGCCGATTTATTCCTGAAAGATATTCAGGTGCTGGTATCTGAGCTGTCCATGACGGAAGCCACGCCTGAATTACGTGCTTTAGCGGGCGGGGATGATGTTGACGAACCGTATCGCCAAATTGCAAAAAACCTGCGCAGCCAATTGTTCTCCACATTGGAATATTTAGAGCGCCGCGTGAAAGGTGAACAAGTTTTGCCGCCAGCAGACCTGTTAACGGATAATGCTCAGTTATGGGATCCGCTATACGCTTGTTATCAATCATTAATTGCCTGCAATATGAAAATTATTGCAAATGGCCAGTTGCTGGATACCTTGCGCCGAATTCGCAGTTTTGGTTTGCAACTGGTGCGCATTGATGTGCGCCAAGAAAGTACGCGCCATACGGATGCAATTGCAGAGCTCACCCAGTATTTAGGGCTGGGCGATTATGCGCAGTGGTCTGAAGAGGAAAAACAACAATTCCTGTTAACGGAATTGCAGTCCCGTCGTCCATTGATCCCACAAGATTGGCAGCCAAGCGCAGAAACCCAAGAAGTATTTGAAACCTGCCGCGTGATCGCGAAAGCGAAGAATGATTCTATCGCAGCCTACGTCATTTCAATGGCAAAAGTGCCTTCAGATGTTTTAGCAGTAAAATTATTGCTCAAAGAAGCGGGTGCTTCTATTCGCCTGCCTGTCGCGCCGTTATTTGAAACCCTTGAGGATTTAAATAACGCTGAAAGCGTCATGACAAAACTGTTAAGCATTGACTGGTATCGTGAGCTTATCGACGACCGTCAAATGGTGATGATTGGCTACTCAGACTCCGCGAAAGATGCGGGTGTGATGGCGGCATCGTGGGCGCAATATCGTGCACAAGATGCATTAATCAAACTGTGTGAAAAAGAAGGCGTGACGCTAACGTTATTCCACGGCCGTGGTGGTACCATTGGGCGCGGCGGTGCGCCAGCACATTCTGCGTTACTGTCCCAACCACCAGGAAGCTTAAAAGGTGGTTTACGTGTGACTGAGCAAGGGGAAATGATCCGCTTTAAGTTCGGTCTACCACAAGTCACTATTAGCAGCCTTGCGCTGTATGCGAGTGCGATTTTAGAAGCGAACCTATTACCACCACCAGAGCCAAAAAATGAGTGGAAGTCCGTTATGGATTCGCTGTCTGATGTGTCTTGCGCGATGTACCGTGATTATGTGCGTGAGCAGCCAGATTTTGTCCCGTATTTTCGCGCTGCAACGCCAGAGCAAGAGCTCGGCAAATTACCATTAGGTTCACGCCCAGCAAAACGTCGCCCGACGGGCGGTGTGGAAACCTTGCGTGCCATTCCATGGATTTTTGCATGGACACAAAACCGCTTAATGTTGCCTGCATGGTTAGGTGCTGGAGCTGCGCTAAAACATGTTATTGAGCAAGAAGGCAAGCAATCTGTGCTTGATGAAATGTGGCAGCAATGGCCGTTCTTTAATACGCGCATCGCGATGTTAGAGATGGTGTATGCCAAGGCTGACCTGTGGCTGGCGGAATATTATGATCACCGTTTAGTGGAAGAGCGTTTATGGCCATTAGGTCAAAAACTGCGTGACCAGTTATCGGATGATATTAAAAGCGTGCTGGCGGTGTCGAAAGATGAAGCGTTAATGGCGGATTTGCCATGGATTGCGGAATCTATCGCTCTGCGTAACGTATATACCGACCCACTTAACGTGTTGCAGGCAGAATTACTGCACCGTTCTCGCCAACAGGAGCACCCAGACCCGCGTGTTGAACAAGCACTGATGGTGACTATTGCGGGTGTGGCGGCAGGGATGCGTAATACGGGTTAGTTTCTTATTGAATTATAAGCAGTGACATGGTTTTATCAGGCCAAAGTAAACCACCCGCAAGCGGGTGGTTTTTTTATATCAGCCTATTATTTCGGAGTGTTCTCTTGGCTATCATGGTGAATTAAATGATAGGTAGAGCGAGCTCTAGGGTGGATAAAAAAGTGATTTTTTGGGGCGTTATGCGCTTTAATATGCACCAGCGAGACAGGGATGGCTTTACCTTGTTTGCTGTGGAATGCGTAAATAACAAACGGCAACAAGAAAATAATCACAAAGCTCACTGCAAGTAGCGTGACATACGTATTATTACTTGTTCCACTCGGGAGCGAGCTAGGCGGGAAGAATGAAACGACGAATGCCAAGATGGAAATAATTAAGCCAATGACAGCCACAAGGACTTTAAAGCTTTTCCCACCTGGAATATTGAATGCACGTTTTTTCTCAGGTTGTTTACACACTAAATGGATATAACCTAAGAACAGCATAAAATAGCTACATAAGTAGATAACAACGGTTAAGGCCAAGGCAATTAAGAAAGACATATTACCGCCGCCACCCGTATTAGTGAGTACAACGATGGCAATCGTGGTAATAAGTAATTGAGAAATCACCAAGGTGACAGGTACCCCATTTTTATTCACTTTTGCAAAACTTTGCGGCAGGATGCCTTTTTGAGCAGCCACATACATCCCTCTTGAAGGCCCAACAATCCATGACGCGATTTCAGCCAATACTCCAAGTAACAGCAATGCTGCGATGATCCGTACTGCCCACTCAAGTGTTGAGTTAAAGTGAGTCACCAAAACGTTAAAGGTTTGTACAACACCTGCGGAGAGGTTGATTTCACTATTTGGGATCACCGCTGCGACAGATAAGCCCCCTATCGAACTTAAACAAATGGCGGCAATCATCAGTAGAAACATCGCTGCGGGATAGTCTCTACCCGGGTTTTTCATTTCATTAACGTGGGTTGCTGATGCCTCTACTCCCATATAACTTAAGATAAAGGCGACAAAAACAACCAATGTTCCTATTTTAGTAAAATCAGGGAAAAAGGTGGAGGTACTGATTTCAATCGCAAGCGGTGCTCCACTAGCTAAATAGCTAACAGCTAAAAACACTAAAATGAGCGCAGGGAGTAAAATACCGGCGAAAAAACCGACTTTTGCAATTGTGGCAGTATATTTTGTCCCACCGAATTGTGTGAAGGCCAAAACCCATAGAATAACCAGTGCACCTATTGTTTTAGTCACAGGATCGGTGTTGAGTTCAGGCCAATTAAGAATGTATGACAGTGCCCCCAACACAAAATACAGCATGGGAATAAAGCCGATTGCAATTTGCAGGTAGCCAAAGGAAATAGCCGCAAATCCCCAGCGTTCACCGAGGGTGTTTGAAACCCAAGCAAAAACGCCACCTTCCTCCCAACCTTCAACTGTCGCCATCTCAGCCGCACAAAGTGCGACAGGAATAAACCACAGCAATCCACCTAATAATAAGAAAAATACCAAACTAAAGCCTGAGGTTGCGAATGTTGGGTATTCGTAGACTGCCATTACCATAGAGGCAGTAATTGCAAAGAAGCCTAACAATGTCAGCTGTTTTGCGGCTGGAGCTGTCGTTGTTGTTGCCATACGAGTTCTCCTTAAATCCAAACATAATCTGCCTGTTTAGCGCAGACCCGAATAGAAGCCAAAGAATATGAATTTCTTTGGCTTAATAGACAAAAAATACATTAACTGTGGTTGAAGCCACCGCCTTCTTCTTCGGTTAGCGGTTTATTAACAGGGTGTTTATCGAAATAATCGAGGGTTCGTTTAAAGTCATCGATAAGCAGCGCCGCTAAGTCTAGGCTCACACCATGACGTACTAAAATACGTTGAACGACTAAGTCTTCACGATTTGCAGGCATTGAATAGGCGGGAACTTGCCAACCACGGCTACGCAGTTTATCTGCAATGTCGTATAAGGAATAGTTGCTGGTGGCTGCACCTTTTTTGAGTTTCCAAGCAAGTGCGGGGATCCCCTGCTGGCTGTCACCATCAAAAATCATTTCAAATGGCCCTAATTTCTCTATTTCACGTGCGAGGAATTGTGCGGTTGCATAACAGGCATTATGAATTTTTGCGTAACCTTCGCGACCCAGCCTGAGGAAATTATAGTATTGCGCAATAATTTGCCCGCCAGGGCGAGAGAAGTTAAGTGCGAAGGTTGGCATGTTGCCACCTAAGTAGTTCACGTTAAAAATCAATTCTTCAGGTAAGTCTTTTGCTTCACGCCAGATTACCCAGCCAGCACCAAGTGGTGCTAAGCCAAATTTATGCCCTGAAGAGTTAATGGATTTTACGCGAGGTAAACGAAAATCCCATTCTAAATCTGGCGCACAAAATGGCGCTAAGAAACCACCACTTGCACCGTCAACGTGAATAGGAATATCAAGCCCCGTTTCTTTTTGTAGTTTATCTAGTGCGTCATGAACGGCTTTTACTGGCTCATATTGGCAGGTAAATGTGACACCTAGCGTTGGCACAACCCCAATAGTATTTTCATCAACCCGTTTTAAGACCTCTTCAGGGCTCATAATGAGGCGATCACCTTCCAATGGTATCTCTCGGAGTTCCACATCGAAGTAGCGAGCAAATTTATGCCAACATACTTGAACGGGTCCGCAAATCATATTTGGTTTATCGGTTGGTTTACCTTGTGCAGCACGTTTTTTACGCCATTGCCATTTTAGTGCCAAGCCGCCCAACATTGCGGCTTCTGAAGAACCAATCGTTGAGCATCCAAGGGTATTTTCTGCATCAGGTGAATGCCAAAGGTCAGCTAACATATGCACACAACGGTTTTCTATTTCAGCTGTTTGAGGGTATTCATCTTTATCTATCATGTTTTTATCAATAGATAAGTCCATGAGATCTCGAATCTCATCATCCACCCATGTTTGGCAAAACGTGGCGAGGTTTTGACGCGAATTACCGTCTAACATTAATTCATCACGCACTGCACTAAATACATTACGCGGGTCTTGTTCTTTTAATGGAAACTTATTCTTCGGTAAAGATTTGGATAATTCGAGTGATGCATAAATATCATCTATTCCACTATGTTTTGAATTTGAAACGTTATTACTCATATCTAAAACCCCTCAATAACTATGTGGTGATTATTTTATGTTGATTTTTGAGCTCAATATTAAATATACGCCAATTTTTGGTTATACCCAAAGCTATAAATTTAAAAAAATAAAATAAATTTGAATTCTAACTTAAAGAGTAATTAGGTGGTGATTGTTTAATATAAGTTTTTAATTAATGTGAAGATTATTAAATATCATTTTCTTTACTTCGTTAATAGGCACTTTGTAAAATTTAATGCTGTTATGTTTATAAAATTAAGCTTTGTTATCCATTTATTTACCTATTTTGTGATTTTTGTTTTATTTGTGTTGGTGCCGTGGATCTGGGAGATTATCCGCTATAGTTTATCTGTATATAAAATTTCATTCATGTTAAAGGTTGTAATAATATTTAAATGATGGTTTTCATGATATTAAAGGTTATTTAAGTTTATTTAAAATAATAACTATAAAATATGATGCTCTAAATGAGATGCCATTTTTAATTATGAGTCGAATATTTCATTATTATTATGTTTGTTCAACCTGATGGAATTTATCGCTTATCGTTGATATGGTTTATTCTCTATTTTGAAAAATGTAGGCTGTGTATAAATTGATAATGATTTTTTATAACACAATGTTATTATAACTAACAAAAATAGATGGTTTATTAAGGAGGGTTGAATGTTAACAAGTGAAGCCCATTATCATGCTTTTGCTTGTACTTCATTGGCAATCACAGATCAAAACAAAAATGTTTATCATGGAAGGACATTAGAGTTTTCATCAGATGAGCCTGAATCAATTTTGACTTATTACCCCAAATCACATGTCTTTCAGAGAAAAGCACCGGATGGTTCGTTGGGTTTAAAATACCGAGTTAAGTATCCTTTTTTGGCAATCACTGCACCGGTGAGTATTATTGGTGCAAGGGATGTGCTTGAAGGCGTAAACTCAGCGGGACTCGCATTTAGCTTAAATATGATAACCGATTCAGAGCTTGCGCCTTTAAGCCCTAAAAAATACGCTAAAGCGGTACCAATAGCATCGATTGGGGAGTGGGCTTTGTCACAATACGCAACGGTGGCAGAGTTAAAAAAAGCAATTCCTAAAACCGCATTTTGGTCGCAAAAGCTCTTATTACTACGCAATATGCCAAGTCCTTTTCATTATGCTTTTTATGATAAAACAGGGGCATGTATTGTGGTTGAGGTCTCGGGTGGTGTTTTACATATCTATGATAACCCAACGCGTTGCATGACTAACGGCCCTGAGTTTCCTTGGCATTTAACGAATCTTAATAATTATACTCAACTATCGAATGTTGATGTGTCATCCAGTACATTGGGTAATATGAAGGTATCACAGCCAGATAGCGGTATTGCACTTGCCGCGGTACCCAATGCGGATACCTCGGTAGGCCGGTTTGTGCGAGCGGTCTATTATTCAACGTATTATCATAAAGTCTCGGACCCTAATGTACAGATGGTTGAGCTAGGGCATGTTATGAACAAGTTTGATCGCCCTAAAAATGCATCAGTGGATCCGTTATTGGGGGAGGATGACATCTTCAAACTGTATTTAACGGAGTTCTCTGTCTGGACGGTACTGACCGACCTTCAAAGGGGAATATTGTTATTTCGGGGTTATAACAACCTTAACTATCAAAAGTTCACGTTAGAGCAGTTTGTTAATGAAAAAGAGCCTGTATTCATTCAGGTAAATATCCCAGACCCAGCTCTGGTTTAACGCTTTCATTATTTAAAAGTAATTCGGTGATAAAACAGCAGTTATATGTTTTATCACCGTGAATTGACTAAGGCCTAACCCCTAAAGTATGGCAGATGGCATAGGTCAGCTCAGAGCGGTTCAGTGTGTAAAAATGGAAATCTTTCACACCTTCGCGGCTGAGGATCTTCACCATATCCATAGCAATGGATGCGCCGACAAGGTTGCGGCTTTCTGGGTCATCATCTAACCCTTCATACATTTTACTCATCCACGCAGGGATGCGCACGTTAGTGAGTTTGGCAAAACGCTCTAATTGGCGGAAGTTGGAAACAGGCAAGATCCCCGGCACAATTTCCACATCAATACCTGTGGCCACACAGCGGTCACGAAAGCGCAAATAGCTTTCAACATCAAAGAAAAATTGGGTAATCGCACGGTTAGCGCCTGCTTCAATTTTCTTTCTTAGGTTAATTAAGTCAGCCTGCGCACTTTTGGCTTCAGGATGAACTTCAGGGTAAGCCGCCACGGAAATATCAAAATCGGCTTCACCTTTTAATAATTCAACCAAATCTGTCGCATACATATCGGGCTTATGGCTGTTATCAGGAAAATCACCCCGTAAGGCAACAATATGGCGAATACCATTATTCCAATAATCACGAGCGATAGATTTTAATTCATCTTTGCTGGCATCAATGCAGGTCAAGTGTGGTGCCGCAATTAAGCCTGTTTTGTCTTTGATATCTTTAATAATGCTATGGGTTCTATCCCGTTCGCCTGAGTTAGCGCCGTAGGTGACAGAGACAAATTTCGGTTTCAGGTTTTTGAGCCGATCGATGGATTTCCAAAGCGTCTGCTCCATCTCTTCACTGCGAGGTGGGAAAAATTCAAATGAAACATTAATTTGTCCATCTAATTCAGCTAAATTTTGATTTAGCGCTTCGCGCTGATTTGCGTGAAAAAAACTCATACCCTGTAACCTCGCAATTTGCAGACTAACTATTATCTTTGTTAATTATTATATCCATGTATGCATCTATACGTTTAGACGTCTAAATAGAAATTACCAGATCGGTATCAATAGTCAATACTTAAATTAAATTATCGCGCTGATGTTTTTTCAGTCAGAACAAGAAAAAAATTCATGATAAAAAACGCGACCCTTTTCAGCGTCGCGTTGATGTGAGTAGATAGTTTGATTTATTCTGTGAAGCAGAAATGCTCAATCATTTGGCTAATTAGCTGGCGGGTAGGCTCAATAAAGCGCATATCGATAAACTCATCGGGTTGATGGGCTTGTTCAATAGAGCCGGGGCCCAGAACTAAAGTTGGGCAAAGCTCTTGAATAAACGGGGCTTCAGTACAGTAGTTTACCGTATCGGCTTTTTGACCCAGCAACTGTTCTATCACCGCCACCATTTTGTGGTCTGTTGGGCATTCATAACCCGGTATCGGTGGATGCATTGACTCAATGGCCAAGCGACCCGGCCATTTAGCCCGAACAGGTTCGAGGGCATCATTTAGTAGCTCATCCAAATCTTGCAATGTCAGCCCCGGTAGTGGGCGAATATCCATATGTAATTCACAGCAACCACAAATACGGTTTGCCGCATCACCGCCATGAATATGACCAAAGTTCATGGTGGGATAGGGGATCACGAAAGCGGGGTTATTAAAACGTTCTTTCAATGTGTTGCGTAGTGTCATTAAATGAGAAATGGATTCATGCATCAGCTCAATGGCATTGACGCCACGTTCAGGGTCACTTGAATGTCCTGATTGCCCCGTAATACGGATAGCGTTAGATAAATGGCCTTTGTGCGCGCGTATCGGTTGTAACGAGGTTGGCTCACCGATGATGGCAAAATCAGGGCGCAGTGCTGTATTCGCCGCAAAGTAACGGGCTCCCGCCATCGAGGTTTCTTCATCAGCGGTAGCAAGAATATGCAGTGGGCGCTTGAGCTTTGCAAGGTCCATGTCGCGTAGCGCATCGACAATAAAAGCAAAGAAGCCTTTCATATCTGCGGTGCCGAGGCCATAAAGTTTGCCATCGTGCTCAGTCAGTTCAAAGGGGTTTTTGCTCCAGCGACCATCATCAAAAGGCACCGTATCGGTATGGCCACATAGCATCAGGCCACCATTACCCTCGCCAATGGAAGCTAGCAAGTTATATTTATCACGTGTTTCCGGTACCGGTTGAATATTGACCGAAAATCCCAGCGTCTCTAACCATCCACCAAGGAGTTCCACAAGGTCTTTATTGCTCTGATCCAAATGAGAATCAGTCGCACTAATCGATGGAGTGGCAATTAATTGACGATAAATCTCAATAAATGCAGGTAATTTAATATTCACTGTTGACAGCCTTAATCCATAATAGTATCAATATTCATGCACTTTATTTGAATAAAAATACACATTAAACTGTTTGGGTCACGAGTACAAGGTAGAAAGCATATGTTGAACACACTCATTATCGGGGCCAGTGGCTATACTGGAGCAGAATTAGCCGCTTATTTGCAACGTCACCCTGAAATTAATCTTCAAGGATTGATGGTATCGAAGCAAAGTGCCGATGCAAATAAACGTTTTTCTGATTTATATCCCCAGTATAAAGGCATCATTGACCTTCCTGTCCAGCCACTCACTGACGTGGCAGAGGCAGCAAAAGGCATTGATGTTGTTTTCCTCGCCACGGCACACGAAGTGAGCCACGACATCGCCCCGCAATTTCTTGAGGCGGGTTGTGTGGTATTCGACTTATCGGGTGCTTACCGGGTTCAAGATCCCGCGTTCTATACCCAATACTATGGCTTTGAACATACAAATACCGAATGGTTAATGCAAGCGGTTTACGGTTTAGCAGAGTGGCAAGCGGATAAAATTCGCCAAGCTCAGTTAATTGCAGTACCAGGCTGCTACCCAACCGTTTCACAACTTGCGTTAAAACCGTTAATTGAAGCCAAGTTATTGGATAGCAGCATGTGGCCAGTTATCAATGCAACCAGTGGTGTGTCAGGGGCAGGACGCAAGGCTTCAATGACAAATAGCTTCTGTGAAGTGAGCTTGCAGCCATACGGTATTTTCACCCATCGCCATCAGCCTGAAATCTCAACACATTTAGGGCAAGAAGTCATTTTCACGCCGCATCTGGGCAATTTTTCAAGAGGGATCCTCGCCACTATCACATGCAAGGTGAACGCGGGTGTCACGGCAGAGAAAATTGGTGAAACGTTTAAAGAAGCGTATCAAAACAAACCATTGGTGCGTTTATATGATAAAGGCGTTCCTGCATTGAAATCTGTCGTCGGTACGCCATTTTGTGATATCGGTTATGTATTGAAAGGGGAACACCTGATTTTAGTCGGTACAGAAGATAACCTACTAAAAGGTGCCGCGGCGCAAGCTGTACAGTGCATGAATATTCGTTTTGGTTTCAATGAAACCCTGTCATTACTTTAATAAGGACAAACCATGCAACCCTTAGTGATTAAATTGGGCGGTGTGTTACTGGATAGTACTGAAGCGTTAGAAAAACTCTTTACCGCCATTCAAACATACCGCCAAGCGCATCAACGTGAGCTGGTGATTGTCCATGGTGGTGGCTGCTTAGTTGATGAATTAATGCAGAAATTGCAACTTCCCGTTGTAAAGAAGCAGGGGCTACGGGTAACACCTGCGGATCAAATCGACATTATTACGGGGGCTTTAGCGGGGACGGCAAATAAAACCTTACTGGCATGGAGCATTAAACACCAATTACCCGCAGTGGGGTTATCACTTGGTGATGGGCAAAGTGCGGTTGTTACACAGTTGAATGACGAGCTCGGTCATGTTGGGAATGCAAAACCGGGTGATGCCAAGCTCTTGAAATTGCTTCTTGGCGCGGGGTATTTGCCAATCATCAGTTCTATTGGTATCACCACAGAAGGTGAGCTAATGAATGTGAACGCAGACCAAGCCGCAACTGCGGTAGCCCAAGCACTCAATGCCGATCTGGTTTTATTGTCGGATGTGAGTGGCATTTTAGATGGCAAAGGCCAAAAAATTGATGAAATGACGACGCAAAAAGCGCAGAAACTCATCGACCAAGGAATTATTACAGATGGAATGATTGTGAAGGTGAATGCTGCGTTAGACGCGGCTAACGCACTGCAACGCTCCGTCGATATTGCAAGTTGGCGTCACGCTGAACAACTTCCTGAGCTGTTTAATGGAACAGCAATCGGAACTCGGATCTTGGCATCGTAATCGAGCCATATACATAAAAAATTAATTGAGCGGATAGGTACGTTATGAAAAAGGGCATTAAAAAGATTGTATTAGCATACTCAGGCGGTCTGGATACATCGGCAATTATTCCATGGTTGAAAGAAAACTATGACGGTTGTGAAGTGGTCGCATTCGTTGCCGATGTGGGGCAAGACAGAGAAGATCTAGTCGGTGTTGAGAAAAAAGCACTGCAATCTGGCGCATCAGAGTGCTACGTCGTTGATTTACGTGAAGAGTTTATCAAGGAATACATCTATCCAGTACTAAAAACGGGTGCATTATATGAAGGCAGCTATTTATTAGGTACATCAATGGCTCGCCCAATTATTGCGAAGGCACAAGTTGAAATCGCATTAAAAGTCGGTGCGGATGCCGTTGCTCACGGCGCAACAGGTAAAGGAAACGACCAAGTACGTTTCGAAAGCACCTATACGGCGTTAGCACCACAACTGCAAGTGGTTGCACCATGGCGTGAGTGGGATTTGCGTTCTCGTGAAGCACTGCTTGATTACCTGAAAGAACGTAATATTCCAACAACCGCTAGCCTTGAAAAAATTTACAGCCGTGATGAAAACGCATGGCACATTTCCACTGAAGGTGGTGTATTAGAAAGCACATGGAATGCAGCTAACCAAGATTGCTGGGTATGGACTGTTGATCCGCAAGATGCGCCAGATGAAGCAGAACTGGTGACTGTTGGTGTGAAACAAGGTGAAGTGGTTTCTGTTAATGGTAAAACATTGTCTCCATTGGGTTGTTTAGAAACACTGAACACATTAGGTGCGAAACACGGGGTGGGTCGTATTGATATCGTTGAAAACCGTTTAGTGGGGATGAAATCTCGCGGCTGCTATGAAACCCCGGGAGGCACCATCATGATGGCTGCGCTGCGTGGGATTGAGCAATTAGTGTTAGACCGTGATAGCTACAAATGGCGTGAACAATTAGGCTTAGAAATGTCATACGTTGTTTATGACGGTCGTTGGTTCGCTCCATTACGTCATTCATTACAAGCGGCGGCGGAATCCTTAGCACAGGATGTCACGGGTGAAGTGGTACTGAAACTGTATAAAGGCCAAGTCACCGCTATCCAGAAAAAAGCGGATAAGAGCTTGTACTCTGAAGAGTTCGCGACATTTGGTGAAGATGAAGTTTATGACCACAGCCATGCTGGTGGGTTTATCCGTCTTTATTCCCTGTCTTCTCGTATTCGTGCGTTGAAAGAACAAAACAAAGCAAAATAAAGTCAATCGTAGTAACCCGACAGCCATATTGCTGTCGGGTGTTAAAAACTTATTTTATCAATCAGGTAGGGACTTGTTATGGCACTTTGGGGTGGACGTTTTAGTCAGCAGGCCGATCAGCGGTTTAAGCAGTTTAATGATTCATTGCGTTTCGATTATCGCTTGGCGCAACAAGATATTATCGGTTCAGTCGCATGGTCAAAATCATTGGTCACGGTAGGTGTGCTGACAGATAGCGAACAACAATCTTTAGAGCAGGCGCTAAATGCACTGTTAAAAGAAGTCCAAGACAACCCTGATATTATTTTGCAAAGCGATGCGGAAGATATTCACAGTTGGGTTGAAGGCAAACTGATTGATAAAGTTGGTGATTTAGGTAAAAAACTACACACAGGCCGTAGCCGTAATGACCAAGTGGCAACAGACTTAAAATTGTGGTGTAAAGACCAAGTTGCGTTATTGCTTGAAGCGGTCACTGAGCTACAAAAAGCGTTAGTGGCTACCGCAGAAAATAACCAAGATGCGGTGATGCCAGGTTATACCCATTTACAACGTGCCCAACCAGTGACATTTGCCCATTGGTGTTTAGCGTACAGTGAAATGTTATCACGTGATGAAAGCCGCTTAAAAGATACATTAAAACGTTTGGATATCAGCCCGTTAGGTTGTGGGGCATTGGCGGGAACCGCGTATGATATCGACCGTGAACAACTTGCCTCTTGGCTTGGTTTTGCCTCTGCGACACGTAACAGCTTAGATACTGTTTCTGATAGAGACCACGTACTGGAATTATTATCTGATGCCAGTATTGGTATGGTGCATTTATCGCGTTTTGCAGAAGACTTAATTTTCTTCAATAGCGGTGAAGCTGGTTTCGTTGAGTTATCTGATAAAGTCACGTCGGGTTCTTCATTAATGCCACAAAAGAAAAACCCTGATGCATTAGAATTGATCCGTGGTAAGTGCGGGCGAGTTCAAGGTGCATTAACGGGCATGATGATGACTCTAAAAGGGTTACCGCTTGCCTATAACAAAGATATGCAAGAAGACAAAGAAGGCCTGTTTGACGCGCTGGATACATGGTTAGATTGTATGCATATGGCCGTGTTAGTCCTTGATGGTATTCAAATTCGTCGCCCACGTTGTGAAGAAGCTGCAAAACAAGGTTATGCCAATGCAACCGAGCTGGCGGATTATTTAGTGGCGAAAGGCGTTCCATTCCGTGAAGCGCACCATATTGTGGGTGAAGCTGTTGTCGCTGCAATAGCGCAAGGAAAGGCACTAGAGGAAATGGCATTAAGTGATCTGCAAAAATTTAGTGATACTATTCAGTTGGATGTGTATGAAATTCTCTCGCTGCAATCATGTTTAGATAAGCGATTAGCAAAAGGTGGAGTGTCTCAGAAGCAGGTGGAGAGTGCCATTGGGGAAGCAAAAATTCGGTTAGGTTTCTAAGCGATAATCTGTGGACGAAAAATGGGGGGTAGCATGACTACCCCAATTCCCATAACACGGTTTCTATTAAATATATTTAACGGTCAGCATTCTTAATTGCTTCTCCTCATTAATCCAATTATATGAATATTCATTTCTGCCATCGTTAATAACATTCCAGCTACCTTTTTTAGTCATACTATTTAAATCGATATTTGAAATGCTTGACTCTGTATTATCATTCATACAGTGCAGTTTAATTTCTCTGTCAGTAATATCATTTGTACAAGTCGGATGAACCACTGCGCCATAAAAATTAATGGTGCCAGAGTCTTGGTTCTGAGTCGCATAAGTACTGAATGTTGATACTAGTAACAAAGCTGCGAATGAACAATTAAATACTTTTTTCGTTATTGACTTTTGCATAATAGAATCCCACAACTGAATTTTATGAAAATCAGCTAGTTATATTAAGTTTATTATTTAAAGAAAAGGTTGTTTAATGATTATGCATGCTGTACTGATAATAATGCATGGCCTTTTTCTTTATTAGTCCATTTAAATTGATAGATACTATTGTTGTTATCTAATTTTTTCCATTCTGTTGATTTTTTCTCTTTAGAAAAATCAATTTTACTCGCTTCCATTTTATTATTTTCTTTATTAAAACAATTTAAGTTTGTTTTGTTTTCATTAATGTTATAAGTACATGGTGAAGCAACAATAGCAGCTTTAAAATTAATGGTTGTTTGATTTCCTTTAGCTTGAACATTTGCAGTGAATAATGAAGTAGCAATTAAAGTTAATGCTAATACTGAGGTGATTTTTTTAATAGTCATGATATTTATTCCTAATCTAAAGTTTATATAATTTGGTTGATTTCAATTTTTTCATGTCTTTCTATGGGATGAATTATAAAACAAAAAACTCCTCAAGGGTGTAAATCTCAAAACTCAAATGTGTGAAAATATAATGAAAATATAGGTTATATTGAATCTCTGTGATTTACTGTAAAATTGCCATTTTTTTATCATATTCTGTAAATTTGCGTTTTTTGGTATTAAATGTTTTGCATTTAATGTTTTAAGTTGCTTTTTGATGGTTTAATCTGCTGTTTGATTTTCGATAGTTACAGTTATTGAGCCCATGCTTATATATAAATCAGCAAGGTAATATTGAGATTTTTAATTAACTTTCAAACAGAAACTTACAAAGTTTAATAATAAATGAAAATAAATATAACAAAATGTTTCAAAAAAAGGGCTAAGCAATCTCATTTTTAAACTTTTAGAGAGTAAAGTTGCCTTATTTATCGAGTTAATCCGCTAAAAATCATATTATGAGTAATATAAATGTTTCAGTATGGTGCCTAATTATATTGAAGTTACCCAAATAGCTGTTTGACGCCTTTCTTTTTTCTTGCAACCCCGATGAATTGTTGTTTATGTTAGGAAGCGTTCCTATTGTTTTCTTCTTATATAGAAGAAAGCTAAGTGGATCATTTCGTTAACTACGCTATATTGCCTATATCTATTACACTTTTTTGTCGTTATTGGTTTTCAGCAATACGATTTGAATGCTTTGCTAATTTAGCACTCTTCAATACTCTCATTTTGTCGTCATTAGCATGTTGTATAAGGTATCGACAGTATGGCGGCATTCTTTAACCACCTAATGGAATACTTTTAACTTGGGAGGGGTAAAGTGTAGTAATAGAATCCATAGTATTTAGCCCTCCGTATCATCATCACTGATGAAAACTCTCCAGAAGTCACGAAACTACATCTCACTATTATTCTAGTTTGGTTTGTATATATCTTTCTTATCATAAATATAGGATGGTATTTTAGCTATTTTCACCTTAAAAATATGTATAAATATTTATAAAATTTCAAAGAACTGATTATTTTTGTTTTGTGAGAAAGGCGGTGGGTTTTATTTGATATGTTTTGTTTCTAAATGTTACTTTTTGTTTCAGTTTGAGGTTTATTTATGCAGATATGGGATGAAATACGGTGTTTTGCAATATATCAATAGATAAAACAAACTAATATCGATATAGTGATTGGTATTATCTATCTTTGGTTTGACAAAGAATTCACGAAAGGAAAAGAATATGAATATTCGAGACTTAGAGTACCTCGTTGCACTCGCCGAACATAAACACTTTAGACGCGCCGCGGATTCTTGTCATGTCAGCCAACCAACACTGAGCGGTCAAATTCGTAAATTAGAAGAAGAGCTCGGTGTTATGTTATTAGAAAGAACGAGTCGTAAAGTTCTTTTTACCCAGCAAGGGTTATTACTTGTTGAACAGGCTAGAACTATTTTGCGGGAAATAAAGGTACTGCAAGAAATGGCTGCCCTCCAAGGGGAGAGCATGTCTGGTCCATTACATATTGGTTTAATACCGACAGTCGCCCCTTATTTATTACCTCATATCATTCCACAACTACACCAAGCTCATCCAAAGTTAGAAATCTATTTACATGAAGCGCAAACTCAGCAGCTATTAGCACAATTGGATAGCGGTAAATTAGATTGTGCAATTTTGGCCGATGTAAAAGAAACAGCCCCGTTTATTGTTGTGCCTTTATTTGAAGAACCAATGAAACTGGCCATTTATGAAAGCCATCCATGGCATGACCGAGACACTATTGAAATGGGTGAGCTATCGGGTGAAAAACTACTCATGCTAGAAGATGGCCATTGCTTACGCGACCAAGCAATGGGCTTTTGTTTTCAAGCAGGGGCAAAAGAAGATACACATTTTAGAGCGACAAGCTTAGAGACATTAAGAAATATGGTTGCGGCGGGAAGTGGCATTACACTTTTACCTGATTTAGCCGTTCCGAATGAAGTGTGTCGTGATGGTGTATGTTATTTAAATTGCATTGAGCCTGAACCTAAACGGACAATTGTTTTAGTCTATCGCCCTGGTTCGCCTTTACGTGGCCGTTATGAGCAATTAGCTGAAACCATCTATAACTCTATGGATAATTACTATAAAAGTAAAGTTTAGGAATAAAGCGTTAAAATAGCGGATATTAGACTGGAATGATGGTTGCCAGAAAAGAGGCAACCATCAAAACTGGCAATTAAAATAGTCGATTTAAACCATTTAATGCCGCAACGCGGAAAGCTTCTGCCATCGTTGGGTAATTGAACGTCGTATTCACAAAATATTCAATAGTATTGCCTTCACCTTTTTGTTCCATAATGGCTTGGCCGATATGAATAATTTCAGCCGCCCTTTCACCGAAACAGTGAATACCTAATATTTGCAACGTTTCACGATGGAATAAGATTTTTAAACTACCCACATTCATCCCTGCAATTTGCGCACGTGCTAAATGTTTGAATTGCGCGCGGCCTACTTCATAAGGCACTTTCATTGCGGTAAGCTCTTGTTCTGTTTTACCGACAGAGCTTATTTCAGGAATGGTATAAATACCTGTTGGAATATCTTCCACTAAATGTGCATCGCCAAGACTACCACCGATTGCACGTGCAGCAATTCGGCCTTGGTCATAAGCCGCAGACGCGAGGCTTGGGTAACCAATCACATCACCGACAGCATAAATATGCTCATTTGTTGTGCGGTAAGCTTTATTCACCTTCACAAGGCCACGACCATCGGCATCAATGCCAACATTTGCAAGGCCTAAGCCATCCGTGTTACCGGTCCTTCCGTTGGCATATAATAGACAATCAGCTTTGACCTTTTTACCTGATTTCAGGTGAACAATAACACCATCATCAACGCCTTCGATTTTTTCATATTCTTCATTATGGCGAATGACAACGCCACTATTCCAGAAATGGTAAGACAACGCGTCAGACATTTCTTGGTCGAGGAAGGCTAATAAGTGGTCACGCGTATTTATTAAGTCAACTTTTACCCCTAATCCACGAAAAATAGAGGCATATTCACAACCAATAACGCCCGCACCATAAATAATGACATGGCGAGGTTCATGGGTAAGGTTGAGGATTGTATCGCTGTTATAAATTCGCGAATGATTGAAATCGACATCTGAAGGGCAATAAGGACGTGAACCTGTTGCTATCACTATCTTATCGGCACTTAAAACATCGCAGCTTCCATCAGCGTAACGCACGCTCACATGCTGATCATCAATAAAAGTGGCTTCACCCGAAAACATCTGGCAACCATTTCGCTCATAAAACCCTTGGCGCATGCGTGTTTGTTGGCTAATGACCGTTTCAGCATGCTGTAGAATTTCAGAGAAAGAGGAGCTCAAGCTACGGGAGTTATCACTATAAAGCGGGTTTTGATTGAATTCGATAATACGGCTAACAGCATGACGGAGGGCTTTTGAGGGAATGGTTCCCCAGTGGGTACAGCCTCCGCCGACATTATTATAACGCTCTATAACAGCAACGTTTTTTCCTTGTTTCACTAGCCCCATCGCGGCGCCTTCGCCACCAGGACCAGAACCAATAACTATTGCATCAAAATGGGTAAGTTGCATGAGGTAAGACCTGCTCTAAAACAAAATGACAACAAGATGTTATCATTAGTTGGTTATTTCGCCTAATTTCCCTTTTCCTATTTGTTTTTCTCATTAAGACATCGTGAGTTTCTTTCGCTACCTGATTTCAGCCTGAAACGCTAGAAGAATACGCTTTTAAGAAAAGAGAAAAGTGGAGTGCATTTTTGGTGAATCTATTTTTTAGGGTTCAGGTAGGGTAGAGGGAAAAGTGAGAAAGTTTCTATATTTAAGAAAGCCATGTCGGTGATATGTGAAATTCTGAAAATTGCTAATTTGCAGTAAGAGTCGATTTTTCTCTAAACCAGATTAAGAAATTTCAGGTATGCTAGAAGGCGAGCTCGTGCTTATTATTAACCTTCAATGCGTTTATTAATGTTTAATGACATAGAAATTAGGATCACCGTGAGTAACACTATTGGCGTTAGAGCAAAACAAAAAGAAAAAACTCGGCGTTCACTCGTCGAAGCCGCATTTAGCCAATTGAGCGCTGAACGGAGTTTCACAAGCTTAAGTTTGCGTGAAGTTGCTCGAGAAGCTGGCATTGCACCAACGTCATTTTATCGTCATTTCAAAGACGTTGATGAACTCGGCCTAACGATGGTCGACGAAAGTGGCTTGATGTTACGTCAACTGATGCGACAAGCAAGACAGCGTATCGCAAAAGGTGGGAGTGTGATCCGCACATCAGTCTCCACTTTTATGGAGTTTATTGGTAATAACCCCAATGCCTTTAGGTTATTATTGCGTGAGCGTTCAGGCACATCAGCTGAGTTTCGTGCTGCCGTTGCAAGGGAAATTCAACATTTTATTGCAGAGCTAGCGGATTACCTTGAACTTGAAAGTCGGATGCCTCGCCATTTTACTGAGATGCAAGCAGAAGCGATGGTAACGATAGTCTTTAGTGCGGGCGCTGAAGCCCTTGATATTGATGAAGAAAAACGCAGGTATCTTGAAGAACGGTTGGTATTACAGTTAAGAATGATTGCTAAAGGCGCCTACTATTGGTACCGCCGTGAACAGGAAAAACAAAATCAATCTGACCCAGACCTTACCAAATAATAAGGAGAATCAATGACGGATCAAAAAAGCTATGAAAGAAGCACATTATTGCTAGCCTTTGTGATTGGCCTTGCAACCCATGGAACCTTTTCAACACTGTTTAACTCGTTAGTCGACTTTTCATTTTTCCCAATTTTGACCTTAGTATTGGCCGCGTATTGTTTACACCAACGTTATTTGCACCAAGCGATGCCAATGGGCTTGCCTAAATTTGTAGCGGGTAGTTTCTTTATTGGGATTTTTGGTTATGCCGCGATTTTACGCGTTCAAAACCCTGAAATTGGTTCTAACTTTATTCCAGCGACATTTATCGTGATTTTAGCGTTATGGATGTATGCAAGCTGGAAAGCACGTAAAAAAGAAAAAGCGGAATTAGCCCTTGAGCAAGAAGCTGAAAACTAAGTTTAAAGAACCTATTTAGACTAGAACGCCGCATGATTTTGCGGCGTTCTTGTTTGATTATAAATACATTGAAAAATTAGCGGCGCGTTAATAAAACACCACTTTCCATATGATGGGTATAGGGGAATTGGTCAAACAAGGCTAACTTCTCAATTTTATGCGTTTTTGTCAGTTCAACCAAATTATCGCAAAGGGTTTCTGGGTTACAGGAAATATACAAAATATGGTCATACCCTTGGACGAGCTCAACAGTTTTATCATCTAAACCGCTGCGTGGCGGGTCAACAAAAATCGTATTGCAGTGGTAATCTGTTAGTGTAATCCCTTCTAATCGCCTAAATTCACGAGTCCCTTGCATCGCTTGGGTAAAATCTTCAGCGGACATTCGGATAATCTGCACATTATTAATGTTGTTTGCTTCTATATTATATTGTGCTGCGGCAACGGACGGTTTTGCGATTTCAGTGGCTAATACACGTTCAAAGTTTTGCGCTAATGCCAATGAAAAGTTCCCATTTCCACAATACAATTCTAATAAATCGCCCGTTGAATTTTGTGTCGCCGCAATCGCCCACTCCAACATTTTAATATTGACCTGCGCATTAGGCTGCGTGAAGCTATTTTCGACTTGGCGATAAACCATATCCTTGCCATTTACAGGCAGTACTTCATCCACATAATCATTATCAAGCATGATTTTGGTTTTTGAGGCGCGACCGATTAATTGCAAATCAAAGCCTTGTTCCACCAATGCCGCTTTTAACGTTTTTGCCTCGGCAGTCCATTCTTCACCTAGCTTTTTATGGTAAAGCAGCGAAACAATCAGCTTATTGCTCAGTGTCGATAAATAATCGATTTGGAATAATTTATGGCGTAGCAATTCACTTTGCTTAATGAGAGGCAGCAATGTAGCCATCATGTCATTAATTAATTGGCTTGCCACGGGGAATTGATCAACACGAATACGTTCTTTGGTCTCTTTATCAAACATGATATGAAATAAATCATCATTATCATGCCAAATCCGAAATTCTGCGCGCATCCGGTAATGTGACGCTGGAGATGAAAAAATTTCAGGTTCAGGTGCGTTAAACGGGGCCATCATACCCTTTAAACGGTCAGTTTTCTCTGCGAGTTGCAGTTCGTAGTCTTTGGTGTGCAACGTGTTTGGCATACTTGGCCCCATAAAACAGTAAAAAATTCGTATCAGGGGCGAAATTGTAGGGAATGCGGCGAAGATGTCCAGTTTTCATTATGCATCCATAGACACTAAATGCTATTCCACTTAGGATAATAGGCTGTGGTTAAGGGAACTTGGTGTGATTCCAAGACTGACGCGCAACGGTAATTAAGGGGTTATCCGTCATTCTTCAAGCTACATGGGTGTTGGCTGCTCTCAGCTACCCTAGTCACATACTCTAGTATGCTCCTAGGGATATCTTCGCTTGCCGCCTACATGTAACTTGAATTATTTAGGGTGTATACAAGCTTCTTTTCTGTTTCTTTTATTATAGAAATGACGCTTTTGAACTTATGAGTCCGATACCTGCCACACGTCTTATCGCTTTGTTGAATATCAGCGCGAACCTTTTATTCAACTTCGCGGAATTTTAATTTTATTGATTTTCCGAGTGTAATCATAATGAATAATAAAAAGTTGCTGCCGTTATCGGCCGCTGCTGTGGCAGTGTTATGCAGTATTTCTTCTCTGGCAAGTGCAAATAATAAGGCTGACGAAGTTGTCGTATCCGCCAATCGTTTCGAACAACCGATTTCTTCTATATTAGCGCCTGTTACGGTGGTAACCCGTGAAGATATTGATCATTGGCAGTCAAATACCGTGATTGATGTATTACGGCGTTTACCGGGTGTGGATATTGCGCAAAATGGGGGAATGGGGCAGCAAAGTTCCCTTTTTATTCGAGGAACTGAGTCTCGTCATGTTCTAGTGCTAATTGATGGTGTTCGTTTAAATCAAGCAGGTATTTCGGGTTCATCAGATATGAGCCAAATTCCAATCTCATTAGTTCAACGTATCGAATACATCCGTGGTGCGCGTTCAGCTGTTTATGGTTCTGATGCGATTGGTGGCGTAGTGAATATTATTACTCGCCGTGATAACGATGGGACAACATTAAATGCAGGTATAGGTTCGCATGGCTATCAAAACTATAACGGCTCGACCCAGCAAAAAATTGGTGAAAATACCACAGTAACCGCCGCGGGAGCTTATACCTATACCAAAGGGTTTGATGTGGAAGCGAAAGGGTTTAGTGGTGATAGGAAGCAGCCAGACAAAGATGGTTTTTTGAGTAAGGCATTATGGTTAGGTGTTGAGCATCAGTTTTCATCAGATATTACCGCTTATGCGAGAGCATATGGCTATGACAATAGAACTGATTATGACGCTTATTATGATAAATATGCTGATTCTCAAGTAGATACTCGAAAATTATATAGTCGCACCTATGAAACAGGCTTGAAATATCATAATGATAAATATTCAACGATACTGATGGGTAGTTACGGTACAACAAAAGATTATAACTATGATCCAAAATATGGGCAGTATGGGAAATTTTCTAATTTAGATGAATCGAAACAATACAATCTTCAATGGGGCAACAGCTACCATCTAGAGAAAGGTAATATTAGTGCTGGTATTGACTATCAACGTCAGAGTGTCGAGCCAAGTAGCTATACAATGATCAGCGAGAAACAAACGTTAAATAACACCGGAATTTATTTAACTGGTCAATACGCACTCATCAACTCTGTTGTAGCTGAAGGTGCGATTCGCTCAGATCACCATTCAGAATTTAATTGGCATACAACGTGGCAATCAGGACTAAGTTGGGAATTCTACGAAGGCTATAAACTGGTTGGTTCATATGCAACAGCCTATAAAGCACCAAATCTGAGCCAATTGTATGCACACGTGGTTTCTCCTAACTGGTCTACTATTGGTAATCCAAATTTGAAACCTGAAGAGAGCAAGCAATGGGAAATCGGGGTTGAAGGTAAAACTGGCCCATTATTTTGGCAGTTAAACACATATCATAATGATATTAACAACTTGATTTTATATGATAATGGTTATCCAATCGCGAGTTATGAAAATATTGGAAAGGCTGAAATTAAAGGACTTGAATGGGTTGGTGAACTAGATACGGGAGTTTTCCATCATCAAGTTACCTATCAATATATCGACCCTAGAGATAAAAAAACAGATGAGGTTTTACTGAGAAGGGCTAAGCAACAAATCAAATATCAACTTGATTGGGATATTTATGACGTTGATATGGGGGTCACTTACCAGTATATAGGCTCGCGTTATGACAAAATGGGTAATGGCCAACGCACCAAAGTAGGTGGCGTTAGCCTTTGGGATCTCACGGCTGCATATCCAATCACTTCACATCTCACAATTCGTGGTAAAATAGTTAATATGTTCGATAAAGACTATGAGACCGCATATGGTTATCGCACCGCTGGAAGAGAATATTTCCTTACCGGAAGCTACAACTTCTGATAACAACCTATCTGTTCGCCCGACCATTCTTGTATTTGACTCAGGAGTGGGCGGGTTATCTGTCTATCGCGAAGTCAAAAAACTGATCCCAAATGCGCACTATATATATGCATTCGATAACGAAGCTTTTCCTTATGGTGAAAAAAGCGAAGAGTTCATTATTGATAGGGTCTATCAAATCGTTAATGCAATAGCTGCAAAGCATCCTTTAACCATTGCGATCATTGCCTGCAATACCGCAAGTACTGTTAGTTTACCTAATCTAAGGGCGCACTTTAGTTTCCCTGTTGTCGGTGTGGTTCCTGCAATCAAGCCAGCGACTAAACTCACGCGTAATGGTGTGGTCGGGTTATTAGCGACTAAAGGCACTGTGAATCGCGAATATACCAAAGAATTAATTGGCCGTTTTGCTACGGACTGCAAAGTGATTTCGCTGGGCTCTGCGGAATTAGTCCAACTGGCAGAAAGGAAATTACATGGGGAGGCTTTACCATTAGAGGAAGTTGCTCAAGCAGTAAGGCCGTGGATCAGAATGCCAGAACCACCAGACACCGTTATTTTAGGTTGCACCCATTTCCCTCTATTAATAGAAGAGCTCGAAAAAGTCTTACCTAACGGTACAAGGTTTATAGATTCAGGTTCTGCAATTGCCAGAAGAACCGTTTGGCTGATAAATAATCAGGCAGAACTCCACGATTCTGACGAAGAAGACTTTGCGTATTGCCTGTTAATGAACGAGGCGGTGCAAGGTTTAAGGCCAGTACTTGAAGCAGAAGGGTTCATTTCGCTCGAAAAGTTAGCACTTTAACTTAAATTTGTTGAAAAGCTGAGCGAACGAAAAAAAAATGCAAAAAAGGGGTTGCCAGATTTTTCTGACTCCCTATAATGCGCATC
>NZ_JBEBNT010000024.1:0-55648 GCF_040396775.1 Providencia sp.
CCGGTCAGTGGATGCGCATTATAGGGAGTCAGAAAAATCTGGCAAGTGTTTTTTTAAACTTTTTTTCTGACTGTTCGCTTATTACCCAAAATGACTATTTTTTGTTTCTTTTTAACGTTTCTGGCAGGTCTGCAATGCTATTAATGACAAAATCAGCACTATTCATTGCTTCTTCTGTCACAGGCTCGCCACTTTTAACCAGCACTGTTGTTCCGACATTTGCTGCTTTACCCGCTAAAATATCAGCAAGTTTATCGCCTACCATTATAGAAGCAGCCATATCTATATTTAAGAATGACTGCGCATCTAATAACATGCCCGGTTTTGGTTTACGGCAATTACAGTCTTGGCGATATTCTTCAACATCGGACTCTGCGTGATGTGGACAGAAGTAAATACCGTCGAGGTCAACACCACGATCGGCAAGTGACCAGTCCATCCACTCTGTTAATTGCATAAATTGGTCTTCGGTATAAATACCACGCCCAATCCCCGATTGGTTTGTAACAACCACTAATGCATAACCCATTTTTTTTAATTCCGACATCGCCTCAATAGCACCTTCGATAAATTCGAAGTCATCTATTTTATGTACGTAACCATGATCGATATTAATTGTTCCGTCTCTGTCTAAAAAGACTGCTGGTATCCCGTTACTCACCTGTTTACTCCTCAAACTGAATATCTTTTTAGTATCTCACGAAAAGAAATGAAATGAGAATAGAATAAATCGCACAATCTTTATTGACTTAGACGTCTAGACGCCT
Organism: Providencia sp.; assembly: GCF_040396775.1. Classification (GTDB taxonomy): domain Bacteria; phylum Pseudomonadota; class Gammaproteobacteria; order Enterobacterales; family Enterobacteriaceae; genus Providencia. The sequence continues at coordinate 768 of NZ_JBEBNT010000024.1, forward strand.
TAACATCCACCCATATTAGATACACTATCTAAAGAACAATTCAGATAAAAGTTAAAAAACATAAATGATAAAGCTCTCAAATATAAATAAAGTTTTCCAGCAAGGAAGCCGTAGCATTCAAGCGCTGACTGATATTAGCTTGCATGTACCTGCTGGTCAGATATATGGCGTTATTGGTGCTTCAGGCGCAGGTAAAAGTACGTTAATTCGTTGCGTAAACATGTTAGAGCGCCCAACATCAGGCCACGTTGTTGTTGATGGGCAAGATTTAACATCAATGACAGAAAAAGCGTTGACGAGAGCGCGCCGCGGTATTGGCATGATTTTCCAACATTTTAACTTATTATCTTCGCGTACTGTTTTTGATAACGTGGCACTGCCACTGGAACTGGACAATACGCCTAAAGAAAAAATTAAAGAACGCGTTGATGAGCTACTAGATTTAGTCGGCTTAAGCGAAAAGAAAGATGCTTACCCTGCTAATTTATCAGGCGGACAAAAGCAACGTGTTGCAATCGCACGCGCTTTAGCTAATTCGCCAAAAGTTTTACTGTGTGATGAAGCGACTAGCGCATTAGACCCTGCGACAACACGCTCAATTTTAGAGTTATTAAAAGATATCAACCGCCGTTTAGGGTTAACCATCTTATTAATCACTCACGAAATGGATGTCGTAAAACGTATTTGTGACCAAGTTGCGGTAATTAGTGGCGGCCAATTAATCGAACAAGATAAAGTGAGCGAAGTATTCTCTCACCCAAAAACACCAGTTGCGCAGGCTTTTATTCAGTCAACGTTAATTATTGATATTCCAGATGACTATAAAGAGCGCATGAGCACTGAAGCAGGTAAAGATTTATCGCCATTAGTGAAATTAGAATTTACAGGCCAATCCGTTGATGCGCCGCTAATTTCGATGGCTGTACGTAAGTTTGATATTGATATTAATATTTTAAGCTCTCAGATTGATTACGCAGGCGGCGTAAAATTTGGTGTGATGCTAGCGGAGCTGCATGGCATTAATGGTGGTGTTGAGTCCACAATTGAATTTTTGAAAGAGCACCACGTGAAAGTAGAGGTTTTGGGTTATGTCTGAGAGAATGATTTATTTGCTGATTAACGGCACCATCGACACTATCACAATGACCTTTGTTTCTGGCTTTTTAGGCTTTGTTTTAGGCTTACCATTGGGTGTTTTGCTTTATATTACGCGTAAAGACCAAGTGATGGAAAATGTCGGCTTATATCGTGCACTTGCCGTTATAATTAATATTTTCCGTTCAGTACCATTTATTATTTTACTCGTTTGGATTATTCCATTAACGTCATTTTTAGTGGGTACAACCATTGGTTTAAAAGCCGCGATCGTGCCTTTAACCATTGGTGCAGCACCATTTATTGCACGTATGGTCGAAAATGCGCTGTTAGAAATTCCAAGTGGTTTGATTGAATCAGCACGCGCTATGGGGGCAACGCCTCTTCAGATCATCCGTAAAATACTGATCCCTGAAGCAATGCCAAGCCTGATTAACGCAGCAACCATTACTTTAATTATGTTAGTTGGCTATTCCGCAATGGGTGGTGCAGTCGGCGCCGGTGGCTTAGGGCAAATCGCACTACAATATGGTTACCAAACCTATAACCCTGTTGTGATGAATACCGTCATTGTTCTTCTTGTCATTTTAGTAAACATAATCCAGTTTGGTGGCGAGTACTTAATGAAAAAAGTTTCACATCGATAGTCAGTAAAATAGCGGCGCCGTTAGGGTGCTTATAAAGTCCGTATGAAAGGGGTACTACCAATGTCTATTAAGTTAAAATCTATCGCAGTTGTCGGCGCGCTATTAGGCACACTCGTTTTAGCGGGTTGTGGCGAAAAAGAAAAAGATGCTAACAGCATTAAAGTTGGTGTGATCATGGGCAAAGAGTTAGAAGTTGCTGAGGTCGCACAGAAAGTTGCTAAAGAAAAATACGGTTTAGATGTTGAGCTAGTTTCATTTAATGATTTCGTATTACCAAACGAAGCATTAAGCAAAGGCGATATCGATTTAAACGCCTTTCAACACAAGCCATACCTTGATCAACAAATTAAAGATCGTAATTATAAGTTAGTGCCAGTCGGTAATACGTTTATTTACCCAATTGCTGCTTATTCTAAAAAAATCAAATCTGTTGATGAATTAGCTGACGGTTCGCAAATCGCATTACCAAATGACCCAACCAACTTAGGTCGTTCTTTGCTGCTGCTGCAACAACAAGATTTAATTAAATTAAAAGATGGCACAGGTTTAATGCCAACTGTTCTGGATGTTGTTGAAAATCCGAAAAACCTGAAATTTGTTGAATTAGAAGCGCCACAATTACCACGTGCTCTTGATGACCAAAAAATTGCTTTAGCTATCATCAACACCACTTGGGCAAGCAGCGCAACACCTAAACTGACGCCAGCAAAAGACGGTTTATTTGTTGAAGATAAAGATTCTCCATATGTAAATATTATTGTTGCCCGTGAAGACAATAAAGATAGTGAAAATGTGAAGAAATTTATCCAAGCTTATCAATCAGATGAAGTTGCTAACAAAGCTAACGAAGTCTTTGATGGTGGCGCTGTTAAAGGCTGGTAATCTTTTTTATTATTAAAAAAACGATTAAAATACTAGGTGGCTCTATGCCGCCTAGTATTTTTTGCAATTTATAGACTATAAAAATAACGATACTTTATTGAATCATATAAGAAAGGTAATAACTTATGAGACTGTTATTGCTCACCATAGCGGCGTTTGCGTTAGCTGGGTGTGGGATTAACCAATACACGAGTCCAGGGGCAAACAAAGGTTTCACCAGTATGAAATTGTCTAAACCTGTACCGAGTGTGACTGAAGAACCTGAAACAGCAAATGTTAAATTAATGAATAGTCCTGAAGAACTTTTGGGAATGCCTTTCAAAGATTTAGGTATTGTTTCTGGTGAATCTTGCAGAGAAAGCGTTCAAAGCCCGCCTGCAAATCTAAATACAGCAAAAAACAGTATGTTATCACAAGCTGCTTTTATCGCTGCTGATGCCGTCCTTTTGCATCAATGCCAAACAATGACCGCACCAGGTTGTTATCAAGCAACGATTTGTGAAGGTAGCGCATTAAAAATTGTTGAATAACCGCCATATGCAATCTTTTCAATTTGAGACTATTGGGCATATCGAATCGCCATATAAAGAAAAGTTTGCCATCCCGCGCCAACCTGGGCTTGTTCCAGGTGGTGCAGGACGCCTACATCTCCACCCCCCTTTTAATGATGCCAATACCGTTCGTGGCTTAACGCAATTTAGCCATATCTGGGTAATTTTTGTATTTCATCAAACAATAAAAGGTGGCTGGAAACCTTTAGTTCGCCCGCCTCGCCTTGGTGGTAATGACAAAATGGGTGTATTTGCAACGCGCTCAACATTTAGACCAAATCCAATTGGTATGTCCCTTGTTGAATTAAAAGGGGTTTCTATAAAAAACAACCAAGCTATACTCGAGCTTGGTAGCCTGGATTTGGTTGATGGCACACCTGTGATTGATATAAAGCCTTATTTACCTTTTGCTGAGGCAATACCAGAGGCCACCGCGGGATATGCACAAGATGCACCTTCGGATAAAATGCAGGTTATATTCACGCCAGCCGTTGAAAATCAATTAGTGCCTTATCAACACCAATACCCTGCGCTAAAGCAATTTATTGAACAAATTTTGATGCAAGACCCTCGCCCTGCGTATAAAAAACAATCGACTGAAATTCGTGATTATGCGGTTCATTTATTAGATTTTAATATTCGTTGGCGAGTGATTAATGGTGTGACTGAAGTATTCGCTATCGAACCTTACGAAAAAACGTGTTAACCCCTTTTGGCGAATCTCAGTCGCTGGTAGACTAGCTCTCTATATACTTTGGTAAGCAAGCGGCTTGCCATAATTTGTTGTTCTAATGGAACCTATACAATGCGTACTAGCAAATATCTGCTCTCAACTCTAAAAGAGACCCCTGCGGATGCAGAAGTTATCAGCCACCAGCTGATGCTGCGTGCAGGAATGATCCGTAAACTTGCTTCTGGTCTGTATGACTGGTTACCCACAGGCGTGCGTGTTCTGCGTAAAGTCGAAAACATCGTCCGTGAGGAAATGGAAAATGCAGGCGCTATCGAGGTATCTTTACCCGTCGTTCAGCCCGCAGATTTATGGCAAGAAAGTGGACGTTGGGAACAGTATGGTCCTGAATTGCTGCGTTTTGTTGACCGTGGTGAGCGTCCATTTGTCCTTGGCCCAACCCATGAAGAAGTGATCACTGATTTAGTGCGTAACGAAATCACGTCTTATAAACAACTGCCATTGAATTTATTCCAAATTCAGACCAAATTCCGCGATGAAGTTCGCCCTCGTTTTGGCGTCATGCGTTCACGCGAATTTATTATGAAAGATGCATACTCTTTCCATATTAGCCAAGAATCATTACAAGAAACCTATGATGTAATGTATGAAGCGTATAGCAAAATTTTCACACGTATTGGCTTTGATTTCCGTGCAGTTCAAGCGGATACTGGCTCAATTGGCGGTAGTGCATCTCACGAATTCCAAGTACTAGCGCAAAATGGTGAAGACGATGTTATTTTTTCCACTGAGTCTGACTATGCTGCAAATATCGAGTTTGCTGAAGCATTAGCGCCAACCACACCACGTGGAGCACCAACCGAAGAACTGCGTTTAGTGGATACTCCAAACGCAAAAACAATCGCTGAGTTGGTAGAGCAATTTAACTTACCTGTTGAAAAAACAGTTAAGACACTTATCGTTCATGCCGAAAAAGATTCAGGCCATACACTAGTCGCATTATTGATCCGCGGCGATCATGAATTGAACGAAGTTAAAGCGGAAAAACATCCTTTAGTGGCCAGCCCACTAGAGTTTGCAACAGAAGCTGAAATCAGAAATGCCGTGAATGTAGGCCCAGGCTCATTAGGCCCTATCAATATGCCATTACCAATTGTTATCGACCGTAGCGTTGCAGTGATGAGCGACTTTGGTGCGGGTGCAAATATTGATGGTAAACACTACTTTGGCATCAACTGGGAACGCGACTTAGCCTTACCTGAAACTTATGATTTACGTAATGTTGTCGAAGGCGACCCAAGCCCAGATGGTAAAGGCGTGCTGCAAATTAAACGCGGTATTGAAGTTGGCCATATTTTCCAATTAGGCACCAAATATTCAGAAGCCATGAAAGCGTCGGTCCAGAATGAAGAAGGTCACAACCAAATCGTCACCATGGGTTGTTATGGTATTGGTGTGACACGTATTGTTGCAGCTGCTATTGAGCAGAGCCATGATGATCGAGGAATTATTTGGCCGGATGCGATTGCACCGTTCCAAGTCGCTATTTTACCAATGAATATGCACAAATCTTATCGCGTAAAAGAAGTTGCTGAAAAATTGTATGCTGACTTAAAAGCAAACGGTATTGATGTGATTTTCGATGACCGTAAAGAACGCCCTGGTGTAATGTTTGCTGATATGGAACTGATTGGCGTTCCATACACCATCGTTATTGGTGACCGTAACTTAGATAATAACCAGATTGAATATAAATCACGCCGCAGTGATGATAAAGAATTGGTTGGTTTAGAAAATGTCGTTAGCTTCCTTAAAGGTAAGCTCGGTAAATAAGTTAGGTTAAAAGCCAAAAAATAGAGCCCAAATTCTAGTCATCTTGAATTTGGGCTTTTTTCTTTAAATATCTCTATACGAACCGATTTTAAAACCACGTGCGGCGATTTGTGATTTTAAATTTTCCGATGTTAATACTTCCAATTCATTTAAACGTGGATAAGCGTAGTTGCTTTTTAATAATGCATTATCAATAAAAGCGGGATGACTCATGACTTCAATAGAGCGATGCCCCTGTGCTTTTGCTTCATCGATAATTTTCAAAAATAATGTTTCTGAAATTTCATCCCCATAAAACTCACTACTAAAACAATCAGTGCTCGCCACTTGGTATGATAATGGCGGCCAATTTTTCTCTAATTGACGATCTACTCGCAGTGCAACACCTTGTTCTTGTGCAAACCCCACGACAAGAGGAAAAATGCCTTCAATCATATGCACGTGATGATGGCTATCAATATGGCTGGGCTTTTTGCCAAAAATTTCGATAAATTTTTGATATTGCAGATTCAACTCTTGTTCAATCTCAGATAAAGGTAAATCATTAATATCGATATCCCACAACCATTTACCCAACATTCCATCACGGCTGAGTATTGGCATTGCTGAAAAAGGCTTACCTGCCGTTAAAACAAAATGCATTCCTACCGCTAAATTCGGATTTTCATGACTTAATTTAGCCGCATGGGATATGGCAGGCATATTCATCATTGCACTCGTTGAATTAACAATCCCATTACGATGAGATTCGATAATCCCATAATTAACGGCTTCACATAATCCAAAATCATCAGCATTCACAATAAGTAATGAAGCCATTTGTTCTCCCTTAATGCTATAAGCGATTTAACTCATTAACCTTCCTGCTCAAGTTGTTGTATTGCTTTCGTAAAGTTCGGCAGGTGTTTCTTGTGAGCGATAAGTAATTCTTTCGAAATTAAACGCGCATCGTTATCCGAATGAATTAATGGGTTTAAATTCATCGCCAGTAATACATCATTAAACTGGCCATTTACAGCTGCTTGGCTCGTGGCAATTTCAAAGTTTTTTAAGGTATAAATTAAGCCAAGTACTTTATCATCAAAGTGAGTCACTCGTGGATGCGGTTTTGCTCCATCGCGTCCTAGTAAGCAAGTCATCTCCACCGTCCAATCTTCAGGAATATTATCAATTTGCCCCTGATGTGGAATATTAACGTAATGCTCCGTATTTTTATCGTTATAAATAGCGTTGATAACTTCACAAGCCGCATCTGAATAATAAGCACCGCCACGTAATTCAAGCTCTTTAGGTTTCACATCGAGTGATGGATCCTTATAAAGTTCAAACAGTCGATGTTCAACCTTTTGAACGATTTGAGCTCGAGCGCCACCTTTATAATATTCACCCAGCTCAATAGCTAACATTTCTTTTGGCTTAAAGTAATACAGTAAATAAGAGCAAGGGATCAGATTTAAGCTACGAATTAACCCTTCGTCAAACGCAAGGTCAGTGATATTTTTGACTGAGTTAGCACTTAATGTACCTGAAGCAATACCATCTAATAGCTCATCAAAACGTGAAATGCCATTAACAATCACATCTTTGATAAAAACCATGTGGTTTAAACCGAATAAGTCGATGGATAACTCATCGTTATCTGACAGATTAAGAACATCTGTAATAAACATTTTCATACCAATCGGAATATTACACACACCAATAAAACGCTTAAAGTTTGTATGTCGATAAACGGCTTCTGTCACCATCCCAGCTGGGTTAGTAAAATTAATCACCCATGCATTAGGGCAGATTTCTTCCACATCTTTAATAATGTCAAAAATAACAGGGATTGTACGCAACCCTTTAAATAACCCACCAGCACCATTGGTTTCTTGGCCTAAATAACCGTGTTTTAATGGAATCGTCTCATCTATTTCACGAGCCTTTAACTGACCGACCCTTAATTGTGTGGTGACAAAGTCAGCATCTTTAAGAGCTTCCCTTCTATCCAATGTTTTTACTATTTTCAACGGAATGTTTGCGTGCTTAACCATGCGTTGGCATAAATCAAAAATAATATCTAATTTTTCTTTGCCTTCCTCAACATCCACCAACCATAGCTCAGTAATCGGAAGTTCATGGTAACGTTTAATAAAACCTTCGAGTAATTCAGGTGTATAGCTACTACCACCACCAATGGTGACAACTTTTAACTTCTGAGTCATATTAACCTCATAGAACCTTATACAATAGACATAGAAAGGCACACCATCTTTATTAAAAAGATGGTTATGCTTGAATTTTTAATTAAGAACGTTTTTGAAACTTAGTTTACTTAATACTAATTAACCCACCATTTTTTGCTCAACACTGTATAAATTTTTTCGGTAATCACTTGGCGTTAGTGAGGTTGATTCTTTAAATTTTTTCACAAATAAACTTGGGCTACTGTAACCAGATTCAAATGCAATATCCGTAATCGAATAATTGGTAATTTCTAATTGTTTTTTAGCAAAATTAATTCTGATATCGTTAATAATTTGCATAGGTGTTTTGCCATAAAAACGCTTTGTCGCTCGCGTTAAATATTCTTGAGATTTCCCCGTCATGGTGATCATATTTTGCAGAGCACTTTCACTGAACATCGCAATATCATGCATGTCTTCAAGTGTGCTCTTAAGCCATTGAGGAGCATCATCCTGTAAACTCTTTTCGCGAAAATGGCGTAAGCGATTAACGACATTGAATGTGACTAATTCAATAAACTCATTAAATTCGCTGTCTCTAAAGTTTAACGAGGCAATAACGGATTCAATATAAGCCATAAATTCATTTTTTAATGGATAGCTTTGCGATGCAACAAAACAGCTTGGTAATAATGGCAAATAATGTTTATCAAAAAATGATTTACTAATGCCAACATTTAATATTCGTGTTGGACCAAAGTCATAAGCACTTTCGTGATATGACCCAATAGGTAAAAAAACAAAATCCCCACGCTCTAATAATATTTTTTTTCCATTAATAACTTGGTAACAGCGACCTGTTAATACAATTGTATATTCATAATAGTCGTGTTGATGCAGCCCACTTGCACTCTCAACTTTATTATAAATAAAGACATGAAAGGTTTTATTGTTAAATAGTTCGCTTTCTTGAACTAATTTAATTTCAGCATTAGTGTCAGTTCTATTCATCAGTGTCTGCATCATTATCCCCTTTTAATGGTTTAACTTTTCATGTAGCTCAATTAATTCGGTAATCAGTTCGCGAGCTAGCATGGCATTCATTAAATGATCTTGAGCATGAACGAGGACTAAACTAACTTTGATTCTGCCCTCTCCCATGTCGCTTTCAATGAGCTGAGTTTGTACTTTATGTGCTTCATTCAAAGAAGAGTGGGATTGCTCCATTAAACTTTTTGCCGTGGCGAAGTCGCCCTCTTTAGCCTTTCTTAATGCGGTATAGGCTAAACTTCTCGCTTGCCCTGCATTAATAATTAAGCCCATGACAACTTCTTCTAACTCATTAGCTGCATCTTCTTGAATATCATCGAGTTCAAACATATTTTTATCTCTACTTAAATGGGAGGAGCAAGCTCCTCCGTTTTTTAAAACTTCAGTGCATTAGCAATATCTTCTTCACTTTCTTCTTCGTCTATCGTGTTTTGGGCTTTATTCGAAATCACCACAAATGGCAGATAAACCAGTACAGCGACACCAAGGTTAAATAAAGCAAGTAATAACGCTGCAATACTTCCGTTAGTGTTGAAGAAGGCGGCTAAACCTGTCGGCATTGTCCACGGTGCAATATTGGTCACCGGCGGGATAATTCCTAAAGAATACGCTGCTACCATTATTCCCGCCAATAACGGCTGGATCAGAATAAATGGGATAAACATGACAGGGTTCATGATGATAGGTAATCCAAAAATAATCGGTTCATTAATTTGGAATATACCCGCTGGTAATGCTAATTTTGCAACTTGGCGGTGATCTGCACGGCGTGAAGCAATAAAGATGGCAATGATCAGTCCTAATGTTGCCCCTGTTCCGCCTAGGAAGACGTAGGAATCAAGCATTGGTTTTGCCCACATATGGAAAGATTTACCCGCAGCAATCGCCGCATCTACCGAACCATATTGCGCATATAACGAGACGTTTTCCAGTGCCCATGGTGTCATAATCCCGCTATCTAAGGCTGTCAGGGCTAATGAGCCGTGAATACCAAAGAACCACAGCAATGACGTAAATACCACATAAGCCCAGCCAACGACATTCCCCATTGATGCGAGTGGCGTCGACACGGTATCCATAATAATTTGGTGGAAGTTAGTGCTGATACCGCTCGAAAGCGCCCATGACACAATCCCCATTATCGATAAGATAATAAAACCAGGAATAAGTGCAGAGAATGAACGGGAAACAGAAGGTGGCACACTATCAGGTAATTTTATCACCCAATTACGACGCACAATAAATGCAAACATTTCGGCAACGACTAACCCTAAAATAATGCCCGAAATAATGTTTGCTCCGCCTAACCAATTTGCACCAACGGCATAAGCCCCATTAACTTCATAAGGTGTCACGGTCATAAAAGCAGCAACGGCCAGTAACCCTGCGGCTAATGGGTCAACTTTTCGCTCTTCCGCTAATGCCATGGAGATAAAAAAAGGCGCCATGAGGGACATAATACCGAGAGTCCCGTTGTAGACATTCCCCCCAATCGCTTTAAATCCATTTAATGTTTCAATAGTTGACGGTTCTAATCTCACACCCAATGAGTAAAAGAACGACCCTGCATCAAAGCTTAAAAATACATTATTAATCAGTACAAACATTGCCCCAACTAATGTCAGTGGCATAATACGAATAAAACCATTCTTTATTGCATTAACGTGAGGTTGCTTTCCCAATCTAACTGCGAAGGGCAGAAGTACCTTTTCAAGCGAAGTGATAACAAGACTCATAAAAATACCCTCGATTTTTTGAGTGTGCTCCATTCTGACTAGGCTAATCTGCAATGAATAGCGCTAAGGTTGATGGAGTTATTATTGAGTAGAGGTAGGTCTCTAATTTTAATTTGCTGTTTGTTTTTTTATGCTTGCAACGGCTGCCTTTAATACCCCCAGCCCATCCACTTTGCCGTATAACAATGAATCAATCACTTCGACAGGTTTATTTGGTAGTATTTTTTGAATATCCGTTAACATCCAAGCAATTTGAGGACCGAGTAAGACTAAATCTGCATCAACACCTTTTTCACTTGCTAAACTTTCAGGGAAAGCCTCTATGTTGACGGGGACATCATATTTTTCTGCCTGTTGCCTCATTTTGTTGACTAACAATGAAGTCGACATGCCAGCAGAACAAAATAAATAGATATTTTTCTTCTTCATTCCTTATCCTTTGATTCGTTCTATTTTTTAGTTACCGCTTAGATTTATAAATTTTTTTACAGACTTGCGGCTTTTCTTAAATCAATAAACTAAAAATTAAAATTATTTCTAGTTGAATGGATTATACGGACTTCCCTGAGTTTACGATATTTCATTGTTATCATTAATTGTCCCTGATTGACCAGCAGCCATGACAACCTTCACAAAATACGCAAATATTTTGCGACAATAAAAAAGTTATACTGATATCAAAAAAGGAGTGTGTGAAGAAGTAAAAAATAGATGAGGTGATTTTTTATTGAAATTTTAAGACGTTAAATAAAAAAGCCCAATATTTCTACTGAGCTTTTTAGGAGGAAAATGCAATTTAAATTATTTGCACGACGCCGTTTTATCGAATTTAATTTGCCCTGTTTGGACGAATGCTGAGTCAAATTGACCATCTTCCATTGATGGACGAACGGTATAATAACCTTCAACCTCAACATACACAGGGGTACCTCCATCAACACCCGTTTCCCCATAGGCTTTTTCTAATTCAATACCCGATGCAGCGTATTGGCGCCCAGTTTCGCACTCAGTAAAGACAGCGGCATCAGCCATGTAACGATATTGGCCCACTTTCTTACTTGGTTGAACGCGATTTAACGAATAGTTCAATTCAGTCTCAATCGGGTTACCATCTAAATCCAGTAAAGTAACGGACTCTCCGTTATCCGCTTTAGCAAAAAAGGTGCTTTCGCCTTTTGGATTTGTTGTACGCAGTTTATTACCTTCAACGCTCCATTTACCCGCCTCATGGAAGCCCGTGTTACCGTCTTTTGTTTCCAAGTAAATCAATTGTTCGACATAACTGCCATCTTGGTTCACTAACAATGTTGCTTCAATGCCTGAGCAATCTGCACAAGGCAATACCCCGGTATAGACCTGATCAACTGGGACTGTATTGGTATTTTGTGCACCACTTTGGCAGCCCGCTAATGTAACTGTGCCAACCGCCATTAAGACTAACAATAGTGATTTTCTCATAATAATTCCCTTGAAATTATTCGCTTTTAACTCGTTTACCAATATGAAACATCATAGCATCTCAAGCCATAAAAAAATGGAAACAGTAATATAATTCGGACATAACTGATAAAAAATGTCACGTATTAATTTGATGAATAAGAATTATCTTTTTCATCCAGTAGCGATTATAGTTATTAAAATTACTATGCTATTATCGTACTAAGCATTTTTTTGCTTGATACAACATGTTCAAGGCGGCAATAACCGCCACTAACACAGTGGTGAGGGAATATGTCTACAGATACTGAATATCAACCTATCAATTGTGATGATTACGAATATCTAGAAATTGCATGCCAACGTCAGTTGAAGTTGCAAATAAAACTTAATGACGGCGAGAATATTGAAGGGCAGGCCAGTGATTTGCTTCTACGAAAAAAAGTCGAGTACCTGATTGTTGAGACACATGAGGGCACAAAGGAGCTACGGTTGGATTGCATTAATTCCTTCAGTCATCCAGAAATCGGCACGATAGTTGTCGACCACTCTCACTAATACTCACAATTTGAGTCCTTCTTGCCCCTTATGATGGTCACAGTCATAAGGGGTTTCTTGTTTTAGAAATCGGTCTGAAACCTCGACTCTTGCTGCCAATCTATCGCTATCCCAACTAGCTCATCGCCAATAAAACCTTCTGGCGTGATAAAACACCCCACCGCTGTAATCAATTGGTCGTTATAATAAACCAGTGGAATACGTTCTCGCATCCACGGCGCAACCCCCAGTTCCTGCCATATTTTTTTGCTGCTTCTTGAACGATGCCGCCCCACAATATTGAGCGTGCCTTGCAAACCAAAACGTACAGTCACTTTTTCATCAGGCTCTGGAGGGCGAATTTGCCCTTGCCCTCCCATAACCTGTAATCGCCCAAGGGATTCAGGCAGTTCAAATGTGGCTGGATATGACCACGTATATTGCTGCCCTGCTAAGTTTTCAATACGAGGAACCAGCCACAAGGCGCCTTGGTAGCGGCGAACGTCAATCTGCCCTAGACGACAAACAGGCTCGGCATCTTGCCGCGCAAGCGCCACTTCTTGCCAGATACGCTCTAACTGGTTAAAAGGTGGCATCTTAAGCTGATGCAACCCAATCCAGCGGCGGATCAATGCATTACGCTTTGCGACAGAACAATTTTGCAGTTCATCAATAAACAAACCACCACGGTAATCCATCATCCCTTCAAGGGTTTCTTGCAATAATTCATCCAGTAACGATTCTTGCTCCGCACATAGCGATGCACTGCGCGCAATGGCATTGGAAATATGCGGCCAACGTGCAGTTAAGCACGGTAAAATATGTAACCGAAGGAAGTTTCTGTCATAACGAGCATCTTGGTTGCTATCGTCTTCTACCCAAGGCAATTGCTGCGCTTGCATGTAAGTTTCTAAATCAATACGGGAGACCGTTAATAATGGCCGCAGCAACTGTGTTTGCCCGCATTTCGCGATAAAAGGTAAAGATTCAGGCATCGATGATAACCCTGCGGGGCCACTTCCACGCTTTAACGCTAATAAAAATGTTTCCGCTTGATCATCAAGATGCTGAGCAGTTACCAACACTTCGTTGATTTCAAGTTCTTCACGATAAGCTTGATAACGGGCATCCCGTGCCGCAGCCTCAATACCTTTCTCGCTTGGATCAACAAATACATGGTAGCAGATAAAAGGGATCTGCCATTGTTGGCATAGTTGTGCACAATGTTGTTCCCAAGCATCTGCTTTTGTGTTTAAACCGTGGTGAATATGAATTGCGCGGATAATTAAGCGCGAATTATGATGTTTCTTGAGCTGATAAAGCGTATGCAGCAATACTGTCGAATCAATCCCGCCACTAAACCCAACAAGTATTTTTGTACAATCACCGATTTTTTCACGTACTCGCTCGATGATCATGGATGATTGCTGCACCATTCGTTTGCCCTTTTTGACTATTATTAATTGCGGCGTTTTGCACCAACACATAAAACGCCTGAAATAATGACTAACATGACCCCAATAATATACGCAATTTCAAATGGCTCACTTAAAAGTAACACTAACCACAATACCGATAATACCGGTGATAAAAATACTACTGAGGCAATTTTTGTCGAGTTCCCCGTATTCATTGCTTTGAACCACAAGATATACGACACGCCATTAATGAGTACCCCATTAATCAGCGTCGGCCAAAATGCGCCTTGAGATGGTAACTGCATTTCACTGAAAGACAACAGGAGAACCAAGGAAGTTAATGTCGAGAAGATAAATAACCAAACCGTACTAATATACGGATCAATAGAATATTTGCGTGAAAATACCGACATTAAAGCAAAGCAAAATGCTCCGCTAAAGACCAACAATAACGCCGTTGGGTTATCCACATACAGTTGGGTTATTTGCCCTTTTGTGAAGGTGATGATAACAGCAATAAAACCAACCATAACCCCGACAATTTGCCGCCCAGACAATCTGTCTTTCAATAGCACTACCGATAAAAGAATAATAATCAGTGGCCAGCTATATTGGATCACCAAAACAGCAATCCCATTTTCAATGGAATAACCGTAATACAACAACAAATAAAAAAGGCAATCCAGAAACCCAAGAACAAAGACTTTGGCTAAAATATCACACGGCAACATAAACAATTTGGCTGGTGTATAGCCTGATGCCAATGCTACCGTAATAACGGCAATAACCGAAATAAGGTTTGACCAAAATAGAAATTGAAAGCTATCCATCCCATCTTGCCCAAAGCGTGAAACGATCGGAATAAAACTCCAAATCAGTACGCAGGAAAAGGCATAAATTAAATAATTATATTGTCGCACTTTTATACCTATTTTTTATTATTTGCAGGTGAGCACTAATAATGTTCAATAAAAAACGGGAGTTGGCAAAAGCAAACTCCCGTTTTATTTAATCTATGAATCGCTAAAAATTAGCAATAACCGTATTCCATCAAGCGCTGATAACGACGATTTTTCAATGCTTCGCCATCTAGCACTTCCAACTCGTTAAGGTCTTCAGTGATACGTGCTTTTAGATGAGCTGCAATTTCATCGTAGTTACGATGTGCACCACCTAAAGGCTCAGAAACCACGTTATCAATCAGTTTTAGTTCTTTCAGGCGCGGCGCTGTAATCCCCATCGCTTCAGCAGCTAATGGGGCTTTGTCTGCACTTTTCCACAGAATGGATGCGCAGCCTTCTGGGGAAATAACCGAATAGGTGCTGTACTGCAGCATATTCACTTTATCACCCACACCAATGGCTAACGCGCCACCAGAACCGCCTTCACCAATGACTGTACAAATCACTGGGACAGATAAACGTGACATTTCACGCAGGTTACGCGCTATCGCTTCTGATTGACCACGTTCTTCTGCACCAACACCTGGGTATGCGCCCGGGGTATCAATGAACGTGATAATAGGCAGGTTAAAACGCTCAGCCAGTTCCATCAAGCGCAGTGCCTTACGGTAACCTTCAGGGGCTGGCATTCCAAAGTTACGACGGATTTTCTCTTTCGTTTCGCGCCCTTTTTGGTGCCCAATAATCATGACAGGACGGCCTTCTAAACGCGCTAAACCACCGACAATCGCTTTATCATCAGCATAAGCACGGTCACCCGCTAATTCTTGGAAGTCCGTGAAAATGCGAGAGATGTAGTCCAATGTATAAGGACGGCGTGGATGACGAGCAAGTTTAGCAATTTGCCAAGCACCCAGATCAGAGAAAATTTTACGTGTCAGCTCAACACTTTTTTCACGTAAACGAGCAACCTCTTCATCAAGGTTGACCTCTAAGTTGTTATCTTGACGGCTTACGGCTTTTAGAGAGTCAATTTTTGCCTCTAATTCCGCAATTGGCTGTTCAAAATCAAGAAAATCCAGACTCATAATATTCCTATTTTAGTCAAATTCTAATTCTACCTGCTCACTACCCAGCAGAGTTCGAAGATCGTTCAGAAGGGGATCCACGGGTGTCACACGCCAAACAACGCCAAATTTAAGCTTGGCTCTGGCATCGTCCTTCTGGTAATACAGATGAACCGGGATAGTGCCTGAACGGTGAGGTTCAAGCGTACTGCGCAGCCGGTTCAGTAATTGATCGTTAATTTGTTTATCTGACAGTGAAATTGCAAGTCCACGCGCATATTTCTCCCTTGCTTCACTAATGTCCATTAACTCACGCACTGTCATTTTATTACCACCATTGAAATCATCAAAGCTGACCTGACCGGTGGCTATCAGGATATTGTCTTTTTCCAACATATGTTGGTATTTATCGAGTGCATCTGAAAATAGCATAATATCCAGACGACCGGAACGATCATCAAGCGTACAGATACCAATTCTATTCCCACGCTTGGTCGTAATCACTTTAGCTGAAAGTACTAAACCTACCACAGTTGTCACTTGACCACGAGGGGTTGGGTTCACATCTTTTAATCTAAGGCCATTAGTATAGCGTTCTATTTCACTCAAGTATCGCGTTATTGGATGACCCGTTAAATATAAGCCAAGGGTTTCCCTTTCCCCATCCAATACCACTTGTTCTGGCCATTTTGGCACGCTTGCGTACGAACTTTCCACTTGCTCAGGGGCTTCAGCTAACACACCAAACATATCTGCTTGGCCTATGGCTTCGGCTTTCGCATGTTGATCGGCGGCTTTTAATGCATCCTCAAGGGATGACATCAGCGCTGCACGGTGAGGGCCTAGTCGATCAAACGCCCCCGCCATGATCAGTTTTTCCATCACGCGGCGGTTAATTTTTTTAATATCAACACGAGCGCAAAGGTCAAAAATTTCTTTAAAAATTCCGCCTTGTTGGCGAGCTTCAACAATAGCTTCAATGGGGCCTTCACCAACCCCTTTGATAGCACCAATACCATAAACTATCTCACCTTCATCATTCACATGAAAGTGATAAAGCCCACTATTGATATCTGGAGGCAATACTTTTAAGCCCATTCGCCAGCATTCGTCAACTAAACCAACGACTTTTTCTGTATTATCCATATCCGCGGTCATTACTGCCGCCATAAATTCAGCAGGGTAATGCGCTTTTAGCCACAGTGTTTGGTAAGAAACTAACGCATATGCTGCGGAGTGCGATTTGTTAAACCCATAACCAGCAAATTTCTCTACCAAGTCAAAGATTTTCATCGACAATTCGCCATCAACGCCGTTTTTGATTGAACCTTCTTCAAAAACAGAACGTTGCTTCGCCATCTCTTCCGGTTTCTTTTTACCCATTGCACGGCGCAGCATATCCGCACCACCAAGGGTATATCCCGCAAGGACCTGCGCAATCTGCATAACCTGTTCTTGGTATAAAATAATACCATAAGTTGGCTCAAGAACAGGCTTTAACGATTCATGTTGCCATTCTACATCAGGGTATGAAATCTCTTCACGACCATGTTTACGGTCGATAAAGTTATCAACCATGCCTGATTGCAGCGGACCTGGGCGGAATAACGCCACCAGTGCTATCATATCTTCGAAACAGTCGGGGCGTAACCGCTTGATTAAGTCCTTCATTCCGCGGGATTCTAGCTGGAACACTGCCGTGGTTTCAGAACGTTGCAGCATATCAAAACTTTTTTGATCGTGTAATGGAATGGCTGCAATATCAATCAGTTCTTGGTTTTTCTTCGCCCGACGCGCGTTGATCATTTCCAACGCCCAGTTAATGATCGTTAACGTCCGTAAACCTAGGAAGTCAAACTTCACTAACCCTGCATATTCAACGTCGTTTTTGTCGAATTGCGTAACAGGGTTGTTCCCCTCTGCATCGCAATACAGTGGCGCAAAATCGGTAATTTTGGTTGGTGCAATAACCACACCACCTGCGTGTTTACCTGCGTTTCGTGTCACCCCTTCAAGTTTTCGCGCCATATCAATTAGCGCTTTCACTTCTTCATCAGCTTCGTAAATTTCAGGAAGCTGCGGTTCCGCTTCAAAGGCTTTTTCTAATGTCATTCCCGGATCTGGGGGAACCAGTTTAGAAATCCTATCCACAAAACCATAAGGGTGACCAAGGACACGCCCTACGTCACGAATAACCGCTTTTGCCGCCATCGTACCGAAGGTAATAATTTGTGATACCGCATCACGGCCGTACATCTGCGCTACGTGATCAATAACTTGGTCACGTTTTTCCATACAGAAGTCGACGTCAAAGTCAGGCATCGAGACCCGCTCAGGGTTTAAGAAACGCTCAAACAGAAGGTCAAATTCTAATGGGTCGAGGTCTGTAATTTTGAGTGCATAAGCCACTAATGAGCCCGCACCAGACCCCCTTCCCGGCCCAACAGGTACACCGTTATCTTTTGACCATTGGATAAACTCCATCACGATCAAGAAGTAACCAGGGAACCCCATTTGGTTAATCACGTTCAGTTCTATTTCTAAACGCTCATCATATTCAACGCGTTTTTCTGCACGAACTTTTTCGTCAGGGAATAAAAACTCAAGACGTTCTTCAAGCCCTTCTTTTGACCGCATGACCAAAAAGTCTTCAGTTTTCATATCCCCAGTTGGGAATTGCGGTAAGAAGTATTCACCAAGACGAATAGTGACGTTACAACGCTTAGCAATCTCTACACTGTTTTCTAACGCTTCTGGAATGTCGGCAAAAAGCTCGCACATTTCCTCTTCAGTACGTAAGTATTGCTGAGGGCTATAGTTTTTCGGTCTTTTGGGGTCCGCAAGTGTGAAACCATCGTGGATAGCAACGCGAATTTCATGAGCATCAAAGTCGCTACTTTCAATAAAACAGACTTCGTTAGTCGCGACAACGGGCAAGCCTTTCTTCGTGGCCAATTCGACGGCAGCATGAAGATAGCTTTCTTCATCGGGTCGACCTGTTCTGACGAGTTCAAGATAATAACAACCGGGGAAATGTGCTTCATAAAACTCAAGGCACTCATCGACAAGCGCTTGGTTTCCTCGTAATAGAAATTGCCCGACATCCCCTTTGCGCCCACCTGAGAGCAAAATAAGCCCTTCTTTGTGCTTTGCTAACCACTCACGCTTAATGGTCGGGCCAACCGCACCATAACCCTTTTGATAAGCTTCTGAAATCAAGAGAGTGAGGTTTTGATACCCTTCATTATTGCGAGCAAGAACGGTGAGGTGAGAAATATCATCCCCTAATAATTCGCTTTCTACATAAAAATCCGCGCCAATGATCGGCTTGATCCCTGCCCCATGAGCAGCACCGTAAAATCTCACTAACCCACACAAGTTAGTAAAATCGGTAATTGCGAACGCGGGCATGCCCATTGCAGCCACTTTTTTGACCAATGGGCCCGTTTTCGCGAGCCCGTCAATCATCGAGTAGTCACTGTGCACACGCAAATGAATAAAACGAGGTGATGCCATCGATTAAATACCTATTTTTGACTGTCTAAAGCTCGTCTCACGGGAGCAAAGCTTTTACGATGGAATTCAGTTGCACCATACTGCGCCAATTTTTCTAAGTGGTATGCGGTTGGGTAGCCTTTATGCTTTGCAAAGCCATATTCTGGGAATGCTTTGTCCAGCTCGACCATTTCCCTATCCCGCACTACTTTCGCTAAAATGGATGCTGCGCTAATTTCTTGTACAAGGCTATCACCTTTAACCACGGCCTGTGAAGGCATTGGCAGTTCAGGGCAGCGATTGCCATCAATTAAAACAAATTCAGGGGCGATAGATAACCCAGCAACGGCACGCTGCATGGCTAACATCGTCGCGTGTAATATATTTATTTTATCAATTTCTTCAGGTTCTGCACGGCCAATGCACCAACATAAGGCTTTTTCTTTGATTTCGTCGAACAGTTTTTCGCGTTTTTTTTCACTGAGTTTTTTCGAGTCCGCGAGCCCGGTAATTGGGTTATTTGGGTCAAGGATCACAGCAGCGGTCACAACCGCGCCCACTAATGGCCCACGCCCGACTTCATCAACGCCAGCAATTAAATTGGCCTTGGGATAGATAAATTCCATTAATTTTTAACCAAATCGAGTACTGCTTCTGCAGCTTGTTTGTCTGCATCACAACGGATCAACTGATGCAGATGTAAAAAAGTGTCTTTTAACTCGGCAGCTTGTTCCCCGCCTTCCAATAATGGAAGAAGCTCTTGCGCCAGTTTTTCTGGCTGGCACTCTTCTTGCAGCAATTCTTTGACAATTTCTTTTTCAGCCAGCAAATTCGGCAAGGAGACATACGGAGTTTTAACTAAGCGCTTAGCAAGCCAAAACGTGAAGGGTTTCATACGGTAACCAACCACCATCGGGCATTTCGTCAACATACATTCCAGAGCAGCGGTTCCTGAGGCTAACAGTGTAGCATCTGCGGCAATCATCGCATCACGGGCTTGCCCATCTAAAATGTGTACAGGTAATTCAGGCGCAGCAATGGCTTTGATGGCATCAAATTGCTGGCGGCGCTTTTCATTAACCAGTGGTACCACAATATGCAAATCAGGGAAGCGTTGTTGGAGTATTTGCGCCGTTTGTAAAAAATCAGCACTCAACATTTCCACTTCTGAATGGCGGCTTCCTGGCAATAATGCGAGGCATTTTGCATTTTCAGGAATACCGAGGCGTGCTCTCGCAGCAAGTTTATCTGGATGCAGGGGAATCGCATCCGCCATGGTGTGGCCAATAAAACGACAAGGTACATCAAAACGGTCATAAAACGCTTTTTCAAATGGTAAAAACGCTAAGACTAAGTTTGTAGAACGACCGATTTTAAATACGCGTTTTTGGCGCCAAGCCCAAACTGAAGGACTGACGTAATGAATGGTTTTGATGCCTTTTGCTTTTAAGCGCCCTTCAAGGGTGATGTTGAAATCAGGCGCATCAATCCCGACAAAAATATCGGGTTGTAACTGCGTAAATCGCTGGGTCAAATCTTTACGAATAGATAATAAACGAGGTAACCGGCCGAAAACTTCAACAATTCCCATCACGGCTAACTCTTCCATTTCGAACCAAGCTTCACAGCCTTCCGCTTGCATCAGCGGGCCTGCAACACCAACAAAGCGTGCATTAGGCACTTGCTCTTTCAGTGCACGAATAAGCCCTGCACCGAGGATATCGCCAGATGTTTCTCCGGCAACAAGGCCAATAGTAAGTGGACGGTTATCTATCACCGAAATTCGCTCCTTATTAAAGGCCTAGTCACGTTAACCACAGCACCTTGTGATTAACGGATAATGCCACGCTTAGATTGTGCAGAATCTTCTAAGAAATCACTAAACACCTTAACGTGTTCGTTGACTTTCGCCGCTTCTGCGATCTCTTCACGTGCTTCTTCTAATGATTTACCTGAACGATATAACGTCTTGTATGCATTACGAATAGCATGCAGTGATTCTTTTTCAAAACCACGGCGTTTTAAACCTTCAAGGTTTAGACCAAATGGCGTTGCATGGTTACCTTGTGCAATTACATATGGCGGCACATCTTGTGCCACGCCAGAGCAACCACCCACCATAACGTGAGCGCCAATTTTGCAAAATTGGTGAACCGCTGTCATACCGCCAATAATAGCGTAATCGCCTAATGTGACATGACCGCCTAACGTCCCGTTATTTGCAATAATGCAACGATTACCAATGATACAATCGTGAGCAATATGCACGTTAACCATCAGCAGGTTATCATCACCCACTTTTGTTAGGCCAACATCTTGAACAGTACCACGGTGGATTGTGACACTTTCTCTAATGCGATTTCTATCACCAATTTCAACGCGAGTTGGTTCACCTTGATATTTCAGGTCTTGGTTAGCTTCACCAATAGACGCAAACTGAAAAATCACATTATCGCGACCAATTTTTGTGTGGCCGTTAACGACAACGTGGGATTTCAGCTCTGTGCCTTCGCCAATTTCAACATTCGCGCCAACATAACAAAAAGGGCCAATACGCACATTGGCACCAATGATTGCGCCATCTTCGACGATGGATGAAGGATGGATATAGGCAGTATTGTCAATCATATCAGACCTCACGGCGACGGGCGCACATCATTTCTGCTTCGCAGGCCACTTCTCCATCAACTTTTGCAACGCCTTTAAAACGTGCGACTCCGCGACGTTCTTTAATAAATTCAACTTCTAAGATCATTTGATCTCCAGGCTGAACAGGACGTTTAAAACGAGCGTTGTCTACCGCTGCAAAATAATACAGTTCACCCGGCTCTAATTTCCCAACGCTTTTAAATGCAAGGATACCCGTTGCTTGCGCCATCGCTTCTAAAATTAAAACACCCGGAAAAATCGGTTTACCAGGGAAATGCCCTTGGAAAAATGGCTCGTTGAAGGAAACATTTTTAACTGCACGCAAAGATTTGCCTTCTTCAAAATCCAATACACGGTCAACCAAAAGGAACGGGTAACGGTGTGGAAGGAGCTCTAAAATTTCTTCAATATTCAGAGTATGATTATCACTCATCGAAATACTCTTCCTGTCTATTAATACGGTTATTATTAACGAATCGGCCTGCTTTAACCTTAAATTAGGTTAACTGGCAGGCCGGAAAACGTAACTCAGATAACTATTTTAGCCTGAATTACAAAATGATTACTGATTTTTTTGGTTTTGGCTATCTAATTCACGTTCAACATTTTTCAGTCGCTTATTCATCTCATTGATACTTAAGACTAAAGCGGCTGTTTTACGCCAAACTTTATTAGGTTGCAAAGGAATGCCTGAAGAGTAAACTCCCGGTTCGGTGATAGGCCGCATGACCATTCCCATTCCCGTTACTGTAACCTTATCGCAAATTTCCATATGACCGTTGATCACGCTCGCGCCACCAATCATACAGTAACGGCCGATTTTTAAGCTGCCCGCCATGATTACGCCGCCAGCAACTGCGGTATTATCACCAATAATGACATTATGTGCAATTTGGCACTGGTTATCGATAATAACCCCATTGCCAATCACCGTGTTATCTAGTGCGCCGCGGTCAATTGTTGTACTTGCGCCGATCTCAACACGATCTCCGATGATCACGGTGCCTAATTGAGGAATTTTGATCCAATTGCCACGATCATTTGCGTAGCCGAAGCCATCTGACCCGATCACGGTACCCGATTGCACTAAGCAGTGCTCGCCAATTTCAATATTGTGGTAAACACTGACATTCGCCCATAGGCGGGTTCCTGCCCCAATATGCGTGTTTTTTCCCACAAAGCAACCTGCGCCAATTACGACGTTATCGCCCAGTACAACACCACTTTCGATAACAGCATTTGCGCCAATTGCAACATTTTTACCGAGTGTTGCATCATCTGCAATCACTGCGGATGCATGAATATCTTCAGCTGGACTTGGCGTGGTATCCATGATTTGCGCCATCCGTGCATAGGCGAGGTACGGGTTATCAACAACCAGTGCAGCCACTTTGCAGGATTCGAGATCTTTTGCTGTGAGAACCACTGCAGCAGCTTGGCAATCGGCCAATTTATCACTGTAACGGCTATCAGATAAAAAAGTTATCTGTTGATTATTCGCTGAATGCATGGGAGCAATACTGGTGATGACGATGTCGCCATCACCATGTAATTGTGCATTCAACTGCTGAGCAAGGTCAGCCAATCGAATTGAAGACATCTATTATTTAACCTGTTTTTGAACCTGACTAGTGATGTCGATGCTATCTTTTGCATACGCAACTGCGTTTGCATCAATAACAACATCGTAGCCTTCTTTAGCAGCAACAGACTTAATAGAGTCTTGAATACGAGTTAAAATTTTATTGCGCTCTTCACCTTGACGACGACGGTTGTCTTCTTCAAATTTCTGCGCTTTTTCAGCAAAAGTGTCACGTTTAGTCATGAGTTCGGATTCAAGTTTTTCGCGCTCACTTTGCTTCATGGTAGCACCATCACGACGCAGTTTTTCTACGCGTGATTGCAGGTCTTTTTCCAGATTCTGCAATTCAGTAGCACGGCTTTTGAATTCGCTTTCAAGCTGTTTAGCAACGGCTTCACGCGCAGGCATATTTTGGAAAATTTCGCCAACATTTACGATAGCGATTTTTTCAGCATAAGCACCCGCAGACATTGCTAAAGCAATACTCACACCCGCTGCACACAACAATTTTTTCACACTAAACTCCTTAACCCATATGTATGGCTGGAAATTTTGGTTGCTCCCATAAAATTATGGGAGCCTTCATAGATAGAAACTGGTGTAGATTACCACGTTCTACCAATATTAAATTGGAACTGTTCTGATTTATCCCCTTCGTAGTCCTTAATCGGCTGCGCATAAGAGAAGACCAGTGGTCCAAGTGGGGACATCCATTGTAAAGCCACACCCGCTGAAGCACGGACATTGGACGCCTTACCGTAGTCAGGCATACCCGCACGCCAATCAGATGGAATACTGTTCCAGTTAGTGTCCCATACAGTACCCGCATCAACGAAGAGAGAGGTACGAACAGAGTTCGAATATTTCTCGTCAATAAATGGTGTAGGCGTAATTAACTCAAATGATGCTGCATACATGGCGTTACCACCGACTGCATCACTTGATGGGCTACCTGGCTCTGGGCCATCTTTTCCATTAACTTTCTTCAAGTAAACCGCTTTCGGACCGATATTGTTCGAGCGGAAACCACGAATGGTGCTAGAACCACCCGCATAGAAGTTTTCATAGAATGGCATTTGTTTGCTGCCGATACCGTCACCGTAACCTGCTTGAGCACGACCCAGAACAACCCATGTTTCATCTTCATCTAATGGGTAGTACTGCGCTGTATCAAAGCGCAGTTTATAGTATTCGTTATCAGAGCCTGGAACAGTCACTTTACCAGAGACGTTAGTTTTGTTACCCGACGTTGGGAAGAAACCACGGTTTAACGAGTTGTAAGTCCAACCTAAGTTAAGCGTGAAGTCATCCGCATCAAAGCTTTCTTTATTACGGCCATTCTCTGTGATTGGTGGATTTTTACCCATAGAATCAAGGTAATCCCACATCGCAGCTTGCGCACGCATATCAGACAGTTTGTTATGAACGTAACCCGCACCTACGCGGAAAGAGTTATTTTCATTGAATGGGAAACTTAAGAAGCTATCTAAGCCATACGTTTTATTGTTATAGCCAGACAGGTCAGCATCTTTCGCACTAAAGTCGTTATAGAAAATACGACCACCCAAGCTCACACCATTAACGGTGAAGTAAGGGTCAGTAAAGGAGAACTCAACGTTGGTTGAATAGTCATTTTTACTTGCGTTGATACCAACCGCGTTACCTGTACCTAACCAGTTATCTTGCGTAACACCAACTTGGAAGCTCACGCCACTTTCTGTACCGAAACCGATACCGAAGTTCATCGAACCTGTATTACGTTCTTTAACTTTATAGATAACATCAACTTGGTCAGGGCTACCCGGCACACGCTGAGTTTCAACATCAACGGTTTCAAAGAAACCAGTACGGTTTAGACGTTCTTTACCTAGCTCGACAAGGTCGTTACCCAGCCATGCCCCTTCCATTTGACGCATTTCGCGACGCAGGACGGTATCTTTACTGGTGTCATTACCTTGGAAACGAATTTCACGAACGTAGAAGCGGTTGCCTGCATCAATATTCAGATGCAATTTAACGGTTTTATCTGCGTCGTTAATTTCAGGCTGAGTCATCACACGTGGATAGGCATAACCATAACGACCAAACAATTCTTTGATCTGGTTTTCCATCCGTGTCACTTGCGCACCGTTGTATAATTCACCCGGTGTGATCGTGATCAGCTCTTTGATTTCATTTAAATGTTCAGCCGTATTACCATTAATTTCAACGCCAGAAATTTTGTACTGGTCGCCTTCAGTAATG
This sequence comes from Providencia sp., assembly GCF_040396775.1. GTDB lineage: Bacteria > Pseudomonadota > Gammaproteobacteria > Enterobacterales > Enterobacteriaceae > Providencia. The sequence continues at coordinate 26,752 of NZ_JBEBNT010000024.1, forward strand.
TTAATCGTGATATAAATGCCTTTCTTGTCTGGGGTCAGACTAACTTGGGTAGAATCAATGTTAAAGCGTGCATAACCGCGATCGAGGTAGAAACTGCGCAACGTTTCTAAGTCGCCCGCCAGTTTTTGCTTCTGATATTTTTGGTCAGCCGCAAGGTTCCACCATGGTACATCATCACGTAATTGCAGCTTATTAACCAATTCAGCGGTCGTGTAGTTTTTGTTACCCACGATGTTAATCTGCTGGATTTGTGCAGACACACCTTCGGAGAACACAAATTTTAAATCGACACGGTTACGCGGTAATGGTGTTACAACGGCTTTAACTGTCGCGTTGTATTTACCCACACTGTAGTAAAAGTCTTCTAAGCCTTTTTCAATATTCGCGATTGTCGTGCGGTCAAGTGCCTCACCCACGCGAATATTTGAAGCCTCCAAGTTCTGCTTGAGCATATCGTCTTTAACAGATTTATTACCTGTAAACGTGATGCTTGCGATAGTTGGCCGCTCTTTAACTTGAACGATCAGCGTGTTTCCATCACGCAGGACCCTAACATCTTCGAAGTTACCGGTTGAGAATAGGGAACGAATTGAACGACTGATATCGTCGTTATCAATCGAATCACCCACCCTAACAGGCATGTTCAATAATGCTGCACCAACGGCGACGCGTTGTAGACCTTCGAAACGAATGTCTTTAACTACGAATCCGTCTGAACCGTATGCAGTGGCGCTGCCTAGAAGCAGCGACGCTATGAGCAACTTTTTCATCGCCATCGTTGTTATGCGTATTCCTTACTGGTCCCCAGCTTACAAAATTAGAAGCGAGAGAAATCATTAAAAAGTGCAAGTCCCATTAACAGAATCAATGCCATTGCACCTATCCGAAAACTAAAGTCTTGTACTCGCTCAGACACTGGACTTCCCTTAATTTTTTCAATTAATAAGAAGAGCAAATGCCCCCCATCTAAAACAGGCAATGGAAACAGATTGATGATACCTAAATTCACGCTAATAAGCGCAATAAACATCAAATAATATACCAAGCCTGATTCGGCGGATACCCCCGCTCCTTTCGCGATAGATATCGGACCGCTTAAGTTATTGAGTTTGACATCCCCAACAACTAATTTACCCATCATGTTGACCGTTAGCTTCATCAACTGCCACGTTTTATCGCTTGCTTGGTAAAGCGCAGAAAATGGCCCATATTGTTGCACCATTTTATATTCATCTGCTAACGGTAACACTGAAAGTTCCACACCCGCAAATCCAATTTTCTCACCACGCTGCCCATCTTGGCTATCTGGCGTTAAGGTGAGTGAAACACGTTGTGAAGAACGTTCAATTTCTAACTTTAACGGTGTTCCCGGATTCATACGAATGATTCGAGTCACAGGGTTCCAATACCCAAGCTCCTCACCGTTAACACTTACAATTCTATCGCCCGGAATTAACCCTGCGCGTTCACCAGCCTGACCCGCGGTTACTTTCTGAATCACAGGATCGATTCTGGCTGAAACAGGCATGATACCAATTGACAAAATCGGGTCTTGTTTTTCAGGATCAAATTTCCAATCAGTTAAATCAACTGTTTTGGTAATGGGCTCACTATACCCTTGTGGCACCACTTCAGCAGTTAACTCGCGATCGCCAATTTTAGCCACTAATGCTAAACGCGCTGAATTCCAATCAGGTGTTTCGATACCATCAATGGATTTTAGTTCCATTTTGGGTTCAAAATTCGCAGCCGCGGCAATCGAATCTGGTTTTATATCCGCAATAATTGGCTTCACTGATGGAACGCCAATCATAAAGACTATCCAGTAGACAACAATAGCCAGTAAAAAGTTCGCAATTGGACCTGCGCTAATAATTGCGGCACGCTGACCCACAGTTTTATTATTAAACGCTTCATGCCTGCGTTCAGGTGAAACCTCACCAACACGTTCATCCAGCATTTTGACATAACCGCCCAGCGGGATTAGTGCGAGGACAAACTCAGTACCGTGTTTGTCTACTTTGCGCCACAGCGTTTTACCAAAACCAATTGAGAAACGCTCAACATAAACACCACAGCGGCGTGCAACCCAATAATGACCAAATTCGTGTACAGTAATTAGCACACCAATTGCAATAATAAATGCCGCTAAGCTCCAAATAAATCCCATTTATCTTCCTACAGACCAAAGCCGTTAAAAATTAACAAATTCAGCCCAGCAAATACTGGAATTGCCGCAGTTAGGCTATCAATACGGTCAAGAATACCACCATGACCTGGGATTAAATGACTACTGTCTTTAATGCCAGATTGGCGCTTAAACATACTTTCAGTTAAATCACCAAACACAGATACTACAACAACAATAATTGAAGTCACTAGCAAATAATCTGGCATAACAGGGATTGGCGCGTATGCACTAAATACCCAAGAAATAATCCCAGCGGTGATTAGACCACCCACGAGGCCTTCCCATGTTTTACCCGGAGATACTTTCGGTGCCATTTTATTACGGCCGATTGTGCGCCCAAAGGCATAGGCACCTGAGTCTGCTCCCCACACCAGCAACATCACATACAGTAACCACCATGCACCAATAGCAGTATCACTCTGGTAGCCCACGGTACGCAGTGCCATCATGCCGCAATAGAAAGGAATTATAGTTAATACGCCAAATAATAAGCGAATAATTACAGATTTACCCCATGATGCAGATGCAGGGTAAGTCACAACAAGCACAATAGCGACAACCCACCAAACTAACCCTGCCCATAACCCATAAAGGATCATTGGCGAACTGGATAAGGATGTGATATCAGGGATTGAGAATTGCATTGCCAGCAAAATTGCTGCAAAAACAATTGCTAAACCAATACGTTTAGCCTGTGAGTGCCACCCTGCAAATTGAGCCCATTCCCAAGCACCAAGAGCAGAAACAGCAATCACCACTAAACCAAAATTTGCAGGAGAAAGTAAAAACAACGCCGCAATAACAATTGGTATTAATACTATCGCAGTAAGCAAACGGTATTTCAGCACATCTATCCCCTATTATTTGACGAGTTCGTCATCTGATTCAGCCCCACCATAACGACGCTCGCGCTTACTAAATGCATCAACCGCATCTTGAAACACCATTTCATCAAAATCTGGCCACAAAACGTTGGTGAAATAAAATTCCGCATAAGCGACTTGCCATAATAGGAAGTTGCTAATTCGATGTTCTCCCCCTGTTCTGATAACTAAGTCAACACACTCTTGGTCATGCATACAGATTGAGTTATTAATAGCATCTTCATTGATATCATCAATCGAAAGTTCACCACTTTGCACTTTGGCAAAGACTTGCTTCACACTGTTGGCGATATCCCAGCGTCCGCCATAGTTCGCCGCAATATTTAATTTTAAGCCTGTATTGTTTTGCGTTAATGCCTCTGCTTTATCAATACGTTTTCTAAGACGCTCACTAAAACGGTCAATATCCCCTATCACTTTTAATTTAACATTGTTCTTGTGTAGGTTTTTGACTTCATTATCGAGTGCAAAAACGAATAACTCCATCAAAGAACTGACTTCTTTTTCAGGTCGTCTCCAATTTTCACTACTAAATGCATAAAGTGTGAGCGAGCTAATTTTATTTTTTACCGCAAAACGCACAGAATTACGTACAGATTCAACACCTGCCTTATGGCCTGTTATTCTGAGTTTTCCTCTCTGCTTTGCCCATCGCCCATTACCATCCATAATGATAGCGACATGCTTAGGCATCATCGATTCAGAGAGATTTTCACCACTAGAGTTCATTAAATGTTAATCCTTGTGAGTACCGCTTTGAGAATTCCACTCAATAATAACCACTATTATTAAGTTTGCTGATAAGACACATCCTTAATTCTCTGCTAAATACTAGGTTATCTTTCTTTTTTTAAACGCATCACATATTAAAGATAAATTATGGTTATCAGCAACTAAATAAATCACATACCAGGCTTAAACTGTCTGAGCGATTATTTTTGCCGCATCGCGGCGCGCACATTCGTCGATTTCTAAGACCTCTTCAATAGAAACAGGTTCAGAAAAAACTTGGTTTTCTAATATTTTGTAATTAATTTTCGCTATATCAGTAAAGCGAATTTTCCCTTCAAGGAACGCCGCAACCGTCATTTCATTTGCCCCATTCAGCGCCGTTGTTGCTGCTTGACCTTGATGGCAAGCATCAATCGCCAGTTTCAAACAAGGGTAACGCTGGTAATCTGGTTGCACAAATGTTAATGATGAAAGGCTAGCAAAATCAAGCGGTTTTGCACCTGAAATAATACGCAGAGGGTAGGCCATACTGTACGAAATCGGCGTGCGCATATCGGGTGTACCGAGCTGTGCGATCACACTGCCATCGCGGTATCTCACCATTGAGTGGATCACCGATTGAGGGTGAATAATCACTTCCATTTGATCAGCATTTGCATTGAAGAAGTAGCAGGCTTCAATATATTCTAGCCCTTTATTCATCATTGTCGCTGAATCAACGGAGATTTTACGCCCCATCGACCAATTTGGGTGATTGCATGCTTCATCTGGCGTGACATTATCAAAGTGCGATAATGGCGTTTCTCTGAACGGGCCACCTGAGCCTGTTAAAACAATACTGGAAATACCTGAAGCTGTTAAATCAGCAAAACCTAAGTTGAGCTGAATAATTTCAGGCAAACTTTGGAAGATAGCATTATGCTCACTATCAATTGGAAAGACTGATGCATTATGCTGACGAATCTCATTAAAGAATAAACGGCCACTGGTAATCAAAGACTCTTTATTCGCTAATAATATTCTTTTGCCTTTGCGGATCGCCGCTAAGGTAGGTAATAACCCAGCAACACCCGTAATTGCTGACATCACTTGGTCCGCATCGTCAAGGCCTGCAAGGTCAATCGCTGCTTGTTTTCCTGATAACACTTCTGTTGTGTTATTATTCTCAGACAAAATCGTTCGTAATACCTTCGCCGATGACTCATCCGCCATAGCGGCATATTTCGGATTAAACTCAAGGCATTGCTTTGCCATTTCAGCAACGTTTTTACCTGCGACTAAAGCAAGAACTTGGAATTTTTCAGGATTTTGACGGACAACAGAAAGTGTATTAGTACCAATTGAACCTGTTGAACCCAGGACTGTCAGACGTTTCATAGTGATCGGATACTCTGTATTAATTCAATACTGAGATTATATCAGCTTAGTGATAAGAAAGGATTTTTTAATGGGTACGAAAAATAATAAAGCCACGCTAACGCACACTTTTAGAATTTGCGTTGGTGGCTTTATCATCATGATGGATTAAAACTCCATCAACTCAGTTTCTTTTTGCGCTAATGATTCATCAACTTTCTTGATGTAGCTATCAGTCAGCTTTTGAATGTCATCTTGTGAACGACGCTCATCATCTTCACTGATTTCTTTGTCTTTTAGCAGTGCTTTAACTTTATCGTTAGCATCACGGCGTACGTTACGGACAGCGATACGGCCTTGTTCTGCTTCACCACGAACCACTTTAATTAAGTCTTTACGACGTTCTTCCGTTAACGGAGGAAGTGGAACACGGATAACAGTCCCCGCAGAAGAGGGGTTCAGACCTAAATCAGACGCCATAATCGCTTTTTCAATCGCAGGTGACATGCTACGGTCAAAAACAGAAATAGCTAATGTACGTGAATCTTCAACCGTTACGTTAGCTAATTGGCGCAGAGGCGTCGCTGAGCCATAATACTCAACGTTGATGCCGTCTAACAGGCTTGGTGATGCACGGCCTGTACGAACTTTACTGATTTGGTTTTTGAATGCTTCAAGGCTCTTTTCCATACGGTCTTGAGCATCTTTTTGGATTTCGTTAATCACGTTTTCAACCCTTAAGAACTGATTATTAAAGGCCGCAATGCGACCTCGCTTAAATTGTCTGAATTTATCTTAGATAATACATTTAAACTCAGGCTGTGTCTCTGAGTATTAGTTGTGAGAAATCAGAGTACCTTCGTTTTCGCCCATGACAACACGGCGCAATGCACCCGGTTTATTCATATTGAAAACACGGATTGGTAAGTTATGGTCACGAGCTAATGTGAAGGCCGCTAAGTCCATCACTTTTAACTCACGCTCCAAAACTTCTTGATAATTCAGATTTTCATATAATACGGCATCGGGGTCTTTCGCTGGATCAGCAGAATAGACGCCATCAACCTTTGTGGCTTTTAACACGACATCTGCTTCAATTTCAATACCGCGTAAACACGCCGCAGAGTCTGTTGTAAAGAATGGATTACCTGTTCCCGCAGAAAAAATAACAACACGGCCGTGACGTAGTAAGCTAATGGCTTCAGCCCAGCTATAATTATCACAGACGCCGTTTAATGGAATTGCAGACATCAGTCTTGCATTCACATAAGCACGGTGCAAAGCATCGCGCATCGCGAGTCCATTCATCACCGTGGCTAGCATCCCCATGTGGTCACCGACAACACGGTTCATACCAGCTTGTGCCAAACCAGCACCACGAAACAGGTTACCACCGCCAATAACCACACCGACCTGTATACCCAGTTCTATGAGTTCTTTGATTTCCTGAGCCATACGATCTAAAACGCTAGCATCGATACCAAAACCTTCTGCGCCTTGTAAGGCTTCGCCACTTAATTTAAGCAGAATACGCTGATAAACGGGTTTTGCATTGGTAGCCATGGTGTTCTGTCCTAACAGATTATTTATTGGGGTAACATACGCAGAACACGCAGGTTCTACATACCTAAATTTGAATAGAATTTTAAACCTTAATTACCCACGATATATTTCAAGCCAAAAGATAACGTTGATGGTCTCTCATACCCGCTAACTGATGTTTGTTTGCTTGAACGAAACGTGAATAAAACAGAGCCGCCAATTGGCGGCCCTTAGTTGATTACTTGCTCATCGCAGCAACTTCTGCTGCAAAGTCAGTTTCAACTTTCTCGATACCTTCACCTACTTCGAAACGAAGGAAACCAGAAACAGTAGCACCTTTCTCTTTCAGTAAGTCACCAACAGATTTGCTTGGGTCCATTACGAAAGGCTGGCCAGTCAGAGAGATTTCGCCAGTGAATTTGTTCATGCGACCGATAACCATTTTTTCAGCGATTTCGCGTGGTTTACCAGATTGCATTGCGATGTCTAACTGAATTTGGTGCTCGTGAGCAACAACATCAGCTGGAACGTTGTCTGGAGTCACATATTCAGGTTTGCTTGCAGCGATGTGCATAGCGATGTGTTTCAGTAATTCTTCGTCTGCACCTTCGGCAGCAACTAAAACACCAATACGAGCACCGTGCAGGTAGCTACCTACTTGTGCGCCTTCCAGAATAGCAACGCGACGAATATTGATGTTTTCACCAATTTTCGCAACTAATGTTGTACGAGCTTCTTCGAATTTTGCTTTCAGCGCTTCGATATCCGCATTTTTGTCAGCAACAACAGAAGCTAAAACTTCTTTACCGAATGCTAAGAAACCAGCGTCTTTAGCAACGAAGTCAGTTTCACAGTTCAGCTCAACCAGAGCACCTGTTTTACCACCGTTGAAAACTTCAGTCAGGATAACACCTTCAGCTGCAACACGACCTGCTTTTTTAGCCGCTTTTGCTTGACCTGATTTACGCATGTTATCAATCGCTAATTCGATGTCGCCATTAGCTTCAACAAGTGCTTTTTTACATTCCATCATACCTGCGCCAGTACGTTCGCGCAGTTCTTTTACCAATGCAGCGGTAATTCCAGACATGTGATTTATTCCTCGATATTCCCCGTGAGAGTCTTCCCCACGTGGATAGTTCTGATTCATATATAAAAGGGGCCTAAGTCAGGCCCCTTCTAACATATAGCAGTACCTGTATAGCAATACCTGTTAATAAGGATAAAACCTTATTATTCAGCTTCTACTAAGCTTTCTTCTGCTTGAACAGCCAGATCTTGCGAACGACCTTCACGAACGGTGCTTGCTACAGCGCCCAGATACAGTTTGATTGCACGGATTGCATCGTCGTTACCAGGGATAATGAAATCAATACCATCTGGATCAGAGTTAGTATCAACGATAGCAAATACTGGGATACCCAGGTTGTTTGCTTCTTTGATAGCAATGTGTTCGTGGTCTGCATCGATAACGAACAGAGCGTCAGGTAAACCGCCCATATCTTTGATACCGCCTAAGCTGTTTTCTAACTTAACCAGTTCACGAGTACGCATCAGCGCTTCTTTCTTGGTCAGTTTGTCAAAAGTACCGTCTTGTGATTGAACTTCTAAATCTTTCAGACGTTTGATTGACTGACGAACAGTTTTCCAGTTAGTCAACATTCCGCCTAACCAACGGTGGTTAACGAAATATTGGTCACAGCTGTTAGCAGCTTCTTGAACGGCTTCGCTTGCAGCACGTTTAGTACCAACAAACAGAATTTTGCCTTTACGAGAAGCAATTTTAGTCAACTCAGCCAGAGCTTCGTTGAACATTGGAACAGTCTTTTCCAGGTTGATGATATGAACTTTGTTACGCGCGCCGAAAATGAAAGGTTTCATTTTTGGGTTCCAGTAACGAGTCTGGTGACCAAAGTGAACGCCCGCTTGTAACATATCGCGCATGGAAACAGTTGCCATTTAATACCTCTGTATTTAAGTAATTGGGGTTATGCCTCCACGAATCCCATACTACCGACTCTAAAGCTGCGTCTAAACGCATAAGAGCACCCCGGCGCACGTGTCGATTCGTGTGTGTTATACACAATTGAGTTTAAGTTTCGCAAATCCAATTTCCTTTTCAGGAAACCTCATTTTGCTGTCATAAATTGACATTTTAATGAAGATGAGAAGAAATAATATGGATTGCCGGCGCGCTTTATACCATAAAACCAACTTAGAAGCCAACTTTTGTTGATTTTTTCGCTCACAAAAATGACAAAAAAACGGATTTTATGGGTCGCATTTCGCCTATCTGATGCAGGATTTGCATCCCATTAATTATAGACCTTTTTTGATGAGATGAAAAAGCCCTATTTTTATGATGGGTACTCATTCGCCTAGCTCATATTTTTGCAATTTGTGCGGTGAGAAGCTCAAAATGAACAAGGCACTCGCCTCTGTTCCCCTATCCTAATAGCAACTTCAACTCTCGAACCTTTCGATAGCAGGTTGGCAGAAAATGCGGTGGCTGTTACCATAAGTGTCATTAATGCTAAAAAATGGTCTCAAAAACCCATTTTCAACCTCTCATTTTTAACATGTCATCAATCATTGCTGGCATGAATGGACTGAACTCATGGCTATTATTATCAAAACTGAAGAAGATATTCAGAAAATGCGCGTTGCTGGCCGCTTAGCAGCCGAAGTATTAGAAATGATTGCACCGCACGTGGTACCGGGTGTGAGCACGGGTGAACTGGATAGACTTTGCCATCAACACATTGTTGATGCACAACAAGCGATCCCTGCCTGCCTGAACTACCATGGTTTCCCAAAATCCGTTTGTATTTCCGTCAATGATGTTATCTGCCACGGTATTCCAAGTGATGACAAAATTCTAAAAGACGGTGATATCGTTAATATCGATGTGACGGTGATTAAAGAAGGCTTCCACGGCGATACATCCATGATGTTTATCGTTGGAAAACCGACAATTCAAGGCGAACGCTTGTGCCAAGTCACCCAAGAAAGCCTGTATTTGGCGATCCGCATGGTTAAACCGGGCATTCGCCTGCGTACTATCGGTAAAGCTATTCAAGAATTTGTTGAAAAACAAAGCTTTTCCGTGGTTCGTGAGTATTGCGGACACGGTATTGGTGAAGGCTTCCACGAAGAGCCACAAGTGTTGCACTATGATGCCGATGACAGCGGCGTTGTTCTGCAAAAAGGGATGGCGTTTACCATCGAACCTATGGTCAACACTGGCGACCACCGTATTCGTACTATGAAAGATGGTTGGACGGTGAAAACCAAAGACCGCGGCTGGTCTGCGCAATATGAGCACACGTTAGTTGTTACAGATAACGGCTGTGAAATTCTCACTCTGCGTAAAGAAGAAGAACCCTTTATTTCTGCCGTTTTAGTCAACGAATAAATTCCCCCAATAACCCTCAATTAGAGGGTTCTTAGGGTTGCTGACAAAGCAGGATAAAAACGTGGTTTTTCCTGCTTTGTGTTATCAGCCGAAAATCAATAAATTGATATTCCTTTGTTTTTTCAAAACCTATCCAACCTGCGGCCAACCCTAATCGGCTTGTCAGCAGTCTGAAGCCCCCTCAATTAAGAGGGTTCTTTCTCTGTTCATCTTTCACAAAAAACCGTAAGCTGGTCATAGTTTCTTTATGGCTATCAATACGGAAAGATAAAGATGACGGCATCCTCTGCAACGTATCTCGCTCCAAACCACTTCACTGCCCACGACCTTGACCTCGCTGCTTTAAGGCAACATGTTGATGATTTTGACAGTTGGCTTGAGGACAGCTTTAATCAAGGTAAAGATGTGGTTGATTTGATTCACATTCGCAGTGACTACCTTGATGCATTACTGACAAGGTTGTGGCAGGCTTTCGAATTCGACAAACAAGCGAATATGTCTCTTGTCGCTGTCGGAGGTTATGGGCGACATGAGCTCCACCCACTTTCTGATATTGATATCTTAATTCTAAGTAAACAACCCGTTTCTGAGGATATCGCCGCAAAAATCGGCCAATTTATCACGTTACTGTGGGATTTACGTTTCGATATTGGGCACAGCGTCCGCTCTCTTGCTGAATGCATCGAAGCCGGAAATACTGATTTAACAACAGCAACCAATTTAATTGAGTCTCGGCTTATTTGCGGTGATATCGCCCTTTTCTTGTCACTACAAAAAACCATTTTTAGTGACGGCTTTTGGCCATCAGCGACCTTTTTTGCTGCCAAAATTGCTGAACAGCAAGAGCGCCACCAGCGCTATCACAGCACCAGCTATAATTTAGAGCCTGACATTAAAAGCAGCCCTGGGGGCCTACGGGATATTCATACCCTACTTTGGGTAGGAAGACGCCATTTTGGTGCGACAACCGTCGATGAAATGGTCGGTTTTGGTTTTTTAACTGAAGAAGAACGCCAAGAGCTGAAAGAATGCCTCACTTTCTTATGGAAAATTCGTTTTGCGCTCCACTTGGTGGTGAAACGCCACGATAATCGCTTATTGTTTGATCGCCAATTTAGTGTAGCGCGCTTATTAGGCTACGAGGGTGAGAAAAATCAACCTGTAGAGCGCATGATGAAAGATTTTTATCGGGTGACTCGCCGCGTGAGGGAGCTGAATCAAATGCTATTGCAACTATTTGATGAAGCTATTTTAACCCTTAAACCTAATGAAAAGCCGCGCTCAATTGATTCACAATTCCAATTACGCGGCACACTAATTGATGTGATTGATGAAAACCTGTTTATTAACCAGCCCGCCGCTATTTTAAAAATGTTCTACCAAATGGCTCGCTATCCAAATATCACTGGTATCTATTCTACAACATTGCGTCTACTGCGCTTTGCACGACGAAACTTAAGCGTGCCACTATGTGAAATCCCTGAAGCACGCGAGCTGTTCCTCAAAATTCTTCGCCACCCGCGAGCAATTAAAGGCGCTTTTGTCCCCATGCATTTGCACAGTGTGCTTAGTGCCTATACGCCGTTATGGAGCAACATTGTTGGGCAAATGCAGTTTGACTTATTCCACGCTTATACGGTTGACGAGCATACCCTCCGAGTCTTACAAAAAATCGACAGTTTTACGCTTGAAGAAAACCGCCGCGAGCACCCATTGTGTGTCAGTGTTTATCCTAAACTGCTGCAACCTGAAATTTTACGCCTTGCAGCTATTTTCCATGATATCGCCAAAGGCCGTTCAGGGGATCACTCTGACTTAGGCGCTGATTTTGTGTATGACTTTGCACTACTGCATGATTTATCAATAAAAGAAGCAGAGCTTGCCGCATGGCTTGTCAAAAACCACTTATTGATGTCGGTTACCGCTCAACGCCGAGACATTCAAGACCCTGATGTTATCAAGCAGTTTGCAAGTGAGGTGAAATCGGTTTCTCGACTTAATTATTTGATGTGTTTAACCGTTGCAGATATCTGCGCCACCAACAGCACCTTGTGGAATAGTTGGAAGCAGAGCTTAATTCGTGAGCTATTTTTGTCAACAGAGCACCAACTCAACCAAGGCATGCAAAGCACGCCAGATTTACGAGAGCGCATTCGCCATCACCGAAATCAAGCGTTATCTCTGCTTCGCCCTCTTGCTATTGATGAAGAGAAACTGCAAAAACTGTGGTCACGCTGCCACGCAGACTATTTTTTACGCCACACGCCATCACAACTCGCTTGGCACGCAAAAAACTTGTTAAATCATGACCTAACTAAACCATTAGTGTTAATCAGCACGCAACCGAAACACGGTGGAACAGAAATTTTTATTTGGTGCCATGATAAATCGCATTTATTTGCCGCAGTGGCCAGTGAACTCGATCGCCGCAACTTAAGTATTCACAGCGCTCAAATATTCACCAACAAAGACAATATGGCGATGGATACATTTGTGGTACTCGAACCAAATGGCTCACCGCTCGCCAAAGACCGCTATGATCACATTCGGAAAATGTTGTTACTCGCGGTACAGCAACCTGAAATTTCCCTACCGAAACAGCGTACATTGCCCGCAAAACTACGCCATTTTACCGTTCCCACTAAGGTCAATTTTTTGCACTCCACCAATGAGCGCCGCACCTACATGGAATTATTCGCGTTAGATCAACCGGGTTTACTGGCACGAATTGGCCATATTTTTGCACAACTCGATATTTCGTTATACGGCGCAAGGATCACCACAATTGGTGAAAAAGTAGAGGATTTCTTTGTGTTAGCGGATAAAGAACACAAAGCGCTCGATAAAAATATGCAACAAGTTTTATCAGAAAGGTTGACAGAAGCCCTAAAATCGAAGGATAAAATATAACGTTCACCACATTTTTATGTGTGAACGCTCACTTTTATGTTATTCAAGAGGGAAATACTATCAATGCAGCATTTACAAACGATCATTGAAAACGCATTTGAAGACCGTGCTAGCATCACGCCAAACACAGTTTCAGAACCTATTAAGCAAGCTGTTTTAGACACTATCGCACTGTTAGACAGCGGTAAACTACGCGTTGCCGAAAAAATCGCGGGTGTGTGGGTTACTCACCAATGGTTAAAAAAGGCCGTTTTACTGTCATTTCGTATCCAAGACAATCAAGTGATTGACGGTGCTGAAAGTCGTTATTTCGATAAAGTCCCAATGAAATTTGCTGATTATGACCAAGCACGCTTCGAAAAAGAAGGTTTTCGCGTTGTACCACCAGCAGCAGTTCGTAAAGGTGCTTATATCGCCAAAAATAGCGTACTTATGCCGTCTTATGTGAACATTGGGGCCTATGTCGATGAAGGGACAATGGTCGATACATGGGCAACCGTGGGCTCTTGCGCGCAAATCGGTAAAAACGTACATTTATCAGGTGGTGTGGGTATTGGTGGTGTGCTAGAACCTTTACAAGCTAACCCAACTATTATCGAAGATAACTGTTTTATTGGCGCACGCTCTGAAGTTGTCGAAGGCGTGATTGTCGAAGAAGGCTCAGTCATTTCCATGGGCGTCTACTTGGGGCAAAGCACTAAAATTTATGACCGTGAAACGGGTGAAATTTTTTATGGCCGCGTTCCAGCAGGATCTGTCGTTGTGTCGGGTAATTTACCGTCGAAAGATGGCCGTTACAGCTTATATTGCGCAGTGATCGTCAAAAAAGTGGATGAAAAAACTCGCGGAAAAGTTGGCATTAATGAATTATTAAGAAGTATTGATGAATAACTAATTTTCTAACAGTTTACCCCCTTAACCTTTTACTGCTGTTTTTGAATTAGTTAGCGGTAATCTGGTAAAACGAAGCTATCCCGAAATGCATACTCTGTATGCAGCTCGGGTGGCCAAGTTCCCCTATCTTTCCCCATATCGCCTTTTTCTTTTCGCGGTTTATTGCAAAGAGAAGTTGGTCAATTTCAAGAAATCGCGCATAATATGTTCGTGGCTTTTGCCGTTTACCATCAATAAAACTGTATTATTTTATTTTTCATTATCATGATGCTATTTACGTAATGGCTTAATATTATTTACGTCTTTAGGTCAATAGCACAATAAAAGAGAAATAGACCGGTATTATTACGGCCTGCTCACACGATTATTTTGTTCACCGACTCTGTCTCTACAGTTAAGCGAGCTAACATGTACGATAATTTGAAAAGTTTAGGCATTAGTAACCCTCAGGATATTGACCGCTATACCCTACGCCAAGAAGCAAATAACGATATTTTGAAAATTTATTTCCGTAAAGACAAAGGGGAGTTTTTTGCCAAAAGCGTCAAATTCAAATACCCACGCCAGCGTAAAACCATCGCGGATGGGGGGAATAATTTCAAAGAAATACACGAGATCAATACTAACCTTCGTTATGCTATTGAAGAACTTGACCAAATTTGCCAAACAGATAAAACTGACATTGATTTAAAACACAAAATTCTTGATGACTTACGTCACTTAGAACACGTTGTTTCAAACAAAATTGCAGAAATCGAAGCTGACTTGGAAAAGCTGACTCGTAAATAATTTACCAGCCAGATAATTCACTGCGCCGTGAAATGACCTAAATCCGTCTCGAAAAGGGCTATTCCACGGTGCAGGCACTTAAAGTAATTCACTCCACGCTTCAACCCACGGTTTTGCAAACTCTTCAGGGACATCCACTTCAATAGCGTCAATAAAAAGGATATCGCCGATACGCGTGGCGGATTGCTCTGTCAACACTTCATCAAAACGTAACCCTGCGCCACAAAAGCTTTCATAACTACTATCACCTAATGCAATTAACCCATAACGTAAATCAGGCTGATAGCCTACAACATCATTGATCTCATTAAAAAGCGGTGCAATGGAGTCGGGTAAGTCACCTTGCCCTGTAGAGGAAGTCACGATTAACGCAATTTCATTACCTGAATTGTACAATTGCCAATCAGTTAGAGTAGGTTCGTCAAAGACAACCACTTCATGCCCTCGTTCCTCTAAGATTTCTTGTGCGATTTCTGCCACAGCCAAAGAGTTGCCATAGACAGTGCCTACAAAGATGCCTACTTTTGACATAGTTTCTCCCTCTAAATTTAATTTACACTGATGGTTTGATAACTTTTATATCTAAATTAGCGACTTGTGCTGACCACCCAAACTGCTCAATCAGTGATACCCATTGTGCATCCCAAGGTGCAACCAGCGATATATTTTCTTCTGTTATAGGATGACTTAAATTTAATTGGCTTGCGTGCAACATCAGCCGAGAGACTGCGAAATGTTCAGTAACGCCTCTGTTTTGTCGTAAATCACCATGCTTGCTATCCCCAATAATTGGGTGTCGTAAGTGAGACATATGCCGCCTAAGCTGATGTTTTCGCCCAGTTTCTGGCGTTAACTCCACTAAACTAAATCGTGCGGTTTCATAGCGACCAATAGCCACAGGGCATTCCACCGTCGCAATCGGGTGGCAATGGGTAATGCACTCTTGCAGTACAGGTTCCCGAGTAGCATGTTTATCTGCGATTTTGTCTAACTCTTCCAGTAACGGGTAGTCAATAGTTTGCTCATCTGTTAGATAACCCCGAACAATTGCATGGTAGGTTTTCTCTAGCTGGTGCTTTTCAAACTGAGCAGCAAGCAGCCTCGCGACATCACTCGATAAAGCAAATAATAAAATACCGGATGTCGGCCTATCTAGGCGATGAATGGGATAAACATACTGGCCAATTTGGTCACGCAGTGTTTGCATGACAAAAACAGTTTCTTTGCTATCTAACCAACTGCGGTGAACTAACATACCTGCAGGCTTATTCACCGCAATCATGTATTCATCTTGATAAATGATTTCTAACATCAATCACCCATTTGATTTAATCGAAAAAACGCGGTCTAGCTCACGTAAATGCTGGATAATAACCACGTATTGTTCTTCTTCATCATGCTTATACGCTTCCTCAAAATACGGTGCGATAGCAAAATTTGCTGGTAGCGTGCCGCCTTGGTCAATAATCGCTTGTAAACGCGGAATTAAGATCCATTGGAGCCATTCCAACGCTTCCATTGTGTCAATACAAAATGGCTCTACGCTTTTAAACGCATCTTGTTCAGGTGGATGCTCACGCCACAATAATTTTAATTTCATTTCCTCTTCAAGATGACGAAGCTTTTCAATAATGCGTTGTTCTGTATTCATATTTAAACCTTTTAGTCTTTATGCTGCGAAATATACTGTAATTTTGCCAATGATTCTGTCGGATAAATGGGGTTGTTCTGCTTTATATACAAGCTTATTTATTTCTATTGAATTTTTTTGTTCAAACACGTGCAACTCAATAAGTTTCGTTGATGTTTTGTTAGGGTACATGCACATAAAATGAAATGTTTTTTTAATTGAATTTTAGCGAAATAATTAACAATAAAATGGTCTATCTATGGGATTACTAAAGCAGTGGCGCAAGAAAAATAAGGCATGGAAGGCCTTCAGTGGCAAATATGTCGAGTTCAAACGAAAAATTCGCGTAGCGAACCTTCCTTCAGTGCAATATCAACAATACCAAAATATGTGTCAGGCATATCAAAGTGCTCGGCTTGCCTCTGCAATTGATGGAGTTCCCCATTTTATTGAGCGCCCAATTAATAAATACCTACATAAAACATGGAGTGGAAAGCAAAAGTTGCTGACAGCAAACTACACGCTGGATTTAATTGAAAAAACCTTTAGCCCAGAAGCCATTGAAAAAATGTTTTCGACAAAACGTGAGGGGTTAACCGTTGCAAATATTGAGCTGAAATCGGGCGATTTTGCACAGCTCACCTTGATTTACTCCCAATACCCAAGAGAAGGCGATCTCACCTTACATCTGCGTAATGAAACCGGTGATGATATCTATTTAATGAGTTTTTCTTTTGGGCCTGAAGGACAACTCTATGTTTGCTCGCTGCAAGGGCCATCAACCGACCAAAGCGTTGAGCAAGTTCGCCTAATCACCAAACAAATGCATGGAATGAGACCAAAGAACTTATTAATGTCTGCTGTTTATGCAGTTGCGGCTTATTTCAAAGTAACATCTATCCAAGGTATTTCAAACAATAGCCACATTAAGAGCCAGCATTTAAAATCAAGCTACGATACCTTTTGGCAAGAATGTAATGCAACACTCACCTCGGATGGTTGGTACCAGCTTCCACTGCAAGAACCTATTCGCGATATCGAATCGGTCAAAAGCCAGCGCCGAGCTGAATTTCGTCGGCGAGAAGCGCTCCGTGATGCGATGAGCCAAGAGATTGTTGCATCACTCAGTGCAAATGCAACGCATTAACGACCTTTTGGGAATGCGCTAAAGTGACAAAAAAGCCAGCCGCCCCAGATGAGATCGACTGGCTTAACTTCACATTTTAAATTCTAATGCATCCTGCAAAACGACATCCTGTCGCTCAACATCCTGTTGAATAAAACAATTTAATAGGTTGTTCCTGCCTATCAAGCAGTCCATCGCTTTGTTTTTTCATTTTTTATACATTACGATGTATAAAAAGCTAAACGAACTTACCCTGTCCAGCGGCATAAGAATGTATTAAATCTATTAATGAAACAACCTAGCTAAGCAAACAAAAATTGATTTTAAAAAGCAGTATTACCACTTTGGGTAGTAACGCCATGAAATTAAAAGTTAAATAATAATCATTTTAATAAAATTAAATAACCTTGAGAAATTACTTAACCAAATTGTAAGCCTTGGCTTACATCATTTATCCTCGAATACTTACCCCTGAGGCTCAACAACGGGGAGCAATTCTTCAATAAAACTCGCTAAATTTGGCGAAAGCACTCGTCGCTCTTGGCTGCCAAATTTCTCTAGGATCACTTCCCCCGTCAGATTACACAGAGAAATCATTTCAATTTCAGAGTCGATTGTGGCAATAAACAGGGTTGGCGATAATTTTAAACGTTTTTGCGTCACTAAATGCCCAATTAGATTTTCTTGTAAGCGAATGAAATCCTCTTCATTCCAGACTTGCACCAAGCTTACGGTAATATCACGAAATGTGGCTTTCATATCCCCAGCGAGCTGAGTGGTATAAAAATGATGAATATCGTCTTGTAAACTGATATCCAATGCCGTAGCGACTTTATTTAAATGTGCACCTTTGATTGGGAATGGTTGAGGCTCCCAATAGACCCAGTTTTCCCCTGTTCTTACAACACAAGGAGAAGGAATACCATATAAATCAACGGACGCAGGTGGTAACCCCGTTTGTTGTTCCCACGCTGAAATATAGCTTTGAGTAAAACGCAGTAACGCTTGAGAGAGTATTGTATTCATAATTACGTAATTTTTACGGATAGCCTAAATTGAAAGACGTCAATATGATGGATAAATGGTATTATGACAGATGTTTGCAGGCGAATAAAATGTACTCATTCAGCCTTTTAGCCTCATTTGTTTATGAAGTATAAGGATCACTATGTCACACTACCAGAATAATCCCGCACTTGACAATTTAACCCTTGGAAAAAAAACGGCGTATCACGATCAGTACGATCCCTCGCTGCTGCAACCCGTCCCAAGGAGTTTAAACCGTGATCCTCTGGATATTCATGCAAATGCGCTTCCATTCCATGGTGCCGACATTTGGACGTTATATGAACTTTCTTGGTTAAACCAACGTGGCGTCCCCCAAGTTGCAATTGGTTCAATCAGTGTGAATGCAACAAGTGAAAACCTTATTGAGTCGAAAAGTTTTAAGCTGTATCTCAATAGTTTTAATCAAACTCGCTTTGAAACTTGGGAAAATGTGCGAAGCGTTTTGCAAAATGATTTAAGCCACTGTGCTAATGGCAAAGTTGACGTTACACTTTATAAGCTAGACGATTTTTCTCATCAAGCAATCAGCCCATTTAGCGGGCAGTGCATTGATGAGCAAGATATTGCTATTGATCAGTACGAGTTTAATCGTGACTATCTAACGGGATGTACCCAAGAACAGATTGTTGAAGAAACATTAGTCAGTCATTTATTAAAATCGAATTGTTTGATTACAAATCAACCTGACTGGGGCTCTGTACAAATTCACTATTATGGCCCTAAAATCAACCAAGAAGCACTTTTGCGCTATTTGGTTTCGTTCCGCCACCATAATGAGTTTCATGAGCAATGTGTAGAACGGATCTTTAACGATATTATGCAGTTGTGTAAGCCCGAGAAACTGAGTGTTTACGCGCGCTATACTCGCCGCGGGGGACTTGATATTAACCCATGGCGTAGCAATGAAAGCTTTGAACCTGACATTGGGCGTTTAGCTCGCCAATAAGTACGCATGTAGTTAAAAAATGCTTGAAAAACAGTTGAAAAGTAAATGCGCTAATGCATTTGCAGTACAATTCACCTATCAAGAACCCATGGGGTAAAGGAGTACTACTTGATTACGCATATCAGTCCATTAGGATCTATGGATCTACTCTCGCAACTTGAAGTCGACATGCTTAAACGCACCGCAAGTAGCGATTTATACCAATTATTTAGAAACTGCTCATTAGCGGTTTTGCATTCAGGAAGTCTTACTGATAGCAGTAAAGAGTTACTCGAAAAAAGTAAAGACTTTGATATTAACGTATTACGCCGCGAACGTGGTGTAAAACTTGAGCTTATCGAGCCGCCAGAAAAAGCGTTTGTTGATGGGAAAATTATTCGCACTTTGCAAGCGAATCTATTTGCAGTTTTACGCGATATTTTGTTCGTTCACGCGCAAATTAACCAAGCCAAAGAGCAATTCCATTTTGATACTGAAAATGGTACACACATCACCAATATGATTTTCTCCATCCTACGTAATGCTCGCGCATTACATATTGATGATGACCCAAGCATGATAGTCTGTTGGGGTGGTCACTCAATTAATGAGATTGAATACCAATATGGCCGTAAAGTCGGTAACGAACTGGGCCTGCGTGAACTGAATATCTGTACGGGCTGTGGGCCGGGTGCAATGGAAGCCCCAATGAAGGGTGCTGCTGTTGGTCACGCACAGCAACAGTACAAAGATAGCCGTTTTATCGGCTTAACCGAACCTTCTATCATTGCGGCTGAGCCACCTAACCCATTAGTTAACGAATTAATTATTATGCCTGATATTGAAAAACGTTTAGAAGCGTTTGTTCGTTTGGGTCACGGCATTATTATTTTCCCGGGCGGGGTTGGTACTGCCGAAGAGTTACTGTATTTACTGGGGATCTTGATGGATCCGGCCAATAAAGAGCAGGTTCTGCCGCTTATTTTAACCGGCCCGAAAGAGAGCGCGGAATACTTTGAAGTACTCGATGATTTTATCCGGCACACTTTAGGCGATGATGCGAGCAAACATTACCAGATCATTATCGACGATGCTCAAGAAGTGGCGCGTGTGATGAAAAGAAGCATGCCACAAGTGAAAGAAAATCGCCGTAGCACAGGTGACGCATACAGTTTCAACTGGTCAATCAAAATTGCACACGACTTACAGCACCCGTTTGAACCGACTCATGAGAACATGGCATCACTAAACCTGCATCCGGGCCAAGCGCCTGAGAAACTGGCATCAGATTTACGCCGTGCCTTCTCCGGTATCGTTGCGGGTAATGTGAAAGAATTTGGTATGAAAGCGATTGAAAAACACGGTCCATTCAAAATTCACGGCGATAGCGAGCTTATGAAGCGTATGGATGTACTATTACAAGGCTTTGTTGAGCAACATCGTATGAAATTACCGGGTGGAACTGCATACGAGCCTTGCTATGAAATCGTGAAATAAATCAGTGATGGCGTATTTATGATCCACTTATTAATTATTGATGCATTAAATTTAATACGCCGTATCCACGCGGTGCAAGGAAGCCCGTGTGGAGAAACCTGTTTATCTGCAATATCGCAATTGATTACCCATACAGATGCTACACATATTGTGGCAGTGTTTGACGAAGAAGGCCGCCACCAAAGCTGGCGCCATGAAAAGCTGCCTGATTACAAAGCAGGCCGGTCACCGATGCCTGAAGATTTGCATGCTGAGCTCCCCACATTAATGACTTTATTTACTGAAAAAGGCATTCACTGCTGGCAATCTGAAGGGGATGAAGCGGATGATTTAGCGGCCACTTTAGCAACACGGATCGCAGGGTCTGGGCATACAGTGACCATCGTTTCTACGGATAAAGGTTATTGCCAACTGCTTTCACCTAATCTGCGAATTCGCGATTATTTTCAAAAGCGCTGGTTAGACATCCCTTTTATTGAAAAAGAATTTGGCGTTTCCCCAGAGCAACTTCCTGATTATTGGGGGCTTGCCGGAATAAGTAGTAGTAAAGTTCCAGGTGTTGCGGGTATTGGTCAGAAAAGTGCAACAACGCTATTGCAGCAATATCACTCTATCGAAAATTTATTTGCGAATTTAGATAAACTTGAAGGAAAATGGCAGAAAAAGCTAATTAATCAACGGGAAATTGCATTGATCTGCCGCGATATTGCCACATTAAGAACGGATATTGCGCTACAAGGTAATCTCAATCAGCTACGTTATATAACCAACTAATGAAAACAAAAAGGCCACTTAGTTAATGAGTGGCCTTTCTTAATTGGCTTGATGAATTAATAGAATTCACGCGCCATTGGGTTTGCTGACCAAACACGCATCACATGCACAGTCACTTCTTCACGGTCATGATAAAGCTGCTTAGCCTGAATGAGCACATTTATGCCTCGTTCCTTCAGTTGCACCTGCATCTTTTCTAAGATGTGTGAAACTTCTTCATAGCGCTTTTTCATTGGCAGTTTTAGGTTAAATATCGCCTCACGGCACCAACCTTGGGCTAACCAATCTGTCATCAATGCAGCCACTTTGGCTGGTTTTTCAACCATATCACACACTAACCATGTGATATTTTGTGATGACGGTTGAAACTTAAAGCCATCCACTCGATGATGAGTAACTTGCCCTGTATCCATCAAGCTTTCTGCCATCGGGCCATTATCAACCGCATGAACCATCATGCTGCGTTTCACCAATTGGTAAGTCCAGCCACCTGGGCAAGCACCTAAATCGACAGCTTTCATTCCGCTCGCAAGACGTTCATCCCACTCTTCGTAAGGGATAAAGACATGAAAAGCTTCTTCTAACTTCAACGTCGAACGGCTTGGCGCATCTGATGGGAATTTTAAACGCGGGATACCCATATAAAAGTTCGAGCTATTGTTGGTATATGAATAACCAGTGTAGCAACAACCCGGTGCGATGAAAAACACATGGATCACTGGGCGCTTGAAGTTCTCAAGGGGAAGTAAAATTTTTTCTTTACGCAGTGCATTACGCAAAGGTACCGTAAACTTACGGCAAAACTTCATCAATTCTTTTGATTCATTCGTGTCCGCCACTTCGACACGGACATCGCCAGCTCTTGCCACTTGCTGACTTAGCGCGTTGACTATCGGGGTAATGCGGTCTTCGGGTGGCAGGTCTTTTAATAAATCACCAACCACAATCATCTGGCGAGCAAAAATTAACTCACGAAAAGGTAACGTACGCGCGAGCTTATCCGCATCTTCTGCTTGATAACACTCAAAAATGACATAACCACTATTTTCTTTTACGCGGGCAAAACCGTAAATTTCTTTTTGCCCAGCCTTATCTGTAATCTCTGCTGCGCACTCTTTTTCAAAGCCTGGTCGACAATAAAGTGCAATCTTATTACTCATTGCGTGACGCCGATTTCCTTAGACGCATAGCGCCAATAACTACTAACAACCAACCAATCAGGAAACAAACTCCCCCTATTGGCGTAAAATAAGAAAAGTATTTTACCTGCAATAGGGCCATACAATAAAGACTACCACTAAAAAGAAGTATCCCAACAGAGAAAAAAACACCTGACCAATAAAACCACAGGATCACTTTACGTAATAAAATTGCTCCCAGCACCATTAAGGTAACCGTATGCAACATCTGATAACGTAATCCAGTTTCAATCCAGTCCATTTGATGGACACTCATGATTGACGATAACGCATGAGAACCAATAGCCCCAAAAGCAACGGTAAAAAAGCCACTAATTCCAGCGAAAATTAACATCAAACGACTATTCACAGTAACACCTTTTGTTTAAATACTTGATTACTGAATAAGCGCCACATCTTGGTCACCCGTAATAAAGCCCAATTTTTCTTGTTCACTCGCTGCTTGCGCAAGGATCCACTGGCGAAATGCAGCTATTTTTCCTAAATCTGCCTGATTTTCTTGGCAGACTAAATAAAACGCATTTTTACTAACTAACACCTCGCTAAAGGGACAAACTAATCGCCCTGCGTCAATCTCATTCTTTGCCATTACATTATTGGTTAATGCAACACCTTGCCCGTGTACTGCCGCTTGGATAACCATCGCACTATGGCTAAAAATAGGTCCTTGCTGCACATTGACGATATTCTGTAACTCTAGCTGCTTGACATACGCTTGCCAGTCTTTACGTGAGGAATCATGCAATAACGTATGCTTAGCTAAGTCTTCTGGATTTTTTAATTGGTTATCCCCCATCATTAATGACGGAGCACAAACTGGCATTAAATATTCCGCGTACAGCCTATCCGTTCTTAGGCCTGACCAATTTCCTCGCCCATAAAAAATGGCGACATCCACATCATCTGCGAGTTTATCTTCTTCTCTATCAACCGCTTGAATACGGACATCAATACCTGGATAAGCTTGATTAAACCCTGAAAGCCTAGGCACCAACCATTGGATAGCAAAACTGGGTGATAAACTCACCGTAAGTGCCCCTTTGGCGCTTCTCGCTTGCAACTTACGTGTTGCTTCATTTAAAGAAGAAAATATTTCTTTAATATCAAGGTAATAACTTTGCCCTTCTTCCGTCAACAGTAATGAACGATTACGTCGGCGAAATAGCTTCAAGCCAAGGAAGTCTTCCAAACTTTTCATTTGATGACTTACAGCGGCTTGAGTCACAAATAATTCTTCTGCTGCCTTAGTAAAACTTAAATGACGCGCTGCGGCATCAAACACTCTTAGGGCATTCAGTGGCGGTAATCTTTTAGACATAATCACTTCTACTCGGCATCTCGTTATGCATTAGTTTTTTTCATCCGAAGCATTATAATTTGTCCCTTGAGGATCTGCCAGTAAATACCTATAGTATGCGCACTTCCTAAGCCGGAACGAAAAGTTACAGAGTTTAGTTACTTTGAAACTTTTGGCTTTGTGGTTGTGATGTTGTGTTTGCAAGTTGTCTGGTTGAACCAGACTTTGTAGCTTTTGCTACTGTTTTTTTCACTTCCTGTACATTTACCCTGTCTGTCCATAGTGATTTTTTATAGTGCACCGCCAAAATGCGGTGCTTTTTTTTGCTTTTTTTACTGGTATCTACTTAGGACAGTTAAACAATTTAACTTAGTAAATACAAATAGCTATAGATAATTACTAGTGTACCGAAAAAACTTTAAGTTAGATATTTAAGATAATTCCTGAAAATAATTCAGTTTATGCTTTCTAAAAAAGAACTCGCAAATAAAAAGGATTACTTTGTAGTGCAACACGCCGAATCACCCTAAAAAATTTATTTTTGATATTGCTAATAAGTAATACCAAACGTAACAAAATATTTCAATGTTTTGATTGAAAATCACAAGTTTAAATTAATCAAAAAATAATCAATAATGTACGGATAAATGTACATTTCTGTAGACAACATTCACAACTGTCAGATAACACAGATAATATTGACTAAAAAGAAAAAAACCATGGATCATTTTAGTGCTACCTCATTTCGCCAATTATTTCCTGCGATAAATTCCTCAACACTCTTTTTTGATAGTGCGGCAACGGCGTTGAAACCACTTGTAATGATTGAGGCTTCAAATGATTACTACCGCTTATCTGGTAGTTCGGTTTACCGTGGTCAATCCCCCGAGTCATTAAAGTTAACTCGTGATTATGAGCAAGGCCGTATCCGAGCGGCAAAACTTATCAATGCCGCCAGCGAAAGCAATATTATTTGGACGCGTGGTACAACTGAATCAATTAATTTAATTGCTCAGAGTTATTTCCGCCCTATTTTACAAGAAGGCGATGAAATCATAGTCAGCGAAACAGAGCACCATTCAAACTTATTACCTTGGATGATAGTCGCTAAGCAAACGGGTGCTAAAATTATAAAGTGGCCCATCGAACAAGATGCCTCACTCAATTTAGAAACACTAAAGTCACTGCTGAATAATAAAACTAAAGCCATAGCTATTACACAGATGTCGAACGTCACAGGCTTCCAGCCTAACTTATCGGCCATCACTCATCTCGCCCATCAAATAGGTGCTCTGGTTATCGTTGATGGCGCACAAGGCGTTGTACACTGCCCTGTTGATGTGGGCACAGAGAATATCGATTTTTATGTTTTTTCCGCCCATAAACTTTATGGCCCAACAGGCCTTGGTGTTTGTTATGGGAAAAAAGAATTATTAGAAGCAATGGCACCTTGGCATGGCGGAGGAAAGATGTTGACCGAGGTGACCTTTGAAGGTTTCACGCCAGCACCAATTCCCCTATGTTTCGAAGCTGGCACGCCTAATATTGCCGGTGTGATTGCTTTTTCAGCGGTTCTTGAGTGGATTCAATCTATCGATTTAGTACAAGCAGAAGCTTATACTTGCTCACTTATCGAACAATCCAATAGAAAACTCTCACGCATTCCCGGTTTTATTGGTTATAGTGTGCCTAATTCACCTTTACTTTCATTTAATTTTGAAGGTATTCACCATAGCGATTTAGGTGTGCTCTTGACTGAGCAACATATTGCATTACGCTATGGTCAGCATTGTGCTCAACCTTTAATGGATGCCTTGAATATTAGTGGCTGCATACGCATCTCTGTGATGCCATACAATAACCTGCAAGATATTGATAAGCTGGTTCATGCGGTCACACTCTCACTTTCAATACTCAATGATTAAATTAATACTAAAGATAAAAAGGAAGCCTAATGACTTCGACTAAATATGAACTTGCTCCGCACCCTTTTGGTACAGAGATTGGAATTCAGGAAATAGTTGAACAGTTTTCCGCACACAAAGCATGGGAAGATAAATACCGTTTGCTGATCCAATTGGCAAGACAGTTACCTGCATTAACTGACGATGAGAAACAACAAACTCAAGAAGTCAAAGGATGCGAAAATCGCGTATGGATTGGTGCGCTGATTAATGATGATGAAACCTTCCACTTCTATGGCGATAGTGAAGGGCGTGTGGTAAAAGGACTTTTTGCGATTTTATTAGCGGCTATTGAACAGAAAACTGCTAAGGAAATTACGGAGCTTGATTTTAATGAGTTACTAGAGCAAACAGGTTTACCTAACCAGCTTAGTGAATCACGTCAAAATGGGATTCAATCATTAATTACAGCAATTCAAAATATTGCTAATGAAATGACACCAGCCTAATTCATGAAAGAGGCTATCTATCGCAATAGCCTCTTCACTGCTTAATGATTTTTTTCCACATCCCTTTGAGCTTTCGCCATCATTTTTTTCAACGCATGTGCCACGGCAATAAAACCAAAACTGGCAGTAACCATGGTTACAGCACCGAAGCCGGATGCGCAATCCATTCGCTTAGAACCTTCCGCTGTACTTTTTGCAGCACAGACAGTGCCATCACTTTGCGGATAAACAAGTTGCTCGGTGGAGAACACGCAATCAATCCCTAGCTTACCTTTACCATTTTTGACGACATTAAAATCTGACTTTAGACGCTCACGAAGCTTTGCCGCTAATGGGTCTTGAATGGTTTTCGCCAAATCTACTACTTGTATTTGTGTTGGGTCAATTTGGCCACCTGCCCCACCTGTTGTGACCACAGGGATTTTAAAGCGCCTACAATAAGCCAGCAGCGCCGCTTTAGGCCTAACACTATCAATGGCATCAATAACGTAATCAAAGCCCATACTGAAGTACTGAGCGACATTTTCGACAGTGATGAAATCATCAATCACATTCACCACACATTCTGGATTAATGTCCAAAATACGTGCTTTCATCACCTCAACTTTCGGAAAGCCAACCGTTGATTTAATTGCATGTAATTGACGGTTAGTATTGGTGACGCAAATATCATCCATATCAATTAAGGTGATAGTCCCAATCCCCGAACGAGCAAGCGCCTCAGCAGCCCACACACCAACACCACCCACACCAACGACACAGACATGGGAACGCGCAAAAAGATGAAGGGCTTGTTGCCCATATAAACGCCCGATCCCAGCAAAACGCTGCATCCAAGCATCTGAAAGTTTAGTTTGCATAATAACAAACGACCTTAGTTAAAACGGTAATTACATTGCACCAAAAAGGGGCTGACTCTTTTTCAGCACCCAAACGCGTCCATAATGGTTATAAAAACCTGCCATTTTGCCTGCGTCATGGCCTGTTCCGTGGTAAATATCGAAGTGGTGACCTTTAATCGCCCCCCCTACATCCAGAGCAACCATCATACGCATTTCATATTGCCCCGTAAATTTACCATTGCCATCTAAAACGGGAATTTCCGCCAATAATGCCGTTCCTGCAGGGATCAAGGTTTTATCTGATGCGACTGACGCTTTTGCGATTAATGGAACTGCGCTTGCGCCTCTTACGGGCACAAAAGATTGTGGTTTGAAGAAAACAAACGAGGCATTTTCCTCTAATAACTGACGAACTTCTTGCTCACTATGGCTATTTGTCCAATCGTGGATAGCTTGTAAGGACATTTGACTTAATGGCACCTCGCCACGATCAACGAGAACTTTCCCGATACTTTTATACGCGTGGCCATTTTTTCCTGCATAACCGAAGAAATTCAGCGGGCTGCCATCACCAAAATCCACATAACCGCTACCTTGAACTTCCATCATAAAATTATCTACAGCGGAATTACTGTAAGCCAGAATAAGGTTATTACTCAAAGCACCATTGTAGATAGCCGCCCGACTAGGTAATCGTGATTTTCCTTTTGTTGGCATTCCATATAATGGATGGCGAAATTCCCCTTGAGGAGTGCGTCTTGCTTCAATGACAGGTGTGTAATACCCAGTAAATTGAACGTTTCCGTAGTTATCAGCACCTTCCATTTGGAATGCCGATAAATTGTAACTAGCGAGCTCTGCGGGGTTCCCGCCAGCCATTAACCAGTTTTCAATCGCATGATAGGTATCACGGTTGTTTTGGAATAAACGAGGGGATGCATTTTGAATTTCAATTACTTGCTGATTAAAGTCAGGTGCATTTATTGGTTTCCCTTGAACGTTGACCTGATTAACTTTTTGTAAGTCTTCAACAAGACGACCATCTTTATATTGTTGACCTTTATCTGTTGGGTGAGTTTGGCATCCCGCCAACAATGAAAAAAAGATACCAGTGACTATCCATTTATTTACTGCCAACCATTTTTTCACCGATAGCATATTTATTACCTTTATTAATCCTAAGTTCATGCTCCACCACCCAAATGCAACCCACAGTCCAATATGAAATGCACAATAGCAAACCCAAAATGGGAATGAAACGTGTAAACATATTTAGTTAAGTTATTTTTCTTTACCACACCGATAAAGTTTAAAAAGTAGACATTCCGTGCGTATTTTGTTCTGTAGAGTGCGAAATGTGAAAAAAAAACACGAAAAAACTTGCATCAGATCTCATCCCGAGTATAGTGCCCG
>NZ_JBEBNT010000025.1:0-55455 GCF_040396775.1 Providencia sp.
GCATTAGCAACGGTTGCAAAAGAAGCAGCAATAACTGTTGATAGCAAAACAGATGTCATTTTTTTAGTTAACATACTAATCTCTCTTTTATATTAATAAAAATCAATAACAAAACGAAATTGTTTCATCTCTGTATATTGATGTGGTTTGAATTAAAAAAGAATTTTAAATTCCTTTTATATTACTTAGTAGGATTTGAATCATTTCTTTATTTGAAATTGTACTTTTTCTTTTTTCCTCAGAGAAAGAATCAATATAATAAATCATTTCAATCCAACGCTTATCTAAAACAACTAGCATTTCATCTAATTTTTCTAGTGATAATGAACTACATCCAGTTTCATAACGAGATATTTGTTGTTGGCTGACATTAATTAGTCTTGCCAACTGTTTTCCTGTCATATTTTTTTCTTTACGTGTTTTTCGCAAATACATACCAACTTGAGAACTAATTAAATTAGACTTCATTTTTAGCCTCTAATATTAATAGAGAATTTCTCTTTCATTTGTTAGCCCGCTAATTTTTTTCATTGAGTGTTATAATAAATACATAAAAAAAAGAGTAAATAGCCTTTCCCCTATTAAACCGAGCACTTTAAATAGGCATCTCCTATCAATAGTTTTTTTTTAAATACTATTAAGCTTCAAAAAACAGCACCACCAGTTTAATTAGTTAAAAATACACCTTATACTATTGAAAATGATATTTTTTATAATTTAATACTCTAAATATGAGTTTTTTTTTTAGTCTTTTTAACAAATGTATATTTTATTAAAAATAAAAAAAATTAAACATCAAAAGTTACATTCCATTACAATTCTGAGGAGTTAACGATATGAAAAATAGGTGAAAAACCAGTTAAATTAGTATGGGGGCATGATAAAAGCATGCATTTATAATATTTTATTCTCGCCCCTCCCTAATAACAACTTTAATTTGTGAGATGTTATAGCTTTGCTACTCTAACTAAAATCATGATACGTTTTTAGTGTTATTAGAAGTAAATAATTCTAGATTGGTTAAATGGCAGGGTTTCTATATACTAAACAGTTTAATAGTGTAAGGTAACAAAAATTGTATCAATGCCCGCTTATATCACTATTACGTGTGTAAAGTCACTAAATTAGACAATAATAAAAATGACACTTAAATTGGCTTAGAGAATGTTCTAATTATCGTTCAGATATGTATTTTTATGGCGTAACAGCGGTACAGGTTGGTATCACAGCGATCTCCTGTAACAATCTTTAAAAATGTAACGTTACGATCCGTCTATTAACTGGTCATTTATGCGTTTGTCTTGGCGTACATGCATCACACCTACAATAAGAAAAGTTCAGTCAATGCTATTTACAATTATATCGAGAAAATATAAACGTCTTCGTATGACATTTCACTATTTACGCTCTATTGGTTATGTTCTATCCGAATTCTTGATGTGCCATTTTTACTCTGTAGTGCTCACCGTAAAATGGATGTATCTTTTTAGCGATTCCATATGCCAAACTACTCAAGATGTATTAGTGCCAGTTTAAGTATGTAAGTGAGTTTGTAACCATACTAGCGGCTGAATCTACTGACCCAAGGGCTGGTATTGTCCTGAGACCAAAGCTTCATCAAAATTTCACGAAATTTATCGGCTGCAGGACTCAAGGTATAGCCCTTTCTAAACACTAATCCCAGTGTTCTTCTGATCACTGGCTCTATAAGTGGTCGACTAACCAGTATATGGTGCTCATCTGTAGGCATTGCCAGACTTGGTACAACAGCAACACCAAGCCCAGCTTCAACCATCCCGAGTGATGTGGACAGGTGTCTTACTTCGTAAAACCAGTTTGGTTTCCAGTTAAATCCTTCTAAAGCCTGATCAATTAGATATCGATTACCACTCGATTTTCGGACTCCAATAAGTTTGAGTCCGGCAAGATCTTCCCACATCACGAGATTTTTTTTGGCAAGCTCATGGTCGCGTTTACAGGCAAGAACGAAAGGCTCATTAACCAGAGGTGTGAACTCTATATTAGAATGTGTGATGTTAATCATATTTATTCCAAAATCTGCATCCCCATTAAGTACCGCCTCAAGGCAGTCGCTAGCACTATGCTCAAGTATTCGGATACGTATATTCGGGTAATGTTCGTTATAATCACGAATAACGGAAGGTAAAAAATAGAAGGCAGCTGTAGGTAAACAAGATAAAGTCACTGTCCCAGTTTGATGTGTTGCCATTTCTTTAATACTGAGTATCGAGCTTTCATAAAAATCGATGAGATTTTTTGCATGAGGTAGAAAATCTCTCCCTACAGCAGTCAATTTTATTCGTCTTGTTGAGCGTTCAAATAATGCTGTACCTAAACTATCCTCAAGCTTTTTTATTCGTCTCGTCAATGCGGGCTGAGAGATGTGTAAAAATTGAGATGCTCTTGTAAAACACCCAATTTCCGCAACTTTTACAAAAGATTGGATACCCTGTAATTCATGCTGCATTTTTCAAACCTCAGGCTTATAGAGAAATTAAACCATAGTAACTGAAGGCTTATTAATGTGTAAAATGCATTAATCTCTTGTTTCTTTGCATTAGAGTTATTTATCCGCATATGGGACGCTTGGCGTATCATTTAATATGTAGGAAGAGAAAAAGTATGTTCAGCATACCCTGTGTTCTGATGCGCGGTGGCACTTCTAAAGGGCCAGTTATACTATTGAGTGATTTACCAGATGATATTCAGGAACGAGATGCTGTTTTGCTCGCTTTGATGGGCTCAGGTCATGATCTTGAAATTGATGGTATCGGTGGTGGCAGCCCGCAAACCAGTAAAGTAGCAATTGTGAGTCTTTCAGATAGTCCTGATGCTGATATTGATTATCTTTTTGCTCAGGTTATGGTGAAAGAGCGAAGGGTCGATACAACTCCAAATTGTGGAAATATGTTATGTGCAGTTGGTCCATTTGCTATTGAAAAGGGGCTAATTGCTCCGAAAAATCCAGTTACGACAGTGCGTATTCGGAATCTCAATACTGGAACATTAGTTAATGTTGAAGTTCAGACCCCTGATTTCAAAGTAACTTATGAAGGGGATACCCAAATTGATGGTGTACCAGGGGCTGCTGCTCCAATTGGTTTGACGTTCCTAAATTCCGCAGGTTGCAAAACGGGTAAATTACTTCCCACAGGTAATGCAACAGATGTATTTGATGACATTGAGGTCACATGTATTGATATGGCAATGCCAATGATTTTAATCGATGCACATCAAATGGGGAAAACCGGTAGTGAGTCTCCAACTGAACTGGATTCTGATTTGATGTTTATGAAACGTCTTGAAAAGATCCGCCTAGAAGCTGGCGTAGCAATGGGGTTTGGCGATGTAACTGATAAAGTCATTCCAAAGCCTGTTCTTCTGAGCAAACCAACAGAGGACGGTACGATTAAAGTTCGCTATTTCATGCCACACAATTGCCATAAGTCATTGGCAATTACAGGTTCTATAGGTATTTCAACAGCAACAATAATTGAAGGCTCCATTGCTCAAAAAATCATAGGTGGTCAGTCTCAAGATAGGCTAAACAGTATAGTAAATATTGAACATCCAAGTGGGAAAATTACCGTTTCTTTATTAAAGGATGGGGATCGAATAGAAAATACTCAGGCTGCCGTGATCAGAACTGCTCGTAAATTATTCGAAGGTAATGTCTGTGTTCCAAAAGGCATCTTTGAGGAAGCTATTTAAATATGAGCTAAACTTTGAAAATCTGATTTAATCAATATCTTTAGTATGAATAGTAGATTGAAGCACAGTTAGAGAATTTTTCATTGTTTAGCACTGATGTAAAGACAGAGTATGAGTCCAATTTCTTTTAGATATGTGCGTATCCGACCTAAATAATCTGTAAGGATAAGTATAATGGCTAAATACTTTTTATTAGTTAGTCTCATTATATCTGTTATTACAATGTCAGGTTGTAATGATAAAACTTCTGTTGAGTGGTATGTCAATCATCATGATGACCTAGTTACTAAATATACGGAATGCTTATTAACTGATGCTTGGCATGATATTGTTTGCAAGAATGTCAGAAGAGCAAAGAATATTGAGATAAACGAACCAGATATTCAAGAAGGATTAAAGGTAGCGAAACAGAAATTATTTGAACTCAGAGAATAGGTCAGTCTAGCGACTTATATATCCAAACATTTTACTTTGTATTACTAAACTCTTTTTATCACTTATTCTATTATGAAGTCATCGCTGTAAAAATACCAATTATGAGTCGTGGCTGGTATTTTTCACTAGTTATTAGAAGAACCGACAATTACCAAAAAAGCCTTAAAAGATACAATGAAGAGAATGCGTATATAGGAACTATTTGTAGTGGCTGAATGTATGCTATATCGGCCAATATGTGATGAATCTGGTAAAAACTATTGTTATGACAAATGATTTATTTAATTTTTGAGAAATCAAGTTATAGATTTCGTATATGCTGCGCGAAAGTTTACTCACAAGGCAGGAGACAAATTTAAAGTCTAGCAATAGCTGCGATTTTTATTAAATTGAATTAAGGAAAGATAAGTAATAATCTATATTTTTTCTCTGACATTTCCATTTTTTTAAGCTTTTCATTAACTTTTCTTTGCAAAAATTGTTCTGAATCTTTATATAATTGAACTTGTATCTCCTCGGCATCAATAAATTTGCTATTACAATAAAGAATAGCTAACAGAAGTTAGCTATTCTTTAGATACAAACAATTAGATAATACTATAGTGGTATTAGAATAAATATCTGACACCAAATACAATTTCTTGAGATTTAAGGTGTGCTTTCATTTGTTCGTCTTGTAATCCACGAGCATTAGCAAATAAGTTCATTCCGCTTTCAATTTTACCTAGATCGACATAGCGATAACCTAAGTCAAAATTAAGTCTTTCAATAGGCTCGTAACTAACACCTGCGCCAAGAGAATACGCCAAATTTGTATCAGTATTGCTAGCATATTGACGAGAAATATTTCCTTGCCATCCCGATGATTTTACTTTTGCAATACCAATACCGATGGTTCCATAAACAGTAATCCCCTGATAAATTTGATAATCACGATAAGCATTTAGCATTAATCGTTGGGACTCTGTTTTGTGATGATTAAAGCTCGTGGAAAACGCTGTTGACCCACTTGTATATTCTGCTTTTTTATTAAAGGTATACTCAGCTTCAGTGCGCCAACCATTACCAAATTGATAGCCTGCAGCTAAAGAACCATTATAAAAATCATCCTTGTCGTCGCTAGATACAAATTGACCAATACCCGGCCTGCTACTTGTATCCATACTGTCTGCTTTTTGCCAAGCTTTAGAGAGTCGAGCAGCACCATAGTAACCTTCATTACTAGTTGAAGCTAAAGCGCTTCCAATTGAACTAGCGAGTACAGTTGCTACTATTAATATTTGTAATTTCATAACATTATAGTTCCTTTTGTTTATTATATTCAATCGCAATTATTGCAGATTGTTAATATTAGTAAACTATATTTGCTTGATAGACTTATTCAATTTATTTCAACAAAATGAAATGGGCATCATCTTGATTGCTGTTTTTTGCATAAACTTGACTTATTATTCTAATAATGAATATTTTGTATTTAGTGGCATTAATCAATTGAAAGCCGCGCAATGTGAGTCTTTTTGATTGCTTCAACACTTCATCTTTACTAATATTATTCACCTAAATGAAATAAATGTCTGATGTTTATGTTTAATGAGAGATGAGTAAATCATTATCAGTATTACTGGCTATCTCGATTATAGTTGTATCGAGCAGTAATTTATCAGTAGAAAGGAATCTAACTAAGGAAGAAGAGGCCAAAGTAACTAAGGACAACAAGTTTCATTCACAATTGAGAATGGAATGAAAGGTCCTGCTGCTGGCAACGTGGGGGCGCTTTAAAGACATTATAAAAGTCTATATTATTTTAAATGCCCTTGCTGTAGCGACTCCCAATATAGAACTTCACAGTTTGGTATATCGGTCAGCTATCCACATGGTGCAAAATCTATTTTTTTGCAAAAGTGTGATGAAAACACAGGCATGTTAGTAGCCAATTAGGTTATTACTTAAAACCTCACAATGTGGGGTTCTGTCATATTTGGAGCTAATTGAACATATTTGTTCTGTATAGTGTATTATGATAGGGTTCGCATATGCCTCATTGCAATAATAGCAGATCTTGCACCCGCTAGATTTTATCTAAAAAATAGATACGGTATCCAAACGAAGTTATTTCGCTTTCATATCTATCTGGTACCCTACACCAAAATACTCTTGTTTAGCTGTAAATGTTCGGAGTTCTCAACCCAGCATTTAAAATTCTAAAGCAGTAAATTAGGTAAGGGTTGGTATATCTGTTTGACAGCATGATTAGCAACATATTCAGGGAGAATAATTGGGGACAAGCTAAAAGAAGGGAGCTGCTTTATCATCCTGTTATTCAATCCTAAAGGGTGCTCTTTTCCTTTAAGAGAGAATGTCGGTATGAAATGCCAATCAGTTAAAAAAATAGACTAGCAGCTTTAAATATTGATTAATGGTATTACTAAGTGCTCTACAAGGCGGACTATACGTTATGCTTCTATTATGATTTCCTTTTGTGTCGGTTAAAGTAAAATACCACCTCTAAAAGAGGTGGCTTTAAATTGGACCCCCTATAAAGGAGCTATATTCTTTATTAATCCTCCAACAATTCCATTTGTTGGTCGAGCTCTGGATCAACTTTATCCTGATGCCTTACATAACGCCTAATGATGGCTTCATTAACCCCCACCGTATCAGCAAAATATCCCCTATCCCCAAAGTTTCTTACGTATATGTGGAAATCGATTATATAACCTTATCGCACTACGTCCTTTCAGGACTCCCATTAGTGTTGATATTGATAGTTTCGGTGGGATCATTACAACTAAATGAACATGGTCTGGCTGAACATTTAGCTCCAATACTTCACAGTCTTTCATATTGCAGAGAATATAAATTGTTCTATAAAGCTCTTTTCCTACTTTATCTTTCAATATCTTATAACGATATTTAGGTGTCTAAACTAGATGATATTTGCAACACCAATACACATGTGATGAACTTCTGTATACACCCATGTTATTTCCTCTTTATTTTTGTAGGTAATAGATTGTTTTTTAACATATTTTTCGTTCAGGCAGGCTATAACCTCAAAGGATCAATCACCACCACCTTAGGAGGTGGTTTGAGGCTGACAATGAAAAAAGCCCCTGTCCATCAGGACAGAGGCTCTTGCTTTTTGTAGGATAAGTGCTAAAAAATAAAATTCTCGATAAACATTCAAGTATTCATAATCATTATTTTAGTCGTAACTTATTCCAGAATAACATTATTTTTCCTTTCCAAAGAATCCATATAGTCCGCATACCACTGCATCATTTCCCTACGTCCATCCATATACTGAGCATGGTTATACGTACCACGGATCGCATTCTTATCGATATGTGCAAGTTGTGTCTCAATCCATGCTGAATTAAATCCTTTCTCATGCAATATCGTACTCATTGCATGGCGGAAGCCATGTCCTGTTAGCCTTCCCTTATATCCCAACAGCTCAATAACCTGGTTTACGCTTTCCTTACTGATTGGCTTTCTATGGTCGTTACGGCCTATAAACACAAGCTCATAATGCCCTGACAGTGGTTTGAGTGAACTAAATAGCTCGATCACCTGTTTCGATAATGGCACAAAATGTGGTCGCTTCATTTTCATCACTTCTGCTGGAATTTCCCAAATCCCTTTTTCTAAATCAATATTCTGCCAACGAGCAAAGCGGAGTTCTTGTGTTCTAACAGCCGTTAGCAAAATAATTTTAGTGGCAGTTTTAGTGATTATGCTGCCAGTATAACCAGCTAGATCTTTTAGGAAATAAGGCAACTCTTCAGTTGTTAAGAATGGGAAATGCTGTTTCTTCGGTGGAGTTAGAGCAGAAGCTAAATCAGGGGCTGGGTTATATTCCGCCCGACCGGTAATAATTGCATAGCGAAAGACCTCACCGCAGCGTTGACGGACTTTACGCATCTTCTCTAAGGCTCCGCGTTGCTCCATCTTACGCAAAGTTTCAAGTAGCTCTAAGGGCTTAATCTCTGCTATCGGACGCTTACCAATATAAGGAAAGATGTCCTTTTCAAAGGTATCAATAATTTCATCACGATAACGTAATGACCAGCGATCCGCTTTAGAGGTGTGCCATTCACGAGCTACTGCTTCAAAGGTACTTTCAGAAGCTAAGTGCTTTTCTAATCGCGCTAATTGCTTTTGTTCACTTGGATCTTTATTTTGAGCTAACAATTTTTTCGCATCATCACGTTCATTTCTTGCTTCCGCTAATGTCACTTGTGGGTAAACACCAATGGAAAGCATTTTTTCTTTGCCTGCAAAGCGATACTTCATTCTCCAATATTTAGAACCATTGCGATTAACGATCAGATATAACCCACCTGAATCAGAAAGTTTGTAGGGCTTATCTAGCGGCTTTGCCGTTTTAATTTTTATATCACTCAGAGCCATAACAAAACCTCCGTAAGCCCTATCTGTTACAAAGAAAATAAGAATTTGGGGGTGCAAGATATACCATACCTAAATGCACCCCCGATTAACACCCCCAATTGGAGGTTGATGTGGAGTAACCTCAGTTGAACTGAGTTGACTATGAATTGATGTTATATATTGAATTTAAAAGGTTTAATTGACTTAAGTGGAGGTGTATTGAACTTGAATGGCGGAAGATCACAGGAGTCGAACCTGCCCGGGACTGCTGGCAGCCCCAACTGGATTTGAAATCCAGCCGCCTCACCGGAGACGACGATCTTCCTCTATAGATTGGAAAGTGATTATAGACTGAATTCATTATTTTCCAAAGCATTGAAACTACAACCATCCTCTTTATTGATAAAAGCCAACAAAAAACCCATTTATTGATAAGCACTGATAATAAAAATCGTTACCTTGATATTGAGGTTTTCATATCCGCCCCCATATACTTTCTTATATTCATAATGGTGTGCTGGTTTTATCACCCTATAACATGAATCGTTTTGGGTATAAGTTCGCCGTTTAACTTTTATTGTCAACACAGTAAGCCTTGGCCTACGAGCACAAGCCTGCAATCACAGGATGTTTTTATGACAAATTCATTATTAGCCGATTCTGCATTACCCCGTTTTTCTAGCATTGAACCTGCACACGTTTTTCCTGCTGTCGAACACGTGCTTACCGAATACCGCCAAACGGTTGAAAACCTCCTTAATGCAACCGAACACTATACGTGGGATAACCTGTGCCAGCCGTTAGAAGAAGCCAGTGATAAGCTGTCTCGCGTTTGGTCACCCGTTAGCCACTTGCATTCCGTGAAAAATAGCCCTGAATTACGCGAAGCCTACGAGCAATGTTTACCGCTGCTGTCTGAATTTAGTACGTGGATGGGCCAGCACGAACCTTTATACCAAGCGTATAAATCGCTAAAAGAAAGCGCTGAATTTAATTCACTCAGCCAATCACAGCGTAAATCTATCGAAAATACCTTACGTGATTTCGAATTATCCGGTATTGGTTTGCCTGTTGAGAAACAGCAACGTTATGGTGAAATTGTTGCACGTTTGTCGGAGATCGCCTCTAAATTCGGTAATAACGTACTTGATGCCACCATGGGGTGGACGAAGCTGATTAAAGATGAAAAAGAATTAGCAGGTATGCCAGAGAGCGCGATTGCCGCCGCTAAAGCGATGGCAGAAGCCAAAGGCGAAGAAGGCTACCTTTTAACCCTTGATATGCCAAGCTATCTGCCCGTCATGACCTATGCAGATAACGCCGAACTGCGCCGTGAAATGAGCCATGCATACAGTACTCGCGCCTCAGACCAAGGGCCAAATGCAGGTAAATGGGATAATAGCGAACTTATCGATGAGTTAATGGCGTTACGCCACGAGCTTGCCCAATTGCTTGGTTTCAAAAACTACGCAGATAAATCCCTAGCAACAAAAATGGCAGAATCACCAGAGCAAGTTTTAGGCTTCCTAAATGACTTAGCAGACCGTGCCCACCAGCAAGGTAAAGACGAACTGGCTGAACTCACGGCGTTCGCCAAAGAACATTATGGCGTTGAATCTTTAGAATCGTGGGATTTAGCGTATTACAGCGAGAAACAAAAACAGCATAAATTCTCATTAAGTGATGAGCAATTACGCCCTTATTTCCCTGAGCAACGCGTTTTAAATGGCTTGTTCGAAGTGGTTCATCGTATTTATGGTTTAACCGCCAAAGAACGCAATGACGTCGAAACATGGCATAAAGATGTGCGTTTCTTTGAGCTGTACGACGAAACAAATACCCTGCGTGGTAGCTTCTACCTTGACCTCTATGCACGTGAACATAAGCGTGGCGGAGCTTGGATGGATGATTGTGTTGGTCGCATGGTTCACAAAGATGGCTCACTGCAAAATCCAGTAGCTTACCTGACATGTAACTTTAACCAGCCATTAGGTGATAAACCAGCGCTCTTCACTCATGATGAAGTCATCACCCTATTCCATGAGTTTGGTCACGGCTTGCACCATATGTTAACGCAAATCGATGTGGCTGATGTCGCAGGTATCAACGGTGTGCCATGGGATGCAGTCGAATTACCAAGCCAGTTTATGGAAAACTGGTGCTGGGAACCTGAAGCGCTGGAGTTTATTTCTGGTCATTATGAAACGGGCGAGCCATTACCCGCAGAAATGCTAAGCAGCATGTTAGCGGCAAAAAATTACCAGTCTGCGATGTTTGTCCTACGCCAATTAGAATTTGGTCTGTTTGATTTCACCTTGCACGCAGAGTATGACCCTGCAAAAGGTGCGCAAGTCATGCCAACGTTATATGCGATTAAAGAAAAAGTTGCAGTCGTACCATCACCAAAATGGGCTCGCTTCCCGCATGCCTTCAGCCATATTTTTGCAGGCGGATACGCAGCGGGTTACTACAGCTATTTATGGGCTGATGTGCTCGCGGCAGATGCCTACTCGCGCTTTAGCGAAGAAGGTATTTTTAACCGCCAAACAGGCCAATCGTTCCTCGACAATATTTTAAGTCGCGGCGGTTCTGAAGAGCCAATGGCGTTGTTTGAGCGCTTCCGTGGTCGTAAGCCAGAACTTGATGCGATGTTGAAGAGCTACGGTATTCATGGCTAATCACATTAAGATCCAGTTGATCTGTGAGGAGGGTGCCAGTCAAGGCACCCTTTCTCAACTTTCTGAAAAATGGCAGCTTTCCCATACACCAGATGCCACGATGGCACTGGTGCTTACCCCTGAAAATTTACAGCTACGTAAACTTGATGAGCCCAAACTCGGTGGGATCTTTGTCGATTTTGTTTCGGGTGCGATGGCGCATCGCCGTAAGTTTGGTGGTGGGCGTGGTGAAGCGGTAGCAAAAGCGGTAGGGATCAAAAAAGAGTATTTGCCCGATGTGATTGATGCCACCGCAGGATTAGGCCGCGATGCTTTTGTGCTTGCCGCACTGGGATGTCGTGTTCGAATGTTAGAGCGCCACCCTGTGGTTGCTGCATTGCTAGACGATGGCTTACAACGTGGCTATCAAGACGCCGAAATTGGCCCATGGCTGCAAGAACGTATGTCTTTGATCCATGCCTCAAGTATTACGGCTCTGAGTGACATAACTCCAGCGCCTGACGTTATCTACCTCGACCCGATGTATCCACATCGGCAAAAGAGTGCATTGGTAAAGAAAGAGATGCGGGTGTTTCAGTCATTGGTGGGAGCAGATGATGATGCAGATGCGTTATTAGCGCCTGCGATTGCCTTGGCAAAACGCCGTGTGGTGGTTAAACGCCCTGACTACGCAGAACCCCTTGCGGGACAAAAAGCGCCGTCAGCGGTCACAACAAAAAGCCATCGATTCGATATCTATCCGTGCATTAAAAATAACGATTAAACGTAACGGCGAAGGGCGTATGTACAGGTGAATTATCAGTATGTTACAGCCGCCCTTTCGCGTACGTTTTTTTGTCAGAGGATTACAACACACCCTGCCCAAGCATTGCATCAGCGACTTTTACAAAGCCCGCGATGTTCGCACCTTGAACATAGTTGATTTGTTTTCCTTCTCCACCAAACTCAACACAGTGGTGGTGAATATCCAACATGATGTGGTGTAAGCGCGCATCGACTTTCTCTGCTTTCCAGCCAAGACGAGCCGCGTTCTGCGCCATTTCCAGACCAGAAGTTGCCACACCGCCTGCGTTAGCGGCTTTACCTGGTGCAAACAACACGCCAGCCTCAAGGAACAGCTCTGTTGCAGGAATAGTGGTTGGCATGTTTGCGCCTTCTGCAACCGCTTTAACGCCGTTTTTGATTAACACTTTCGCCGCTTCAACATCCAGCTCATTTTGTGTTGCACATGGCAGTGCGATATCAACAGGGACATTCCATGGTTGCTGGCCCGCTAAGTAAGTTAAACCAAACTCTTTCGCGTATTCTTCAACACGGCCGTAGTTGTTTTTAATCTCTTCTAAGCGTGCAAGTTTTTCCGCAGTAAAGCCTGCTTCATCAACCACAGTACCGCTAGAGTCAGATGCAGTCACCACTTTCGCGCCCAGTTCCATACATTTTTCAATGGTGTACTGTGCTACGTTACCCGAACCTGAAACCGCAACACGCATGCCATCAAAACTTAAACCATGGCGCTGTAACATCGCATTAGTAAAGTATACTAAGCCGTAACC
The DNA here is from genome assembly GCF_040396775.1 of Providencia sp. Lineage (GTDB taxonomy): Bacteria > Pseudomonadota > Gammaproteobacteria > Enterobacterales > Enterobacteriaceae > Providencia. The sequence goes on from NZ_JBEBNT010000025.1 coordinate 12,791, forward strand.
CGTTGCTTCAGGGCGAATTAAGCTACCGCCAAAAGACAGGCCTTTACCCGTAAATACGCAAGAAGTGTCGTTAGACAGCTTTTTCATCATACCCGTCATAAAGCCAACTTCACGCGCACCCACACCAATGTCACCCGCAGGTACGTCAGTGTTTGAGCCAATGTGGCGATACAGTTCTGTCATCAATGCTTGGCAAAAACGCATTACTTCACCCGTACTTTTCCCTTTCGGATCGAAATCTGAACCGCCTTTACCACCACCCATTGGTAAGGTAGTCAGTGCGTTTTTCAGTGTTTGTTCGAAGCCTAAGAATTTCAGAATGGATAAGTTAACTGATGGGTGGAAGCGCATTCCGCCTTTGAATGGACCGATGGCTGAGCTAAATTGCACACGCCATGCGCGGTTGACTTGGACTTTGCCTTGGTCGTCCATCCAACACACACGGAATTGGATCACTCTTTCGGGTTCAACAAAGCGCTCAAGCAGGGCTTGGTCACGGTATTTTGCATTTTGCTCAAGGAATGGCCAAAGGGAAGTGAATACTTCACGCACCGCTTGTAGAAATTCCGGTTGTGAAGGGTCTCTTTTTTGGACAGACTCCAAGAATGAAGATAGTGATTGTGTCATCTATGTCTTCCTTTTTAACGTGTGGTTGTTGTGATGTGCCTCACTCTTTCTTGTCATTATTTTTAGGAAATGTGAGGTTGATTTGTGTTTTGCCTATTGAATATATCATTAGTTTGTATTCTAAATTCAAGGTTTTTTTTCACTATAATGCAAAAAAAATTGCTTGACCTGCCAATATCTACCCCAAATGACATATTTAGACACAAAAAAAACGCCTGCATAAGCAAGCGTTTTCAGTGAATAATATTTCAAATCTAGGAAGATGGATTATTCTTCGTCGTCATTTAACGGAACAATCAACATATCCACATGAACTGTATTGATTAACTGACGTGCAGATGACATCAGCTTACTCCAGAAATCTTGGTGATGACCGCAGACCACTAAGTCCATGTCATATTTTTTAATCGCATCAACCAATACTTGGCCGAGATCACCGCTACCACTTAAGGTTTCTTGCATTTCATAACCTGCACCTGCGGCTAAGTCTTTCAGTGCATTACGCGTTTCATCAGTGATACGCTGCTGCATGTCACCTAGATTGACATCGATAAGGCCGGTGTACAGGTCTGAATAGTTAACATCAACATGGATCATGGAGACTTTGGCACCGTAAGGTTTTGCCATAGAGACAGCCTTATCCAGTAATACTTTACTTTCAGGTGATAAATCTACCGCAACAAGAATATGTTTGTAAGCCATAAGTAAACTCCTTCCGAATGCTGATTAATCCAGTGGTTATGCCTTCACCACATCTTAATAATACTATACCTGCTAATTGTGATAATTAAGTGTTGTGTTGATCACATCTAAGCAGATTAACCTTAAAATCATAAGCGTCTATAACATTTTATAAAACAATAACATCATTCATTCAATATTAATATATTCACCTAAACAATTCGAGTTATGGCTACACTTTCACAGAAAAAAACAACATAATTTCACGCTAAAGTGTGATATCCAATGATAAGGAGCAATAAAGTATTTTTTTCAATAGAAACAAAAAGTAATCAAAAATTTGTGGGAGTTGCACTTTTTTTAAGCGGTTATTTATCCTACAATGAAATGACTGAGTATAAATAAAATATCTTGCTGTATTTCCTTTTTGACAAGTGCTGTGAGCTGGGTTTCTAAGGAGGGGATTATGTTCAGTATGATTGCTTTATTTTGGGCACTCTGCATTTTATGCATCTTAAACATGATGCGTTATTTTTCATCTATTCGCGTTTTATTGTCTATTTTGCGGGATTCAGATCCGCTACTCTACCAATCTGTTGATGGAAATGGTTTTTTTACTACCCATGGCCAACTGAACAAACAACTTCGGCTTGTCCGATACATCAATAACAAACAGTATCTTGAGCATTATGACCCTGAAGTCATTGCCCGTTGTGAGCGAATTCGTAAGCAGTTTATGACGATAAGCCGGCTGAGTATTCTTGTTGTCGTCAGCTTAGTTTATTTGTTAATAACAGGCTAGCAGGCTTTCTTGAGGCAAAAAAATAGTGATGACCTTACGATCATCACTATTTGGTATTTTTATATCGCTGTGTTCATGTCACTTTCGACGGCTTCACAACGGTGAAGCCAAGTGAAGTGCTGTTAGATAAACAGCAGAGATAGCCAGTACAACCCACCAGATAAGACAATTGACACTGGTAAAGTCAGTAACCATGCTAGCGCAATACTTTTGATTGTTTTAGTCTGTACACCACCACCATCAACAACCATGGTCCCAGCCACTGCTGAAGATAATACTTGGGTTGTTGAAACTGGCATTCCGGTATAACTCGCCACACCAATCGACACTGCCGCTGTTACCTGTGCAGAAACACCTTGTGCGTAGGTCATGCCTTTCTTACCGATTTTCTCACCGATAGTGACCGCAACACGCTGCCAACCAAACATGGTGCCTAAAGACAGGGCTAAAGCAACTGCAATAATGATCCACAAAGGTGCATACTCAACGGTATACAGCAGGTCATTACTGAGTTTTTTCAGTAAGCTTGCATCTTTTGAGCTCGTTTCTGGTAATTTCGCGACCGCATTCGCCGTATCAGAGATACACATCAATAAACGGCGTGCATGGTTACGTTGGTCAGGCGTTAGCTCTTCGTAGCTCTGAATGCCATTTAGCATCGTCTGAGCTTGATTTAAAATTGCACCTGTACGTGAACTATCGCAATGGAATTCCCCACCTGGCTCAGTGCTACTTTCAGCAACTGCAGGGGCATTTTCTATCGCATGGTTTAACGCAGGTTTATGTGTTTCATAGTATTGTTGCAGGTGGACGACAGCGTCATGTGTTCTCGCGATGTCATAACCGTTCGAGTTCATATTCATGACGAAACCTGCTGGTGCAACACCAATCAGCACAAGCATGATAAGACCGATACCTTTCTGGCCATCGTTCGCACCGTGCGAGAAACTAACACCAACCGCAGACAAAATCAGCGCGGTACGGGTCCAGAATGGTGGCTTGCGCTTACCATCTTTTTTCTCACGTTCTGCAGGTGTTAAGTGAATACGGCGACGTTTCTTTGTTCCGCTCCAATAACGGCGTAAAAAGAAAATCATCAAACCGGCAATCACGAAACCGATCGCTGGAGAAAGAATTAACGACATGAAAATACTGATCATTTTCGGTATATTCAAGGCGTCAACCACTGATGAATCTGTCACTATCGCGTTGGTTAAACCCACCCCGATAATGGCACCAATCAGTGTATGGGAACTGGACGCGGGGATACCTAAGTACCACGTTCCGAGGTTCCAAATAATTGCAGCCAGTAGCAATGAGAAGACCATTGCAAGGCCGTGAGCAGAGCTCACATTAAGCAAGAGGTCTGTTGGTAAGAGGTGGACAATCGCGTAGGCAACGCTCAACCCTCCCAGCAAGACACCAAAAAAGTTAAAAACCCCTGCCATGACAACTGCGAACTGTGCCCGCATTGCTCTGGTATAAATAACCGTTGCTACCGCGTTAGCGGTGTCATGGAAGCCATTTATAGCCTCATAGACCAGCACAAATAACAGTGCTAGAACTAATAATAGACCTGTATGAAATTCTAAACCTGTAAAAAGATGTAGCATAGACGTTAAGCCATTATATGTTGGACATGAACGCGGCGCATTATCAGTGACAAACGCTGGCGGTGGAAGCAAAATCTAACCTTTTTTTGATTTAACTACCCATCAAAAAAGTACCTCATAGCAATTACTCCATATATTTCAATGCATTAATCAAAACAAACTTATTCTGAATTTTTGAAACTTTTTTGCCGATATTTCCCGAAAATAAAAGTTATTTGCTCTTTTTGAGCGAATTTTTCTAATTATAATACGTCTTACACACTTTTCATCCGATCTCGCTCGAAGCTTTACATTACAACTATCTCAAGATGACGTAAAATAACCACATTCATAATGTAATTATGCTGAAAATCAAATAGCTATAGAGAAACTAACCGTGAAAAATATCGACGTTATTATTTTAGGTGCAGGTGCCGCGGGGCTATTTTGTGCCTCACTCGCAGGTAAACGCGGACTGAACACCCTCGTCCTTGATAACGGCAAAAAATTAGGCAGAAAAATATTGATGTCCGGAGGTGGGCGCTGCAATTTCACGAATATGTACGCTGAGCACAGCAACTATATTTCCACAAATTCCCATTTTTGTAAGTCAGCACTTGCTCGCTATACACAATGGGATTTTATCGGCTTAGTCACCAAATATAATATTCCTTATCATGAAAAAACCTTAGGGCAACTTTTTTGTGACAACAGTGCGCAAGATATCGTCGATATGTTGCAAAATGAGTGTGATTTGCCGAACGTTTCAATCAAACTTCGCAGTGAAGTCACTGATGTCGAAAAAACGCCAGAGGGCTTTCTTGTCACGGTGAATGGAAGCCAAGTAAGTGCTCGCTCACTGGTTGTCGCAACGGGTGGCTTATCGATGCCAGGCCTTGGCGCCACACCCTTTGGTTACCGCTTAGCAGAGCAATTTGGCCACTCGATTATTCCAACCCGTGCTGGCCTTGTCCCATTTACACTGCATAAACCGCTTTTAGAAGCGCTGCAAGTACTTTCAGGGATCTCTGTCGCGGCAACCGTGACAGCGGCTGACGGGACGCTATTTAAAGAAAATATTCTCTTTACCCACCGCGGCCTCTCTGGCCCTGCTATCTTGCAGATTTCTAGTTATTGGAACCCCGGAGAGTATGTGAGTATTAACTTACTTCCTAACCTTTCACTGAGTGATTTTTTAGCGGCAGAAAAACAAGAGCACCCGAATCAATCTTTAAAAAACACCCTCGCAAAATTATTACCTAAGCGGTTAATTGAAATCATGCAAGCACAAGGGCAAATCCCTGAATGCGCCCTAAAGCAATTGAATCACCCACAAATTGAAGCGCTGCATAACACGCTACATGCTTGGCAAGTCCAACCCAACGGGACGGAAGGCTACCGCACTGCGGAAGTCACTTTAGGGGGTGTTGATACCCATGAGATATCATCGAAAACAATGGGTTCACTGAAAACCGAAGGGTTATATTTTATTGGTGAGGTCGTCGATGTCACCGGCTGGCTAGGCGGTTATAACTTCCAATGGGCTTGGAGCTCTGCCGCAGCGTGTGCCGAAAGTCTACCCATTAACCATAATTAACTTAAGGTTAATCAATATTAGCGATGTTTCTTTGTTTGCATCCTTTTAACCAAATATTTCTTAATCCATTGAAAAATAATGGTTAATATTTAATTTCATAGAAATCATATAATTGCAGTTTTAATTATAAGATATATTATTTTGGTTAAAAATAATGCTTTACAAACGATAGTGATAACTATTATCATTATCATCACTTCCTCGATATGGTTACTTAGTCACCTATTGTAGGGAGTACGACATTGCTCACATTGCTTCCAGTGTTTACTTTAGCCAGCCTTGCGCTGGCTATTTTTTTATCTGTCCCCCCACCCGTTAACTAACTAAAACTCTCCCTACTTAATTCCCCTCTATTTTCTTCACTTATCTTAAACCTACTTGTTCAAATTTTTTGGATCCTATGGTTAATGGCAGCTACTTTTCTCTTTTAGCAAAACGGTTAAACTGTCAGCAATTGATTTAGAGAGAAGTTCAACCACGGTTGGGTATCCAACTAGGAGATAACACGATGATCTATTTACGCAAAGCAAATGAACGTGGTCATGCTAACCATGGTTGGCTTGATAGCTGGCACACTTTTTCATTCTCTAGCTACTATGATGAAAAGTTTATGGGTTTTTCGGCTCTGAGAGTAATTAACGAAGACTTTATCGCTGCAGGTCAGGGTTTTGGCACTCACCCCCATAAAGACATGGAGATTTTGACCTATGTACTTAATGGTGCCGTCGAGCACAAAGACAGCATGGGCAATATGGAGCAAATTCCCGCAGGTGAATTCCAAATTATGAGTGCAGGTACAGGTATTCGCCACTCAGAGTACAACCCGAACAGTGATAAAGAGCTGCATCTGTACCAAATTTGGATCATTCCTGAAAAAACAGGCATTGAGCCACGTTATGAGCAAAAACGCTTTGATTCACTCGATGGTAAACAATTGGTTCTGTCACCAGACGCCCGTGACGGTTCACTGAAAGTGTATCAAGACATGGAATTATGGCGCTGGGCATTGCCTGCAAACGATGTACAAACCCACGAGATTGCCGAAAAACGTGTGGTGTGGGTTCAAGTCGTCAAAGGCACCGTTGAAATTAACGGCCAAAAAGCCTCTACCAGTGATGGTTTAGCGATTTGGGAAGAAGCTAGCTTAACCATCAAGGCGGATGAAGACAGCGAGATCCTGTTATTTGACCTGCCTTCTGCTGAGTAATCACCAACAAGAAAGGCGCTACACTGTAGCGCCTTCGGACAGCCGCCAAACCGGTAAGGTTTGGTGGCTGGTTAGATAAGTTATTGGAAATAAATTAGGAAAATCAACTTATTGATTTTCGCCTAATAACAAAAAGCAGGAAAAACCACGTTTTATCCTGCTTTTTCAACGACTTCAAGGCGCTACACTGTAGCGTCTTTCTCTACAACACAAAACGCATTAGCCAATTACTGTTTTGGACCTGCTTTCACTAAAGCAGCACCTGCTGGCGTGTCTGTGTATTTATCGAAGTTATTCACGAAACGGTTCGCTAAATCCTTCGCCTTCTCATCCCACTGCGCTTTATCTGCATAAGTATTACGTGGGTCGAGGATATTGGTATCCACGCCTGGTAATGCTGTAGGGACTTCTAAATCGAAGACTGGCAGCTTAATGGTATCGGCTTTTTCGATGTCGCCACTTAAGATTGCATCAATGATGGCGCGGGTATCTTTAATGGAGATACGTTTACCTGTTCCGTTCCAACCTGTGTTCACTAAGTACGCTTTCGCACCCGCTGCTTCCATACGCTTAACTAATACTTCTGCGTATTGTGTTGGATGCAGTGATAAGAATGCTGCGCCAAAACACGCTGAGAACGTAGGCGTTGGCTCAGTCACACCACGCTCTGTACCCGCTAATTTCGCGGTGAAACCAGACAGGAAGTGGTACTGAGTTTGCTCAGGGGTCAAACGAGAAACGGGTGGTAACACACCAAATGCATCTGCCGTCAGGAAGATAACTTTTGTTGCATGGCCTGCTTTAGAGACTGGTTTTACAATGTTCTCAATGTGATAGATTGGGTAAGAAACACGGGTATTTTCCGTTTTCGAACCATCATTGAAATCAACAGTACCGTCTGCTAATACCATGACGTTTTCAAGTAATGCATCACGCTTGATTGCGCCGTAGATGTCTGGCTCAGCTTCTTTAGATAGGTTGATAGTTTTTGCGTAGCAACCACCTTCGAAGTTAAATACGCCGTCATCATCCCAGCCGTGCTCATCATCACCGATTAACTTACGTTTTGGATCGGTAGACAGCGTGGTTTTACCCGTGCCTGATAAGCCGAAGAAAATCGCAACATCACCTTTTTCGCCAACGTTAGCTGAACAGTGCATAGAAGCGATGCCTTTTAATGGCAGCAGGTAGTTCATCATTGAGAACATACCTTTTTTCATTTCGCCGCCGTACCAAGAGCCACCAATTAACTGCATACGCTCAGTTAAGTTGAACGCTACAAAGTTTTCTGAATTCAGACCTTGTGCTTTCCAGTTCGGGTTCGTGCATTTTGCACCGTTCATCACGATAAAATCAGGTTCAAAGCCAACTAACTCTTCATCAGATGGACGAATGAACATGTTTTTAACGAAGTGCGCTTGCCATGCGACTTCTGTGATAAAGCGGACTTTCAGACGTGTATCTGCGTTTGCACCACAGAATGCATCAATGATAAACAAACGTTTGCCAGACAGTTGCTCTGTCACAATGTGCTTTAAATCAGCCCACACTTCTTGTGACATCGGTTTGTTATCGTTCTTACCTTTACCTTGGTCTGCCCACCAGACAGTATCGCGAGTGACATCATCACGAACGATATATTTGTCTTTTGGTGAACGACCCGTAAAAATACCTGTATCTACCGCAACCGCACCTAATGTGGTGACCGTGCCACGTTCATAACCTTCAAGTCCTGGCTTAGTTTCTTCCGTGAATAATAGCTCGTAACTTGGGTTATAAACCACTTCAGCTACATCATGAATACCGTACTTTTCAAGTTCCTTCAGGGTAATGCTTTTAGCGCTCATTATATTGCTCCTGGTAAACATAACTAATCTGCAGATGATCATAATTCTTTACGACTAATTAACAGCGATAGTTATCAAAGAATTGAAAATGTATAATTTTTTTTAATCCATAATGAGACTTAGAGCACGTAATAATGCTTTAAAATTATAAAAAAAAGGTGCAGAATTGCACCCTTGTCACATAATTAGGTTGCTAAATCGTATCAGTGAAGTTGCTGATTTCGCTCATCATTTAACCCTTCAATATCGGATTCAATAAATACGTAGTGTGAGCCACAAAATTCACACTCCATATCAATTTTTCCATCTTTGTGCAAAATATCGATAACATCTTCCTTCGGCAAAGTTGCTAATGTGCTTTCACAACGTTCCCTTGAACAGGTGCAACGAAATTCCACCGATTGCGGGTCATATAATGTGACATCTTCTTCATGATAAAGACGGTGTAAGACCTCTTTAACACCCAGTGTGCTCAGTTCTTGGCCTTTAATCGTTGCCGTCAGTTGCACGAGATGGTCAAAGAAATCGTGGCTATTCTCATCCGCAGCAGGTAAAACTTGCAGTAACATCCCACCCGCACTCATTTTGCCATCAACTTCACCCACACGAATAAATAAACGCGTTGGCAGCTGCTCTGATTGGCGGAAATACGCATCGATACTTTCTTCGATGGAATTACCCTCAATCGCCACAATCCCTTGATAACGCTCACCTTGGCTAGGGGTGATAGTGATCACCATAAAACCATCGCCAATCATTTGGTTCAGCGTGCTGCCTGCAACAACGGGGCCATCAACACGCGCAACACCGCGCATTTGTTGTAGGTTATTGCCGTTAATAACGGCCATTTTAACGGGGCCATCACCTTGAATTTGAACGGTAATATCACCATCAAACTTCAACGTCGCCGTTAATAAGCTAGTAGCAACAAGCAGCTCGCCCAACAAGCCTTTGACTGCGACAGGGTAGTCATGATTTTCTAAAATCTGCTCGTAGGTCTCATCGACACTAATCATTTCCCCACGGACGGAATGCTGTTCAAACAGAAAACGGTGGAGTTGGTCTTGTTTTGACATAATCTCTCTCTATTACTCGGGCGGTTGCTCAGGCCATCATTCAGATGACTCATGAGAATTCGTTTGTTTAAATTTTAGCAAAGTTCGTCGCTCTTTTTTATCTGGACGACGCTCTGGATGAGGCATGGTTAACGCATTCATTTTGCGCGCTAACGCTATTTTCTCACGATGTTCGATACTTTCGGCAGTTTCACGGTAAAGTAATTGCGCTTCGGGCGCACCTTTGCGCTGGCTACTGATTTCAAGGATCTCAATCGTCCGCTCATCATTCCCCTGCCTCAGCTTCACCAATGCATGGAGCTCGACGATTTTCCCAGGCTTAGTCCTTTGTCCGTTATAATGGACTTTGCCTCCATCAATCATTTCACGTGCCATGGAACGCGTTTTATAAAAACGCGCAGCCCAAAGCCATTTATCGAGGCGAACAGGTTCTATAGATGGTTGATTCATGGTGCCTCCTCATAATCAGTCTGAATCAAACTCAATGAGGCTCCCACCATTGTTGGGTAATGCTAATGACGATTGGAAGGGTTATTAGCCTCAAAGCATTTATCGTAATACCGCGTGATATTACGGAGTCGCTTCTTATTATTCAAAATGCGGAACACAATTAGCGAACCATTTAGTAACGCACAAAAGATAAGAAAGAAAACAAAAAGCGTACTACAGACATACTGAGAGACAATATCTTCGTTTGGCTCTTCGTGTAACACGATATGCAGTGTGCCGTTAGCATCCGTTGATAAATTAGTGACAATCCCTTCTACACTAAAGGGGGTATTGCTTAACAGGTTTGATAAACGATGGAGCTCTTTCCAACGTTCCAACGGTGTTAACTCGTTAAAATTAAAAGATGACCCCACCATTAAATCTACCAGAGGCTTGTTTTCATCACTGACAAACAACACACCACCAGGGGGAGGACTATTAATTTTACGCACTTCTTTGTCTATTTCTTTCCTGATAAAGTCATATGTGGTGTCTTCAACGATGTTTTCCAAGGCCTCAGCACTTCCTGCACGTAATAAAACATGCGCACCACTTAATTTCCCCGATGACGCTTTGCTCACTAATGTCGACCATTCATCTGTGCTACCGAGGTTTGTCAGCGCATTTTTGAGTTTTGGACAAGCGTTATCATCCTGACACAACTTGTTTGCTTGCATAATGATGGCCGAAAAATCAAAGATAATATTCATTCCGGATTTCATAATATCGCGCTGCAACCTTGGGTTCACACCAATCGCGTTTTTATCCGGATGTAATTGACTTTTCACAGTATTGAGCAAAGATATCGATAGATCGGCAATCTCAGATTGCGGCTCTGTCGACAAGCTGATGTTATTCCAATAAATACCTGAGCAATCAAATGGAACAAATTGCGCCTGATTGGCGTCATCTAAATTCGGTGGGCGATAGCACATCCCCTTACCTTGGGCTGTTAGAGTGTCACCCACATTAAGCTTATGAGAAATAAGCTCCGTCACTTGTGTCACATTAATTTTTTGTGTTCCACCAAACCAAGCAAAACCCAATTTAATGGGCAGACTCATGGATTGGTACGAAAATACCAGCGCAATCACCAATAATGCACCGATGAACATCAAGATATTTTTTTTGTAACGCTTGTAAGGGTAATAGCGTTCTTCTTCGTGTAAAGACAGGTACTGCCCATAGCGAACGACTTCCCCAGTTGGGTAAAAGTCGATATTAACGGGTTTATCTGATTCGTATTTTAAATATTCTTCCCAATGTGGCGGGTAATGTAAATCTGTACCGCCAACAGAAGCACTCGTGGAGTATTTTTTATCGAGTTCACCGTATAATTCCCAACGCTTAGGCTGCCCATAAATACATTGAATATCTTGGTATTTACGAGGAAACATTTTTGAACGAAAGAGAACCAGCGTACCGATAATAAAAACCAGCACAGCACTAATGAGCCCCCACCCTTGCAAAATCCGAATAGAAACTAACGTGAGATAACCTAATAAAAAACTTAAACAAATCAACCCAGCGCCTAACCACCCTGTGGAATTGTGTAGGCGGTGTTCCTCCTGTGTTTCCTGACGAACACGTAATAACTCAACATTATGTTGCCCACGCTCCTGAATAGCGGCCTCAGGCAACGTTGCAGCCGATGCCAAGTTACCACGCCATTCATTACTAAAATCCCTCAATGAATGACTATTCATAGACACAATCAATGGAAGATGGTCAGTTTCGACTATTTCCATCACATTTTGCCGCTGTAGATACGGCTCAAGCTGGGATGGAAGCTGTACTTCGATCGTGTCGATAAAATAACGCCAGCTATTCCCTTGTTCTTGGCGCAGATTAAAACGCGTGACAGAATGGCAGACAGTAGCAATTGTCGAATTCCGCTTAATTTGCCACGGTTTTTGTGAAGGTGTATTTGACGTTGAAGTGCAATAATTTAAATACTGAGTGATTGTTTGGTAGTCTGAATCAATCATTTTGCGAAAGGAAGGTGAGGCTACCGAAGGTATCTGATAGACACCAGAATGCCGCCCCCGCCTGAAATACAGGAAGGAAGCCATTATAGTTAGGCTAATAACAATTATAGCCGTTATAATGACATGGTTTAACATTGTTTCCCCAACAAAAAATGAATAAGAAAAGCATAGCAATCCTACTGCTTTCTCAAAATAAGCCGATTCCTATTCTATTTATAGTTTTTGTTTTAATTTACAATATGTTGTAAAAAAATATTTTATTTATTTATCTGTGCTATTGTTGTGTAAGAATAAGCAAACAGTATTTTACCTACTCAGTCATCTCTATCATTTTTTTTTGATATAGGTCATAGTGACACAATGATGTCAAAATACTGGCAACGCCAAGTAAAAGTACCACATAAATAAATGAAACATGCTTTTAGCAATAGGTTTCACCCATCTTGTTTGGAAATCGTTATGACAGAGCTAAAAAAACCTAAAATCTTGAATGTTCAAGATGTTGCTCAATCAAAATTATTCAGTATTCAGTCAGTTGACCTCGAATTCAGCAACGGTGAAAAACGAGTCTATGAAAGAATGCGCCCTGCAAAACGCGAAGCGGTTCTCATCATTCCTATTATCAATGACCACCTCATTCTGATACGCGAATATGCCGTTGGGATTGAAAACTACGAACTCGGTTTCCCTAAAGGGGCTATCGACCCTGGCGAAATTGCGTTAGAAGCCGCACAGCGTGAGCTCAAAGAAGAGATTGGCTATGGCGCAAACCGCATTCTTCAGCTCGCTAAACTGACGATGTCACCATCATATTTTTCTAGCAAAATGAACATCTTAGTAGCACAAGACCTTTATAGCGAAAAGCTTGAAGGCGATGAGCCTGAACCACTGCAACAAGTTAAGTGGCCAATTGCACGCATGATGGAACTGCTAGAGCATCCAGACTTCAATGAAGCGAGAAATATTAGCGCACTTTTCTACTTAGAACGTTACTTAAAAAGTAGTAAGTAGTATCACTTGCCGATGTATTTTATATAAGTCGCGTTTTTTTTCTATACCAATTCTTAGCTTAAGAAGCTATTTTACACTCTTTTAATGTGTTTTATCATAAAAAAACACCCCATGTTTTGATAACAATGGGGTGCTCATCAAGATATTGCTAAATGTATTTTTTAGAACAGTTCTTGGCTAGAGCCGCCTTCTGTAGAAATGGTGGTTCCCACTTCTTGTACAGAATACTCTTTAGGTTCAGTCCCTTCGATAAAATACTCACGGCGTGAAGAGCCTAACTTACCTGTACGGCTGTCAATCGATACAGAGATAACCCCTTTAGGTGGTTTCATCGTTTTCACTGGAACGCCAGCAAGGATTGATTTCATAAAATCATCCCACATCGGCTGAGCACTTTTCGCCCCCGCTTCACCGCGACCAAGTGTCCGTTTATTATCATCAAAACCTATCCACGCGGACGCCACTACATCTGGGCCATATCCTGAGAACCATGCATCTTTTGAGCTATTGGTAGTTCCTGTTTTACCACCAATATCACGACGACCGCCTAAATCCCTTGCTGCGCGCCACCCCGTTCCTGACCAACCTGGTTCACCATAAATATTCGTCATCATGGCATCACGAATTAAGAAGGCAAGCGGCGTACCAATCACATGAGGCGCATACTGGGGCTCTGAACTCACATTTTCGTCACCCGAGGTTGCCACTTCCATGGTTGGCTCTTGATTCATAACGCTATGGCCAGATTGTGTGACTTCCTCTGTTGATTCATCATCAATCCCTTTCATTTCGATAGTACGTTCCGTATCACCGTAAACGACTGGAATATTTGTACAATCAGGACATGCTAGCTTAGGATTCGCTTCAAAAATCACTTCATCATTGTGATTTTCAATTTTTAAAATATAGTACGGATCAACGAGATACCCGCCATTAACCATAACCGCATAACCACGCACCATTTGCATCGGTGTAAATGACGGAGCCCCCAATGCTAATGCCTCCGTGCGGTTAATATTTTCACGAGGGAAGCCAAAACGCATCAAGTAATCAGCCGCGTAATCGACTCCCATGGCTCTCATTGCACGAACCATTACCACGTTTTTCGACTGTCCTAATCCTTGACGAAGGCGAATTGGGCCATCATAGCGGGGAGGCGAGTTTTTCGGGCGCCAGTCAGAACCTGCACCTGCATCCCAGCGGCTAATTGGCACGTCATTGAGCAAAGAAGATAGCGTAAGCCCTTTGTCCATCGCGGCGGTATACAAGAACGGTTTAATATTCGAGCCCACTTGGCGCAATGATTGCGTCACACGGTTAAACTCGCTCATATTAAAATCAAAGCCACCCACCAGCGCGATAATCGCACCATCATTAGGGTTAAGTGCAACAAAAGCGGCGTTTACATCAGGAACTTGTCCCAGCCACCAATTGTCTTTCACTTTACGTACCCAAATTTGCTCACCCGCTTGAACAACCGCATTCACCGCTCTTGGTGACGCACCTTGTTGGGTATCCGAAATGAACTTACGTGCCCAACGTACACCGGTCATCGTAATATCAATTTTTGAACCATCCGCCAACATAACATTCGCTTCAGAGCCCGTTGCTGATAGCACAACCGCTGGCATAAGTGGCCCATAAACAGGGGATTTCTTCAATTTTTCAATAATTTTTTCAGATGCCCACGCCGTTTCACTTGGCTTCCACAACATTTCTGCGGGGCCACGGTAACCATGGCGAGTATCGTAGTCAATCAAATTATTGCGAACTGCATCAGTTGCAGCTTCCTGATCTTTACGGATCACCGTGGTATACACTTTGTAACCATCGGTATATGCATCTTCACCGTATTTATCATACAGTGTTTGACGCGCCATCTCGGCGAGATAAGGCGCAGAGAAATCTATCTTTGGCGCATGGTAAGACGCGACAATTTTTTCATTTCTTGCTTGCTCATACTGGTCTTTTGTAATGTACTTTTCTTCCAACATACGAGAAAGCACAACATTACGACGATTCACAGCACGATCATAAGAATATAACGGGTTAAATGTTGAGGGGGCTTTTGGTAGCCCTGCAATCATAGCCATCTCACTCAATGTGAGCTCATTCACCGTTTTCCCGAAATAAACATAAGCTGCTGCGCCAACCCCATAAGCACGGTTACCCAAATAAATTTTATTTAGGTACAGCTCCATGATCTCATCTTTCGAAAAAAGCTGCTCGATGCGAATCGCTAAGAATGCTTCTTTGGCTTTACGCATTAAGGTTTTTTCAGGACTTAAATAGAAGTTTCTCGCCAACTGCTGAGTGATGGTACTCGCCCCTTGGGACGCGTGACCGGATGACGCCATCACCGATACAGCACGGAAAATACCAATTGGATCAATACCATGGTGGTCATAAAAGCGGCTATCTTCTGTCGCGATAAATGCTTTCACCATTAGCGGTGGAATCTCGGCCAATGGAAGAGGAATACGCCGTTTTTCGCCATATTGGGCGATCAACTCGTTATCAGCGCTATATACCTGCATTGGAATTTGCAGACGAATGTCTTTCATGGTTGCAACGTCAGGTAACTCACCTTCGACATATTTATACATGCCATAAATCGAGGCGGTTCCCAAAAAAATGCAACAGAAAACAAGAATAAAAAAATATTTTACGAACTTCACCGGAAAATTCCCATGCTCGGCTAACAAGAGGGTTTAGATATCACTAGCACATAGTATAAAGCTTATACAGCACAATAGAAAACGTAATTTAATTGCTAATGATAAGGAAATTAACTATGTACACATCAAAATGGCACATTGGGATCGATATCTATCAAAATAAAATTCAGTTAGTTGCCACGAAACGACGCCGAAAATACTGGTCTTTATGTGAATGTTGGCAACAACAACTTCCTTTCGAAATAACGGATAATTCAGATCCAGAACAACACCAAATTCTACTGAAACTTTTAATACAGTGGCGTCAGAAATTACCGAAAAACTGTGCTGTTTCTATCGCCTTACCCGCTGTTCGTACATTAAAACAACAACTTTCATTGCCAAAGCAAATCCACCTTCAACAACCTGAGCTGGGCTGGTATCTACAATCACAAACGGAAAAATGCTTTCCAATGGATGTTCATGAGCTCACCATTGACTACCGCGTAATAGACCAGCAAGTTTATCTCAATGGGGCTCGAAAAGCGGACATCGCCTTTTGGCAAAACCTGTTAGCACAAAGCGGGTTTAATTTATTGGCGATTGATGTTGCCCCTGTCGCCCTACGCTACGTTGCTCGCTATTGTGGGTTACCTGACGAATGCTGGCTTGTTCATTATAGACAAGGTGAATGGTTATGGTCAGGCCCAATTAGCCTGCCTGCAAATTATAACCATGTTACTGACAATGAGATAACAACGCTTTCACAGCTTTTACCCCATCTAAAAACCGAGGAGCACACCGCAGCTTTACCCATTTACCTCATTACCGATCATCCAAATATAGCCCAACCTCTCAATGCTGCAAATCCACGAACTGACCATACCCACCATCTTCAATGGCAATCACACCAATGGGAATTACGGCAAGCTTTTCAACACCATAATCTAAAACTTCCGCACCAATTAGGCGACTTTGTTATAGCCGCAGGTCTAGCGCTTCGACATCGGGATATTTAAAAATGAAAATTGCAAACCCATATCAAGTGAATTTTTTACCTTGGCGACAACAGGAAATGATGAGAAAGAAGCGTGAATTTTTCCTCTTCACCTGTGCATTATGTTGCTCCACGCTTGCTACTTGTTGTTTTTTATATGTATTTCAAAAAATTGAGATTGAGAGCAAACAAATGTCGCTGTATAGCACACAAGAAAAACACCAGATAATTCAACAACTCAGCCAGAAAAGAGCACATCAACAGGCTCAATTAAACCAGCTAATTGAAAAACAAAATAAACATAAAGCTATCGAGCAAAACAACCGAGCCCTACTGACTTTGCTGCATAGCTTACCGACAATCACGCCATCAAAAAGCTGGCTGACCTCTTTTCAGTTGATAAATGATCAACTTGATATCAAAGCCAATAGCTATGACATCCAAAATATGGCGCTTTTGAGCCAGCAACTGGCAGACCAAAAAAATTTAAGTGAGGTTCAATTAAAACAACTCAGCCGAAACCAGCAATTAAACCGCCTACATATCGCTGCAAAACACCAAGGAGAGGCAAATGAATGAGACATTTCATGCCTTTTGGTATCGTCCATTTTGGCTGAAAACCTTACCCATCATTGCCTTTATTGGAGTGATTCTATTCGTAGGCTACTTTTTCTATTGGGAAAAGTCTTCAATACAACTTATTGAATTAGAAAATGAAATAACAAGTTTGTCTGACTACATTCAAAAAGAAGAACAACGCATTCAGCAGCTTCCGCCAATAAGCCAATTAGCACAACAAATTGAACACCTTGAACAATATGCGGTATCCGATAACCGCCCTCTGGCACTATTTTCGCATTTCAATACCCTCATCAACCAATCTGCCGTTACGCTCAATAAGCTTCAACCTATAAAGAATAACGAAGGTTATTTTATGGAAGTACAAGGAGGTTTTGCCGATATTTATCATTTTATTCAACAGCTAATCGCCTCCCCCTCACCCCCTATATGGCATTACTCAGAGGTCACGCTTGGTCAGAAAAAAAATACCTTAGTTGCCTCAATAACACTGTCATCAATCATTCATTCAACCGCTATCAAGGATGAAAATAGCCATGAATAACATTTTAATCTCTGTCGTAATGCGAATAACCACTATTTTAGCATTAACGTTTAGCACTGCTTTTGCAGAGCAAATTCGCGACCCTTTTGTGCCTTTGTTACCCATAGAAGAAAATATTCCCCCTCCTGCCATAAATCACACTTTACCTTTGGATACCAATAACGAGGTTTGGATTGAGAAAATTTTCAAATTAGTCTCAATAAAAGCACAAGAGGTTCAACACTTACTCGGACAACCCGAGGTCGCGTTATTGTCACCAAAAGCGACCATCCGTCACGAAGCGACAACAAATAGCGTGATCATCAAAGATAGCCAAGAACGTCTCACACTTATTGAAGACTGGATAAAACAGAAAGATTTACCTCAACAACAGGTTCAGATTACCGCACATATTATTAGCAGTAGCAAAACAGCGCTACAAGAGTTAGGCCTTGAATGGGGATTACAAGCAGGCAACACAACACACAACCGACTTAACCGCTATAATCGTTATCACTCTGCGCCAGGGCAATTTTCATTCAACGTCTTAAAATTGAGTGAAGGATTGCTCGAGATGAAGCTCAATGCGTTAGAAAAAGAAAATTTATTGTCCATTATTGCCAGCCCACGGTTAATGGCTTCACATCAACAACCCGCCAGTATCCAGCAAGGTACTGAAATTCCTTATGTCACCAGCAGTGAAAAAAAGACCCACGTACAATTTAAAGATGCGGTCTTAGGCATGGATGTGACCCCCACGATCATCCGTGATGAAAAAGTAGAGTTAAATCTAAAAATTAGCCATAACTCGCCAGATACCGCCCTCACCAGCAGCCAAAATCACCATTTAGCGATAAACAAACAAGAAATCGCCACCTCCGTCACCATTAAAAATAATGAGACGCTGATATTGGGTGGAATTTTTCAGCAAAAACAAGAAAAAACACAAACCGGCATTCCCTTCCTTTCTCAAGTCCCTCTTTTAGGGGCATTGTTTACAAATAGTGCGGAACATGTCGATAGGCGGGTTCTGGTGGTTTTTATTACACCAAAACTAATCAATATTTAGTATGAGCAAAATAACACCTATACTTCAACTAGTTGAATAGACAATAAGACAAAGAGCGCAAAAAAAAAATTTTTTTATGCCATAAACCTACCGGATAAATTTGACGCTGACGTCGTTTTAGCATACAAGGTTATCCATTGAATGTTCTAACTATCCTTAGATTAAAGAACAAGCTGTCAGTCGCTTATAAAACAGCCACAATTATTTTGCTCTACAATTAACAGAAATTATATGCTCACTCATGATATTCTAAACCTGTTAAAGACCATGCTAAACAAAGCATTAGGCAATAACGACGGCTCAAATATAGAAACCTGTAATTTAAAATGTGGCACTTTGTTCGCTTAGTGCCACATTTATATAGTTGCAATCCTAGTTGATGTGTTGAGATAATTTTCCTATCTGATCTCACATCATCACTAATGAGGTTTCAGTTTAGGTCCCGCTGCTAATTTTTTATTGGCGGGGCGGGTTCATTAACGAATAATCGTAGTAATACCAAAAAACATGGCAGAGAAACGCAATATCTTTCTGGTTGGACCGATGGGTGCTGGAAAAAGCACTATTGGCCGTCAGTTGGCACAACAGCTTAATATGGAGTTTTTCGACTCTGATCACGAGATAGAAAAACGCACCGGCGCGGATGTCGGCTGGGTATTCGACCTTGAAGGCGAAGAAGGCTTTCGTGATCGCGAAGAAAAAATCATCAATGAACTCACTGAGAAACAAGGCATTGTATTAGCGACGGGTGGCGGTTCTGTTAAATCCAAAGAAACCCGCAACCGCTTATCAGCTCGCGGTGTCGTTGTGTATCTCGAAACCACAATTGAGAAACAGCTTTCTCGTACGCAGCGTGATAAAAAACGACCACTGTTACAGGTTGATGAACCTGCACGTGAAGTACTCGAGAAGTTAGCTGACGAACGCAATCCGATGTATGAAGAAATTGCTGATATTACCATTCATACGGATGAACAAAGCGCTAAAGTCGTTGCTAGCCAGATCATCGAAATGCTAGAAAAAAACTAATTTATCATCGTGTTATTTTGTCAGTAATGAATTCAAGGTAGAACAAGATGGAAAAGGTCACCGTTACGCTGGACGAACGCAGTTATCCAATCAATATTGCCCCTGGGTTATATAACCAAACAGGTGCATTTTGGCCATTAGCTGCGGGTCAACGAGCAATGATAGTGACGAACGAAACACTGGCACCCATTTATCTTGAGAAGATAAAATGTGTTCTTGAAGCGTCTGGTGTCAAAGTGGATTCCATCACCCTACCCGATGGTGAACAGTATAAGTCATTGTTTATTATGAATGATGTATTTACTGCATTACTTGAAAAACATCATAACCGCGATACTACCCTCATCGCTCTTGGTGGGGGAGTTATCGGTGATTTAACGGGTTTCGCCGCTGCAAGTTATCAACGTGGCGTTCGCTTTATTCAGGTTCCAACCACATTACTATCTCAAGTGGATTCTTCTGTTGGTGGTAAAACCGCTGTCAATCATCCATTAGGGAAAAATATGATTGGGGCATTTTACCAGCCCGCATCTGTTGTCATCGACCTCGATTGCTTAAAAACACTCCCACCAAGAGAACTGGCGTCTGGCCTTGCTGAAGTCATTAAATATGGCATCATCCTTGATGGCGAATTTTTTACGTGGTTGGAAAACAATATTGATGCACTGGTTGCTTTAGATAACCAAGCAATGGCTTATTGCATCCGCCGTTGCTGTGAGCTTAAAGCGCAAGTCGTCGCTGCCGATGAAAAAGAAACCAGCGGACTCCGAGCATTACTTAACCTAGGCCATACCTTCGGTCATGCTATCGAAGCGCATATGGGTTACGGTGTCTGGCTGCATGGTGAAGCTGTCGCAGCGGGTATGGTCATGGCGGCTAAAACCGCGGAATTGATTGGTCAATTCACACCAGCGCAAACACAACGCGTTATTGCACTATTAGAACGCGCCTCACTCCCAGTCAACGGCCCTTCACAAATGAAGCCGGACGATTATCTACCACATATGATGCGTGATAAAAAAGTGATGGGTGGAAAACTACATTTAATTCTACCAACCACTATCGGGCACTCAGAAATGCGTTCAGATCTTGATTCGCAAACGGTCATTGCCGCAATAACATCCTGTACGCCATAAAATTATGGCAAAATGGCCTTGTGCATCGCCAAAAATAAAGAAAATGCCTAATTTATACCGGTGTTTTAAAATGTTACTGGTAGATGCAGTTCAAAGCCGTTAAATTATACGGTATGCCTACGCCTCTATACGAACTTCAAAAAAGCATACAAAAAAATACCATTCGGGTTAGCATGGTATCGTGAAAGAATCTATGCTTTAAAAGTGAGCAACAAAGCTCTATTTGGTCGTTAACAGGCTGTACTGATAAGAGACATTTTATCTCTACTATAGGCAAATTTTATTCGGGAGAGGAAAATGGACGAATTTAAACCAGATAACCAGCCACAAGGTCAAAATGACCTTAGGCCAGATACATCAGACAGGCCAGCAGGGCGCTCGCGTCAATCGACAACTGCGAAACCAAAAATCGCCTTATCACGCCAGCACATCATGATCGGTGTCGGTGTCCTTGTTTTATTGCTACTGATTATTGCCATCAGTTCTGCATTAAAAGCCCCCACTGAACATGAACGTCAGCAAACAACCAGTAATAATAGTGGGCAAAGCATTGATTTATCTGGTTCTTCCTCTTTGACCAATACACAAGGTCAAACCCAGCAAGGACAAGCCCAAGAAATTACAGGTTCACAAATCACGCCAACACCAACTCAAGGTGAGTTGCAAACTCAACCGAATGGTTTAGGTGAGCGAATCGAAATTCCAGGTGATGTTGTTGATGCCTTAAACCAAGGCCAAGTCCCCACACCGGGTACAACACAGCCACAGAATGTGACACCACTGAACCCACCCGTTGTTAAACCTGTTGAGCAACAGCCTGCGGTAAAACCCGTGGCACCAGAAAGAACGCCACCTAAAACGGTAGAACCAAAACAGCCAGCTCAACCAAAGCAACCAACCAAACCGGCTGCAACAGCCAATAACCAAGGCAGTAATGTCATGTCTGCACCTGCGGGTAGCTATACGCTTCAATTAAGCAGTGCCAGCCGCTCAGACACATTGGAAGCTTTTGCAAAAGAAAACAAACTTGCTAATTACAAGGTTTATAAAACGATTCGTAATGGGCAAACTTGGTATGTTCTTATTCACGGTAACTATAACTCAGTCACTGATGCAAAAAATGCAATAGGGGCGTTACCTGCTGCTGTTCAAGCGAAAAAACCGTGGGTAAGAAATATGAAACAAGTCAAACAGGATCAAAAATAACAACGTTTTCCCCCGGGCGCATTATGTTGTCCTGACAGAGTATGAATGCAGTTACTCTAAACGATTGTAATAATAAGACGGCATGAAAAAAAAACGCGCTTTTTTAAAATGGGCTGGGGGTAAATACCCCCTTGTGGAAGAAATCCAAAAACACCTTCCACAAGGTGATTGCTTAATTGAGCCTTTTGTTGGTGCAGGGTCAGTGTTTTTAAATACCAGCTATGATTCTTACATACTGGCAGATATCAACAGTGACCTCATCAATCTCTATAATACGGTTAAACACCGCACTGACTTTTTTATTGAAGAAGCCCAGCGCATCTTCACACCTGAATTTAATACCTCAGAACAATACTATTTGATGCGTGAAGCGTTTAATAAATCCGATGATACGGAAAAACGCAGTGTGCTTTTTTTATACTTAAATCGCCACTGTTATAATGGTTTATGCCGTTATAATTCCAAGGGTGAATTTAACGTGCCTTTTGGCCGCTATAAAAAGCCCTACTTCCCCAAAGAAGAACTTTTATGGTTCGCAGAGAAAGCACAACAAGCCACCTTTATCACCCAGCACTATGGTGAAACCTTATTAAATGCAAGAGAAGGCTCCGTCATCTACTGCGATCCACCTTATGCACCACTCTCTGAAACCGCAAATTTTACGGCTTACCACACCAATTCATTTAGCGCGCTAGAGCAACAAAATCTGGCGATTCTGGCGCATAAATTATCAACAGAAAGTAAAATTCCTGTGTTGATATCAAATCATGATACCCCCTCAACCAGAGAGTGGTATCATCAAGCTCAATTGCATATTGTTAAAGTACGTCGCACCATTAGTAGAAACATATTAAACCGTAGTAAAGTCAATGAATTACTGGCTTTGTATACGAATGAAATTAATAGCCTTTCTCCTAGAAAAACGAATAAGAAAAAAACGCAACAACCTGTACCTAGCGCTGAATGGCTCTCAGATAACGACTAATACTCGGAGACAATAATGAAAAACTTCCTCATTGCCCCATCTATTTTATCTGCTGACTTTGCCCGTTTAGGCGAAGATACTGCCAATGTTCTCGCGGCAGGCGCGGATATCGTACATTTTGATGTGATGGATAACCATTACGTCCCTAATCTGACCTTCGGCGCACCGATTTGTAAGGCATTGCGTGATTACGGCATTACTGCCCCCATTGACGTTCATTTAATGGTGAAACCCGTCGACAGGATCATTCCTGATTTTGCAAAAGCGGGTGCAACGCACATTAGTTTCCACCCCGAAGCCAGCGATCACGTTGACCGTTCATTGCAATTAATCAGAGAAAGTGGCTGTACCGCTGGCCTAGTGTTTAATCCAGCAACGCCTCTGAGCTACCTTGATTATGTGATGGATAAAGTCGATATGATTTTGCTGATGTCGGTTAACCCAGGCTTTGGTGGTCAATCCTTTATCCCACAAACCCTCAATAAATTGCGCCAAGTCCGTAAATTAATTGATGAAAGTGGTTATGATATTCGCTTGGAAGTCGATGGCGGTGTGAAAGTAAATAATATCGCAGAGATTGCCGCAGCGGGTGCCGACACCTTCGTCGCAGGTTCAGCTATCTTTGATCAGCCAGATTATAAAACCGTTATCGATGCAATGCGTGTTGAACTACAAAAGGTATCTCAATGACTCAAGTTGTATTAGAGAATATCAAAGCCGTTGCTTTCGATTTAGATGGAACCCTTGTTGACAGCGCTGGTGGCTTAGCAGAAGCCATCGACAACATGCTGAACGATTTTGATTTCCCCCCTGCAGGCAAAGAGCGTGTCTCGATTTGGGTTGGTAATGGTGTCGATGTCTTAGTTGAGCGAGCACTCACTTGGGCTAATGCTAACATCACCCCTGACCTGCAAAAACAAGCTCGCCAAAGCTTTGATAAACATTATGCTGTGTCTGTCACAACAGGTAGCGAACTGTTCCCTGAAGTCAGAGAAACACTCGAACAACTAGCAAAACATGGGCTACCAATGGGAATTGTGACAAACAAAGCGACCCCATTTATTGCCCCTCTGCTAAAAAAACTAAATATCCACCACTATTTCTCCCTTGTGTTAGGTAGCGACGATGTTAAAGCCTTAAAACCGCACCCTGCTCCCCTTTATTTGACAATGGGGACCTTCGGTTTACGCAAAGAAGAATTGCTTTTTGTCGGTGATTCCCGTAATGATATTATTGCAGCGCGAAACGCTGGATGCCCGTGTGTCGGTCTGACCTACGGTTATAACTATGGTGAATCTATTGCATTGACTGAACCTGACTGCGTGTTAACCCATTTTTCAGGCCTATTACCTGCAATCGGTTTATCTGAAATAAAATAAGCAAGGACATAATTTAAAATGAGCACTCCCACTGAAAAACTAAAGCAATCCCAGAAACCTATCGTATTCAGCGGCGCACAGCCTTCCGGTGAATTGACCATCGGTAACTACATGGGTGCATTACGTCAGTGGGTACAGATGCAAGATGATTTTGACTGCATTTACTGTATCGTTGACCAACACGCCATCACCGTTCGCCAAGACCCGGTCGAACTGCGTAAAAGAACCCTCGATACCCTTGCGCTCTATTTAGCCTGTGGCATTGATCCGAAAAAAAGCACTATATTCGTGCAATCCCATGTGCCACAACATGCACAGCTCAGCTGGGCTCTGAATTGCTACACTTATTTCGGCGAACTCAGCCGTATGACGCAATTCAAAGACAAATCAGCACGTCATGCAGAAAACATCAACGCAGGTTTGTTTGATTACCCCGTGTTGATGGCCGCAGATATTCTGATTTACCAAACCAATCAAGTACCTGTTGGTATCGACCAAAAACAGCACCTTGAATTAAGCCGTGATATCGCTCAGCGCTTCAATGCCATTTATGGTGATATTTTCACCGTTCCAGATCCGTTCATCCCAACAGGTGGTGGTGCGCGTGTCATGGCGCTGCAAGATCCAACCAAGAAAATGTCCAAGTCTGACGACAACCGCAATAACGTCATCGCGCTGCTTGAAGATCCAAAATCAGTTGTGAAAAAAATCAAACGTGCCATGACAGACTCTGAAGAGCCACCTCGTATTCGTTATGATTTAGAAAACAAACCGGGTGTTTCCAACTTACTGGATATCATGGCGGGTGTGACAGGTAAGAAAATTGCAGAACTCGAAGCGGAATTTGAAGGCCAAATGTACGGACATCTTAAAGGTGCCGTTGCAGAAGCCGTATCTGACATGCTGACAGGCTTACAGACGCGTTACCATGAGTTCCGTGATAACGAAGCGCTACTAAACCAAATTATGGATGAAGGTGCAACCAAAGCCGCTGCTCGTGCTCAAGAAACCTTGGACAAAGTGTACGAAGCGATTGGTTTTGTAAAACGTCCGCAATTGTAATCAAAATAACTGATAGTGTGTTTTACCACTTAATCAGCCATTTAATTGTTCATTTAAAGAGGAGAGCTTTCTCCTCTTTGTCTTTTAAAGACCCTAATTTTGTTACCTCCTCATCTTTATTCAGCTAAATTCATTTTATAATAACCTAATGTAATGAATTGTAATCTACTGTAATAACGCTATTTTTCTATTGAGCTTAGAGTCAACTCTAACGTTAAACTGTTTATGGTTACCACCGCTAGAGGAGAATTAAATATGTCTTTTTTTAGTTGGCTATTTGGTTTCAAACAGAATACTCGCCGCTCGAATCATGGCTATTCATCAAAACATAACCGTTCATCCAAACATGGCAGTGATAGGGATCCGTATTATCGTGAAAACACTCAGCAGCAATATATCAATGTGATGAAATGCCAGCAGTGCCGATCAGTCGTCAAAATCAGTGATAAGTTTTGCAGTGAATGTGGTCTGCCATTATGAGGCTAACGTAATCCACTATCCGAGGTAGTAATATATGCGTATTATGTTATTACAGCTATTTGGAACATATAAACTCTATATTGAACAATTCATTACCTCCCCAAAGGAAATGGGAACTTTACTGCCTTCTTCCCGCTCTCTGTGCGATGCCATGCTTACCCATATCGATTGGGATCAACATACCCAAATTGCGGAAATAGGAGCAGGGAATGGTGTTATCACAAAACATATATTACAAAAATGCGCTGTAAATACGTCATTGAATATTTATGAAATCAATGAAACCTTTATTACACAACTCCAACAGATTAATGATAGCCGAGTTATTATCAATCCTGTCTCTGCTGAACATCTTTTTGGTGAGTTCCATGTGGTTATTTCGGGAATACCATTTTTATCGCTAGAGACAAAAACAAGCATGAGAATTCTAAAAAAGGTCAGTGAGTGCTTAGCCCAAAAGCAAGGTATTTTTGTTCTTTTTCAATATACACAAGCCTGTGAGCCTATGTTTGAACGCTATTTTGATTTCACAAAAGAACGCGTATACCTAAATTTCCCACCCGCTTGGATCTATATTTGCCAACCAAAATGTTAGGTAAGATGAACAACTCGATGAGATTTATCACATGTTCACCGTTTGTTAATACGATTAAAGCGGGGAGATCCCCCGCTTCTTAGTCTTAATAATCAAGAATTTTTACCACATTTCGCTTCGTACAATAGTTGATATGCTGGCGATATGCTTCTCAAATTGTCATACAAATCCATCTCGTGATCCACATTCCGCATCTTTTGTACCTCACATAACACAGCGGAAGAACCAATAGGAACAACACCAACTTGAATTAAACGTAATACCGCAATTTGACGTTCCAGTTCAGTATTAGCCCCTGACGCATCCAAAACAGCAAAAACTTGGTATCCATCCGATACCGCTCTTAATGCTGCATTTACCAACGCAACACTTACCGAGCCACCAGCAATCACAATTTGTTTTTTCCCTGTTGATTTCACTAACTCAACAAATTCCTTATTATCCCAAACCATCAATTCGTCATCATAAAAAAATGTATGGGCATGTGGTGCGTTGCGACTAATCTCAGGAATAATTGGTCCCATTAAACTATCAACTTTAGTCGCGCACGCTATCACTGGAATATCAGAGAGTGATGCCACTTTACTGAGTGCTGCGATTCGTTGACGTAATACAGGAACAGTAGGCGTAATCACGGATTGCAAAGTACCACTTTGCTGATTAACAAAAATAAAAACAACATCTTTAGAATCAATAACAGGAGTTTGCCCATCAAAATTAGCCGGTATAGCCATAGTAAAAACCTCTCAATAAATGAATTAATTGTGCTTCTTTAGGCCCACTGAGAGTATTTCATCGCTGTCAGAGTGAATATTTCAAATATTGATAGTTATTACTATGCAAAATATATATCTATATATAGTTGAAAAAATATTTCTCATGGTATAACTGAATGGCAACTGGCTATACCCTATTTTACGTACTAATTAGTATTAAAATCCTGTATTCACCATTACTTACTGCTTAATAGCTTCGGCTTGAATTTTGATGGTGACATTTTTGGTCATACCATCTTTCACTAAGAAATCAACACCCCACTGCGCACGGTCAATCGTAGTTTCAAAATCACCACCGCATACATCGGCTTTAAAAATCGGGCTGAAATAACAACCAAATTTCGTCATTTTAAGCTGAACAGGATGAGATTGCCCTTTTATCGTCAACACACCATCAATAGATACAGGTTTATTATCAACAAAATTCCATTGGGTGGATTTAAATTCAATCGTTGGATACTTTGCCGCATCTAACATATCAGGACCTTTGATGTGATTATCAAAACCACTCAAACCTGTATTTAAGGTCGATACGGGAATAGAAACATTCACACTACCGGTTGATTTTTCAGGTGAATAGCTCATATCCCCACTGATATTATGAAATCCACCGCTATTGGTAGAAGTATTGAAATGGTCAATATAAAACACCGCTTTGGTGTGAGTGGGGTCTAACTTATAGTCAGCCGCCTGAGCGGTTCCAAAGGCCAATAAAGAGGCAAATAAAGGCAATATTATTTTGTTCATTACATGATCCCAAAAATAGAGTGAGAGAAGATAGCCTTTTGTATTAAAAGGCTATCTTTAATTCGTGAGTTAAGTATTTACAGGGTTGATTAGCGTTCTGAATCTAATTGTTCATTATTTTTCAAAACGTCCTGCGCTTTGCTATAGCTTTCAATCAGTAATTGATAAGCAGGGAAAATTTGCGTGTACGCCATCGCCCATTCGCCCGCGTCTTCACGGTTCCAAGTTCCTTGCAATTCAGAAGCAACTGCCGCGGTATCCATCGGTACTACGCCTGCTTGAACCACGCGCGCTAATGTAATTTCTTGTGCCATTTTGCTGTAAGTGCCTGATGCATCAATCACAACAAAAACTTGATAGCCATCCATCACAGCACTAATGGCAGGGAAAGCCATGCAAACGCTAGTGATGGTGCCTGCAATAATCAGCTGTTTTTTACCTGTTGCTTTCACGGCAGCAACAAACTCAGGGTTGTCCCACGCATTAATTTCACCGCGACGAGCGATGTATTGTGCATGAGGGGCATTTTGGTGAATCTCAGGGATCAGAGGGCCATTTGGGCCTTGTGGTACAGAAGCCGTGGTGATCACTGGGATTTTCGCTAGTGAAGCCATTTTTGCCAGTACCGCAGCGCGAGCACGCAATTCAGTCATCGGCATATCACCGACCGTTTGGAAAAGCCCACTTTGGTGATCAATTAATAACATCACCGCATCGTTCGGGTTAATAACAGGACGCTGACCATTAAAATTTGCTGGAATACTCATAATAAAGCCTCTCAATCGATGAAGTAAGAAATCTATTTAGAATGAAAAATAGAACGATACCCGCTCCGTTTTCGTGTTATTTAGATTAATCCATCGATTTAAGGCTGAGTAGTCCGAGTTTTGATAAACACTGTTCTATAAATAGGATTATAACCTTAACTCTGATTGTTCTTTTATTGGAACAATGAAACCTATTTTTGCCACTACTCGACGTTTTTCCACTGCTTTATGATTAGCACATCAAAACAGAATTCGGAGTCTCACCATGAAAAAAATTATTGGTATCTATCAATCTCCACGGAGCCATTGGGTTGGTGATGGTTTCCCTGTTCGCTCAATGTTTAGCTACAGCAACCACGGGAAATACCTGAACCCTTTCTTATTACTCGATAGGGCGGGGCCATTTGCATTCCCAAGCTCAGATGCAGCTAATCGCGGGGTCGGTGAACACCCACACCGCGGGTTTGAAACCGTCACGATCGTTTATGATGGGGAAGTTGCTCACCACGACTCAACAGGGGAAGGTGGTGTCATTGGTCCAGGGGATGTTCAGTGGATGACAGCGGCATCGGGTATTTTACATCAAGAATACCAGTCTGATGACTTTATGAAAAAAGGCGGCACCCTTGATATGGTGCAATTGTGGGTCAATTTGCCTGCAAAAGACAAATCCGCCGCACCAGGCTATCAGCTATTGGAAAGCCAAACGATGCCGAAAGTCACGCTGCCCAATGAAGCCGGCACACTGCGTGTCATCGCGGGGGATTATTTAGGCCATAAAGGCGCAGCAAGAACCTTTACCCCATTAGATGTTTGGGATTTACAGCTCAATAAAGGCAAAACAGTCGGTATTCAGACTAAATCAGGCCGCAATGTGGGATTAGTGATGCTGCGCGGCTCGATATTTGTTGATGGGCGTTCAGCCTTAAACGAAGGAGAGCTAATGATCCTTGATGATACGCAGAGCAATATTGTGTTAGAAGCAACAGAAGACGCATTAGTGCTGCTATTAAGCGGTGACCCAATTGATGAGCCTGTTGTTGGCTATGGCCCATTTGTTATGAATAGTATGGAAGAAATTAACGAAGCCGTAAATGACTTCAACAGTGGTAAATTTGGTCGTATTCCTGAAACGCAATAAATAACGCATTATCCCTCGGTAGCACTAAGCTATCGGGGGATTTTTATTTTACTGACGGCGAAATGTTATCAGCCAAATAATTCAGTAATAATTGTACGGATGGTAACAACCCTTTGCGAGAAGGATACACCGCATGAATAATATCTTCAGGGAAACGCCATTCAGGCAACACTTCCACCAGTTCCCCCGACACAATTTCCTTTTCCACCACCCCATAAGGTAACCTCGCAATACCAATTCCTTTGAGTGCAGCACGGTACAAAGTCAGCACATCAGTTGTCGCCAATTTAGGAGTAAAATGCTGCGTAAAGCTGAGATCATCACTGTTTTTTAGGGTTAGAGTGTAATTCTGCGAATGTTCCGTATTTGCCAAAATAGGGTAATCTACCAATTTTTCAGGCTCAATTAGTGCACCTTGCTCTGCGAATAACTGTGGGCTTGCAACCAATATCCTGCGTGAATACCCCAGCACTTTCATCATTAGTCCTGAATCATCAAGAGGCAAAGAACGCACTCTAATGGCCAAATCTAACCCTTCACTGATCACATCAACGGGGCGGTTGACCGCTAAGATTTGAATATCGATATCTGGATATTGCACCATAAAGTCCACCAGCATCTCATTCAAATAAACCTGCAATAGCGCCACAGGGCATGAAAGCTTAATGGTACCTTTAGGGTGGGACTGTACAGAGCAAATAAGTTCATGGGCAATTTCTGCTTCATCCACCACATTCTTACACTGTTGATAAAATACTTGGCCAACTTCCGTAACATGGAATTGGCGTGTTGAACGGTAAATCAATGAAACATTGAGCTTTTGCTCTAAATCGGCAATACGCCGACTGAGCTTAGATTTTGGGATCCCTAATGCTAAACCCGCTTGGGAAAAGCCGCCATGTTCGACCACTTTGACGTAATAATAGAGGTCATTTAAATCATATTGCATCTTACTTTCCCCAACCCTCTTACGGTGTCATTTCGTTATCTTACTCAAAACACAGGAAACGTCACCCTTTTCTGCCCTGCAAACAAAACAAATAGTCTGGTAAGCAAAACAACTAAATCCCTTAAATAAAGTGAAATAAATTACAGTGATAGATTCGCTATGGAGGTTTTGTATGTACCGCGCACTTAGGACATTGCTTCGTCCCTATCGCTCAATTTTACTGGTTGCTGTTATTTTACAAGCCATCGCAGGTCTTTGCTCTCTCATCCCATGGGTGGCCATCAGCCAAGTTGCCGTATCACCCGTTCATCAATATGGTAACTGGGTTATTATCGCCTCCATTGGAGGGATAGCCTGGTTAGTTTGCCAAACTATTGCCATGTACCTCACACACCAAACAGATAGCCGCCTGTGCCACCAATTGCGATTACGGCTACTTGATAAGATAGGTAAATTACCTTTAAACCACTTTACTCAACAAGGCAGAGACGGCGTTTCACAAGTGATTGACCGTGATGTCCGCTACCTCCACCAATTAACCGCTCACGCACCTGCGGATCTCACCAAATTGATGGTGGTGCCTGTTGCCGCCACGCTTATTTTGCTGTGGCAAAGCGTATCACTCACACTTTTTTGTCTTATTCCTTTGGTCGCCGCAGTTTTTTTGTTCCGCGCAATGCGAGCACCACACTACCAACACTTATATATAGCTCGTAATGAAACCATGGGGCACCTCTATAGCCAATATGCTGAATTAGCCGATAACCCGTTATTCGCTAGGCAATATCCAAATCAAGGGATACAAAAACGAGCATCACTCGCACTGCAAGGTTTTGAAAGTGCTTTTATGCGTTGGATTGGTAAAATTGGTGCATTAAGTTCGCTCACTCAAATCGGCATCAGTGCCACCTTACTGTCTTTCTGGGTCGTTTTGGGGACAATATTACTTCCCGGCCCTATTTCACTCGCTCAGGTCATTTTATTTATTCTCTTAATACAAAGCCTTGCAGCACCTGTCGCTGCTATGGGGCACGGTGCTGACGCATTAAACCTTGCGGTCAGTGCATCACAGCGTATTGAGAAATTACTAAATGAGCCAGAAATGCAGTACGGCAAAAAAATGCTCGACACAACCTCTTGCCACCTCCAACTGGCTCAAATCAGTGTTGTGCTTGGTGACAAAACCCTTTTATCTCAGGTTGATATCGATATTACAGACGGTGAACTCATCGCAATAGTCGGGCCATCAGGGGCAGGGAAAAGTACACTATTGCAACTCATGGCGCGCTTTTTAGACCCTACACAAGGCACTGTTTTATTTAACCAAACACCGCTTCCAGAGCTTTCGTTAGCCACGTTAAATCAACAAATAGCCATTGTGATGCAAAACCCGCAGCCTATGCCCTGCTCGTTAAGGGAAAACTTACAACTTTTCGCCCCTAACGCCACGGAAAGTGACATGAACCACTACCTTGAAGCTCTCAATTTATTGCCGTTGGTGCAGCAGTCCCCTAAAGGCCTCGACAGCATAATTGGAAAAGAGATGGCGTTATCTGGTGGGGAATCCCAGCGACTTGCCATTGCACGAGCCTTGTTATCCCCTGCCCCCTTATTATTGTTCGATGAACCCACCTCTGCACTTGACCCACAAAATGCTCAGCAAGTGTTATCTCTATTACATGCTGAATCGCGAACCTGCGTATTCGTGACGCATCATCTAGGCAGCTTAAACCTCGCTAATCGTGTTTTATTACTGAAAGAAGGCCAGCTGATTGCGCAAGGCTCCCACAAAGAGTTAGCCAAAACATCAATAGATTATCAGCAATTACTGCGCGCCTTGGAGGAAAACCATGCTTAAGTCCTTATTGTATACGGTACGCAGCGCCATTTTTTGGATGGTATTCGCCGCTATCTTAGATGGAATAAGCGGGTTATTACTGGTGTATGTTCTTTTCAGTTGGTCGTTAGGCACCATGATGATACCGATGACTTTACTGGCGGTGTGCAGCCTGATATCCCTCCTGATCACCTTTATTGCCACCCAAAAAGGCTACTTAGCGGGTGGATTAGTGATGCGCTACCTTGCTAACGCGTTAATCCGCCACTTACCCTTGTCATTACAGCCGATCAAAAATGCCAATCACTTAGTGGCTGGGCCTGTTTCACACATTATGTCTGTCCCTGCGCATTTATTGCATCCCATAATTAGCGGGCTAATCACGCCATTCACTGTCGTATTGGGCGCATTTATCTACCAACCTATTTTTGGATGCGTGCTTTTATTTATAGGATTGGTTTTATTATCTACCTTACGCCTTTGTGGCCAAAAAATGGCTTTTTTTGAACAACAAACCCAGGCATCTGAACAAGATGTCATTCATCAACTCGACCAATTTGCACTCCACCAGCCGCTCATCCGCCGAACAGGCGTTAACCAATCTCAGCACCAGCAACTCACGAGTGCGTTAACGTCACAGTACCAAACACAAAAACAATTACAGCGTCAAAGCTTGCCATTCCATTTACTGTTTTCAGGCGCCATCCAAATCATTTTTATCGCGTTGTTTTATTTAGGCATTCAAAAAATAAGCCAAGGTGACATGCCATTAAGCTTATGGTTAGCGGGGATGGTGTTATTAGCGCGGTTTATTGAACCGCTCTGGCTTCTTTCGCATTTAAATCAATCATTAAGGCAAGCAAAACAATCGATTAAACAGGTCGAATCCGCATTGATTACCCCTGAATTAGCATTTCCCTATCGAGCCCCTTCTCCTGAAAATAATGATGTCCGTTGCCAACAATTATCTTTCTATCATGATAAAAAGAAACGAATTTTAAATAACATTACCGTCAATTTTGCTCATAATACTTTCACGGCTGTCGTTGGCCCATCTGGCGCAGGGAAAAGCACACTCTTAAGTTTACTCGCTCGTCTACAAGACCCGACTCAAGGCTCTGTCAGTTACGGTAATAAAAACCTGATGGAATTATCGCAAGAAGCATTATGTTCAAAGCGTGGGGTTTTATTGCAAGACAGCGCACTATTTCGCGGTAGCGTACACCAAAACTTAACATTAGAAGACGCAAATATTGATGACCGAGAGGTTAACATATTACTGTCACAGTTAAATTTTGAAGATATTCCTGATTTTTTAAACCGAGACGTCGGCGCGAGTGGCACGGCACTTTCTGGTGGGCAAAAACAGCGTCTAGGCATTGCACGGCTATTTCTGCGCCACCCAGATATCGTTTTAATGGATGAACCAACAGCAAGCCTTGATACCATCAATGCTGCTTCCGTGATTTCTTTAATAACTCAAGCGGATCAGCAAACTCGCATTGTAGTTACTCACCATCCACACCTTGCATGTTTAGCAGATAACATCGTCTATATGGAAAATGGAGAGATTATTGCTCAGGGCAGCCATGCAGAGCTTATGGCTGGTACGCCTTGGTACCAGCAGTTTATCGGTCAATCCTAACTGCGTTTACCAAATAAACGGTGGTTAAATTCTTCAATACGATGATTATCAAGGCGGTTTTGCATCGTTAGGCTCCAACTGGCAGATAACCCCGCTGCACTGAGGAGCCTATGATACAGCTGCTCATCATAAGGGGCGTGAAATGCAATCATTATCGCCTCTTGTACTGAAACATCACTGTTGCGACTTGATAACGTTAATGGTGAATTAGCACTAACATTCCCCGTTTTAATCACACGATATAACCACCCACAGCGGCCGTTGTCTTGCATGATTTGGGCAAAGTTTTCCACGCCAGTTAAACCATTTAGCTTATAGCAAGGTGAGCGAGGTTGGGTAACCTGAATTCGCGCATCCCCCCACGCATAGATGTCACCGATAAATACGTTATCTTCAGTCATTCCCAGTGTGGATATATTTTCACCAAACGCGGATGCCATAAACAAATCTTCTTGTTCAGGGTATGCATTCAGCCAAAATTCGTAGTGATCACGAGGATAATGACAAAGCGCTCTATCAGGCCCGCCATGAAAACGTGTTTCTGCTTGCTCATCGCCCTCTAACCCAAGCTGCCCCAACATCAATAACCCATCTGCCGCATGTTTATGAATCGCACTTCGACCGCAAGATTGCGTTGATTGGACTTTACCGATAAAGACTTGGGGTAGGAATGACATGGGCGGCGCTCTCCACATAAATTGGTAACGAAGCCTCCATCATAAAGAATGCCACTCAAGATAACAATCAAATGGGCCGCAAATAAAAAAGGCGCAGCACCATCGATGCTACGCCCATTAAGACTTAATTAAAAAGTCTAATTATTTAGCTTTTGAAGCGAAACGTGCCGCTGCTTCGTCCCAGTTAACCACTGACCAGAACGCTTTGATGTAATCAGGGCGACGGTTTTGGAATTTCAAGTAATATGCGTGCTCCCACACATCTAAACCGACGATTGGGTAGCCTGAAGCGCCAGAAATCGCTTCACCCATTAATGGGTTGTCTTGGTTAGCAGTTGATACAACGGCTAATTTACCGTCATCTTTCAGAACCAGCCACGCCCAACCTGAACCAAAACGAGTTGCAGCTGCTTTCTCAAATAGCTCTTTGAATGCATCAACGCTACCAAAATCGCGCTCGATAGCGGCTTTTAAGTCGCCTTTTAATTCAGTATTTAATTTCAAACCTTTCCAGAACATGCTGTGGTTTGAGTGACCACCCGCATTGTTACGTACGAAGGTACGTTGATCAGCAGGAATTTGGTCTAATTTTTGAATCAGAACGTCAATATCCAGACCCGCTAATTCAGGTAATTTCTCTAACGCCGTGTTGGTGTTAGTCACATAGGTTTGATGGTGCTTAGTGTGGTGGATTTCCATGGTTTGTTTGTCAAAATGTGGTTCCAACGCATCATAAGCATAAGGTAAAGCAGGTAATGTATAACTCATTTTATTGTCTCCAGTGACGTAAATACCACTATGTTTCTCATTTTCACCACAAGGTTCATAGGGTATGGCACTTGCGTAGTTTCGCACCTTGTGAATTTCTCTCTATTATAGTTATTTTACTGTTAATGAAAATCATTATCAAACCCATGATTAAATTGTGGTCTTTTGTATTCCCTATAAGAATTCGTTTATACAGTAACTAATACCAATATCCCCACGGTTTATTTTTCTTTACATCTAACATTTTCAATATTTTTAGTGTTATATTCCAATATGGGATTTAGCATCAAATGATAATCCTGCAAATCTCATTACAATTAATACGTGATCTTCCGCGCAAAAGAAAAACAAATTTATATTTCGTGCTTTAGTTAACCGTTTTTTGACATAGTATTAACATCTGCAAGGAGATAATAATATGACTCAAATAACTAAACATCCCGTTCCTGCTGAAATTGCAAAAAATGCCCTGATTACCGAACAACAGTATAACGATGAGTACCAACGCTCGATTCAAGACCCTGAAGGATTTTGGGGCGAAAAAGGAAAAATCGTTGATTGGATTAAACCGTACACCCGTGTTAAGAACACCTCTTTTGACCCCGGGCATATTGATATCCGTTGGTTTGAAGATGGCACGTTAAACCTAAGTGCAAACTGTTTGGACCGCCATCTGGCTGAAAAAGGCGACCAAGTAGCGATTATTTGGGAAGGTGATGACCCGTCATCATCAAAAAATGTCACTTACCGTGAACTGCATCATGATGTTAGCCAGTTTGCTAACGTCTTAAAGAAACAAGGCATCCGCAAAGGTGATGTCGTGGCGATTTACATGCCAATGGTCGTCGAAGCTGCCGTAGCTATGCTAGCGTGTGCACGCATCGGTGCTATCCATACAGTCATTTTTGCCGGTTTCTCTCCTGAGGCGGTCTCTGGTCGCGTTATTGACTGTAAAGCGAAGCTGATTATCACTGCTGATGAAGGCTTACGTGCAGGCCGCGCAATCCCACTGAAAAAAAATGTGGATGACGCATTAGCTAATCCGCAAGTCACCACCGTTGCAAGCGTCATTGTCTACCAACGCACAGGTAATGCCCCAAGCTGGGTCGAAGGCCGCGACTTATGGTGGCATGATGCCACTAAAGGGGTTAGCGCTGATTGCCCACCAGAAGAAATGAGCGCAGAAGACCCGCTGTTCATTCTGTATACCTCCGGCTCAACAGGTAAACCCAAAGGCGTTCTGCACTCCACAGGGGGTTATCTGGTTTATGCCACACTCACATTTAAATATACCTTTGACTACCATCCTGGGGAAGTTTACTGGTGTACTGCCGATGTGGGCTGGGTAACGGGCCATAGCTATTTACTCTATGGGCCATTATCCAATGGCGCAAAAACCGTTATGTTTGAAGGTGTACCAAATTACCCATCGGTTAACCGAATGAGTCAGGTCGTTGATAAGCACCAAGTCAATATTCTTTATACCGCACCAACAGCTATCCGTGCATTAATGGCGGAAGGCGATAAAGCGATTGAAGGTACTGACCGTAGCTCATTACGTATTCTTGGTTCTGTTGGCGAACCAATTAACCCTGAAGCGTGGGAATGGTTCTACAAGAAAATTGGTAACAGCCGTTGCCCAGTGGTCGATACATGGTGGCAAACCGAAACGGGTGGTTTTATGATCACCCCACTGCCGGGT
Source organism: Providencia sp. (assembly GCF_040396775.1). Lineage (GTDB taxonomy): Bacteria > Pseudomonadota > Gammaproteobacteria > Enterobacterales > Enterobacteriaceae > Providencia. Next base: position 50,414 of record NZ_JBEBNT010000025.1, read on the forward strand.
GCAACTATGTTAAAACCGGGTTCCGCAACATTGCCTTTCTTTGGCGTCCGTCCTGCACTCGTGGACAACCTCGGTGAACCTATCGATGGGGCAACCGAAGGTAACTTAGTGATTGTCGATTCATGGCCAGGGCAAGCCCGTACTTTATTTGGCGATCACGAACGCTTCGAGCAAACCTATTTCTCTACCTTTAAAGGCATGTACTTTAGTGGTGATGGCGCTCGTCGTGATGAAGATGGTTATTACTGGATCACAGGTCGTGTTGACGATGTATTGAATATCTCTGGCCACCGTTTAGGTACCGCAGAGATTGAATCTGCCCTCGTCTCGCATCCAAAAGTGGCAGAGGCCGCGGTGGTCGGTATTCCTCACAATATTAAAGGTCAGGCAATCTATGCCTATGTCACATTAATATCTGGGGTTGAACCCTCTCCTGAGCTGTATACCGAAGTTCGTAATTGGGTGCGTAAAGAAATTGGCCCAATCGCAACGCCGGATGTTCTTCACTGGACGGATTCTTTGCCAAAAACCCGTTCCGGTAAAATCATGCGCCGTATCCTACGAAAAATTGCATCAGGGGACACCAGCAACTTTGGAGATACCTCCACGCTGGCAGATCCAGGTGTTGTCGAAAAACTACTCGAAGAAAAACAGTCTATGAGTATGTCATAACGCCAAAAGGCCAACTCATAGAGGCGGCCTTACATACATCCCAACAAGATGGTTTACTCTAAATAATTCGAGGTGCAGCTAGGCGACAAGCGAACGAATCACGAGGAGCATACATAAGTATGTAACTCGTGAGAGTGAGTGCAGTCAACAAAGCTGCAACTTGAAGTATGACGAGTATAACAGAGGAGAACTCTGATGAATGCTACTGCTTACGAAAAGGTAGAGGATAACCCTCGCTTCAAAGAACTGGTTAGAAAACGTAGTCGCTTTTCATGGTTGTTATCAGCAATAACGCTTGTCCTGTATGTTGGTTTTATTTTTCTTATCGCTTTTGACCCTAGCTGGTTAGGTACACCAATCGCGGAAGGTTCATACATTACAAGGGGGATCCCTGTGGGTGTTGGGCTGATCGTCATTTCGTTTGTGTTAACCGGGCTATACGTTATCCGTGCTAATGGTGAATACGACCGTTTAACGGCCGAAATTTTAAAAGAGGTAGAAAAATGAAATATTTGCTCTCACTCATTCTCTTTTTTACCTCATCAATGGCATTTTCCGATGCATTGACAGGGGATGTTGAACGTCAGCCTGTCAATATTCAAGCTATTGTGATGTTCTTGTTGTTCGTTGGCTTTACGTTATATATCACTTACTGGGCGTCAAAAAGAACGCGCTCTCGCTCTGATTACTACACAGCAGGCGGGAAAATTACAGGCTTCCAAAATGGGATGGCAATTGCTGGGGACTTTATGTCTGCCGCTTCCTTCTTAGGGATCTCCGCTCTGGTTTATACTTCTGGCTATGATGGGCTAATCTACTCAATTGGTTTCTTAATTGGCTGGCCGATCATTCTATTCTTAATTGCTGAGCGCTTACGTAATTTAGGTCGTTATACTTTCGCCGATGTGGCATCTTACCGGTTAAAACAAAGACCAATTCGGATTTTATCTGCGGTAGGTTCATTGGTCGTTGTCGCACTCTACCTCATCGCTCAAATGGTAGGCGCAGGTAAATTAATCGAATTATTATTCGGTCTTAATTACCATGTTGCAGTTGTTATTGTCGGTATCTTGATGGTGCTGTACGTTCTGTTTGGTGGAATGTTAGCAACCACATGGGTACAAATCATCAAAGCAATTTTATTATTAGCAGGTGCGACATTCATGGCAGTAATGGTCATGAAGCACGTCGGCTTTAACTTTAATACCTTATTTAAAGAAGCCGTTGCCGTTCATAAAAATGGTATTGCCATTATGAGCCCAGGGGGACTCGTTTCCGACCCAATATCCGCTTTATCACTCGGCTTAGCCTTGATGTTCGGTACGGCGGGTCTTCCTCATATCATTATGCGCTTCTTCACAGTGAGTGATGCAAAAGAAGCCCGTAAGAGCGTGTTCTATGCGACGGGGTTTATCGGCTACTTCTATATATTGACCTTCATTATTGGTTTCGGTGCAATTGTCCTTGTCAGCTCAAGCCCTGCATTTAAAGATGCTGCAGGCGCGTTGATAGGCGGTACCAATATGGCTGCGGTTCACCTTGCTGATGCTGTAGGTGGTAACTTCTTCCTTGGCTTTATTTCTGCGGTTGCTTTCGCCACAATTCTTGCGGTTGTTGCGGGTTTAACACTTGCTGGTGCTTCAGCGGTATCCCATGACCTTTATGCGATGGCAATGAAAAATGGTAAAGCCGACGAAAAAGACGAGTTACGAGTCTCAAAAATTACGGTTGTTATCTTAGGTTTTGTCGCAATTGGTTTAGGTATTTTGTTTGAAAAACAAAACATTGCTTTCATGGTTGGCTTAGCCTTCTCCATCGCAGCAAGCTGTAACTTCCCCATTATTTTACTGTCGATGTACTGGCGCAAACTCACCACTCGCGGTGCATTAGCAGGGGGTTGGTTAGGGCTGATTACGGCTGTCGTCTTAATGATTTTAGGACCAACGATTTGGGTTGGCATCCTACACCATGACAAACCTATCTATCCTTATGAATACCCTGCATTATTCTCTATGATTGTCGCGTTTTTCGCATCTTGGTTATTCTCTATTACGGATAACTCAGAACAAGGCAGAATGGAAAGAGAACGCTTTAAAGAGCAGTTTGTTCGTTCACAAATTGGCTTAGGTATTGAACAAGGTAAATCTCACTAAGTTTCACTTAATTGCCACCGAAAACGGCTCAGAATATCGAGCCGTTTTTTTATTATGGCTTTGCGGATGGAGCCAAGAAAAACACCTTTCCGTTATGATATAGATGTTTAAGCTAATATTCGTAAATTAAATAAGGAAAGATGTTGAAATAATCGAAGGGCATCTGATGCCAGACCATGTTCACATGTTAGTCATGTATTCCCTCAAAGCTAAGTGACTCAAGCTTTATGGGATATTTGAAGGGTAAAAGTTCATTGATAATCTTTGATAGACATACGAATTTAAAATATAAATTTAGCAATAGGAAGTTTTGGTCGGAAGGCTACAGTACGGTAGGGCTAAATGAAGCGACAATCCAGAAGTATATCAGAGAGTAAGAAAAGTTAGATTTAATCGCGGATAAACTAAGTACAAAAGAGCATGTAGCCCCATTCAAGGGGTAGGCCAAAGTAACAAAGACACTCAGCTTGAACAAAGAGAAAGCAGCGTCATTTCGGCACAGTTGGTAGCAAGCCCTTGCAAAGCACCCTCTACGCGGGTGGTTATAATTATCTATCCTTATCTCTTGCCTGAATAAAAGTCATAATAAGTTCACTAAGACAAAAAAATCCTTCTTTCTACATAGAGAAAAGAAGGATATTGATAATATTTAAGAATTTATTTTTATTTTCGTTATTCGTTGCTATCTTGCGTAGTGTTGCCTTTCTACATCAGCCCAATTTTCTACAAGTGAATAAAACTCAACTGAATTTGTTTTTCTCTCTTCTTGTAATTTTTTGAATTCTTGTTTATTTTTCGGCGTATAACGAGAAAGTAATTGGTCTAATACAACATGCTTATCTGCAAATTGGGAACCCAATTTTAGCATTTTAAACAATGCTACAGTGATAATTCCACTGATTGCTAGCATCCCCACAACAAATGCAAAACTATACTCAATTCCAACGAAATTTCTTGCGGTATTTAGCAGTAAAAAAGGGACAAAAAACATCACTAATAAAGAAAGAATCGTTGCACCATCTTGGCCATTGTTGAACTCATTCTCTTTCTGGTTATTCACAGAAAGGATTTGGTCAAAAATTCTATGGTTAGCGCTTTTGGTTTTATTCATGTGATCCACCTTTGGTACAGAGGTATTGTTTACAAGAAATACAACGCATAAGAAGGTATAACTTGTTTAGTCGGCCTATCTTTCATATCAAGATGCGAGTTTCTTTCCTTTGAAAATTTCACTTATAAGCAAACTTCATCTATAACGTGATAACTAGATACGCCATTAACTACTTTAAAACAGTATAAATGTAAGTAAATGAAACATCAATTTAACAATTTTTATATAAAAAAATAAACAATTGTGTGTTTTTTTATATAACATTTGTAAATAAAATAGCCAGTTTACATATAAGCAAAATTGGTTAATTTTCTTTTATCAACTGATATTAATGAATTTATTGCTGAAACAATGGGCATTATAGGTGGATTAATTAGCACCATAAAAACCATTAAACTGATAAGTATTATATAACGGGTTCAGAACAAACAAGCCAAATAATTACGTAAAGTCATTATTATTTTTAATAGATCGTAATTTATCGATTACTAATTAGATAAAAAATAGCCGTAAATGAAAATCATCTCTCTTTTAACCTATCTACTCCATAAATAGATTTATCGCTATAGCGACTATCTATGCATAACCACAATCAATAGGGCGATAAAAAGCGCGAAAACAATAAGCAATGTGATCACTCAAGTTAGTTGCTCAGTGGATTCTTGATTAATAATAACCAGGTGTAGCATAAGATTTCTGATGAGAAAAGGCACTATGCCGGGAGCTAACATGATGAAAAACGAGATAACATATTAGTGAGTGAGCTACTGAGTGCAGTATTATCAAGTAAGTCTATATAATCCATAGACACACAAGTTAATTGCTGAGTGAACTACTGATTAGCTTATGATTAACTAACGAGGGGCTTTATCTCTTCATCTTCAGACCTTACCTACACTGAAGAAGACAGAGGGCGCAACAAGGATACCCACTCATCCTTATCAAATTCACGTACGTAACAACAGCGTCATCAACAAACAAGTTAATTGCTCAGTGAATTATTGATTAACTTATGATTAGCAACAGTGGTTTATTCCTCTTGGACCTGCACTTCCCTAACACTCTGAGCGAAGCACACCGCGTGGCTTACACCACCGTAAACGGTG
>NZ_JBEBNT010000026.1:0-51103 GCF_040396775.1 Providencia sp.
AGCTCCGATTGCCGCCTTCTTGCAACTCGAATTATTTAGAGTAATTAAGCGTGTTTTTTGGGGGTAGTGAAGAAAATTCATAAGCTAGGTAGGCTAACTGTCAGTGCGTTGAGTTTTTGTATAGTTGTAATGAATAGAATAGATTAAGTATTAACAATATTGACGGAAAAGGAAGACTTTTGGATAGCCAGCTTGAAGTGACTGCAAAGCACTCTAACATTGTGAGAATTTTACAGGTTACTGATACGCATCTGTTTGCAGATACAGAAAACACCCTGTTAGGTGTAAACACCTATAAAAGCTATCAGGCGGTACTTGATGCTATCGCAGCACAAAATCTCCCAATTGACTTGATCGTTGCAACAGGGGATTTGGTTCAAGACCAATCACCAAAGGCTTATCAACACTTTGCAAAAGGCATTGAACGTATTCCCGCACCTTGTGTTTGGCTTCCTGGAAACCATGATTACCCACCTGCAATGGTCGAAAGCCTGCGCGTGGCTGGTATTTCAAGTGCGAAACAAATTTTAATTGGTGACGAGTGGCAAATCCTCATGCTGGACAGCCAATTGCAAGATGTGCCTCACGGTGAGCTTTCTGAGCAGCAATTAGAATGGATGAAAGTGAGTTTAGACGCGGAACCACAACGCACGACATTAGTGATGCTGCACCATCACCCTCTGCCATCGGGCTGTACGTGGCTTGATCAGCACAGCTTAAGAAATTCACATATCTTAGCGGACTATTTAAAAGGCTACCCAAATGTGAAAGCGATGCTTTGTGGGCATATTCATCAGGAAATGGATGAAAACTGGCATGGGATCCGTTTATTAGCCACACCATCGACTTGCGTTCAATTTAAGCCTCATTGCACTAATTTTGCATTAGATACCGTTGCTCCTGGCTGGCGATATCTAGAGTTAAGCGTGAATGAAAAAGGGCAAAGGCATGTTACGACGACCGTACATCGCTTGGAAACCCGCGAATTTAGCCCTGATTTAGATTCTGACGGTTATTAATTCGCGATGGCTACCTTACTCTATATTCATGGCTTTAATAGCTCGCCGTTATCAGCAAAAGCCAATAGCTTAAAGCAATGGATAGAAGCTAATTACCCACATATCAATATGATAGTACCTCAATTACCGAATTTCCCAGCGCAAGCCGAAATGATGCTAGATGAAATAATTCAGCAACATCGACATGACCATATTGGGTTGGTTGGCTCATCCCTTGGCGGTTATTTTTCAATTTGGTTTTCAGAGCGTTATCACCTTCCCGCAGTGATAGTAAACCCTGCTGTCCGACCGTTTGACTTGCTACAAGACTATTTGGGTGCCAATATTAACCCCTATACCCATGAACAATATGTTCTGGAATCCAAACATATTGGCGAGCTAAAATCACTGCATATCGAACAGCTTTCTGCATCTCATCGAATTTGGCTGTTACAACAAATGGGGGATGAAGTACTTGATTATCGCGAAGCTGTTACCTATCTTTCAAAGTGTAAACAGACTGTGGAACCTGACGGTAATCATGCTTTTACTGGTTTTGACGCTTACTTTTCTCAAATTGTCCATTTCCTTCAATTGGTAGAGAAATAGTGCTAAAACGCATGAACACTGTTATTATCACCAGTAACTCACTGATTGAATAGTTCAATTAATCACCAATTACCGCAGAATGACAATATGACTCAATCTAGTTATAACGCAGAGGCTATTGAAGTCCTCAGTGGTTTGGAGCCTGTTCGCCGCCGTCCGGGGATGTATACCGATACCTCGCGGCCGAACCATTTGGCTCAAGAAGTAATTGATAATAGTGTCGACGAAGCGCTTGCTGGGCACGCGGGGCACATTGAAGTTATTTTATATGCAGATCAATCCATTGAAGTGATTGATGATGGGCGTGGAATGCCTGTCGATATCCACCCAGAAATGAAAGTCTCCGCGGTTGAATTGATTTTAGGTCAGTTACACGCAGGGGGAAAATTCTCCAATAAAAACTACCAATTTTCAGGTGGTTTGCATGGGGTAGGTATCTCCGTCGTCAATGCGTTATCAAAACGTATTGAAGTGACCGTGCGCCGTGATAGCCAGGTTTATCAAATCGCCTTTGAAAATGGCGATAAAGTCGAAGATTTGCATGTGATAGGCACTTGTGGGAAGCGTAACACAGGGACCAGCGTGCATTTTTGGCCTGATGAAAGCTATTTCGATAGCCCGAAGTTTTCAGTTTCCCGTTTAACTCATAACTTAAAAGCCAAAGCCGTTTTATGCCCTGGCGTGAAAATCACGTTTAAGGATCAGCTCAATAATACTGAGCAAAGCTGGTGCTATAGCGACGGGTTAACAGATTACTTGATGGAATCCGTTGATGGCTTAGAAGCCTTGCCAGAAAAACCTTTCACAGGGGAGTTTTCTAGCGAAACGGAAGCGGCACAATGGGCACTGTTATGGTTACCAGAAGGTGGCGAGCTACTTACTGAAAGTTATGTGAACTTGATCCCAACCGCGCAAGGCGGTACTCACGTCAATGGTTTGCGCCAAGGCTTGTTGGATGCGATGCGTGAATTCTGTGAATTCCGTAATATCCTACCACGCGGTGTAAAATTATCGGCAGATGATATCTGGGAGCGCTGTACCTATGTGCTTTCGGTAAAAATGCAAGACCCACAATTTGCTGGGCAAACCAAAGAACGCCTGTCTTCACGCCAATGTGCCGCCTTTGTTTCAGGGGTAGTCAAAGACGCCTTTAGCCTGTGGTTAAACCAAAACGTACAAATCGCGGAACAACTGGCAGAAATGGCGATTTCAAGCGCACAACGCCGGCTGCGTGCGGCGAAAAAAGTGGTGCGTAAGAAGCTAACAAGCGGCCCTGCTTTGCCGGGCAAGCTGGCGGATTGTAGCTCGCAAGACTTAAAAATGACTGAATTGTTCCTCGTTGAAGGGGACTCGGCAGGGGGCTCAGCGAAGCAAGCCCGCGACCGCGAATATCAGGCGATTATGCCACTGCGTGGTAAGATACTGAATACATGGGAAGTTTCTTCTGATGAAGTATTAGCTTCACAAGAAGTCCATGATATTTCTGTGGCGATTGGTATTGACCCTGATAGCGAAGATTTAAGCCAATTACGTTACGGTAAAGTGTGCATCCTTGCGGATGCGGACTCTGATGGTTTGCATATCGCGACACTGCTGTGTGCGTTATTTGTACGGCACTTCCCAACCTTAGTGAAAGCGGGGCATGTGTATATGGCAATGCCGCCGTTGTATCGTATTGATTTAGGTAAAGAAACCTTTTACGCATTAGACGAAAGTGAAAAAAATGCGGTTCTCGACAGGTTAAGCCGTAAACGTGGAAAACCTAACGTTCAGCGCTTTAAAGGGCTGGGGGAAATGAACCCACTTCAATTACGTGAAACCACGTTGGACCCTAATACTCGTCGCCTTGTTCAGTTGATCATCGATGATGAAAACTACCAAGAAACCCTTGCAGTGATGGATATGCTTTTGGCGAAAAAACGCTCAGAAGACCGCCGCAATTGGCTGCAAGAAAAAGGCGATATGGCTGAAATTGATGTCTAACATCCTGCGATAAAAAGAGTAAGGAACGAATTGAATGAGTGAAATTACTCATGATGGCGTGGAGCGTTTACCGCTTCATGCCTTTACTGAAAGCGCCTATCTAAACTATTCGATGTACGTCATCATGGATAGGGCGCTGCCGTTTATTGGTGATGGGCTAAAACCTGTTCAGCGTCGTATCGTGTATGCGATGTCAGAACTGGGCCTCAGCAATAACGCAAAATATAAAAAATCAGCAAGAACTGTCGGTGACGTGTTAGGTAAATATCACCCACATGGTGATAGCGCGTGTTATGAAGCGATGGTGTTAATGGCGCAGCCGTTTTCTTATCGCTATCCATTAGTGGATGGGCAAGGAAACTGGGGGGCACCTGATGATCCGAAATCATTTGCTGCGATGCGTTATACGGAATCACGTTTATCAAAATACGCTGAAGTATTACTTAGCGAGTTAGGCCACGGTACTGTCGACTGGGTTCCAAATTTTGACGGCACGATGAACGAGCCGAAAATGTTGCCTGCTCGTTTACCCAATATTTTGTTAAATGGTACAACGGGGATTGCGGTTGGGATGGCAACGGATATTCCGCCACACAACGCCCGTGAAGTGGCAGAAGCCTTGGTTGCTTTACTGGAAAAACCGTCCCTGAACCTTGATGAGATTATGGGGTATATTCCGGGGCCTGATTTCCCAACAGAAGCTGAAATTATCTCATCCCGTGAAGATATTCGTAAAATTTATCAAAACGGCCGTGGTTCAGTACGCATGCGTGCGGTGTGGGAAAAAGAAGATGGTAATGCCGTCATTACGGCATTACCTCATCAGGTTTCAGGTGCTAAAGTTCTTGAGCAAATCGCGAGCCAAATGCGCGCGAAGAAATTGCCGATGGTGGAAGATTTACGTGATGAATCTGACCATGAAAACCCAACACGTTTAGTGATTGTTCCGCGCAGTAATCGCGTTGACCTCGAACAAGTGATGACTCACTTATTTGCCACAACTGATTTAGAAAGAAGCTACCGCGTTAACCTCAACATGATTGGCTTAGATAACCGCCCTGCGGTGAAAGGCTTGGTTGAGATATTAACGGAGTGGATTACTTATCGTCGCCAAACTGTGCGTAACCGTTTGAATCACCGTTTAGACAAAGTTTTAAGACGTCTGCATATTTTAGACGGTTTATTAATTGCTTACCTGAATATCGATGAAGTTATTGAAATCATCCGTACTGAAGATGAGCCTAAAACGGTGTTGATGTCTCGTTTTAATATTTCGGATACTCAGGCAGAGGCTATTTTAGAGCTGAAATTACGTCATTTAGCCAAATTGGAAGAGATGAAAATCCGTGGTGAACAAGACGAATTAGCCAAAGAACGTGATGAACTACAAGCGATTTTAGGTTCAGAGCGCCGCTTGAATACATTAATCAGAAAAGAAATTCAGGCGGATGCAAAAGCTTATGGTGATGATCGCCGTTCTCCACTCCAAGAGCGTGAAGAAGCGAAAGCGATGAGCGAGCATGAAATTCTCCCCTCAGAGCCAATCACGGTTGTGCTGTCTGATATGGGGTGGGTGCGTAGTGCGAAAGGCCATGATATTGAGCCAACTAATTTGAATTATAAAGCCGGCGATGGCTTTAAAGGTGCAGCCCGTGGTAAATCGAACCAAGCGGCAGTGTTCCTTGATACCACTGGGCGCAGCTACTCGGTTGACCCACTGGAATTGCCATCTGCGCGTAGCCAAGGTGAACCGCTTACTGGCAAATTAACCTTACCACCAGGCGCAACGATTGAGCACGTCTTAATGGCGCCAGAAGAGCAAAAATACTTGATGGCATCAGACGCGGGTTATGGGTTTATTTGTACATTCAATGATTTGGTGACAAAAAATAAATCTGGTAAAGCGCTGATTTCATTGCCTGAAAATGCAAAAGTACTGGCACCAATTGAGCTAAACAATGAGCAAGAAGATTTGTTATTGGCCATTACCAAAGCAGGGCGTATGTTAATCTTCCCTGTGGCCGATTTGCCTCAGCTTTCAAAAGGTAAAGGGAATAAAATTATCAATATTGCAGGTGCGCAAGCTGCAAGCGGCGAAGATGTATTAACATGGTTGATGCTGTTACCTGTTGGTGCTTCAATGACACTGCATTTTGGTAAACGAAAACTGAAATTTAAATCTGAAGATCTACAGAAATACCGCTCGGAGCGTGGTCGTAAAGGGACATCGCTACCGCGTGGAATGCACAATATTGAGCGTATCGATATCGAGCCTGTAGATAACGCATAACAATAAATTTAATGGGTGCCTTATCAAGGTATTGTATTTGGCACCGAAGGTTAAAATTCATCGTGGGGCGCTGATGCCCCGCTAATTTGGGGTTAGTATGTTAGCGCTTATTAGAGCGATTATTGTCATTATCTACACCATCCTCGTTTGTGTGGGCGGTGGTATCTATTGCTTATTCAGCCCGCGTAACCCAAAACATGTGATGACATTCGGCCATATGTTTGGGCGTTTATCAGTGGTTTTTGGTATAAAAGTCATCAATCGTGTGCCTAAAAAAGCCAAAAGCTACGGCCCAAGTATTTATATTGGTAACCACCAAAATAACTACGATATGGTCACGATGTCCAATGGTGTGCTGCCTAGAACGGTGACTGTGGGTAAGAAAAGCTTGGTGTTTATCCCATTCTTTGGTTTCTTGTATTGGATCACTGGCAACATTTTGATTGACCGTGCGAATCGTTCAAAAGCGCATAACACAATTTCTCAAGTGGCCGATCAAATCAAAAAACGTAAAATTTCCGTGTGGATGTTCCCTGAAGGAACGCGTAGTCGTGGCCGTGGTTTATTGCCATTTAAAACGGGTGCTTTCCATGCGGCTATTGCAGCGGGCGTGCCGATTGTGCCAGTGTGTGTATCCAGCACACAGGGCAAAATTGCGTTAAATCGTTGGAATAATGGCCATGTTATCATCGAAATGCTAGATCCTATCGATACTTCAACCTATACCAGAGATCAGGTTAGGGAACTCTCGGAGTATTGCCATTCATTGATGGAAGCGAAAATCAAAGAGCTTGATTTAGAAGTCGAAGAACTGAATAAGCAAACGAAAAAAGCATAATAAATTAAGTCGATACGTCAAAAGGGTAATGAGCAATCATTGCCCTGAGTTTTACCGAGGCCTGCTCCTGCTAATTAACGTTAAGCCAATAATTATTTTCCTACCTTATATTATTTCCTAATTAATAAACCACACAATTTATAATTCTATTAATTAATTTTTTATATATTAGAAAGATATTTTTAGAATTTAATCTTTTTTCGCGATATCATGGCTTGCAAAATTAGCGAAGTAACAAATTGTTGTCTCTAAGTCGTATTATTACTAGCGCCAATCTAAAATTAGCCAACTTATAGGCTAAAAATATCGAATATCTAAAAATAAAATGCGCTGGAATGTTTATTTAGCGGAGAATTTATGTCATTCAATCGATGCCAAACCCTAGTAGCGGTAGGGTTGGCTCTGTGTGCGTTATATGCGCCAATTAATGCGAGTGCAGAAGGCGCGACAGCATTACCTGTGCCCCCATTGTTAGAGTCTCGGTCTGGGCAACCACTCTTCTTAACATTACAAAAAGTCCATTGGTCTTTTGATGGCAAATACTCTGCGGATATATGGGGTATAAATGGTTCTTCACCCGGGCCGACGGTAAAAGTCAAAAATGGCGATGATATTAAGCTGATATACAGTAATCGCTTACCCGAAGCGGTGTCAATGACCGTCAGCGGGCTACAGATACCCGGTACGCAAATTGGTGGTGCGGCAAGGTTGATCTCTCCCAATGCGGATTGGTCTCCCGTGATCCCAATTCGCCAGAATGCGGCGACGCTTTGGTATCACGCAAATACCCAAGGGAAAATGGGAGAGCAAATCCATAATGGGTTACTAGGCATGTGGATTATTGAAGATGATGTCACAAAAAACCTTCGCTTACCTAACCATTATGGTGTAGATGATTTCCCTGTGATCATTCAAGACAAACGCTTGGATAACTTTGGTGTACCTGAGTATAAAGCTGAAGAAAACGGCTTCCTCGGGGATACATTATTAGTCAATGGTGTACAAAACCCCTATGTCGAAGTCTCTCGCGGCTGGGTACGTTTACGGTTATTAAATGCATCGAACTCACGTAATTATGTAATGAAAATCAGCGATGGTCGCCCATTTGCGATGATAGCCTCAGATCAAGGGCTGTTAACAGCACCAGTCAATGTTCAAGAGTTACCACTTGCACCGGGAGAAAGGCGTGAAGTGCTCATTGATATGGCTAAAACGCAGGAGCTGACTATTACTGCGGGTGAATCTGCCACGTTTATGGATAGATTAAAAGGGTTGTTTGAGCCTTCGAACAGTTTGATCTCGACGAATGTGTTGACGATTAAAGCAACCGGTTTGATGTCATTGGTCACCGATGGTTTACCGACACAATTGACGGAAGATAAGACGCAAGTGACTTCCAGTATTACCCAAAGAGATATTCACCTTAATGATGGTTTTGGTATTAATAATGCAGCCATTGATACTAACCGTGTGGATATCACCAGCCGCCAAGGAAATTGGGAGCGTTGGGTTGTCACCACGAATGAACCTCAAGCGTTTCATATTGAGGGTGTGCGTTTTAAAATCATCAACCGTAATGGACAGCCTACGCCACCTGAAGACTATGGTTGGAAAGATACGGTTTGGGTTAGTGGTCGCACTGAATTATTGGTGCAGATGATGCAACCTTCCTATAATCATTTCCCGTTTTTATTCTATAGTCAAAACTTGGAAAAAGCGGATTTAGGTTCAGTGGGGCAGATGGTGGTTGCACCACAAGAAGCGATACAATACTAATCGTTTGTCAGAAAACAAAAAGCAGGCACTTTATTTAGCGCCTGCTTTTTTTATGTATTAAATAAATAAATTAGCTAAGTGCCACACGAATTCCGAAAGCAATTAAAATCACGCCAAGCACTCTATCGACGTATTTTTGCACTTTGGCTAAGCCTTTTCTGACAGGGGCACTTTGGATAAGAAATACTAAAATGGGCCAATAAATAACGGCTAATCCCCAGATAATAAAGGCAAACCACAGTTTTTCTCCAAATGTTGAGTTGATGTCCAACACTTGGGTAAATACGGCAAGAAAGAACAGCGTCGCCTTGGGATTGAGTACATTGCACAGAAATCCCTGCATAAAGGCTTTTTTAAAGGAAACAATTTCGTGTTTAGTGGTATTTAAATCAGCTAAATTGCTCGATTGGGGCAACAAGCTTTTAATTCCTATCCAAACCAAATAAACGGCACCAGCGTATTTTAAAATATTGAATAGCCATGGTGTGGTGGTAATGAGTACAGCAAGACCTGCAACGCAGTAAGACATGTGCAAGGCAATGGCTGCAATCACACCAAAGGCGGTCATGAGTGCAGCAGAACGTTGGTAACGGGCGGCATTTTTGACAATAAGGAAGAAATCGGGTCCCGGTGAGAGCATCCCTAATGCGGCGATCGTCGCCACCATAATACTGGTTTCGTACATGATACAGGTCTCTTTGTTTAGCACTGTTTTGCTATTTTTTGGGGCCTAACCATTATCTACTGAATGTCTGGCTCTTCAGAGAGGAAAACAGGCTCTTTTTTGATTTTTAATGTTATTTTTAGTCTTAATTTTAGCAATTCGAGTATAAGTGATTCAAAGCTGTTTAAGGAAGTTTAAATTTAGTCGACGAAGCAAATCTCTTTACGTATAGTGTGCTCAATTTTTATATTTTGCTTCTAAGGTGAGTAAATGAATATTAGCTTAATCGCAGCAATGGCGATCGATCAGGTTATCGGCATGGAAAAAGCGATGCCTTGGAATTTACCTGGGGATCTCGCGTGGTTCAAACGAAACACGTTAAATAAACCCGTGATTATGGGCCGTGTGACTTATGAATCTATTGGGCGTCCATTACCGCAGCGAGTCAACATTGTACTGAGCAGTCAGCCTGCGGGCGCGGATAATACCGTTATTTGGGTGACTTCTATTGAAGAGGCGCTCGCTGCCGCACAAGCAGTAGAAAACGTAGAAGAAGTGATGGTGATTGGTGGCGGTAAGGTTTACCAACAATTTCTGCCATTAGCCAATAAACTTTATTTGACACATGTTGATGCAGAAGTGATTGGTGATACGCACTTCCCTGCATATGAGCCAGATGAGTGGGATTCTATCTTTACGGAATATCACGAAGCGGATGAAAATAATACTCATGGGTATTGCTTCGAAATTCTGACGAAAAGAGATTGATTTTCAAGCGATGACAAATATAAAAATGGCGCTTAATTGCGCCATTTTACATTTTATTCAATCAGGATTCTTTACGGCTCTTTTGGTAGGACTTTTGGTGGTGATATTGCTTGGTTTCCCAATGGAGTAACGTTAAATCGCCTCCCCAGCAGCAGCCCGTGTCCATTGCATACACGTTATCTGGTGTACACTTTCCTTCCAGTGATGCCCAATGACCAAAAAATACGGAATAGTCTTCAGGTAGCTGGCTAGGTAAATCGAACCATGGCTTTAAAGGTGCAGGGGCTTTTTTGGGATTTTCTTTGCAGATCATATCCAACTGACCATTAGGGAAACAGTAGCGTAAACGTGTCAGTGCATTAGTGCTAAAACGTAAGCGAGCAAGCCCCATCAAGCTATCAGACCAATTGTTTGGCATATCACCATACATTGAGTCAATGAATAAAGGATAGGCATCACTGGAAAGAACGGCTTCCACTTCTCTCGCACACATTTTGGCTGTTTCAATGTCCCACTGCGGCGTGATCCCTGCATGGGTCATCACCATTTTGCGCTCTTCATCGATTTGCAATAGCGGCTGGCGGCGTAACCAGTTAATTAGCTCATCCAAATCAGGTGCATGCAATAATTCATCAAGGTGGTCTTTCGGCTTATTGCGGCTAATTTTGCAGTAGATCCCAAGCAAATGAAGATCATGATTGCCCAAAACTAAGCGGGCAGAATCCCCTAGGCTTTTGACATAACGCAAAACTTGCAGCGACTCTGCACCTCGAGCGACTAAGTCACCAGTTAACCATAGCGTGTCTTGTTGCGGGTCAAAATTGACACTGTCCATCAATTCACGTAATTCACGATAGCAGCCGTGAATATCACCTACTATATATGTCGACATAATTAATTAATCAGTGTTGGAATTGCCAGACGAAAAGCAGGGATATCCACATGGAAATTATCCCCTTGCGTACTAATCATCACGTAATAGCCTTCCATCGTCCCCATTGGTGTTTCAAGAACGGCACCGCTGGTATAACGATATTCGGTTCCCGGCTGAATGATTGGCTGTTCGCCCACAACCCCTTCACCTTGAACTTCGGTTTTATGGCCATCACTGTTCGTAATGAGCCAATAGCGGCTCATTAATTGGATGGGATCGCGCCCTAAATTGCGAATGCAAATGGTATAAGCAAACACATATCTGGCAATATCGGGCTGAGATTGGCTCTCGATGTAGACACTCTGAACTTGGATGCTCACATTCGGCTCGTTAAGCATAGTGCCTCCTTCAATATTCTATTCTGATCGGTTAGAAAGATAGTTTGCCATTTTGCAGTACTGTTCAACAGAAATATTTTCAGCACGAGTACTCAAATCGATGCCTAATTCGGTTAATTCTTCAACGCTAAATAAATCACCAAGGCTGTTACGGATGGTTTTACGGCGTTGATTAAAGGCCTGCGTAGTTATCCGACTTAAGAATTTAATATCTTTAACAGGATATGGATTCTCACTGTGTGGGATCAAGCGGACAATGGCAGAGTCTACTTTCGGTGCTGGAGTAAATGCTGTTGGCGGCACTTCAAGTACAGGCACGACGTTACAATAATATTGCGCCATCACACTCAAGCGGCCAAAGGCTTTGCTGCCGGGGCCTGCAACTAAGCGGTTAACCACCTCTTTTTGCAGCATAAAATTCATGTCAGCAATGGAATTGGTGAATGTGAATAGGTGAAACATTAATGGCGTGGAAATATTGTAAGGTAAGTTACCAAACACACGCAGTGGCTGGCCAGCTTGTTTAGCCAATTCACCAAAATCAACGGTCATCGCATCTTGCTGAATGATCGTTAATTTATCTTTGAGTTGTGGATGGACGTGCAAACGCGCCGCGAGGTCACGGTCAAGTTCGACTACCGTCATTTTTTCAATGCGGCTACCGACAGGCTCCGTAAGTGCGCCTAAACCGGGGCCGATTTCAACGATGGATTGACCCGGCAGAGGGTTCATTGCATCAACGATGCTGTCGATAATAAATTGGTCAGTTAAAAAGTTCTGCCCGAAACGTTTGCGGGCAAAGTGCCCCTGATGGACTCGATTATTCATGTATTCTTAGATGTCATTTGGATAGCTAATGTCAATGCGGTGATAAAACTTCCCGCATCTGCATGACCCGTACCTGCGAGCTCAAGGGCTGTGCCATGGTCGACGGAGGTGCGGATAAACGGTAGGCCGAGGGTAATATTTACCGCTCTACCAAAACCTTGGTATTTTAACACAGGAAGACCTTGATCGTGATACATTGCTAGAACTGCATCAGCGTGGTCTAAGTATTTGGCTTGGAAAAGAGTATCAGCAGGCAGTGGCCCGACTAAATGGATGCCTTGTGCCCGCAAACTTTCCAATGCAGGTTCAATGGTATCAATCTCTTCCGTACCCATGTGGCCACCTTCCCCTGCATGAGGATTCAGCCCACAGACGTAGATAACGGGTTTTTCAATGCCAAACTTAGTTTGCAAGTCATGATGTAAAATGGTGATGACTTCATGAAGGCTTTGCTGCGTGATTGCGGCTGAAACGTCTTTTAACGGAAGGTGTGTTGTTGCAAGGGCCACGCGTAACTCTTCTGTTGCCAGCATCATAACAACGCGTTCACAACCACTGCGATCAGCAAAAAACTCGGTGTGCCCACTAAAAGTAACCCCAGCATCGTTAATAATGCCTTTATGTACTGGCCCTGTCACAATGGCGGAAAACGCACCTGTTAAGCAACCATCACAGGCTCTAGCAAGGGTTTCAACCACATAGTTTCCATTGTCGACATTAAGCTTACCTGCTTTCACTGGGGCGTTTAATTGTACTGGAACAATAGAGAGATGCCCCGCAGCGTGTGTTTTAAGCACCTCACTTGGCACATATTCACTTAACGTGAGTGGCAAGTTTAGTGTTTTAGCGCGCTCAAGTAACAAGCTAGGATCTGCGCAAGCAACAAGCTCAACAGGCCATGCCTGCTGAGCGAGCTGGATAAGCAAATCTGGGCCAATCCCGGCGGGTTCACCGGGGGTAATCACAATAGGCTTAGTTAGATTTTTCATCTTTAGCTTGGTTATCGCGACCATCAACAATTTTCACGTAAGCGGAAGCTCGTTGTTCTTGCATCCAGCTTTGTGCTTCTTCGTTAAATTTACGGTTGAACAGTAAACGGTAAGCTTGGTCTTTTTGTGCGGCGTCAGTTTTATCAACACTGCGTGTATCTTCTAACTGAATTAAGTGCCAGCCAAAACTTGAAGGAACCGGTTGGCTTAATTCACCTTTATTCAGTTTCATCAATGCATCACGGAATGCTGGGTCGTAAATATCAGGCATATTCCAGCCCAGTTCACCACCTTTTAATGCACTACCCGGGTCTTCTGAGTTTTCTTTCGCAGCATCTTCGAATGACACGGCACCAGAGCGGATATCTTGGGCAATTTTATTCAGCTTTTGTCTTGCTTGTGCATCATCCATAATTGGAGATGATTTAATCAAGATATGACGCGCTTTTACTTCAGTCACAGAGATAGGCTGGCTACCCCCGCTGACATCGTTCACGCGTAAAATATGGTAACCGACACCTGAGCGGATTGGGCCTGCGATATCACCTTTTTTCGCATTTTTTAGCTGTTCAGCAAATACGACTGGAAGCTCTTGCAAACGTGACCAACCCATATTGCCGCCTTTGAGCGCTTGAGGGTCCGCAGAGTATGCAATGGCTAACTTACCGAAATCACCGCCTTTTTTCAGGTCAGCTAAAATTTTATCCACTAATGCTTCCGCGGTTTTTAGCTGTTCTGGTGTTGGGTTTTCTGGTAATGGGATCAAGATGTGACTTAAATTGACGCCCATTTCATAGTTAGCTTGTGAACTCATTTGCTCAGCAAGAGCATCAACTTCTTGTGGCAAAATGGTAACGCGACGGCGAACTTCGTTATTACGAACTTCGGCAATAAGCATCTCTTTGCGGATTTCACTGCGGTACTGGTTCATGTTGATGCCATCAGCGGTTAAACGCTGTTGCATTTGTTCCAGTGTTAAACCATTTTGACGTGCAATATCAGTGATAGTTGCAGTCACTGCTTCATCTGGGATATTGATCTGCATTTGGCTTGCCATTTGCAGCATGATGTTATCCATCACCAAACGATCGAGGATTTGATGACGTAGCGTTTGATCATCAGGGATCTGCTGGCGTGCGTTCTGTGCATTCAGTTTAACTGTGTTAATCATATTCTGGATGTCACTTTCCAGCACAACTCCGTTATTGACAACCGCAGCCACTTTATCCATTTGCTGTGGCGCAGCCAACGTAGCAGAGCTTGCGAACATCAGTCCCAGAATAAGCGTTCTCCAATTCTTCATAATGGTCCTATAATATTGACTTTGATTCCGCTAAATGCGGGCTAATACGTTGTTTATTCGTTTTACTCGTCATACTTCAAGTTGCAGTGTTGTTGACTGCACTCACTCGCGCAAGTCACATACTGATGTATGTTCCTAGCGACTCACTCATTTGTCGCCTAACTGCACCTCGAATTATTTACTTGTCATACTTCAAGTTGCAGTGTTGTTGACTGCACTCATTCGCGCAAGTCACATACTGATGTATGCTCCTAGCGACTCATTCATTTGTCGCCTAACTGCACCTCGAATTATTTAGAGTAAATGCATCTCAAATTGTTCACTCGCGCAAGTCACATGTTATTCAGAATAAACGATGCTATTTGTTATCAGAAAGCACGCTGGTAAGGCATGATACCCGCTTCTAACATTTTCTGACTACCTAAACTATGATTGTTATTTAGGCCTCTAAGTTCCACATTGACTGACCATTTATTATCATATTCGCTGCTGAACTTCTCTTTTTGCCAACCGACAATCTTCCGTTCATAGCCAAGGTTGACTGCCCAGCAACAGGTATTGTATTGCAACCCAACCAATTGGCTTGCAGATTGCTGTTGTTTGGTATCGTAATAATAGGAACCAACAAAGCCCCATTGTTCGCTTAATGGCCAACTTACAACTGTACCAACTTGGGAAATACCTTGTTGGTATTCAGGTAGTGTATAGGTATAGCCGCCATTCTCTGCTTCATCTCGACGGAAAGTAGCTTGAATATAATCACGGTCAACAAAGCGGTAGTTTAATTGGACTAAGCGGTCAGCATCTAAACGGTACTCTGCAACGGCATTACCCATTGTGACGTTACCGAGGCGGCGGTCGTATTGTAACCCGCCACGAATACCCCAGTTTTCATCAATACGCCACATGGAATCTGTTGCCCACAGTAAAGAACCTGTGTTGCTCTTATCATCGATAGGGCTGTTAGAGTTTCCTGCACGTGGACGCTCAAAGTAATAGATTTGCCCTACAGAGAAATTAAAGCGTTCCGCGAGTGCATCATCATAAACGCGAGTCGTTAAACCAGTCGTGAACTGATTTGCAGAGGCGATACGGTCAAGGCCACTGTATATACGGTCACGGAATAAACCGCTGTAATCCGATTGCAGTAAAGAGGAGTCAAAGTTATTGATATTGTCCTGATCTTTATAGGGAATATACAAATATTGAACGCGAGGCTCTAATGTTTGCACATAATCGCTGCCTTGGAAAAGGTCTCGCTCGAAAACGACTTTAGCATCGCTCTTAAACATTGGGAGCACGCGGCTAACGTTTTTCTCTAGGCTGCTATCCGTATTTGATGTTGGAATATCTTGGTCATAATGGGTCGCATACAGTTTGATGCTGTTATTCATGTTTGCCCAGCCATTTGATAATGGCAGGTTCACTTCAGGCTCAATGTGTAAACGCGTTGCATCAGGGTTATTTTTACCTACGCTGGTAAAGCGAGCGGCTTGCGCATAGGTATGCACATCAAAAGCACCTAAATTATTTTTATAATAATTGAAGTCAACTTGCGGCTCTGCTTTATAAGCGCGTTTGTTCGGGTTATCCGCAAAAATTTGGAATTGTTTGTGGGTAACTTTCGCATTCCAGTTGGTATCTGAATAGCCCGCGCTGAATTTTTGCGTGGCGTAGCCATCGGTTGTACTACCGTACTGGGAGCTAAAATCGGTAAAGTATTGCGGATCGCTAACTTTGGTGTAGTCAGACGCAAAATTCCAGTGCCCCGCGTAGGTGCCTGAATGGCGCCAGTAGAATAACCAACGGTCATCGCTATCACGAGCAGCACGTTTTTCACGTTCTTTATCTTTGATATAAGCACGGTCACGGGCGATGTAATCAAAAGCGACTGTGCCTGTTCCCGGCGTGATCAGATAACGAAATTCGTTGTTTAACTTCACGCCTCTGTGGGTCATAAACTGAGGTGTGATGGTCGCATCATAATTCGGGGCAATATTCCAATAATACGGTAAAGAGAACTCTAAGCCGTCGTTAGTCGAATAGCTACCCGTTGGGATTAAGAAACCAGAGCGGCGCTTATTACCAATCGGTAATTGCATGTAGGGGCTGTAGAAAATCGGTACATCACCGACTTTAAAGCGCGCATGCCAAATTTCCGCCACTTCTTCCTCACGGTCGATAATGACTTCAGACCCTGCAACGCTCCAGCTATTATTGCCCGGTAAGCAGGTGGTGAATGTCCCGTTTTCCATGATGGAATAGCGGTTTTCACCACGCATTTTCATTTTCGTCGCGTCACCACGGCCTTGGCGACCGACCATCATGTAGTTACCGTCGTTTACGTCGGTATTTTTATTATCTAAGTTAGACCAAGCGGAAGGGCCTTTTAAGATAATTTGCGGGTCGTCATAGTGAACATTACCTGTTGCGGTAACTTCGCGAACAGGTGGCTGTCCCGCAGTTTCAGTTTGCGTTAGTTTAACTTTATCAGCGGTCAGCGTTTGGTTCCCTTGTTGGATATCGACATTGCCGTCATATTCAACAAAATTAGGGTATTCACCACGAACATCTTCAGCCGTAATGTTAATTGGCAGGTTGTTAGAGTCGCCTTTTACAATTGGTTTTGTGTAAACAGGGACGCCCAACATACACTGCTGCGCAAGGTCAGCATGCGCTTGCTGACTATAAATAGCCGCCCATACAAGGGTGGCAACTAGTGTTGGATAGCTTTTTTTCATCATTAAATATGCGGTTCCGTCATCATTGGCACAGCCAGCAAACGCTCAAAGACTAACTTAGCCAACCACTTTGCGCCAGTATAATGTAAGAAACTTTACGCGCGGGTAGTTATGCATAGAGCAGAATGAATAGTATGATAATGCAAAATTGCATTTTGAGCATTGAAGAATTGAGGGATATATGCACTATTGGGGTAAAATTATTGGCGTAATACTCGCAATCGTCTCTGGATTAGGTTTTTGGGGGGCGTTAGCGGGGTTAATTATTGGCCACGGCTTTGATAAAGCATCAATACAACGTAAATTTGCCGGGTCGATGAATAAGCGTGATCGCCAAATTATTTTCTTTGCGAGCACCTTCCAAATTTTAGGGCATTTAACCAAGTCTAAAGGCCGTGTAACTGAGACGGATATTCAGCTCGCATCAAATTTGATGGACAGAATGCAACTGCACGGCGAAACCCGAAAAGCGGCTCAACAAGCTTTTCGAGAAGGGAAATCACCTAACTTTCCTTTACGTGATGTTCTAAAACAATTACGCATGGCATGCTACGGTCGATTCGACTTAATTCAGATGTTTCTGGAAATTCAATTACAGGCCGCTTTTGCCGATGGCTCCCTTCATCCAAACGAAAGAAAAGTACTGTTTATCATTGCAGAAGAGCTTGGTATTTCAAAAGTTCAGTTCGAACAATTCTTGGATATGATCCAAAGTGGTCGCCAATTCGGTCAAGGATACTCCCAGCAGCAATCAGGGGGCTATTACCAGCAATCTAATGGCCCAACACTCGAAGATGCCTGTAAAGTCCTTGGTGTGTCTCCTAGCGACGAGCCAACTAAGATTAAGCGTGCTTACCGCAAGTTAATGAGCGAGCACCATCCAGATAAATTAGTGGCAAAAGGTTTACCGCCAGAAATGATGGAAATTGCGAAGCAGAAGGCTCAATCAATCCAAGCGGCGTACGACTTAGTTAAAAGGGAGCTTGGCTTTAAATAACTTTCCCCGTCATACTTCGAACTATAGGGGTGTTGGCTGCTTTCGGCTACTCAGGTCACATACTTATGTATGCTCCCTGAGATATCCTCAATTTGCCGCCTACCTATAGTCCGAATTATTTAGGGGAAAGAGGGAAGTGGTATATTCCGTTTTCACGCCGCAGCGTTGTTGGCTGCGCTCGCGAACCCTAGTCACATACTTATGTATGCTCCTAGGGCTCCACTCTCTTGCCGCCTAGCTGCAACACGAACTATTTAGGGGATAGGGAAATCAATCGATTGAGTAACCTAAAAATCGGGCTGGCAGGTAAAATGCATTGGTGTGCCATATTCAGGGTGGGTAATGTATAACTCCTGAGCATGTAACTGCAAACGAGGTGCAAGGGCTTTGGCCTCATCGTGGGCATAGAAGCGATCGCCAAGGATAGGGTGACCCAATGCAAGCATATGAACGCGCAATTGATGGGAACGGCCTGTGATCGGTGACAGTTTCACGCGAGTGGCTTGTTCTTCACGTCCCAATACTTGGTACTCTGTTTGCGCTGATTTACCCGTTTCAAAGCACACTTTTTGCTTTGGCCGATTTGGCCAATCACAAATCAACGGCAAATCAATCAGCCCTTCTTCTTTCTCTAAGTGACCCCATACTCGCGCAATATAGACTTTTTTAGGCTCACGCTCTCGAAATTGGCGCTTGAGTTCACGCTCGGCAGCTTTATGCAGCGCAACGACCATGACACCGCTAGTCGCCATATCAAGCCGGTGAACAGATTCTGCTGCGGGAAAATTACGCTGAACGCGGCTCATAATGCTGTCATGGTGTTCAGGGGCTTTTCCTGGTACGGAAAGTAAGCCACTGGGTTTATTCACCACTATGATATGTTCATCTTGGTAGAGCACATGCAGCCAAGGTTCAATGGAGGGATGGTAAGGTTCCATAAAATTACCCGTCATACTTCAAGTTGTAGGGGTGTTGGCTTCATTCATCTGCTCAGGTTACATACTTGTGTATGCTCCCTGAGATAGCTTCATTTGCCGCCTACCTACAACTCGAATTATTTAGGGTAATTCAATTATTACGTAAGTAAATCGAGTTGTAGATTTTAAATTAATTATCGAACCATAAAGTGTTCTATGGTTCGATTGTTATAGCTTACTGATGCGTCACGACAACTAAGCGGATGGCATCGAGGCGCCATGTGGCTTGGTCAATATTGGTCATCAGTTGTTGGCGTTCTTCCTCGATAATATCCAGTTCTTCATCACGGATATTTGGGTTGACCGCTTTTAGCGCTTCTAAACGTGAAAGTTCTAAGGTTAACGCTTTATCAGCGGCATCTTTCGCGCTCTCAATCAGTAATTTAGCTTCTTTTTCCACCATCGGTTCAGACAAACGCAGAACTGAATGCACTTCGTTTTGTACTGCATTCACCAGTTTGCTCGCCATATGGCGGTTAATCGCATTTAATTGGCGGTTAAAACTTTCAAACTCAACTTGAGAAGATAAGTTATTGCCTTTTAAATCAATTAATAAACGTACTGGTGTCGCGGGTAAGAAACGGCTGATTTGCAAGTTTTTTGGTGCTTGCGCTTCGACCACATAAATTAACTCAGTTAATAACGTACCGACAGGTAATGCTTTGTTTTTCAATAAAGAAACTGCGCAGCTGCCCGTATCGCTCGATAACACTAAATCTAACCCATTACGGATGATCGGGTGTTCCCAGCTGATAAATTGCGTATCTTCACGGGAAAGCGCTTGCTCTCTATCAAACGTGATGGTGCAACCATCTTGTGGAAGACCCGGAAAATCAGGGACTAACATATGGTCGGATGGCGTTAAGATGATTAAGTTATCACTCTTATCTTCCTGATTAATACCAACAATATCAAACAAGTTTAGTGCGAAGTTAACCAGCTCAGTGTCGTTATCGCCTTCACCAATTTCTTCTGCTAGTTGGTTACCTGCATCTCCACCGTTTGAATGCATTTCCAGCAAACGGTCACGGCCTTGTTCTAATTGCAGTTTTAAGCAGTCATGTTCGTCACGGCACGTTTTGATGAACTCATCAAACCCTTCGGTGACTGTTGGTTCTGCCATAAATTGCAGCAGTGGTTGGTAGTATTTATCGTAAATAGCGCGACCAGTCGGGCAGGTATGCTCAAAGGCATCTAATCCTTCGTGATACCAACGGATAAGCACGGCTTGTGCGGTGTTTTCTAAGAAAGGCACATGAATGCTAATATCACGGCTTTGGCCAATACGGTCTAAACGGCCAATACGTTGCTCTAGCAAATCAGGGTTAAACGGCAGGTCAAACATAACTAACTGGTTTGCGAACTGGAAGTTGCGGCCTTCTGAACCAATTTCAGAGCACAGTAAGACCTGTGCGCCTTCTTCTTGAGAAGCAAAATACGCCGCAGCACGGTCGCGCTCTAACAGGGATAACCCTTCGTGGAAGACGGCAGCACGAATCGCTTCACGTTCACGTAAAACTTGCTCTAATTGCAGTGCAGTCGCCGCTTTTGCGCAGATAACCAAGACTTTCTCATTGCGATTCGCGGTTAAAAAGCCCATCAGCCATTCAACACGGGGGTCAAAGTTCCACCACGTCGCATTTTCACCTTCAAACTCTTGGTAAATTTGCTCAGGGTAGAGCATTTCTTTGGCGCGAGTTTCGGTGTCTTTTTTGGTGCCCATAATACCTGCGACTTTAATTGCGGTCTGGTATTGGGTCGGTAATGGCATTTTTAACGAATGCAGTTCGCGACGAGGGAAGCCTTTAACACCATTACGGGTGTTTCTGAATAACAGGCGACTTGTGCCGTGCCTGTCCATCAGCATGTTAATCAGCTCTTGGCGAGCGGCAGTGCCATCTTCCGTTTCGAGATTAGCGGCTTTCAGTAATGGCTCAATATCTTGCTCTTTGATTAAATCATTGAGTAAATTTTGTTGATCATTAGTCAGTTTATCGCCAGATAATAACAATGAAACAGCATCGGCAACTGGGCGGTAGTTATCTTGCTCTGCAACAAATTCCGCATATTCATGAAAACGGCTTGGGTCGAGAAGGCGCAAACGTGCGAAGTGACTTTCTTGACCGAGCTGCTCAGGCGTCGCAGTTAACAGAAGGACTGAAGGAATATTTTCTGCTAATGTTTCAATTACTTGATATTCGCGGCTTGGTGCAGCTTCACTCCATTGTAAATGGTGTGCTTCATCGACAACCATCATATCCCAGCCTGCTTCAACCAGTTGGTCGAAACGCTGCTTGTTGCGGCGGACAAAATCCAGTGAGCACAGGACTAATTGCTCAGTTTCAAATGGGTTATCGCTGTCGTGTTGTGCCTCGCTATAACGGCTGTCATCGAACAGTGAGAAACGCAGGTTAAAACGACGAAGCATTTCCACCAGCCATTGATGCTGCAAGCTATCAGGGACGATGATAAGAACACGCTCAGCACGGCCAGCAATAAGTTGCTGGTGGATTATCATCCCAGCTTCGATGGTTTTCCCTAAGCCCACTTCATCTGCGAGTAAAACGCGTGGATGGTGGCGCTTGCCGACTTCGTTGGCGATGTGTAACTGGTGCGGAATTAAACTGGCGCGTATGCCACGCAGGCCTGTCGCTTGGTGCTTAACCTGTTCGCTTTGAAATTTACGTGCGCGAAAACGCAGTGCAAAGCGATCCATACGGTCAATCTGGCCTGCAAATAAACGGTCTTGGGGTTTATTGAAAGTTAATTTGCTATCAAGAAACACTTCTCTGAGGCTTACATCAGCTTCTTGCGTGTCTAAACGCGTACCAATGTAAGTTAATAATCCTTTATCTTCTTCAATGCTTTCAACTTGAAGTTGCCAGCCATCGTGGCTGGTGATGGTATCACCTTCATTAAACATCACTCGGGTAATGGGCGCATCACTGCGTGAGTAAAGGCGGTTTTCGCCACTTGCAGGGAAAAGTAACGTTACCATGCGGGTATCGATAGCCACAACGGCGCCTAATCCAAGTTCGCTTTCTGTATCGCTGATCCAGCGTTGACCAAGAGTAAATGGCATAGATTTAACTTAATTCCATAAATTTGTGAGTTATTCTTAGATTTTTTTAGACAATTTTTATCAGAATCTTCGCCCAGTGTTGGTGCAACTCATTAGTTGTTGCACAAGGAAGAATTCGATTTTTTGTAAAAATAGTCATTACCTGATGATTAATTATACACATTAATAAATTCAAATTGCAGTGGCTCACTGTCATTGCTTTAACTTCTTAGCGAAAAACGCGTTAAAGATAAGGCAAGAAGTGCTGATTGAATTATAACGAGTATTACTGATTATCGCGCATTATTTGTGCAGTCGAGCTGTGCGGATATCAAAGGGGCGTTATATTAATTCAACCGCGGCTTATCGTCACCTGTTAAAAAAGCATCAGTGGAATAATAAATTTTAAAACAACAGGGTAATTTGGCCTGTTAATAGGGTATCAAAGTCATCCTCTAAGAAAGGTAAGATAGCATCGGCTATTGGTTTGATTTGCTTAGAAATATAGTGTTCATAATCTGGCCTTGCTGTCACTATTTCGAGTGGTTCAGGCCCCGCTAATGTAATGATATAGCTTATCCAGCCCCCGTTTTGGTACTGCAATGGACGCTGTAATTTTACATTATAGTCATCTGCGGCACGTGCCGCGCGAACATGTGGCGGCACATTTCGTTGATAATCAGTGAGTTTTCGACGTAAGCGTTTACGGTAAACTAAACGGTCATCAAATTTACCCGCCCGAATATTTTGGATATATTCACGAATATATTCACGATACGATTGGCGATGAAAAATTCGAGTGTAGAGCTCTTTTTGAAAAATTTGTGCGAGTGGCGTCCAATCTGAACGGATCGTTTCTAGCCCTTTGAATATCATTTTATCTTGGCTTAAACCTGCATAACGTTTTTTACTGCCCATTTCAGCACCACGCACGGTTGGCATAAGAAAACGGCGATAATGTGTTTCGTACTCAAGTTCAAGCACGCCTTCGAGTTGCCATTCATCCTTTAAATGTTGTTTCCACCAATCATTGACGTAGTCACGAAGGGCATAGCCAATTTTTTGTGCTTGTTCTTCAGAGTGTTGGTCACGTAGCCAAACAAATGTGGAGTCTGTATCCCCATAAATGACTTGATAACCTTGGGATTCAATCAATCGCTTGGTTGTACGCATGATTTCATGGCCGCGCATGGTGATTGAGGCGGTTAAGCGCGGGTCGAAGAAACGGCAACCTTCAGCGCCAAGCACACCTGCAAAGGCATTCATAATAATTTTTAAGGCTTGAGAAAGCGGCGCATTTTGTTCTTTTTTGGCTTTATCGCGCGCTTGCCAAATATGGCTAACAATATCGGGTAAACAATGGGTTGTACGTGAAAACCACGCTTGGCGAAAACCTTGCACAGAATGTTGTGGTTCGGGGTGAGCAAGCCCTTCAATCATGCCTGCGGGGTCAATTAAAAAGGTACGGATAATTGAGGGGTACAGGCTTTTGTAGTCCAGCACTAACACAGAGTCATACAGGCCCGGTTGTGAGTCCATCACAAATCCGCCTGGGTTTAACTGCATTTTGTGTTCAGTTAAATTCGGCGCGATAAAACCAAGGCGGTGTAAACGTGGAATATAAAGGTGGGAAAATGCCGCAACGGAGCCCCCCATTTTATCTGGCACTAAGCCTGTAACCGACGAACGTTCTTGCAAGAACGCCATGAGATCGGTTTTTTCGAAAATACGGTGGACTAAAACGCAGTCTTGAATGTTGTAGTGTGCCAAAGCGGGCTTATCATGAGTAAAGCGGCGGTTAATCTCGTCCATTCGGTCGTAGGGGGTATCAATTGCTTTACCTTCACCAAGGAGCTCTTGGGCGACGGATTCCAGACTAAACGAAGCAAAATGCCATGTCGCATTTTTGAGTGCATCTATGCCGTCGATAATAAGCCGACCTTGGGCTGAAGCGAAGAAAACGCCTTGTTTGAAGCCATGTTCCCGCCACTCAAGTTTTGTCCCTTGCCGCCCAAATAACAGCGGAATGCCATAGCGTTCTGCGTGTTTTTGCAAAACCTGTAGGTCGAACTGGATTAAGTTCCAACCGATTATGGCATCAGGGTCGTACTGCTGTAGCCATTCATTGAGCTTATCAAGCAATTGAGGCCGGCTATTTACATACACAAGGCGATGATCCGAATTTAATGCAGGGCCTTGGTCTGGGCCTAACATAAACACCACGTTGTCACCACAACCAGATAGCCCGATTGAATACAGCTCACCATGTTGGCTGGTTTCGATATCAAGAGAAACGGCTTTAATGGGGGGGCGGTAGCCTTCGCAAGGTTTGAGTTGATATTCACCGCGAGAATTACGGGAAAACCACACTGGTGCTGTAATAAAGCGCTCCATTAAATAGCGTTCACAAGGGCGAATATCGGTTTCAAAAAGCTCAACACCTAATTCTTTACAGCTTTTTTCGATATTCTGTAATTGGCGGTATTGGTGGCAATAGATGGCGTAGACTTTTTCCCTTTGAAAGTCAGAGAGTTCAAGTAATCGGTAGCTGACATTCGGTTGTTCATCTAAAAGATGCTGAACAATTGGTAGCTTTGAAGCTGATAAAAAGCCAACTGCTTTTTGATTGGGAATGGTTATTTTTTGCGGGTGCGTGTCTGTGAGAAGCCAATACGTGGCCTCAACACCGTGGCGGGTGTCTTTCCAGTGCCGACTTA
Organism: Providencia sp.; assembly: GCF_040396775.1. Taxonomy (GTDB): domain Bacteria; phylum Pseudomonadota; class Gammaproteobacteria; order Enterobacterales; family Enterobacteriaceae; genus Providencia. The sequence continues at coordinate 24,812 of NZ_JBEBNT010000026.1, forward strand.
AGATAAAGCCTTGTTGTACAGGGAACATTGATTGGGGCATTGGGCAACTCGGTTCGCTAAGTTACCCAATAATATACGACAGTAGTGTGAATTTATACAGTATTAATTGGTGTTGGTGGCACGAAGAAGTGCAGAAGCGGCACTTTGCCCTTGCAATAAAGCTTGTGTATCGCCGTCATAGGCAATTACACCATCAGCGATGACTAACGTTCTTGGGGCAATTTGCAGGGCGTCATCCACATTATGAGACACCATTAACAATGTGATGGATTTTTCTGCACAAACCGTTTTTAACAACATAAGCATTTCATGGCGCAGGGCAGGATCGAGGGCTGAAAAAGGCTCATCAAGCAATAAAATCGGTTGATTGCGAACCAAGCAGCGGGCAAGGGCGGCACGTTGGCGTTGCCCTCCTGAAAGTTGTGCAGGCAAGCGGTCTAAGCACTCAGTTAAACTGACATGAGCCGCAATTTGCTCGACAACCTGCATTTGCGACGAGCCCAATCGCAGGCTTGGCTGCAAACCAAGGGCGATATTTTGTCGTATCGTTAAGTGTGCGAATAAATTGTTTTCTTGAAATAGCATGGAAACAGGGCGTTGTGCTGGTGGCGTGAAGGTGTGATCTTGCCCATTAAGTTCTATTGCGCCTGTCTTGGGAAACTGAAAGCCGCTGATTAAGCTCAATAACGTGCTTTTTCCCGCACCGCTTGGCCCCATAATCGCGACACATTCCCCTGATTTTACTGAAAAATCAAATGACATCGCTAAGTTATCATATTGGTAATCTAAATTTGTCAGCTTAATCATGGTGTTTTCCTGAAATGCGTTCAAGCAAGCTAAATAAACAAAAACACAGCATTAGCAGCAGCATCGCGGTTACCGCGCCATCATTGGTACGATATGCTCCAATTTGCTGGTACAAATAATAGGGAAGCGTGCGGAAATTTTCATTACCAAACAGCGCCACGATGCCAAAATCCCCCACTGAAATCACACAAGCAAATGCGAGAGCTTGGGCAATTGGTTTACGTAGTGCTTTGAGCTCAATAATTTTAAAACGGTTAAACCCGGTGATCGCTAAGGATTGGCATAAAGGGTTATATCGCTCCGCGGTGTCTCTCATAGGGTTTTCGAGGACTTTTAAAGCATAGGGGATAGCTAACAGGGCATTGGTCATAATCACCACAGGGTAGGGCGATTCAGGTAGCCCAATGGTTTCATTGAAAAAGATAAAAAAACCTGTTGCAAGGACGATCCCTGGCATAGCTAAAATAATTAAGCCGCTTAACTCAATCGCTTGTCCAAGTCGCACGGCTTGGCGTAAACGCAGCTCACGGCTACTCCAAAGCAGCATCAAGGTGAGAGTGACACAAACTACACCTGCACAGAGCGCAATAAACAGCGACGTTCCTGTGGCTTGCCATAATGCAGGTTGCTGTAAGACCGATAATAGCTGCCCGTTTAAACCATCGAAAACGACGGCAAGCAGCGGGGGGAGCAACAATAACATCGCCGCAGCAATGAATAAGCAATCACGAATGCGGCGAAAACGGTTATCTGCGGGGTCTACCCATTGTGTTTGGTGGCTAAAACCGACTGAAAATAAATTATTGATTTTTTGACAAATAAACATCAATCCAATACAGAAAAATAATTGGATGAGCGCCAGAATTGTCGCTCTACCAAGGTCAAAATCATAATTAAGTGCTTGATAGATTGCGAGTTCAATCGTTGTTGCCGCAGGGCCACCACCTAAAGCGAGTACGGTGGCAAAACTGGCAAAGCACAACATAAAGATCAGTGCTGCGGTAGGGAGGATTTGCCTACGCAAATATGGCCATTCTAAAATTTTAAACTGTTGCCACTCATTAAACCCTAATTGCGCTGTCATTTGCCGTTGTTCAATGGCGATATTTTCTAAGGATTGCAATAACATCCTCGTGGCGAGCGGCATATTAAAGAAAATATGCGCAAGTAAAATACCTGTTAAGCCGTAGGGTGAAAAGTGGTATTCCACACCTATCCAGTGGCTGATTTTTGCCAGCCAACCTGTTTGCCCATATACCGATAAAATACCAAATACAGCGACTAAAACAGGGAGGACAAGCGTCATCGCACAAAGGCGTATAAATAATGTACGCCCCCAAAAACGACGGCGGTAAAGTGCTCTTGCAAGGAAAATGGCAGGAAGCACGGAAAAAATAGCGGACAAAAAAGCCTGCCAAAAGGTAAAGCCAATGACATGCCATAGATAACTGTCGCTGATGATGTCATCAATGGCGATTTCAGGGGCAAAAAACCACAGCGCTCCAAAACTGAGAAGCGCTATCGTAATTAATAAACCGGAAGCGAGAACTCCCGGTAATAAAGAGAGATTAATTAACGACTGACGGCTGTTTGCCATAAACGAGTCCAGTTTTGACGTTCTTTAGCCACTTCTTGTGAACTAAATTGTAAGGCTTTTTGGGGCAGAGGCAGTTGGTTATAAACCTCTGGCAGAGGAATATCAATCACAGGATACATCCAGTTAGTGGTTGGTAATGTATTTTGGAATTCAGGTGTTAAAACGAATTGCAAAAATTGCTTAGCGAGTTCAGGTTGTGGGCTGTTTTTCAACCTTGCGGCGACTTCTACTTGCATGTAATGGCCTTCATCAAACAAGGCAGCGGCGTAGTTATCTTTTTTGTCGTTGAGCATTTGGTAGCCCGGCGATGAGGTATAGCTCAGAACGAAATCGCCTTCACCTTTTAAGAATAAACCGTATGCTTCGCTCCAACCTTTGGTGACCGTTAAGGTTTTTCCAGCCATTTTTTTCCAAGCATCTGCGGATTTATCACCATATAGTTTTTCAATCCATAACATCAGCCCAAGCCCTGGTGTGCTGGTGCGTGGGTCTTGGTAGATGATTTTCCAGTTATTTTCACTATTTAATAGCGCATCCATACTTGTGGGAGGTTGTTGGATTTTATTTTTGTCATAAATGAAAGCAAAATAGCCATAGTCATAAGGAATGAAAATAGAGCTATTCCATGCAATGGGTAATTTTAAGGCTGTCGTGTCAATTTCAGCAGGGGCAAAGAGGCCTGTTTTTTCAGCGGAATCTAATAGATTGTTATCTAAGCCTAAAATGACGTCAGCTTTACTTTTTTTTCCTTCCATTCTTAAACGGTTTAATAGCGCAACGCCATCTCCCAACGCAACAATTTTTAATTCGCAGTCACACTGAGCTTCAAAATTCTTTTTAATTTGCGGACCTGGTCCCCACTCTGCGGCAAAGGAGTCATAGGTATAGACAGTTAGGGTTGGTTTTTCTGCCCATGCGAATTGACTTAAACTGAGTGTACTAAGGGTAAAAATCGATGCTATAATTTTGTTTTTAAACATGCTTTTTCCTGCGCTAAAAGAGAGTGACACAGGATTTGAGAGTGAACCGATGCAGGTTTGCAGGCGGTGGCTCAAATCCCTACGCCGGTATTAACCGGATCAGGTTCTACGGGTTATTTCTCAGCCAAAATAATATTGGCACCCCGTTGAGACGCTCACTATTGTAGAGACTTCGGACATATCTGCAAACTGTATTGATATAGGTTTACCAGTTAGGGTATGTGTGAAACAATTAGGTATCTTTCAAATTTGGTTATTGGGGTAGTCGAGTGATTGATGATGATGGCTACCGCCCGAATGTAGGAATTGTAATTTGTAATCGGCAAGGGCAGGTTTTATGGGCTCGCCGCTATGGTCAACACTCATGGCAGTTCCCTCAAGGAGGCATCAATCCGGGGGAATCACCAGAGCAAGCGATGTATCGTGAGTTATACGAAGAAGTTGGGCTACAGCGTAAGGATGTCAGGTTATTGGCGTCTACCCGTAATTGGTTACGTTACAAATTACCCAAGCGTTTGGTGCGTTGGGATACAAAACCAGTTTGTATTGGGCAGAAACAGCGTTGGTTTTTACTCCAATTGCAATGTAATGATGCCGATATAAACGTGCAGCGCAGTAAATCGCCAGAATTTGATGGCTGGCGATGGGTCAGTTATTGGTATCCTGTCAGGCAGGTGGTCTCTTTTAAACGGGAAGTCTATCGCCGTGTAATGAAAGAATTCGCTCCAGTTGTTATGCCTTTACAGGAACAAAAATTACCACAACGACCTGTTTTTAATAACCGTAGGCGCGGAGCAAAGTAAGCCTATGTTGATGCGTTTACGTGAAATTGTCGAAAAAGTTGCGATGGCGACAAGTTTGACTGATGCGCTCGAAGTGTTGGTGAATGAAACCTGCAAAGCAATGCGAACTGATGTGTGTTCGATTTACTTGGCTGATCATCCTCGCCAATGCTATTACTTAATGGCAACCCGCGGGTTAAAAAAACCTAGCGGGATTGCTGTTCGCCTTGGCTTTGATGAAGGCGTTGTTGGCGCGGTTGGGCGCCAATCTGAAATGCTAAACCTCGCTGATGCCCGTGAACATCCTCAATACAAATACCTTCCTCAATTAAAAGAAGAGCAGCTTAAAGCCTTTCTTGGTGTCCCCATTGTTTATCGGCGCCAATTATTAGGCGTGCTTGTTGTTCAGCAGCGTGAAAAACGCCTGTTTAATGAGACAGAAGAATCTTTTATGGTGACTCTGTCGATGCAGCTCGCTGTGATCCTATCGCAAGCACAATCCAAAGGGATTTTTGGGCAATATCGGCAAAATAGAATTAAAGCCATCCCAGTTTCTCAGGGAATCTCAATGGCCTATGGTTGGCAAGATAACTCACAACCCTCTTTTGATAGTATCAGCCAAACCAGTGCCATTGATATTGATAGTGAAAAGCAACGTTTAATTACCGCTTTAGAAAGTGCAACGGCAGAATGTCGGCGGATCAGTAAACGCTTTATGGCGAGTTCTGCGAAAGAAAGTGCGGCAATTTTTGACCTTTATAATCATCTGCTTAGCGACCCTCAGCTTAAAAAACATTTATTTGCGGCCATTGATGATGGTGCTGCCGCTGAGTGGGCAGTGAAAATGGTTATTGAAAACTATGTTGAGCAATTCTCTCGTTTACGTGATCTCTATTTAAGAGAGCGAGGCGCAGATCTCAAGGCGTTAGGTCAACGTCTATTATTCCATCTTGATGACTCGTTAACGGCGAATGAACAGTGGCCCGATCGCTTCATTTTAGTGGCTGATGAACTCAGTGCCAGTGTGCTTGCTGAATTGCCAATGGAGCAACTCGCGGGTGTTATTGTACGTGATGGTGCAACACACTCGCATTCGGCAATCTTAATTCGAGCAATGGGTATTCCTGCTATTATGGGCGCCGATATTGAACCGTCTTTACTGCATAACCGTCATTTGATTTTAGATGGTTATCGTGGCGAAGTGTTCATTGAACCTGAAAATCTAATTATTCAAGAATATCAGCAGATTATTGAAGAAGAAAACGTTATTAGTCGTTTAGCAGAGGGAACTTTAGAGCAAGATGCGACTTTAATCGGTGGTGAGCCGATACAGATCCACTTAAATGCGGGGCTGAGCCCGCGTTACGAGCAGCAAATTAATACTGGAGTTGATGGCGTTGGGCTATATCGCACAGAACTACCGTTTATGCTGCATAATGGTTTTCCTTCAGAAGACGAACAAAAACAGTTATATAAAGAAGTTTTACAGTTATTCCCAACAAAGCCTGTGGTGTTACGCACCCTCGATATTGGGGCAGACAAACAGCTTCCGTATATGCCTATCAGTGAAGAAAATCCAAGCCTAGGTTGGCGAGGGATCCGCATAATGCTTGACCAGCCTGAGATTTTTTTAATTCAATTAAGGGCGATGTTACGAGCTAATGCATTAGCTGGAAATTTACGTATTCTTTTGCCGATGGTGACCAGTATTAATGAGATAGATGAAGCTATTTCATTAATAAATAGAGCAAAGGAAGAGGTCAGTCAGTTGATTGGGCAGACAATAAAAATGCCGCAGGTGGGGGTGATGCTTGAAGTGCCTTCATTGCTATTCTTATTACCGGAAATAAAAAAACGTGTCGATTTTATTTCTATTGGTACCAATGACTTTACACAATATTTACTTGCAGTTGACCGCAACAATACACATGTCGCTGCGCTATATGATAATCTCCATCCTGCGGTCATTCGCTTCCTTGCGAAGGTTAGTGAAGACTGCCAGCGTCTAGGGCTTCCTGTCAGTGTGTGCGGTGAGATGGCAGGCCAGCCACTCAGTGCTATGATATTAATTGCCCTTGGTTACCGCTCGTTAAGTATGAGTGGGCGCAGTGTCCCGCGGATGAAATACCTTATTCGCCAGCTTGATCCTGTGTTAATGCCTGATTTAGTCAATAAATTATTAATGGCTGAAACATGTGAAAGTGTTCGAAAAGAAGCTAGCCATTTTATGGAAATACATCATTTAGGTGGTTTTGTGCGTGGTGGCATTTAGCGCCTTTATTCTTGTTCGTCTGCGGTTAAATTAGGCTAAAGTGATTATATACGAGTATAAGTCACCATGCTTTTTGTTGTATGCTTTCGCGCTCTTCAAATAAATTGAAGTGTATTGAATACTTTATAGTCAGCCAATAGTTGGCTTAATCATTAAAAGTGGGGAACGATGAGTAACAGCTACTTAGCATTTCCGGAAATTGATCCTGTTATGTTCTCAATTGGGCCAGTATCGCTGCACTGGTATGGTTTTATGTACCTTGTTGGCTTTGTTTTTGCGTTATGGCTAGCGGGGCGCCGTGCTGCAAAACCAAATAGCGGTTGGACAAAAAACGAAGTTGAAAACCTACTGTATGTTGGTTTTGTTGGTGTTTTTGTTGGTGGGCGCCTTGGCTATGTATTTTTCTATAACCTCCCTGTTTTCCTCGATGATCCGCTTTATCTCTTTAAGGTGTGGGATGGTGGGATGTCCTTCCATGGCGGCTTAATTGGTGTTATTTGTGCCATGATGTGGTTTGCACATCGAACTCGTCGTCGTTTTCTCCAAGTTTCTGACTTTGTGGCTCCATTAATCCCATTCGGTTTAGGTATGGGACGTATCGGTAACTTTATTAATGGTGAGTTGTGGGGGCGTGTCACCCTTGATACACCTTGGGCTTTCTTGTTCCCACATTCACGCAGCGAAGATATTCAATTGGCGGCTCAAGACCCTTCTTTACTGCCGATTTTAGAGCAATATGGTGTGTTACCAAGGCACCCTTCACAGCTGTATGAAATGTTCTTAGAAGGTATTGTCCTGTTCCTCATTCTTAACTTGTTTGTTCGTAAACCAAAACCAATGGGTAGTGTTTCAGGGCTGTTTTTAATCGGCTACGGTGCATTTAGGATCATTGTGGAGTTCTTTAGGCAGCCTGATGCGCAACTTGGGTTGTTTGGTGGTATCAGTATGGGGCAGATTTTATCTATTCCTATGATAATCATTGGTATTTTAATGATTGTATGGGCATATAAGTACGGTAAAAATGTTCCTGCTCATAAGCCAGAAAAAGAGCCTAAAGGTAGTTAGCTAGCATTGTTATTGTGGTTAGCTTAGTATTTTAAGTACAACAATTTCACTGAAGATAACGTATTTAGTACTAAGCTTACCAGTTAAGTTATTTTTTGAATAAAAGAGAGCCACTATGAAGCCGTATCTAGATTTATGCCAACGTATCATTGATGAAGGGCAATGGGTTGAAAATAAACGCACAGGCGTTCGTTGTTTAACTGTTATTAATGCCGATCTTGAATATGATGTTGGTAATAATCAGTTCCCTTTGATTACGACTCGTAAAAGCTTTTACAAAGCAGCGATTGCAGAGCTACTCGGTTACTTGCGTGGTTATGATAATGCAGCACAATTTCGGGAAATTGGTTGCAACACTTGGAACGCAAATGCGAATGAAAACCAAGCTTGGCTGAATAATCCTCATCGAAAAGGTGAAGACGATATGGGCCGTGTTTATGGTGTTCAAGGCCGCTCATGGCAACGCCCAGATGGCACTCATCTTGATCAACTTCAGAAAGTTGTTAATAACTTAAAAAATGGTATTGATGACCGCGCGGAAATCATCACTTTCTATAACCCTGGTGAATTTGAAATGGGGTGCTTGCGTCCTTGTATGCACACTCATACATTTTCATTATTAGGTGATACGCTGCATCTAACATCGTATCAGCGCAGCTGTGATGTTCCGCTCGGTTTGAATTTTAATCAAGTACAATGCTTTGTTTTACTTGCAGTAATGGCACGCATCACGGGCCATAAAGCAGGTAAGGCCTATCATAAGATTGTAAATGCACATATTTATGAAAACCAGTTACCGTTGATGAGAGATGTGCAATTAAAACGTGAACCATATCCTTCTCCTTCATTAATTATTAATCCAAAAATTAAAACGTTAGAAGATATTGAAACATGGGTAACTACTGATGACTTCAAGCTCGATGGGTATCAATGTCATGAAGCTATCAAATATCCATTTACTGTTTAATTAATGATCCTCTTTTGTGACTATGGTGGCTTTAGATAAAGAGTCACCATAGGTTCTATTCTTGAATACATATTTCCCCTCCTTGAGCTATCCGCGCTTTGCTAATGCGTTTTATTTTGTTGCTCCTCGAGTAAGAAAACTGCACATTTTTTCTCTCCCTCAATTGTTTTGCGAAGCGCTTCGCAAATTGATTTAAATACAAATCAAGCGTGTTCATTTTTTTGGGAAGCGCTATGTAAACAACAAATCATTTACTCGTTATCTCGTTTTTTTTAAGCGAGATTTTCCTCTGTACATGTATGGAGGATATTTATGAAAATCGTACTGAGGAAGACTGAATTAGGTTTTACATTGGTAGAGATTTTAATTGTGCTATTTATTTGTTCTTTAACTGTTTTTTCAGGGCTACATTATTGGGAGAAATACATTGAACAACAAAGGCTTATTGATACAGCGAGGCAAGTGTCTGAGTTTATTTACCATCATGTAAAAGAAGGCATTTATTTAAATCGACATCAAACTCTTTCCGTTAGTTTAGGGAAAGCTACTTGGTGGATGTCCATCAAAGATGCAAACACCCGCCAAGAAGTAGGGAAAATCACGTCTGATAAATTTCAGGGAATTGAACTCGCTAAATCAACGAGAACTTTCGTTGATTTATATGGGAAGCAAGGAACTAGCCGCGCATTTAGTTTTCAGTTAAAGAATAAAAATGACGCTATTTCTGTTTACATGTCTGCTTTAGGACGGGTTAGAACGTGTTCATATCACAGTGTGGCTGGGGTACCTAAATGTTGATCCCAATAAGTTGCTTAAACAAGACAAAGCAAAGGGGATTTACGTTAATTGAAATGTTGGTTGCGATGGCGATAAGTAGTCTTATTTGTGTTGCTGCTATGAGTAGTATTCCGTCAATCTTTAAGGAGACATATCGAGCTTACTTTCAATATCAATTAGATAAGGAGGTCAGGCAAATTTTACTAAATATGGAAAAGGATTTTATGCGGATTGGTTTTTGCAGCTCTTCTAGCTGTCTTGGAGAGCCAATAGTGATTAGTGCTAAATCGTTCAGTGAGGGAAGAAATACTTGTATCATTTTTGCCTATGACCAAGATTTATCAGGCAAATGGGTTGATGTTAGGTCAAAAACAACTGAGACAGATTATTTTGGCTATCGGTTAAATAATGGAAAGTTAGAGTCAAACAGGAATGTTAGGGATTGTAGCGGAATACGCTGGCAGTCATTGTTTGATGTAAAATTGGTGACTGTAAAAAAATTATCCTTTAATTGGCTTATGAATATTCAACTACTAGAAGTAGTTATGAGTGTAGAAACAAAGTTATTACCTAGACAGGTCTTTGATTATCGAATTGCCGTGAAACTTAGGAATTTATAATGGTAAAAATGGACAGCCAAAGAGGTAATATTGCTTTAGTAATGACTGTTGTTTTAATGACAATGGGCTTGTTATTAATTAGCTCTCTCCATTTTTTTCAAAGACGGGCACAGGACGAGTGGCACAAAGAAACGAAATATTATAATGAGTTTAATCGGGCTGAATCGGCATTGGCATGGGGGCTAACATTATCTTGGGAAATGAACACAAAGAAAAAATGGGTTTGTCAGCAGAATGCAACACAAAATTGGACAAGTTGTTTAAAGCTTTATAGTCGTTCAACTTCTATTTTATCGGGTCAAAGCCCCTATAAAGATGGCTTAGATATAAAAGTGTATCAATTGGTTGAGTGGGATGCACTGAAACAGAAAATTATTCCTCATAAGAATGGCTGGTTAGATTATTGTCCAGTTAAACAAAAAGGATTTTGTTTGTGAAAATACATCAACAAGGGTTTGCATTAATAGAATCAATGGTTGCTATGGTAGTTTTTGCCATCTTACTTATCGCTTTGTTAAACTATACACAATATATCGTATTGAATTTTAATCAATTATATAAGAGTTCAATGGTTGTCAGAGGATTGCATAGTGTATTAGAAAAGCAACGCCTACCTACCGATGGAATTTCAAATACGGAAAGCTCTTTCATTGATACAGATTTGCGATACTCTGTTGGGAAGATTGAACAAAGTCACCGCTACCCAGCGGAGTTTTGCACTGAGTTGATGGTTTCATTACTTATTTCTAGGCAGCGGCTTTCGCTCAGCCGTTGGTATTGCTCAATAGGAGAGCGTCATGTTTCAAGTCTATCATTCTAACCAATTAGATTTGTTAAAAGATCTCATTGCCCACTTAATGAAAAATGAACCTCTATCTCATCCTTTTGAGCAAGAAATCATCTTAGTGCAGAGCCCTGGGATGTCTCAGTGGTTACAGATTGAACTCGCAAAACAATTTGGGATTGCCGCGAATATTAACTATCCGTTACCAGCTACATTTATATGGGACATGTTCAGGCGTGTGCTACCTGATATACCGAAAGAAAGTGCATATACCAAACAAGCAATGACATGGAAATTGATGACAATTTTACCCAAGGTTATTGATGAGGAGGAATTCGAACCATTAAGGCATTATTTGCAGCATGATACAGATAAAAGAAAACTTCATCAGCTTGCAGGCAGGGTTGCAGACCTATTTGACCAATATTTAGTTTATCGGCCTCAATGGATTGAAAAGTGGCAACAAAATGAGCTAATAGAAGGACTCAGTACCAATCAGCTATGGCAAAAAAGGCTGTGGTTATGTCTTGTTGAATACTCAAATGAATTAAACCAATCACCTTGGCACCGCGCTAATTTATACGAAAATTTTATTGGTAGACTAAAAAGTACACCTTCTTTAGGGAAAATGCTTCCTAAACGTATTTTTATTTGTGGGATCTCATCACTACCACCTGTTTATCTTCAAGCGTTGAATGCAATTTCGGAACATACTGATATCCATCTAATGTTTAAAAACCCTTGTCGTTATTATTGGGGGGATATTCAAAGTGCCTCTTTCTTAGCTAAGCTACAACAAAGAAAACTACGTCATTATCTTGATAAACATGAGATATCACGTTTTAAAATTGAAGAGCATGTACCTCATTTATTTAATGATGATGGTGAGCAGGATATCGTTAATCCGTTACTAGCTTCGTGGGGAAAACTGGGGCGAGATAATTTATATTTTATTTCTCAAATTGATACAGCGAATGAAATTTCTGCTTATGTTGATACCAATAGAGTAAGCCTACTAGAAAATATCCAGCAAGATATTTTAGATCTTGAAAATCACGCACAGCTTGGAACGACATTAGAAAACTATGAGACAAGCCAAGGAAAAGGGCTAATACATAAAGGGGATGATTCTATTTCGTTCCATTTGTGTCATAGCGCCCAGCGTGAAGTCGAAGTGTTGCAAGATTATCTGTTGTCTATCTTTGAAGATGACCCATCATTAACACCAAGAGATGTGATTGTTATGGTGGCAGATATCGATAGTTACGCCCCCTATATTCAGGCTGTCTTTGGAAATACATCATCTTCACATTATATTCCTTTTTCTATTTCTGACAGGAAAGCATTACAAGCACATCCAATTTTGCAAGCGTTTATCACGTTGCTAGATTTGCCTCAAAGCCGATTTTCTACAGAACAAGTGCTTAGTTTACTGGAGGTTAAGGCTTTTTCTCAGCGTTTTGGGATCGATGAAAGTGAACTAAGTTTGCTACGACGTTGGGTGAATGAGTCAGGGATCCGCTGGGGGCTTGACGATGACAATGTACGTTCATTTGCTTTACCTGTTATAGGGCAAAATACGTGGCAGTTTGGCTTAAGTCGAATGTTATTAGGTTATGCCATGGATAGTCGAAATGGCCCATGGAATGGTATCTTACCTTACGATGAGTGCAGTGGTTTGGCAGCTCAGCTAGCAGGAAAATTGGCTTTATTAATTAATACATTAAGAGAGTGGCGTACAGTATTAGAGCAAGAGCGGCCGCTTGATAAATGGAAAGAGCTTTGTCAGCAACTTATTGATAGCTGCTTTAAGGTTGATAGTGAAACAGAGCTGGTTTTGGTTCTTTTAACCGAACAGTGGCATCAAATCATCGAAAATGCTATGGAATCAGGTTATGACAAACCTATTCCACTTCGTTTGATCAGAGACGAACTTTCAGTACGCTTTGATGATGAAAAAATTAGTCAACGCTTTTTAGCTGGAGCTGTTAACTTTTGTACACTGATGCCAATGCGCTCTGTTCCATTCAAGGTAGTGTGTTTGCTGGGTATGAACGATGGTGCTTACCCACGAAGCATTCCGCCATTAGGGTTTGATTTAATGGCAGAAAAACCAGCGAGAGGAGATAGAAAGCGTCGAGATGATGACCGTTACCTCTTTTTAGAGGCACTTAACTCAGCAACTAAGCAGCTCTATATTAGCTATATCGGGCTTTCAATTCGTGATAATCAACCATGTAATCCATCTGTCTTAGTGACGGAATTACTTGATTATATTTGCCAAAGTTTCTGCTTGGAAGGTGATGAGTTACTCAATATTGATGACAGTTCTAAGCAGTTAAAATCCCATCTGGTTACCCTGCATACCCGAGTACCTTTTGCAAAAGAAAACTATCTTCCTCAAACACCTTATCAAAGTTTTGCAAAAGAGTGGCTACCAGCGGCTAAGACAACTGAACGGGTAGAAAACTCTTTTTGTTTAGTTCTCAAAGATCCTGAAGAGGAAATTACACATATTTCCTTAGAGCAGCTTTTACGTTTTTATCGTCATCCTATTCGTGCATTTTTCCAGCAACGTCTGAAAGTACATTTTTCAATTGAAGAAACTGAGCTGCCTGAAGAAGAGCCTTTTATTCTTGGGCGTTTACAACGCTATAAAATTAATGATCAAATTTTAGATTTGCTTGTCAAAGAGGAAAGCCCTGATCCTTTTTATCATGCGCTTAAAGCATCGGGGCAATTGCCTGCAAAACAATTTGGTCAGCTTTTTTGGGAACAGCAACTGAATGAGATTGTTCCATTAGCTGAAAAAATAAAAGATTATGAGGTTCAGCTATTTGATTATCCAATAGATTGTGAAATTGAAGGGATCAAAATTACAGGGCAGCTTAAGAATGTTCACGAAACAGGCATGTTACGTTATCGACCAGCTTACCTAACCGCGAATGATGGAGTCCAGCTATGGATTGAGCATCTTTTTTTTAATGCTCAAGTTGGTGAAGGGGAAAGTGTTGCATTGGGGCGTGATAACAGTATTTGGCAGTTTTCATCCATTGAAAAAGATGATGCATTAGGTTATTTAAAAAGCTTAGTAAAAGGTTATTGTGAAGGGCTAAACACCCCATTAATTCTTTTAAACCAAAGTGGCTGGAATTGGTTAACGGCTTGTTTTGATAAAAAAACGAAGCAATATGATTTCTCATCAGAAGAAAGCCAACAAAAAGCATTATCAGCCTTAATTCAAAGTCTCCAAGGGAGTTCGATGAAAAAAGGCGAGATGGAAGATGATTACGTGTTGAGGGCTTGTAGAAACTTGAATAGTACAATGATTCAATCGCTGTTACAGAATACACAGCGTTTTTTACAACCAATGACTAAATATTTAAAATAACGGGAGTGCATTATAGGATGCAATATTTATCCAACAAGATCGCTCAGCTATTCTTATTATTCATAGTATTAGGGTGTGGTAGTGCTATTGCTGCTCAACCACTCTGGCAACTGTTACCTGAGACTATTAATAAGAGTGAGAGCGATCCTCGCGAGTATAAGGCAATAAAGCTGAGTAACGATATGACGGTTTTATTGGTTTCTGATGCTAAAGCAACCAAATCATTGGCAGCTGTTTCTATCCCTGTAGGAAGTATTGAAAACCCAGACAGCCAATTAGGGTTAGCTCACTATTTAGAACATATGGTATTGATGGGTTCTAAAAAATACCCTGAACCAAGTAGCTTTTCTGAGTTTTTACAAAAACATGGTGGTAGTCATAATGCAAGTACAGCACCACACCGTACAGCATACTATTTTGAAGTGGAGAATGGCGCTTTAAAAGAGGCGACTGACAGATTAGCTGATGCATTAGCAGAGCCACTATTAGATCCAACTAATGCTGATAGAGAGCGTAATGCAGTTAATGCAGAATTAACGATGGCTCGTTCTCGTGATGGAATGCGTATATGGCAAGTGCGTTCTGAAACACTAAACCCGCAACATCCAAATTCTCGCTTTTCTGGTGGTAACTTAGAAACGTTAAAAGATAAGCCCAACAGTAAATTGCAGGACGAACTTGTTGGTTTTTATAAGCATTATTATTCATCTAATTTGATGAATGGTGTTCTCTATGGTGATCAATCAATTGACTCTCTCGCTCAAATAGCGCAAGAAACATTTGGTCGTATTCCTAATTTTAATGCTAGTGTTCAGGCCATTAGTACTCAAGCGGTTACGGATAAAGAAAAAGGCATTATTATCCATTACGTGCCAGCTCAGCCGCAAAAAGCGATTCAAATTGAGTTTAGCATTAAAAATAACATGGCAGATTTTCGCAGTAAAAGTGATAGCTATATTAGTTACTTACTTGGGAATCGTAGTCCTGGAACATTAGCTGATTGGCTTATTTCACAAGGTTTAGCTGAAGGTATAAGTGCATCTGCATCACCAAATGCAGATAGAAATTATGGTTCTTTCTCTATCTATGTCACTTTAACGGATAAGGGGTTGCAGGAACGTGACCAAATAATTGCCGCTATTTTTTCCTATATAGATTTAATTAAAAATGATGGTATAAGTGAAAGTTACTTTGATGAAATTGCAAAAGTGCTTAACTTATCTTTTCGTTATGGTTCAGTTGTTAGGGATATGAACTACATTGAATGGTTATCTGACCAAATGATAGATGTCCCTGTTAATCATGTGCTTGATTCTGATTATATTGCGGATAAATATGATCCAGCCGCTATTAAGCAACGCTTATCAGAACTGACAGCGCAAAATGCGCGAATTTGGTTTATTAGCCCTGACGAGCCAAGCAATAAGAAAGCATATTTTGTCGAAGCGCCTTATCAAGTTGACCGAATCACGCAAAAACAGTTTGAAAACTGGAATAATTTAGAGTCTAAAATGCACTTTAAATTACCAGCATTAAACCCCTACATAGCGGATAAGCTGCCATTAATTAAATCGGAAAAAGACTATAAACACCCCGAGTTTATTTATCAAAATGGAAATACTCGTGTGTTATATATGCCAAGCCAATATTTTGCAGATGAGCCTAAAGCAAGTATTACGTTGTCTTTGCGTACAAAGCAGGGCGAACAAAGTGCGAAAGACCAAGTCACAGGGGCATTATTGCAATATATTTCCTCATTAAAAATGGATGAACTGCAATATCAAGCGTCAGTTGCTGGTATGTCTGTTTCTGTTTCTGTTTCGCAAGGTGTTGGCTTACAGCTCAATGCCAGCGGTTATACCCAACATTTACCTGAGCTCTTTTTGTCCATGACTAAGCTGTATTTAAGCTTTGAGCCAACCGAGCAAGAGTTAGCACAGGCAAAATCTTGGTATAAGGAACAAATTGCCGTTGCAAATAACGCAAAAGCTTATGAATTGGCAATGCAGCCCCTTCAGCGCATTAATAGCGTACCTTACTTTGAGCAAGAACAGCGCCTTGCAGAGTTGGATAAAATATCACTTAGTGATCTAACTAATTATCGTCAATTATTGGTGAAAAGCGCAGCATTACAGGCACTCGTTTTCGGAAATATTAATGAGTCGCAAAGCATCAAAACAATTCAGAATGCTCAAAAGTTATTAAATAGTGAGGGGACTGAATGGTGGCGTGGCGATGTGGTTGTTATTGATAAAAACTATTTAGCTGACTTCCATAAACAAGGGAATAGTTCTGATAACGCGCTTGCTGAAATCTTTGTCCCAGATGGCTATAGCCGTATAGATGGCGCAGTATTGTCAGGTATTTTAGCGAAGGTGATTCAGCCTTGGTTCTATGATCAATTAAGGACTAATGAGCAGTTAGGTTATGCGGTATTTGCATTTAAATCTGGCCTAGGCGATCAGTGGGGAATGGGCTTTTTATTACAAAGCAACGCTAAAACACCAGATTATCTTAATACGCGTTATCAAGCGTTTTATGCTCAGGCGTTAGATAAGCTTAAAAAACTACCAGCTGATGAGTTTAATCAGTATAAACAATCAATTATTACTGAAATGAACCAGCCACCGCAGACATTCTACGAAGAGCTAGGGCGTTATTCATCAGACTTTTCACGCAATATTTTTAACTTTGATACTCGTGATAAAGTGTTGTCAGCCTTAGGTTCGGCAACAAAAGAGCAAGTTATTGAATATTATGAAAATGCAGTCATTAAACGTAAAGGGCTAGCGTTAACATCTCAAGTTATTGGTCAAGATGTTAACGAGAAGTCTGGTTTTGCTCAACTGAAAGGCTGGGTGTTTTACCCAACAGCTTCAGAGCTACAAAAGATTTTGCCAATAAAGGAAGATGCTGAGTGAATAAAATGCAGGTAGAGTCCCAATTATTGAATGTATTTTCTTTGCCTCTAAGTGGACAAAGACTGATTGAAGCTTCGGCAGGGACAGGAAAAACATACACCATTGGTATACTTTATCTGCGACTTTTATTAGGTCTGGGGGGCGAAAATGCCTTTCCTCGACCGCTTAGTGTTGAAGAAATTTTGGTTGTGACGTTCACAGAGGCGGCAACGAATGAATTGCGTGGGCGAATTCGGCAGCGAATTCATGAAATGCGTTTGGTTTGCTTAAGAAATGGGGTTGGGTTTGAGTCTCAACCTGAGTATCTGGAATTGCTTGGTGAGCTTGCAGGTGAAGAGCAACTAAAATTTGCAGAAGAGTGGTTATTGGCTGCCGAACGGCAAATGGATGAAGCCGCCATTTATACTATCCATGGATTTTGCCAAAGAATGCTAGTGCATAATGCATTTGAATCAGGTGTACTCTTTGAGCAAACAATGATCCAAGATGAATTCCCGATTCAAAAACAGGCTTGTGCAGATTTTTGGCGCCGTCATTTTTACCCGCTTGATTACTCAATGACTAAGGTTGTGCAGTCCGAATGGAATGGGCCTGAGGCTCTGTTAGCTGAAATAAGGCCTTTCTTGCAAGGGGATATGCCGCTCATTATTAATCAGCCCAAGGTTCAAGAGTCATTGGAGGAACGGCACCAACGCTTGGTTTCTCTGATTGAATCAGTGAAATCCTCTTGGCGAGAAAATGCAGGGGATTTCGAAAAGCTAATTACAGACTCTGATGTTGATAAACGCAGTTATAGTTCTCGTTTTTTACCGAGCTGGTTAATAAAAATTGGACAGTGGGCAGAAGAAGTCACCCAAGATTATGACTTTCCTAAAGATCTTGTTCGTTTTTCTCAAACAGTATTACATGAGAAATCAAAAAGCGGCCAAGGCCCTGAGCATGTGGTTTTTCAGCAAATTGAGACGTTACTCACTCAGTCATTAACTTTAAAAGATCTTGTTATCCCATTAGCGATTTCAGAAGTTAGACAAACTATAACTGATGAAAAACATCGCCGCGGGGAGATGGGGTTTGATGACCTTTTAACGCGTTTAGACCGTGCGCTTAGTCATGATGGCGGAAAGTTCTTAGCACAGGCGATTAGCCAGCGCTTTCCTGTGGCGATGATTGATGAGTTCCAAGATACAGACGCACAGCAATACCGTATTTTTCAGCGGATTTATCAAGGTGTTGATAATACGGCTCTTTTATTTATTGGCGATCCAAAACAAGCCATCTATGCTTTTCGTGGTGCAGATATTTTTACCTATATTGAAGCGAAAAAGGAGGTTAGTGCTCACTACACATTAGAAACCAACTATCGCTCATCACAAAGTATGGTTGAAGCCATAAATCGCGTATTTAGCCATTGCCAATCACCTTTTATTTTTGAACAGATACCATTCCAGCCTGTTAATTTCGCACAACAAAATGCAGGGAAAAAACTGCTCCACAAAGGTAATGAGGTCAAAGCGCTCACTTTTTGGCAGTTAGATGCAGAGGCAGTCTCTGTATCTGAATATGAGCAAGCAATTGCAAGGCAATGTGCAGCGCAAATTGCACAATACCTACAAGGTGGGCTCGAAGGTAAAACGTACTTTGTGAATAATGAGCAACAGGTTGCGGTTTCAGCTTCAGATATTACCGTATTGGTACGTAGCCGCCGTGAAGCAATATTAATTAGAGATGCCTTAAATCAGTTAAATATTCCTTCGGTTTTTCAATCAAATAGAGAAAGTGTATTTTCAACCCCTGAGGCTAGGGATTTATTGTGGTTGCTACAGGCTGTATTGGCTCCTGAAAAAGAACGTGTATTACGAAGTGCACTCGCGACAGGGATTTTAGGGCTAACAGCTAAAGATATTGATGAGCTTAACCATGATGAAAAAGCATGGGAAAATCTCGTTGATGAATTCTCTCGCTATTCGACCGTCTGGCAAAAGCGAGGTGTATTGCCAATGCTAAGAATGATAATGTCACAGCGTCATATTGCTGAAACATTATTATCTGCAACTGATGGTGAAAGGCGGTTGATGGACGTTATGCATATCGGTGAGCTATTGCAGGAAATGTCACTTCAACTTGAAGGTGAGCACACACTAACTCGCTGGTTAGCACAACAAATAGCTCATCCCGACCACCAATCGGATGCGCAGCAGATGCGGTTGGAAAGCGATAAACACCTTGTTCAAATTAGCACAATCCACAAATCTAAAGGCCTTGAATATAAAGTTGTATGGTTACCTTTTGCTAGCAATTTCTTACCACAATCTAAAGGCTTATACCATGATAGAAATGATTATGGTACGAGGTTAGATTTAGAAGATAGTGACGAAACCGTTGCTTTAGCAGATGAAGAACGTTTAGCTGAAGACCTCCGTTTGCTGTATGTAGCATTAACTCGTGCTATCTACCATTGTAGTGTTGGTATTGCCCCGTTAATAAAGGGGAATAGAAAGAAGAGCGGCGAAACAGATTTGCATTTATCCGCACTTGGCTATGTTCTCCAAAAAGGAGAGGCTGGTGATAATTCGCTGCTAAATAGTATGTTAAGTGAGATCAGTAACGAAATTATTGATGTCATTTCGATTGAGCAGCTTGAATCTGAAAGATTAGTTCTCGATAAAGAAATGCATGATGATTTAATGGCTAGGGAGCTAACACGCTACTTTGACGATCACTGGCGAGTAACAAGCTACTCAGGACTGAGTTATGGGGCAAGTCATTCAGAAGATGAGCAAACCGTCTCTCCACTACAGTTTGCAAATTCATTGGCACCTAAAATGGATATCGAGGCTAGTATTGATATCGAGCAACAAGAAGACGAAAGCGGTAACAGCTTAACGCCGCATCAATTTCCTAAAGGCGCATCCCCCGGAACTTTTTTACATACATTGATGGAAGAAATTAGCTTTAGTGAGCCTGTATCACTCGACTGGTTAACAGAAAAGCTCGAAAGTTCAGGGTTTGATGTTGAATGGGCTCCCATGTTGCAAGAATGGTTAGAGGCAATCGTAAAAGCACCTCTTGCTGAGGACGGGCTCTGTTTATCTGCATTGCAGCCGCAAGATCAGCTAGATGAAATGCAGTTTTATTTGCCCATTGACGCCATTATTAATGCAAAAAATGTAGATAACATAACGCATGAATATGATCCGTTATCTAAGCGGTGCCCGCCATTGAATTTTGAAAAAGTTCAGGGAATTTTAAAAGGGTTTATTGATTTAACATTCTATTGGAATGGAAAATTCTATTTACTTGATTATAAATCGAATTACCTTGGTGAAGATGCATCATACTACACGCAAGAAGCGATGGCTGAAGCCATGATTGACCACCGCTATGATTTGCAATATCAATTGTATTCTTTGGCGCTACATCGCTATTTAAAACAACGTTTACCTGACTATGATTACGAAATGCATTTTGGTGGTGTGTATTATCTCTTTTTAAGAGGGATCGACAATGTTAATTCACAGAATGGTATTTTCTTTTATCGTCCAATAAAAGCATTTGTTAAAGCTCTCGATCAACTGTTTAGCGATACACTTGATAAGGAGGCATGCTAATGAAACCTCTTTTTAATCGAGGGATTGAAGAGCGAGTTTTTACGCCTTTAGATGTGCAGTTTGCTTACAGTATTGCTGATGAAAATAATCCCATTTTATTGGTAGTTGCTGCCCTTTTGAGTGCGGAAACCATGACAGGACATGTGTGTTTAGCGTTATCCGACGTGACACTTGAAAACCTGTTTTCAGGGAGACACCAAGAGCTTGCAAATGATTTTTGGCAAAAAATGGGGCAACCTGATAAAAAAACACTTTATCAAGCGATTCAAAATGCGCATGCAGTCTCTTTAACATCTGAAAATAGTCTTTCCCCATTATTGCTTTCGGAAGATTATTTATATTTCCAACGTATGTGGCAGTATGAGCAGTGTGTTGCGCATTTTTTCTCTAACACATCAGTAAAAAATAACCAGAATAAACAAATTCAACCTGTGTTAGATAGCCTCTTCCCTATTTTAGAAGACATTGATTGGCAAAAAATTGCAGCGGCAGTTGCTGTAACCAGCCGAGTTTCCATTATTTCTGGGGGGCCAGGCACGGGAAAAACAACAACGGTAGCACGCATACTGGCGGCTTTAATTAAGCTGGAAACTCGAACTGAACAACAATTAAAAATTGAGCTGGCGGCCCCAACAGGGAAAGCCGCGGCAAGGCTAACGGAATCACTTGGTAATGCGATGAAAAGCATGCCATTGACAGAAAAAGAGCGTGAAATTTTACCAAAGCAAGCAAAAACGTTGCATCGATTACTCGGAGCTCAACCTGAAAGCCAGCAGTTTCGTTTTAATCGCAATAATTTATTATCGTTAGATATCTTAATTGTTGATGAGGCGTCTATGGTTGATTTGCCTATGATGGCAAAGCTGATAGAGGCGCTACCTGAAAATGCAAAGCTGATTTTTCTTGGTGATAAAGACCAACTTGCCTCGGTAGAGGCTGGGGCAGTGCTGGGGGATATTTGTCAGTTTGCTGATATTGGCTATAGCCCTGAAAGAGCGAAGCAATTAACGGAAATTACAGGTTATTCACTTGGTGAATATTCGTCAGCCGAAGGGCCTGCTATTCGTGATAGTTTGTGCTTATTACGTAAAAGTTATCGTTTTTCAGAACAATCAGGCATTGGAAAACTCGCTTTTGCTGTCAACGAGGGTAATTCAACTCAAGCTCAAAAGTTGTTAAACCAAGAATTAGTGGATGTGCATAATTATGTACAAGAAACCACAGATGATTATGTGAAAATTTTACTTGATGCTTCAGCCTGTTATAAAGATTACTTACTTGCGGTGAAAGCAAATAAATCCCCTGAAGAGGTTTTAACTCAGTTTAATCAATACCGATTACTAGCCGCACTAAGAGAAGGGCCTTTTGGTGTTGTTGGGCTAAATGATAAGCTAGAGAAATTACTTCATCGGCAAGGGCTAATTAACCGGCCTTATAATCATTTAAATAAACATTATGCGGGGCGGCCTATAATGATCAGTCGTAATGATAGCCCATTAGGGCTGTTTAATGGTGATATTGGCATTATTTTACCTGACGAAGAAGGGGCGCTTAGGGCTTATTTTCAGTTTCCTGACGGGAGTACTCGAGGTGTTCAGCCAAATCGCCTTCCTTTACATGAAACGGCTTATGTGATGACGGTACATAAATCTCAAGGTTCGGAATTTACTCATACCGCATTTGTTTTACCCCAATTATATTCACCCGTTATTACTCGGGAGTTAGTGTACACTGCAATCACTCGAGCCAAAAAAGAGCTTTCCCTGTATGGCAATCCGAAAGTATTGCGACGAGCAATCGAAACGCCAACTAAGCGCCGTAGTGGGTTAACGAGACAGTTAGTATAACCATGAAAAGTGATAGCTTAGAAAATTAAACTACTTAACTTGTTAATAATAATGATTTAAAGGTAATGATATGGATAACCAGCAAGAGATGACCGCAGTAACCATTACGTTAAATGCGAGATTAGAACCTGTTAGGCGTGCAGACTTAGAAGATGCATTTGATGAAGTCATGAAAAGTCTGGATAAAGATATTCATGTCACGGGTGGTGGCACACTATTAGGTGATAATGGTGAAGCACAAGAATGTGATATTGAATTGGCCATTGCTGATGCAAGTGATGAAAATATTAGCATGATTATCCAGCTATTTACCTCAATGCTAGCGCCAAAAGGGTCTCGTTTATTTATCCATGGAGAGGATATTCGTATCGACTTTGGTGAGCACGAAGGTTTGGCCGTTTATTTTAATGGCACAGAACTTGCTGATGAAGTTTATGAAAATGGTGACATTAACGACGTTTTTGATGTACTAGATGAAGCCGTGGAAGATATCGGTAGTATTCATGGGGTGTGGGATGGCCCTACCGAAACAGCATTCTACTTTTATGGTAGCTCTTTTGCTGAAATGGAAGCGGCAATAAAGCCGCACTTAGATGCTAACCCACTTTGTGAAAAAGCAAGAATTGTACAAATTGCGTAATTAAATCGATATCAACGATTAATAAGATCCCCCAAATTAGACATCCATGCGTGATCTGGGGGTATTAACTGCACTAACCAACACTTATTTTATTGCAAATAGAGAACACTACTTATCAGATTGGCTCTTTAAATCTAAGATCAAAATTTTAGAGCGGCGCTGGTAGTTATATAAAGCTTGTTTTTTCAGTGGCAGCATCTCAATTTCTGCAGGGGTAAAACCGCGCTCTTGGAACCAGTGAATACTGCGAGTCGTTAATACGAATAATTTTTCTAAGCCTAATTGTTTTGCCTGTACTGCAACACGGTGAAGTAGCTCTTCTCCTCGAGCAGAACTGCGGTAATCAGGGTGAACGGCAACGCAAGCCATTTCCCCTAACTTTTCATCTGGATATGGATAAAGGGCGGCGCAAGCTATCACTAAATTGTCTCGTTCAATAATTGTGAATTTATCGATTTCCATTTCGAGTTGTTCCCGTGAGCGGCGGACGAGTATTCCTTGCTGCTCCAATGGGCGAATTAACTCTAAAATTCCCCCAATATCATTGATATTCGCGCGGCGGATTTGTTCAGCACTTTCCATTACGATTTGAGTACCGATACCATCACGAGAGAATAACTCTTGAATAAGTGAGCCATTTTCTTGGTAACTTAACAGGTGGCTACGACGTACTCCACGGCGGCAAGCTTTAGCTGCCCCCCGCAAGAAACGCACAGTTCCAGAGTAGTAATCTCCTTCAGACTCAAGTTCTTGGATTCGATTCTCTGCCTCATTAGGGAATAGTTCAGATAAGATATTGCCATCTTTATCTGCGACACCTTGAGATGAACAAAACCCGATCAGCTTCTCAGCCTTCATTTTTACGGCTAGCTGAGTCGCAATTTCTTCTGACGTGAGATTAAAGCTTTCCCCTGTCACGGAAACAGCAACTGGGCCAATTAAAACAATAGAACCATTATCTAGTTGATTATTAATGGCCTCTTCGTTTATTCGGCGAATTCTTCCACTGTGGCAGTAATCAACACCATCATCGATACCAAGGGGTTGTGCAATGACAAAATTACCACTGACCACATTAATGTGAGCGCCTTGTAATGGCGTATTACTTAAGCTCATTGACAAACGAGCGGTAATATCGAGCTGTAATGCGCCAGATGCCTGTTTAACATATTCAAGTGTATTTGAATCAGTCACACGGGTATGTTTGTGATAAACCGCATCGTATTTGTGCTCTGCTAGAATATCCTCAATTTGAGGGCGAGCACCGTAGACCACAATAATTCGGATCCCTAAACTATGTAATAAACCTATGTCATTGACAATGCTTGGGAAATTTTCATGCGCAATCGCTTCACCACCAAGCATAATAATGAAATTTTTGCCGCGGTGGGCGTTTATATAAGGTACCGAATGGCGAAACTCATCAACCAACTCGGTGCTGCGCTCTTTCATAACAACCCTCTTTAATGAATTTTTATTCGTTAATAATGTATTTTTATTCTTTTTGGCGAAAAATATCAAGTAAAAGATGGCATAAAAAAATAACAAATATATTTTTATGGGTTACATATCTTTAAATATAAATGTGTATTATTAATGACAGAGAGCACATGATTGGTTAGAGTGCTTATTTCTAGCCAAATAATTGGCTTATAGTCTAAAATCATTTTATTTTTCAGTTCTAGGTTCGGAATTATTGATGAGTCAGCAAGATCACAGCCCATCTAAGCGCCGTTTTATTCAAGGTGCCGCTGCAGTTATGTTACTGAGCGTCAGCCCATTCGGTTTTTCTGCTAATAGCAGCGTGATCGCTGTGCGTATTTGGCCTGCATCGAGTTATACCCGTGTAACGCTTGAATCAAGCGTTCCATTAAAGTATCGCCAGTTTGTGCTAAATAACCCAGAGCGGATAGTTGTCGACCTTGAGGGTGTACAATTAAATAATGTGCTCAAACAGATGGGAACCCAAATTCAAACGCGTGACCCTTACCTTAAACTGGTCAGGGTGGGGCAATTTGACCCTAAAACCGTACGCCTTGTTTTTGAAGTGAAAAATAAAGTAACTCCGCAATTCTTTACTATGTCGCCTGTTGGGGAGTTTAAACACCGCTTAGTCCTTGATTTCTATCCGGGTAAAGGTGTAGATACTAGTGATGATCCACTGTTAGCATTACTCGAGGACTACAATAAAGGTGACCTCGAAGAAAGTATGCCGGCACAAGCGAAAAAACCGGGTAAAGCAGGGACGGATCGCCCGATTATCATTATGATTGACCCGGGACACGGCGGGGAAGACCCTGGCGCGATAGGGAAATATAAAACGCGTGAAAAAGATGTTGTCTTGCAAATTGCACGGCGCTTGAAAGCATTGATTGATAAAGACCCTAAAATGCGTGCATATATGACGCGTAATGAGGATGTGTTTATCCCCCTTAAAGTTCGTGTCGCAAAAGCGCGTAAAATGCAGGCTGATTTATTTGTTTCAATTCACGCGGATGCATTTACTAACCGTTCAGCGCATGGCTCATCAGTGTTTGCATTATCGACTAAAGGAGCAACCAGTAACACGGCTCGCTACCTTGCTCAAACTCAGAATGAGGCCGACTTAATTGGTGGTGTGAGTAAAAGTGGTGACGTGTATCTTGACCACACCATGTTGGATTTAGTCCAGACGGCAACGATTAATGATAGTTTGAAATTTGGTGATGAAGTACTCAAACGTATGGGTAGAGTCAACCGATTACACAAAAACAAGGTTGATCAAGCAGGATTCGCAGTACTCAAAGCGCCTGAAATTCCATCAATATTAGTTGAAACCGCGTTTATCAGTAACCTAGAAGAAGAGCGTAAACTGAAGACAGCTAAGTTCCAACAACAGATGGCAGAGTCTATTTTTGAAGGGGTAAAAGCTTACTTCCGTAATGGTGGTGAGTTAGCGATCCGCAACTAGTTATTGAAAATAGTCAATGTAGAGGTGATAAGCAAAAGCGAGTCGCCTTTTTTATGTGAAGAATTTTTATGTGTGTAGAAATCGAAAAAAATGATTAGTGAGTATGGAAGAGTGTACTACTAGAGGAAGAAATTGGTTGCGGGGGCTGGATTTGAACCAACGACCTTCGGGTTATGAGCCCGACGAGCTACCAAGCTGCTCCACCCCGCGACTGAAGAAGTAAAAAAATTGGTTGCGGGAGCTGGATTTGAACCAACGACCTTCGGGTTATGAGCCCGACGAGC
>NZ_JBEBNT010000027.1:0-44785 GCF_040396775.1 Providencia sp.
TCTTTCTCATCAGCTTCGTCTTTAGCGCGAACAGACAGGTTGATTACACGGTTTTTACGATCAACACCAGTGTATTTAGCTTCAACATCATCACCAACGTTCAGAACCAGTGTTGCATCTTCAACACGGTCACGTGAAGCTTCTGATGCACGCAGGTAACCTTCAACGCCCAGTGTCAGCTCAACAGTTGCACCTTTAGCATCAACTGCGATTACTTTACCAGTTACGATTGCGCCTTTCTTAGTTGCTGCTAAGTAGTTATTGAATGGATCTTCAGCTAACTGTTTAACACCTAAAGAAATACGCTCACGCTCTGCGTCGACTTGCAGAACAACAGCTGCGATTTCGTCACCTTTTTTGTATTCACGAACTGCTTCTTCACCTGCAACGTTCCAGGAGATGTCAGACAGGTGAACAAGGCCATCGATGCCGCCGTCCAGTCCGATGAAGATACCAAAGTCAGTGATAGACTTGATTTTACCTTCAACACGGTCGCCTTTGTTGTGAGTTTCTGCAAATTGCTGCCATGGGTTAGATTTGCATTGTTTCAGGCCCAGGGAGATACGACGACGTTCTTCATCGATATCCAGAACCATAACTTCAACAACATCACCAACGTTAACAACTTTAGATGGGTGGATGTTTTTGTTAGTCCAATCCATTTCTGAAACGTGAACCAGACCTTCAACGCCTTCTTCGATTTCGACGAAGCAACCATAGTCAGTCAGGTTAGTAACGCGACCAGTCAGTTTAGTACCTTCTGGGTAACGTTTAGCGATTGCGACCCAAGGATCTTCGCCCAGTTGTTTCAGACCCAGAGAAACACGAGTGCGCTCACGGTCGAATTTCAGAACTTTAACATTGATTTCATCACCAACGTTGACGATTTCGCTTGGGTGTTTAACACGTTTCCAAGCCATGTCAGTGATATGCAGCAGGCCGTCAACACCGCCCAGATCAACGAATGCACCGTAGTCAGTAAGGTTCTTAACGATACCTTTAACTTCCATGCCTTCTTGCAGATTTTCCAGCAGTTGATCGCGCTCAGCGCTGCTTTCAGATTCAATTACAGCACGACGAGAAACAACAACGTTGTTGCGTTTCTGATCCAGCTTGATTACTTTGAACTCAAGCTCTTTGCCTTCCAAGTGAGTAGTATCACGAACTGGGCGTACATCTACCAGTGAACCTGGTAAGAACGCACGAATGCCGTTCAGTTCAACAGTGAAACCACCTTTAACTTTACCGTTGATAACACCAGTTACAGTTTCAGCTTCTTCGTAAGCTTTTTCCAGCATCAGCCATGCTTCATGACGTTTCGCTTTCTCACGAGACAGGATAGTTTCACCGAAACCATCTTCTACTGCATCCAGAGCTACATCGATTTCGTCGCCAACTTGGATTTCTAGCTCACCCTGAGCATTTTTGAACTGTTCTACTGGGATAGCAGATTCTGATTTAAGACCTGCGTCAACCAAGACGACGTCTTTATCAATGGCAACAACAGTACCACGGACAATAGAACCAGGACGAGTTTCAATATTCTGCAGGGATTCTTCAAAGAGTTGAGCAAAAGATTCAGTCATATTAATGATCTTCAAGAGTTTTAAATTAACGTCCACTTAGCTTCCCGCCAAATGGGGTTGTTTCACATACCCGACAACATTCCATGTCGCAAGGTTGATGCTATGCTAATTAAATAACCAACATAGCGGTAAGTGCGTATATTATCTAATTATAAGCTAAAATAAAGCCTATAATCACGATAATTGTAGAATTTTTTTTGCGTAGGTGCGTGCTTTTTCAATAACTTCCTCAATAGACATACTTGTGGAGTCCAGCACTAACGCGTCTTTTGCGGCGATAAGAGGCGCGACAGAACGATTACGATCACGAAAATCACGCTCCTCAATTTCGCTCAAAAGACGTTCAAAATTAACATCAAAGCCCTTTTCTTGCAACTGCTTCATACGCCGATGCGCACGTTCTTCCGCTGAAGCATCAAGAAAAATTTTCACTGGTGCATCTGGAAACACGACAGTTCCCATGTCACGACCATCTGCAATTAGCCCCGGCATTGAGCGAAATGCCCGTTGACGTCTTAATAATGCTTCTCTAACACGTGGAAATGTCGCGGTTTGTGAAGCTGTATTACCAACAGTTTCTGTTCTGATCTGATTGGAAACATCTTCCCCTTCTAAGATCACTTTTAATACATTTTCTTCCGGGACAAAGCGGACATCTAAGTTCGCGGCGAGAGGCACTAGCGCATCTTCTGATTGGATATCAACATGGTGATGCAGCGCAGCTAATGCCAATACACGATATATTGCACCTGAGTCTAAAAGTTGCCATCCAAAATCATTTGCTAATGCTTGGCAAAGAGTCCCTTTACCTGCACCGCTAGGTCCATCAACCGTGATTACAGGGGCGATTGCCACCATAAAAAATCTCCTTTCCTGCAAATAGCCTTAGCTACCTGCAATTGAATTCAGTGAAGGTATTATACCAATTCATCAGTTTTGTGAAATAAGCAGGTTCTGATGATTGCAATAAAATAGGAGAAAGTTGATTTCTAGGCGGAATGAAAAAGGGTTGATATTTAGACTTTGACATCAACCCTTTAAATCAATTGATTAACTTAAGCGAGCCAATTGTTCAAAATAGTCGGGGAAGGTTTTTGCCGTACAGCCTGGGTCTAAGATAGTCACAGGTGTATCCGAAAGAGCCACTAAAGAAAAGCACATCGCGATACGGTGGTCATTATACGTTTCAATTTCAGCATGCTTTAATTCTTTCGGGGGGACGACTCGAATATAATCATGCCCCTCCTCAACTTCAGCACCCACTTTACGTAGCTCAGTTGCCATCGCATATAACCGGTCAGTTTCTTTTACTCGCCAATTATAAATATTGCGAATAACCGTTTCGCCCTCAGCAAATAATGCAACAGTACCAATCGTCATTGCAGCATCAGGGATAGCATTCATATCCATATCAATCCCTGTTAATGTTCCACGCTCACATTCGACAAAATCATCCCCCCAGCGAATGATTGCACCCATTTTTTCCAACACATTGGCGAACTTAGTGTCACCTTGCAAGCTGTTGCGGCCTATACCCGTAACTCGTACTGTGCCACCTTTAATTGCCGCAGCAGCTAAGAAATAAGAGGCAGAAGATGCATCACCTTCAACCAAGTACTCACCTGGTGATTGGTATTGTTGCTGGCCTTTAATGATAAAGTGCTGGTATTGATGATTTTCCACTTCAACACCAAAGGTTTTCATTAGCGCTAACGTGATATCAATATACGGTTTAGATACTAACTCACCGATAATTGAAATCGTTGTGTCTTGTTCTGCGCGAGGGGCTGCCATCAATAATGCAGTTAAAAACTGGCTGGATACTGAACCATCAACCGAAATTTCCCCACCGACAAAACCACCTTTTAGTCTAATTGGTGGGTAATTTTCTTGCTCTAAATATTCAATGACAGCGCCGCCTTCTCTTAGCGAATCCACTAGATGGCCAATTGGACGCTCTTTCATGCGAGGTTCGCCTGTGAGCACAATGTCATTGTGGCTCAATGACAAAGCCGCGGTCAGTGGGCGCATTGCAGTTCCTGCATTTCCTAAAAATATTTCTAGCGTATCTGGATGAGATAAATTCCCCCCCAAACCTTCCACTCGACAACGTGTTTTATCTTCAGAGAGTTGATAGTTTACACCTAGCAAGCTTAATGCATTCAGCATGTGGCGAATATCATCACTGTCTAATAAGTTAGTCAGTGTGGTCGTTCCTTTGGCCATCGCCGCTAACAACAGTGCGCGGTTTGAGACACTTTTAGACCCTGGCAAATTGATTGTGCCGTTAATTGAAGAGATAGGTTGTAATGTCAGGGATTGCATAAAAAGCTGTTTCTCCAGTGAAGTTTGCAAGTAAATAAAATTTGGTCCTATTTTCTTTTTAAGCGAATTGTCAGGGCCAAATAACCGACTGAACATCCTGTTTCAGTCGGCAAATCTCATTATTGAGCGTGATGACGTTCGAAATCAGCCATAAAATCAACCAACGCCTGCACTCCATCTAGTGGCATCGCATTATAGATAGACGCACGCATACCACCAGCCACTTTATGGCCTTTTAGTGAAAGTAGCCCTTGGTCTTTTGCTTCTTCAATAAATTTGGCATCTAGTGAAGGATTTTGCATTTGGAATGGTATGTTCATCCAAGAACGGTTTTCGACCGCAACGCGGTTGATATAAAACTGACTGTCATCAATGGCGTTATAGAGCAACTGTGATTTTTCATAATTGCGTTTTGCCATTTCTTGCAAACCGCCCTGTGCTTTCAGCCATTTGAAAACCATACCCGCTAAATACCACGCAAATGTTGGCGGAGTATTAAACATAGAGTCGTGTTTTGCTAATACAGTATAATCAAATACTGATGGCGTTTGAGGGGAGGCTTTACCTAACAAATCTTCACGAATAATGACAATCGTTAAGCCAGCAGGGCCAATATTTTTTTGTGCGCCCGCATAAATCACACCGTAACGGCTAACATCAATAGGCTTAGAAAGAATGGAAGAAGAGTAGTCCGCGACGATAATTTTATCCTCAGGGAAATCAGGTTCTTCATGGATAGCTAAACCACCAATGGTTTCATTAGGGCAATAATGCACATAAGCAGCATCATCACTTAAAGGCCATTCGCGCATGGGTTTTAAGCTCACAACGCCATCTTTTTCTTCTGTAATGTCGATAACATTTGGTTTGCAATATTTTCCAGCTTCTTTCGCAGCAGATTCAGACCAATAACCACTCACAATATAATCTGCCGTCGTTTTCCCATCTAATAAGTTCATTGGCAAGGTAGCAAAGTGTGCACGGGCACCACCGTGACAGAATAACACTTTATAGTTATCTGGAATGTTTAATAAGTCACGTAGGTCTTGTTCTGCTTCGGATGCCACTTCAATAAAGTCTTTTCCGCGATGGCTAACTTCCATTACCGAAACGCCTAAGCCTTTCCAATTACAAAATTCTTGTTCAGCACGACGCATCACTTCAACAGGTAGCATTGCTGGACCTGCACTGAAATTATAAACCTGACTCATTGACCTCACCCTATCTTCAATTATAGTTAGCAAAATTCACTCAGATACTTAAAGTTGTACCATTGAGCGCCTTTAGCTGCAACGGTTATTGTCACTTGATAATGAAAAGCAATAGGGGAATTTGGGGCAGAATAAAGAAAAGAATTTTGTTAATCTCGTCACACTATCAACAACCCTAATTTTATGAAGAAATTAACAATAAAAAACAAATAATATCCCGAATTGCCCCCGAAAATGACAATGCGGGATATTCAAACGAAGGATTGATTAACTAATCACTTTACTCACAATTTCGATTGCTTCCTTTTCGATTAGGCGAAGGTGTTCTTCACCACGGAAACTTTCACAATATATTTTGTAAGCTTCTTCGGTTCCTGAAGGCCGTGCAGCAAACCAGCCATAATCCGTCATAATTTTTAATCCACCAATGGATGCACCATTACCCGGAGCTTCGGTTAAGCGTTGAGTAATTTTATCCCCGGCTAACGTATCTGCGGCAACCATCTCTGGAGATAATTTACTCAGTTTGGCTTTTTCTTCATGGCTTGCTTTGGCTTGAATACGGTTATAAATTGGCGCACCGAATTTTTCAGCCAATTTATTATAACGTTGCTGAGGATTTTCACCGGTAACCGCTGTAATTTCAGCGGCTAACAAGCACAGAATAATACCGTCTTTGTCTGTTGACCAAGGCGTGCCATCAAATTTAAGAAATGATGCACCCGCGCTTTCTTCACCGCCGAAACCCAGTTTTCCACTAAATAAGCCATCAACAAACCATTTAAACCCGACAGGTACTTCAACGAGTTCACGACCGATATCACTAACAACACGGTCAATCATTGCGCTGGAAACGAGTGTTTTACCAACGGCAACGTCTTTCCCCCATTGTGGGCGGTGTTGAAATAAATAGTCAATCGCAACCGCAAGGTAGTGATTAGGATTCATTAGACCATCAGGTGTCACAATCCCGTGTCTGTCATAGTCAGGGTCATTAGCAAACGCTAAATCAAACTTCTCTTTCATGCCTAATAAACCAGCCATTGCCCAACTAGATGAGCAATCCATACGGATAACACCATCATGGTCAAGCGGCATAAAGCGGAAAGTTTGGTCTAGTTGATCATTAACAATTTCGATATCTAATTGATAATATTCTGCAATTTTTTTCCAGTACTCGATGCCTGAGCCGCCTAACGGGTCAACACCAATTTTCAAGCCGGACTTAGCAATGACAGCCATATCGACAACGTCGCCAAGTGCAGCCACATAAGGCATGATCAAATCTTGGGTAGTGACATATTCGCTCGCTAGTGCCTCATCAAAATTGATACGCTTAACACCAACAAGGTTATCTGCCAATAATTGATTGGCTTGTTTTTCAATAACTGAAGTTAAGTCCGTATCTGCTGGGCCACCGTTAGCTGGGTTATATTTGATCCCACCATCTTCTGGGGGATTATGAGATGGCGTAATAACAATGCCATCCGCTATATCGGCGTGGGATTGGTTATAACTTAAAATTGAATGGGAGACTGCAGGAGTTGGCGTAAAGCCATTATTTTCCTGAACAATCACATGAACTTGGTTAGCCGCTAACACCTCAATAACAGTAATAAACGCTGCCTCAGATAAGGCGTGCGTGTCTTTACCTACGTAACAAGGCCCCGTTACACCTTGCTGTTTACGTAAATCAGCAATCGCTTGTGCTATTGCAAAGATATGATTCTCATTGAAGTTTTTACGCAACGAACTACCTCGGTGACCAGATGTGCCGAATTTAACGGCGTGTGAAGCATTTCCTGGCTGAGGCTGCTGCGTATAATATTGAGCGGTTAATTGAGCGACATTGATCAAGTCACTTTGAAACGGAAGCTGCCCTGCACGTTCATGTATTGTCACTTGTTTTCTCCCAAAGCACTGATGCTTGGTTATCAACATCAGTGAAGTTCAGTTATTAAATAGTATTACTCACTTTTTCAATCACATTAGCGGGAAATTGCATTTCCTGCATGATGGCATCAACCATACTACGTTTGCGATTGGTATTTGTGTTCGTTATCACCCAATAAGGTGTACCTGGGATATGACGGGGTTTAGATTGTTTGCCTGCTGCAAGCAATGTTTGCTCATCACCCGCAAAATAAACACGAGTGCGGCCGTGCATAAGCTCAGTTGCACTGGCAAAGCGTTTTGCATCTAAACTATAGAGCGTCGACAAAATCAACATAAAGCGGTCGATGGCTTTGCTTTTTTCAGCATAAGCGTCAGACAATAATAATTCTCGAACCACCCTAACTGGGTTCTGTGTAGTTACAGGTGCACTCGCTGCGGGTTCTGCCTTAATCACCGGTTGTGCCTGACTAATCTCTTTAACTGGTACTGGCTGCCCGGATTTGAAATTTAACATACGGCGCAAAATATCCGATGCACTTTCACCGATATGCTGTGTATGGCTCGCAATATAGCGGTAAAGCTCTTCATCAACTTCTATCGTTTTCATTTTTTCCCAGTACTTATTTTAACTAAAATTTGCGGTGTGATTATAAGACAGTTTTGAAAAAAACAAAACAATTAAAATTTCAATAACTTAAAGCAAACATTATTCTAAGTTCGATGATATTTCAGTATGTTATCGTCCGATTCCTTTAGGTGTTTTTATTCAACGTTAATATTCAATTTTCTGAGTTTCTGTATAACACCTTTATTTTTTATTGACCTAACTAAATATCCTTTACACTAAAAATGCATAGCCGAATATTTGGATTTTCGTTATAGCCATGACATGATGAATGACCCACTTCTCTAATTATTGATAAGATAAATATGACTCTGTTACTCAACCATACTATTCATAAACCCGAAAATCCACTGAGCAATAGCCCTATCGTTCTTATTCATGGTTTGTTTGGCGACCTCAATAATTTGGGTGTGCTTGGTCGCGACCTTCAACACTATTTTGATACCATTCAAATTGATGTTCGCAATCATGGTGAGTCTTTTCGTGATGAAAAAATGACTTACCAACAAATGGCACAAGATGTTATTACCCTTATAAAATCATTAGGCTATAAAAGTGCGATCTTAATTGGGCACTCTATGGGGGGTAAAATTGCCATGGCAGCCACTGAAATTGTCCCTAATTTTATTGAGAAAATTGTCGCAATTGATATCGCTCCAGTCGCATACCAAGTTCGCCGCCACGATAAAATTTTTGCGGCGCTAGATGCTGTCACCACTGAGCACGCAAAAAACCGCCAAGATGCTGCCGCGATTATGCGAAATGAAATAAACGAAGAGGGCGTTATCCAGTTTTTACTCAAATCCTTTAAACAAGGCGAGTGGAAGTTTAATATTCCAGCACTTAAAGCTAATTACGAAAAAATTATAGGCTGGAAAACCGTACCCTCTTGGGATAAACCTGTCTTATTGATTCCCGGTGGGGGCTCTCCTTATGTGCAGGCAGAGTATAAAGACGAAATTGCCGCTCAATTTCCAAATGCAAAAGCATGGGTTGTCGCAGATACGGGGCACTGGGTCCACGCAGAAAAACCAGATCATGTATTAAGAGCTATCCATCGATTTTTATCTATACCTCAGTAATCCCTCTATTTATAAAGATATTGAAAGTTCATATTCTATTTCAATATCTTTATACTATCTATCCACCACAATAATTAGTTACTGAATAAAAGAATAAGACAAACTTCAATACACAGACAATATTAAAGCCTGTATTATCTTTTTTTAAATAAATTCAAACAAAACCAGGAATTGGTTTAATTTTACATATTAAAAGGAATTATTAATACTAAGAATGAAAAACATCCATGAACAATCAACTTTATATTTCATTAATATTATCGCCAAATTATCAGGATTAGCTGACACCAATGAACTTGAAAAAATAATTAACCAGCCGATAAATTACAATGAAAAAATAAAATCCATCCAAAAAAAACACCATATTAATTGCAAAAAAAAGCAAACAAAAAATAAAGATGTCTTTAAGATTTCGTGTCCTGCAATTTTATATAATGAACAAGGGGAAGCGTTCTTATTAGCTAATCGAAATAATGAACAAGTCTTAGTACAAAAATTTGGCAATACCCCCCCCGAGATCTGGGATATCACAAAGCTCCAACAACAATGGAGTGGCCACTGGTTGCATGTTAGTCTCAAACAAGGGCAATTTGATATCACCTGGTTTCAAGTGGAATTTTTGAAATACAAATCAATTATTCTTTGGGTTTTATTTTTCTCATTCATACTCCAAATATTAGCATTAGTCTCTCCTATTGTGATGCAAGTAATTATGGACAAAGTATTAGTCCATAATAGTTTATTAACCTTGGATGTTTTAGTTTTTGGTCTTATTATCGCAGCGATTATAGAGGTAACATTAAAAGGTTTACGACAATATATTTATCACCATACCGTCAACCGCATTGATGTAACATTAGGATTAAATCTAGTTGACCACTTACTTCGTTTACCCATTCCCTTTTTTAAAAACCGTCAAATTGGGGCGATTGTTACCCGTGTTAAAGAACTTGAAACGATCAGAGAATTTTTAACCAGCAGCTTCTTTACTCTATGTGTTGATGTTTTATTTTTGTTTGTATTTATTTTTGTGATGAATTTAATTTCAACCACACTTACTTTAATATTTTTATGCTCAATTCCATTCTATTTATTATTAGCGTGGTGGCTCACACCTAAAATTGAAGCAGCCGCTCAACAGCAATTCATGAATATCGCCATCAACACCTCGTTCTTGACGGAAAGTATTAATGGTATTGAAACGGCTAAAAGTTTATCTGTAGAACCTAGTTTCACGCGTCGTTGGGATAAACAGACCTCAGAGATGAGCCACACCAATTTTACTTCAGGGCAAATTAGTTCTCGCTCAGAACACCTCGTGATGCTAATTGAAAAATCTACGAGTGCAATCATATTGTGGGTTGGCGCCTCAGAAGTTCTCGCTTTACAAATGACAATCGGTCAATTTATTGCTTTCCATATGATGGTAAACCATGCCAGCCAACCATTAGTGAAACTCGTTAAATTATGGGGAGATTACATTCGAACTCATGTTGCTATCGAAAAATTATCACAGATTATTAATTTGCCCGTGGAACAAAATCGCCAAGAAAACACCGTGCCAATAAACGGTAATATTCATCTGGATAGCATTTGTTTTCGTTACCAGCCCAACACTCCCTATATCCTTCAGAATTTTAGTTTGAATATCAAAGCGGGTGAAACCATCGGTATTGTTGGCACATCAGGTTCAGGTAAAAGCACCTTAGCGCGCCTGTTACTCCGATTATACAGCCCTGAAAGTGGAACAATTTTTATTGATGGTATGCCATTATCCTCCATCAACATTCATTCATTAAGGCAACAAATAGGTATTGTCCTTCAGGAAAACTTCTTATTTAGCCAATCCGTTTTCAATAATATTGCTCAAACTCGCCCCAATGCGTCTATGGATGATGTTGTACATGCAGCCCAAATGGCAGGAGCGCATGAGTTTATTCTTAAACTACCGATGGGTTATGACACCGTTTTAGCTGAAGGTGGCTCATCCCTTTCGGGTGGTCAACGCCAACGCATTGCAATAGCAAGAACCTTACTTGCAAATCCTAAAGTGATTATTTTTGATGAGGCAACCAGCGCTCTAGATGATGAATCCCAAGCCATTATTCAAAAGAATATGCAAATTATCGCAGAAGGCAGAACAGTAATTACCATCGCACATCGCCTTTCAACAATTCGTAATCACCAACGAATTTTAGTCATGCAAAACGGGGAAATTATTGAACAAGGCAGTCATCAGCAACTCATTGAGCAAGGTGATTTCTATAAACATTTATGGACGCTGCAGCAATCCCTTAAATAAGACATGGATGTAATATGAAACAAAGATTAGAAAAAGTTCGCTATAACAGTTTTTTACCTTCTCATTTGGCTATTTTAAAGACGCCCCCCTCTTACTTAGCCTCGTGTGTTGCAATTTCAATCAGCTTAGGTGTTTTTATTGCCATTATCTGGTCATTTTTTGGAAAATTAGATATTCAAGCAACCACACAAGGAAAATTAATTGTTTCTGGACGTACTCAACAAATTCAAGCATTTGAGCTAAGTCGCTTACAATATATTCATGTAGCCGATGGACAACATGTTAAGCAAGGTGACCCATTATTTACTGTGAATGTTTTAGGGGTAGATCAAGACATTCACAGTTTACATTATCAACGCAATTTCCAGCGCATTGAAACATTAATCTACCAAGCGCTACTATCACAACAATCTA
The DNA here is from genome assembly GCF_040396775.1 of Providencia sp. Classification (GTDB taxonomy): domain Bacteria; phylum Pseudomonadota; class Gammaproteobacteria; order Enterobacterales; family Enterobacteriaceae; genus Providencia. The sequence continues at coordinate 11,442 of NZ_JBEBNT010000027.1, forward strand.
TTGCTCAATTTCCCTTATTTAATGCACTCTCTGAAGAAGAGCAAACCAACGCATTAGCGAGTTATCAAACACAAAAAATAGAGTTTGATTCACTTATCAATGAAATATCAAATGAAATCCAACTGAATACCGTCAGTCAACACGCTAGAAAAAATGAGTTAAAAACAATTAACTCTCTCATATTGAATATAAAAAAACGCTTAGAGGCACATCAATCACTTAGCCAAAAGCAAATTATTAGCCAAAAAGAATTCCTTGAACAAGAACGTGAATTGCTTATTACCCAAAAAGAAAAAACGACCAAACTTTCCGAATTGTCTATTTTAGACAGTCAGCATCATGCTTTGATTAAAAAACGCGATCGGATAAAAGCGCAAAAAAACCAAGAATGGGATGAGAAATATAAGCAAGCAGCATTTAAGCAAGTCTCTCTTGACCAAGAGTTACTAAAAAACCAAGAAAGAAATCAGCTTGAAATTATTCGAGCGCCAGTTGATGGTACTGTTCAGCAGCTTGCCACACACACAATTGGTGCTGTCCTCCAACCTGCGCAGCAATTAATGGCTATTGTGCCGAATAACGATGTCCAGCTCGCCGAAATTAAAATTCTGAATAAAGATATTGGATTTATTCATGAGGGGTTAAAAGCCGAAGTAAAAATAGATGCATTTCCTTATACCCGCTACGGAACAATTGATGGCGAAATTCTTTCAATTTCGAGGGATAGTACCCATGATGAAAATTTGGGTTTGGTTTTTTTAGGTCAAATTGGTTTGCAACAAAAGTCATTGTTAGTTGACGGTGAGAAAATTGAACTCACCCCAGGCCTTTCCATTGTGGCTGAAATTAAAACAGATAAACGGCGCGTTATCGATTATCTCCTTAGCCCTATCAATGAATACACCTCGAATGCGATGAGAGAAAAATAATCAATGGAACAAATGAATAATAACGGCTTGGAAGCTATTGTTTGGATTGCTAATTTCTACAAACAAAATGTGACAAAAGAGCAGCTTCGTCATGCTATTGGACTACAAACAGTTTCACCAACTGAATGGGATATTCAAGAATGTGCACATACATTAGGATATGAAACGGAACTCATTTCAGTATCTCACTCACAACTCAATATATTACCGCTACCTGTTTTAATTTATTTTGAAAAAGAATGGGCAATTTTAGACAAAAAAAATGAACTTATACTTATCAACCCAACGAATGGAGAGAAACAACTTATTAATGATATTGTATTTGGGGCATCCGCTCAGTTAGACGTTATGTTAATCAAGGAGCAATATGAGCCTGAGCAAAAAAAAGCCTTTGGTTTTGGTTGGTTCATTCCTTCAATAATGCGCCAATACGGTAAGTTGAGAAATATTTTTATTCTCTCCGCCGTCATCCAATTATTTGCCTTAGTCAGCCCCCTTTTATTTCAAAACCTTGTTGATAAGGTTTTAGTCGGGCGCAGTATTTCCAATTTACATGTTATCGCCATTGCTATTTTTGCAATTGCAGTTATGGAGCCAGTTTATGCTTTTATACGCAACAAAATTTTTAGTCATACCAGTAGCCAAATAAGTGCCGAATTGTCAGGGAAAATCTACCGCCATTTGATGGCGTTACCACTAAACTATTTTAAATTAAGGCCAACAGGAAAGATTATCGCTCGTGTTCGTGAGCTTGCCCATATTCGGCAATTTCTGACAGGTTCAACCTTAATGCTGTTTATCGATTTTATTTTTGTCATCATTTTTATTGCAGTTCTATTTTCTTATAGTTCACTTATGGCGTGGATTCTAATAGGCTCAATGGGCGTATTTTTTATTTTATGGACGATATTCGGCCCCATCATTCGCCAGCAAACAGAAAAAGCCTATCAAGCTGATGAAAATGGGCTGACTTTTCTAACTGAAAGTATTACAGGGATTGAAACGATAAAAACAACAGCGACCGAGAAATACTTTAACCAACGATGGAAAAAAATATTCAGTAAACAGCTACGCCAAAACTTCAAAGTCTCTATACGCAGTGAAATTGCAGGGCAACTAATGACCTTTGTCAGCAAAGCTACCACGGCGGTACTTTTATGGGTGGGAGTCAAAGAGGTTTTAAACGGTGCTATTAGTCCCGGTGAATTAGTTGCTTTTAATATGCTAAGCGCACATGTGACACAACCTGTTTTACGCTTTGCACAAGTCTGGCAAGATTTTCAGCATACTATAATCTCCTTGCGCCGTGTAGGGGATATTTTAGATAAGCCGGTTGAAAATGAACGACAAGGAATAGCAAGCTCAGCCAGCGTTCAAGGTAAAATTGAATTTCAAAATATTCGATTTCGTTATCAACCTGATACACCCGAAGTTCTCAATAATTTAACGCTGTCAGTTAAGGCAGGTGAATTTATCGGAATAACAGGACCATCAGGCTCAGGCAAAAGTACGCTGACAAAATTGTTGCAACGTCTTTATGTCCCACAACACGGCCAAGTCATTATCGATGGAATGGACTTAGCCACTGCAGATACAGTTTCATTACGTCGAAGAATGAGTGTTGTTTTGCAAGAAAGCACACTATTTGTTGGAACAATTACTGATAACATCCGACTAAGTACCCCCAATGCAACTGAAGAGCAGGTCATTCGTGCCGCAAAACTAGCGGGAGCCTATGATTTTATTATGGCTTTACCAGATGGTTTTGATTATCAATTATCTGAAAAAGGGGTAAATATTTCAGGGGGGCAACGCCAACGTATCGCCCTTGCTCGTGCCTTGCTAACTGAGCCTGATATTTTGATCCTTGATGAGGCCACTTCTGCACTCGATTATGAGTCTGAGGCTGCAATCATGGCAAATATGCCTTTAATTTCCCAAGGGAGAACCGTCATCAGTATCGCCCATCGATTAAACACAATTAAACACGCTGATAGAATTTGTGTGATCTGTCATGGAGAAGTTACTGAAGTAGGCACACATACGGACTTACTTCAATCAAATGGACTTTACGCCAGCTTGTGGCAACAACAAACACAATAAGTGTTCAAAAAAGCATCACTGATATAGCAAGGGGTGCTTTTTTCTTAAAACCGCGTTTTTTTTCGCCAATCAAACCTATACCTTCCCCTCGCAGCTATAGCACTAGGGGATTAGCTAGGGTATCATGGCGCGCTGAATTATTGGCACACCCTTTTAGCAATTATAGACATGGCAAAAGAACAAACTGATCGTACGACTCTGGATTTGTTCGCTGAGGAACGAAGGCCTGGGCGACCTAAGACAAGCCCGCTATCACGGGATGAACAATTAAGGATCAACAAGCGCAACCAATTAAAACGCGATAAAGTGAAAGGATTGCGCCGAGTTGAACTTAAATTAAATGAAGAGGCTGTAACTGTACTGAATCAGTTAGCTGAAGAAAAAAACATAAGCCGCAGTGAATTAATAGAAGAAATCTTGATGTCACAACTTCAACAAGTTGATGAGACAATACTCAAGTAACACTATCTTAGTAAATCACACAAATTTGACAGACTTATAAAAGTTTTTTCGCCAGAATAAGGCATAAAATTCTATTTATTTTCGTTCTAAATGAGTTCTAGAAGTTGAGGCACTCCTTCTTTCTCTCTTAGAAAAACAAGAGGTTAATCAGTTTATGGCAGTCATCGGTATTTTCTTCGGAAGTGATACAGGTAACACAGAAAATATTGCCAAAATGATCCAAGAAAGATTAGGCAAAGACGTAGCAGAAGTTCATGATATTGCTAAGTGCAGCAAAGAAGACATTGAAGCTTTTGACATTCTACTTCTTGGTATTCCAACTTGGTATTACGGCGAAGCACAATGCGATTGGGATGACTTTTTCCCAACGTTAGAAGAAATTGATTTTGAAGGCAAACTTGTCGCTCTTTTTGGTTGTGGAGACCAAGAAGACTACGCAGAATATTTCTGTGATGCGATGGGCACCATCCGCGACATCATCGAACCACGAGGTGCGGTGATTGTTGGACACTGGCCAACCGAAGGCTACCACTTCGAAGTTTCAAAAGGTATGGCAGATGACACCCACTTCATTGGTTTAGCAATCGATGAAGATCGCCAACCTGAATTAACAGATGAACGAGTGGATGCATGGGTCAAACAAATCTCTGATGAGATGTCATTAGCTGAAATTCTTGGCTAGTCGATTAAAAATAAGTGTTATTCATTAGGCAGAATACCTTTTCGCTCAAAGTGCACCATCGCGGAACGTCATTCGGTCTAAAATAATCGATTAAATATCCTAATTGGATAGACTTATAAGAGATTATCAAAATAATGAGACAATACATGGTTTCTATTTTTATTTTCCATGCCTATAATTGTAAATCAGTTTAGAAGACAACTGGATTTATGTTAAAAATGTCTCATTATTGTTAAATTTATGATTTAAGATACAGGACAAACCCGCATGACAGACAACAACAAAGCATTGAAAAATGCTGGACTCAAAGTCACTCTTCCAAGACTTAAGATTTTGGAAGTACTTCAGGAGCCTGAGTGCCACCACGTCAGTGCGGAAGATCTCTACAAAAAGCTGATTGATATGGGCGAAGAGATCGGGCTAGCGACTGTATACCGTGTATTAAACCAGTTTGATGATGCAGGTATCGTTACACGCCATAATTTCGAGGGTGGAAAATCCGTATTCGAACTAACTCAGCAGCATCACCATGACCACTTAATTTGTTTAGATTGTGGTAAAGTGATTGAGTTTACTGATGAATCGATTGAAACTCGCCAAAAAAATATCGCTGCTCGTCACGGTATTAAACTGTCTAACCACAGCTTATACTTATACGGCCACTGTGCTGATGGTGATTGCCGCGATAATGCTGACGCACACGAAGCAAAAGAGTAATAATTTAATCGCTATCATACCTTGATGGTGACCCATTTCTCAAAAGCCTGATAACAACCGTTATCGGGCTTTTTTATTGTGTAAATTCACCGATAAATTAAGCATTCCCAGTTAGAATATCCATAATTTCTCTTATTCACTTTATATTTATCACTAAATATGTCGTTAAGGTGAAATATTGAAGTGTTCTATAATAAGTTGCAATTCACTTCAAATCCTTTATATTGTTTTACAGATAAACCACCTTCTCTATTTGAGAATATTTACAATGATATCATAGCGATGTACAACGTTATTTAAAATATAAATTGCATCTACTTTTTATATCATTGTCATATGATTTATCTAATTAACGTCTATAATAAGCCCAATATATTACGACCAAAATTTCGGCTTACCTTAATTTAATAAGCCAGACAAATGTAATAAAAAAGTTAAATTACAATTCCATAATGTAATTCATGTATTTTTAGCTAGACTTATTTGGATTGCTCTCGTACTTCGTAAGAGATTAACTGATGAAAAAAACATATCTTTTTATTAACACTAGTTTTTTCTTCTGGTTTCTTACTTTAATAGGATGGTTTTTTCGTCATACAGCCATCACCTTATTTTCATTTGTATTATCAATTCTGTTCTTGATCTTATACTTCAATCAAAAAAAGGTAAGTAAAATGTTCACCAAAAGACAAAACAAACAAACCCCTGAAGAAACGCCTACTATTCGTGAACCTGAGATTATCTCTAAGATAGAAGAACAAGTTACGATACCAACCCCTACTCTTAGTGAAGAAAAATCGAATACAATTATCTCAAGGGATGTGATGTTTGAAGGCAACATAACCTCAAACGAGCAAGTCCACATTTATGGCAAGGTCGTTGGTAACATCACAGGGAAAGATAATACCGTTAAAGTGATGCTAAATGGCCAAGTGACAGGTAATATTATTTGTAAGGAATTGATTATTAATGGCCGAGTTGAGGGTGAATGTACCTCTGAATCTATCAGTATCGAAAATAACGGCGAAGTCCATGGAACGATTCAGTACAGTAGTTTATCGATTAAAAAAGGTGGTATCCTTTCTGGGCAAGCTAAAGTCAAAAATAGTGTTACTCACACAGATAAAGTCACGCAATTAAAAGATAAAGTAAAACATGATGCGACTACCATCAATAATGAAGGTGATAAAGGAATTGCCTCGTTATAAATGTTTATTTTTCTGCACTAGGATAATGACTAAATAATAAAAATAAGGTGAATGTTATCCACCTTATTTTTAATTTTTAAACTTGCAATATAAGTATATTTTCTTATTTTATTCGGCGATTTGAAACTACATATATATGCTAAGTGTATTTTAGTCGGTTACCATCATGTTTATTTCAATGGTAACCACTATTTATTTAATTCATTAAAAAACCGTAAATGGCATCATCACCATAAACTTAATATCTTTTTCATCTTGGAAGATATTTCCATAACCACCACCATAGCTAGGAATATCGGTATGGTTATCATATTTGGTGAAGTGCAATTTAAATAGCGTGTCTTTTGCTCGGCCTGTTTGAACCGTGTATAAAACATCAAAGTTCCACGCACTTTCTTTTAAGCGCACATCTTGGGCATATTGGGAATTTGTGCTTGGCTTTGCATCCCAACCATAAATATAGGAAGTACCAACCTTCCAACCTGCGAGATCCCAATTTTTAAGGTCGTACATCACACCTGCATATAATGCTTTTTCATTGTTGGCGTTCCAATCTGAACGGCCATCCCACCAAATATCCATACGCCCATTAGATGTCGCCCAGCCTGGCGTCATACGTTGCAAGAAGTAGCCTTGGTTACCTTCCGCTTTAACGTAGGTTCCTTCAACTTTAAAATCAAACTGTTCATAGGTATACCCTAATGTCATCGCTTGCAACCACGCTAAGCCGTCATAAACATCATTGACACCACCGTCAGAAACTTTGTCTTTTGAGCCATAGAATTGATATGAAAGGCGTAAATCGCGTTCAGCCACAGGCACGGCATATGAAACCTTAGCAAAATACTGATCCATATAGTCTTTAGCTTGGCCATAGGCCCCTTCTAGCACTAAATTATTTTTAAAATCATATTTAAATCCAATAGAGTGCAAATAACTGATCCCTGTTTTGCCATCAGCTTCACGGAAGTCATACATTGAGCGGTACCACGGAGCCTTATAGCGGTCTGTCCACATATAGGACATGCTCAGTTCACCATTTTGCTCGAAATCAAAAACACCACCAACTTCCAAACCACGATAAGTCCCTGGCATGTAACTCCAATGTGAAGCTAATAACGTTTGTCCTGTAGGCTGGATATAGCCCCCTCTTCCCCAGAAAGGACCGTATTTCAATTTTGCAGCAGCTTTATAAAATGTTACACCACTGCGATCGCCAGTCCATTTTTCATCCCAACGTGATTTAGCATCACTAAAACCAATTTCGTTAGGTGCAGCAGGGCCACTGTTCGATAATTCAATCGCAGTAAAACCCGCTAAATCCAAGCCGATAACATCTTGAAAATAACCAGATGAAAAATCTAGGCTAGCATTGAATGTGGAGTGTTTAAGATTATCTGCATATTTTTTATATTTATCGCTATTTGGGTCCAAATCCTTACGAGAACGATCCCTTTGCCAGTAATAAAGTCCACCTGTGAGTTTTGAATCTTCAAGAAATTGTTCTGCGTGAGTCATTGGCTGATACGCGATAGGCAACATCGCGATGGCGATTTTTAAGACGAGCAACTTCCTGCCAGTATTGACATGTTTATTAACCATTCTTGTATTCCTCTAATATTTTTTATGTTTTATTTTTCGGCCGAAATACGATTTAACTTTTCATTTAAATCTAAATATTCACAACAACTTATGTTGTTTGTGATGTGATTAGCCTATTTTTTGCGACGCGAATTATCAACACTGATACTGGCTTTGTTGCCAAAATATGATCAACGGCACATTAATTTTAATTAACAGTCATTATCACAAATGATGACTCATTAACCAGTCAACCATAACTAATTGATAAATAATTAAAATAAATAAAAGTTAGCGCAATAATTAAACTTAGGAATACTTGAATAAATTGCTTTGTTATGAAGTTAGCGTTACAAATTAAGCACCATTGATTATGTTCTATCACCACATTGACTTAATTTTGTGAGAAAGATAAACGAAATAAGCCTTTTTAGATTCACTTTCTTGTTTTAGCTTAATCATATTTATAAATTGATAGCGATTTCTCGTTATCATTTCTCAGCTTTTTACACGTTAATATGACCGTTAATAAGATAGCATTAATGAGAAAAGTATCCTGTTTTCATCTGCTACTATGAAATTTCATTTCAACAAAGAGCGTACACAAATGAAAATTGATTTAACGGGAAAACGCGCCTTAATTAGTGCATCAACCGCAGGCATCGGTTTTGCTATAGCAAAAGGACTTGCAGTCTGCGGCGCAGAAGTATTCATTAACGGCCGTAATAAAAAAAGTGTTGATGACGCGGTATTGCGCCTACAAAAAGAACTCCCTAATGCCAAAGTATCCCCTGCCGTCGCTGATGTAAGTGATCCTGCAGGCATCACCCTGCTACTTAGTGAAATCAAAGAAGTTGATATTTTAGTCAACAATGCCGGAATTTATGGTGCTGAAGACTTTTATGCAACCGACGATGCAACTTGGAATAATTACTGGCAAACCAATGTGATGTCATCTGTCCGTTTATCCCGAGCCCTATTACCTGCAATGGTGGAAAAAGGTTGGGGTCGAGTTGTCTTTATTTCATCTGAATCTGCACGCAATATTCCTGCGGATATGATCCACTATGGTGTCACAAAAACGGCTATGCTTTCGCTTTCTCGTGGGCTCGCAAAATATGTTGCCGGCTCAGGGGTTACTGTAAACAGTGTTCTTCCAGGACCAACACTATCTGATGGTTTTGCCAATATGATGGAAGATGAAGCAGCGAAAACAGGTAAGCCAGTCGAAGCACTCGCCAACGAATTTGTGATTGCACACAGACCAAGTTCTATTATTCGACGTGCAGCCTCTGTAGAAGAAGTGGCGAATATGGTGGTTTATACTTGTTCGAAGCAAGCATCAGCAACCTCAGGGGCTGCATTACGTGTTGATGGAGGTGTTATTGACGATATCATTTAATCATTGGCAAGTTGTTACCTAATGTATTGATTATTTAGTATTAAGTAGCAAGGCAATTAACGGGGTTCAGAAAACTGCACCCCGCTACCTTAACGCTCAAAATGCATTAAGTTTAATATTTTTCAAATAGCGCCTGAATTTTCTGCGGATCTTTCGTTTCAGTTAACACTAATTGTAATAACACGCGAGCCTTTTGCGGGTTTAACCTTTCAGATGCCACAAAGCCATATAAATTATCATCAACCTCAGCATTACGAGTGGTATAACCTGTTGGAACGCGACTTGCACGCACCACAACCACATCCTCTTTTGCTGCCTTCGCTAATGCATCAAATACTGTTTTATACATGTTGCCGTTACCAACCCCCGCACTGACAATCCCCTCTACGCCTTCCTCTCTCAATGCCTTAACAGGAGCAGCGGATGCATTGGCATAGTTATAAACGATCCCCACCGCAGGTAATTTCTCTAATTTACTCACATCAAATTCGGCCTTATCAGCACGAGGTTGAGGTGCTTGGAAATACGTCACTTTGCCATCGTGAATAAAGCCTTCAGCACCTGCGTTAACCGCATCAAATGCCTGTACTTCTGTTGTGCTCATTTTCATCACATTACGGCCTTGAACGACTTTATCGTTCATCGCCATAAGTACACCACGGTCACCAGCTGATTTATCCGTTGCAAGTACCACGGCGTTATATAAATTTAGAGGGCCATCCGCGCCCAGTGCCGTTGATGGACGCATTGCGCCCACTAATACAATTGGTTTCTTACAATAGGTTGTTAAATCAAGGAAAAAAGCCGTTTCCTCTAGCGTATCTGTTCCATGAGTGATCACAAATCCATCAGTTTTATCGCAGTCCTGATTAATTTTTTTCGCCAACGTCAACCAAACTTGGTCATTCATATCTTGCGAACCGATATTCACCAACTGCTCACCGCTTAAATTGGCGATTTTCTTGGTTTCTGGAACTGCATTAATTAACGCATCAATGCCCACTTTACCCGCTTGATAGCTAGAAGAGGTTGCTGAATCCCCGCCCCCAGCAATAGTTCCCCCCGTTGCCAATACCGTAATATTCGGCTGAGCGATAGCAGATACGGCAAACAGTGAAACCAGTGTCGCGAGCAGCGCTTTATTTCTGTTTTTCATCCTATTTTCCTTTCATTAATAAACTTTAGTTATTATGTGGATTTATGCTGAATTTATTGTGACCTATACCCCAAATAATTCGAGTTGCAGGTAGGCGACAAGCGACGATAGACGGGGAGCATAGGTAAACTATGTGACTCGGCTAGCGTAGCGTAGTCAACACCGCCGCAAGTTGAAGGATTTCGGGTATATATAATTATTTTAGGAGAAATAATGAATATTAAGATGATTTCTCTATGAATGAATAAAAAGCGTGAGGTTGAGGCAAAAATCCGTATGATAGCCCGTTTGACACACTCTATTCACAAGTGACTGACAATGAGCCAAACATATATCCCCGGCAAAGACGCCGCTCTTGAAGACTCCATTGATGCATTCCAAACCAAATTAAAAAAATTGGGGTTTGATATTGAAGAAGCGTCATGGTTAAACCCTGTACCAAACGTTTGGTCAGTACATATTCGCGATAAAGAGTGCCCTCTTTGCTTTACCAATGGTAAAGGTGCGAGCAAGAAAGCCGCGTTAGCCTCTGCCCTTGGTGAGTATTTCGAACGTTTATCGACTAACTACTTCTTTGCTGATTTCTACTTGGGTAAATTCATTTCTGAAGGTGACTTTGTCCACTATCCAAATGAAAAATGGTTCCCACTCACAGAAGATGACAGCCTGCCTGAAGGCTTGTTAGACAGTCGTTTGATTAAGTTCTATGACCCTGATGAGGCATTAGCTGCAAGCCAGCTCATTGACCTGCAATCCGGCAATGAAGAACGCGGCATTTGTGCCCTGCCATTTACACGCCAGTCTGATGACAAAACCGTCTATATTCCTATGAATATTGTTGGGAACTTATACGTTTCTAACGGTATGTCCGCAGGTAACACCGCAAACGAAGCGCGTGTACAAGGGCTTTCTGAAGTATTTGAGCGTTTTGTGAAAAACAAAATTATCGCAGAAAGCATCAGCTTGCCAACGATCCCAGCGGACGTGATGGCGCGTTACCCAAGCGTAGTGGAAGCGATTGATACTCTTGAAAAAGAAGGGTTCCCAATTTTCTGCTATGACGCGTCATTAGGTGGAAAATACCCTGTCATTTGCGTGGTGCTATTTAATCCGCAAAATGGCACTTGCTTCGCGTCATTCGGCGCACACCCTGACTTTGGTGTTGCCCTTGAGCGTACCGTCACTGAATTATTGCAAGGGCGCGGCTTAAAAGACTTAGACGTCTTTAATGCACCGACTTTTGATGATGAAGAAGTCGCTGAGCACACTAACCTTGAAACTCACTTTATTGATTCAAGCGGTTTAATCAGCTGGGATCTGTTCAAAGATGATGCGGATTATGAATTTGCAGATTGGAGCTTCAAAGGCACGACACAGGAAGAATTTGCAACGCTTATCCGTATTTTCAACACCTTAGATGCCGAAGTTTACATCGCGGATTATAATCATTTAGGCGTGTATGCATGCCGTATTTTAGTACCCGGCATGTCAGATATCTACCCAGTTGAAGATTTGCATATCGCGAATAACGCAATGGGTGCTTATTTGCGTGACACCATTATCGGTTTACCGGATAGCCAATGGGAAAAGCAAGACTACCTTGCCCTGATTGAGCAATTGGACGATGACGGTTTAGATGATTTCACCCGTGTACGTGAGCTGCTTGGTTTAGCGGTCGGTAAAGACAATGGTTGGAGTAATCTACGTGTTGGTGAGTTAAAATCAATGTTAGCGCTTGCGGGGGGCGACCTCGAACAAGCCCTTGCATGGGTTGAGTGGACACAAGACTTTAACAGTTCAGTGTTCACCCCTGAGCGTGCAAACTATTATCGTTGCTTGCAAACATTGCTGCTATTATCGCAAGAAGAAGAAAGAAACCCTGCGCAATACTACAATGCATTTGTCCGTATGTATGGGCAAGAAGCAGTCGATGCGGCTTCAGCAGCTGTAGCAGGTGAGTCTTGCTTCTACGGTCTCTGGTCAATCGATGATGAGCTGAAGGCATTGCCAGCTCACCAAGCGCTGCTTGCAGCTTATGAAAAACTGCAAAAAGCCAAACGCGCTAACGCGTAATTGAACCAATGTGTTGACGGGAAGCCTTTCCCGTCAACATTTACAGCGTTATCTATTTATATAAATCATAAATCTAATGAACGTTTCCACAGTAAGAAATCAAATTGCTCTAAACGATCCGCTTTCACTTGATAATCACCACTTGCCGTTTCAATCACCCGTTCAAAAAGCCCCTGACTGATTGTCGGTAGAGGTACACCATCAATAATTGGCCCACAATCATAATCAATCATGTCAGATAGGCGTTCCGCTATCGCACTGTTGGTGGAGATTTTTAACACAGGTACAATTGGGTTACCCGTTGGCGTACCTAGCCCCGTCGAAAAAATAACCACATTGCAACCTGCGGCAACAAGGCCTGTTACCGCATCTACATCATTCCCCGGCGTACAAACCAGTGACAACCCGCGCTCTGGCATGGGCTCTGCATAATCACACACCGCACTAATGGGTGAAGTACCGCCTTTCTTTGCCGCGCCCGTAGATTTAATCGCATCGGTAATTAAACCGTCTGCAATATTGCCAGGGCTCGGGTTATCCGCGATGGTGGTATTAAAGAAATTTGCCGTTTTTTCATAGCGATCCATCAATTCGAGAAATTTCTTTTTATCATCGAAAGACACACAACGTTTCACCATATCCCCTTCTGCACCGCATAATTCAGGGAATTCTGCCAAGCCAGATGCGCCACCTAACGTGACTAACCAATCCGAAACAAGCCCCATCGCAGGGTTACCGGAAATTCCTGAAAAACCATCAGATGCCCCGCATTTCACCCCCAGTTTGAGATGGGATAACGGTACATCGCGCCTTGATTGTGGTTTGACCGCTTTCATGCACTCATAGGTTTGTTTGAGTGCGGTTTGCATCATTTCCTCTTCGCTATTCCACTCTTGCTGGCGAAAATAGAGTGCAGGTTTATCAAAATTTGGGTTGCGAGCCGCCAGTGACTCTTTAAACATTTTACGCTGTGCTTTTTCACACCCTAAACTAAACACCGTAATACCAATCACATTGGGGTGATCTGCATAAGCCGCCAGCACATCACACATGGTTTTGCTGTCTGATGTCGCACCACCACAGCCGCTGGTGACGGTAATGCATCGAACCCCTTCAATGTGTGGGAATAGCTTTGGTTTTGCTGTCGGCGCTTGTGTTCCTGCAGTTAAGTCTAATGCAAAGCTTTTCAAGCTGTTATTGGTGTAGCCTAACGCATCATTTAACGCGTCGGTTAATTTCGTCACATTGCGGTTTTCACAAAACACTAACGGAAAAATTAACCAGTAATTCGCTGTGCCTACACGCCCATCATCCCGTACATACCCTTGAAAAGTGCGGTTCTCATAAGTGGAAACATCGGGAGCTTTCCATTCGTATGGTGAATCATTTTCTAAGGAAACAGGGGCGGCATAGTGACGAATATTGTTTACCGTGATGGCTTCGCCTTTGGCGATCGGCTGAGTGGCTTTACCCACTGCTGTGCCATACATGGATACCACGCCATCGACGGGCACCGCTTCTAGTGCAAATTTGTGTTTGGCCTTCACATCGGTAACTAAAGCAATTTCTTCATTGCCCCAGTGGTAAACTTCCCCAGCCTGTAGGTCTTTCAAGGCAACAATCAGGTTGTCGCTTTCATCAATTCGTAAAATCTTTTGCATGTCACACCTTCCAATTGTTGCCATTAATTTGACGACAAAACTTTATGGCCATTTTTATGAGAATTCTTTTTGAGTAACGCAATTAACACAGCACAACCCACGGTTATTACAGACAATGTCATGATCCCTGCCGTGTTACTGTTCATCATTTTATCCACTTCAACACGGATGATAGGCGCAAGGAATGAACAAAACGCCCCCATTGTGGTACAAAAACCGATCCCCGCGGCTAATGCAGGGCCACTGAGTAATTGAGGTGGAAATGTCCAGAAGACTGGTTGAACCGATAAAAAGCCCACTGCGCTTAAGCACAGTGCCGCAATGGCGAAAACGGGGCTGGCAAACGCTGATAAAGCTAGGCCCACTGCCGCAGCTAACATGCACAGAACAGAGATTTCAACACGACGAGTTGGATGGCGATCGGCAAAACGCGGAATATAGTAGACACCAAAAGCGGAGCAAGCCCACGGAATAGCAGCCACCAGCGACTGTTTGAACCCTAAGCTTTCCCCCATTAATGAGGCCACTTGGGAAGGTAAAAAGAACATCAAACCATACACGGATATTTGGATGGTGCCGTAAATCAGTGCAAGGTGCCACACTTTGGCATTTTTGAGTGCAGAAAGGACGGAGGTGGTTTCTGTTTTTGCATTTTCTTTCGCAAGTTGCTCTGTTAACGCTTTTTTCTCTTCATCAGTTAAAAAACGCGCTTTTTCAGGGCTATCGTCCAGATAAAAGAAGGCAAAAATACCAATAATAACTGCAGGTAAACCTTCGATAACAAACATCCAGAACCAGCCCGGACGGCCAAGCCAGCCATGTAACTCTAATAATGCACCAGAAAGTGGAGAGCCCAGCGTCAGCGCAAGAGGCACACCTAAAACAAAGATGCCAATCACCGAACCACGGACGTTATTCGGGAAATAAATTGACGCTAATAATAAAATTCCCGGATAAAAACCCGCTTCCCCTAGCCCCAATAAGAAGCGCAAAATAATAAATTGCGTTTCATTGGTGACAAAGCCAGTCATCGCAGACAGCACGCCCCAGATGATTGTAGTGATACTCAACCATTTTTGGGCGCCGATTTTGTTTAAAATTAGGTTTGCGGGGATACCAAATAATGCATAAGCCGCAAAGAAAATCCCTGCCCCAAACGCAAATGCAGAGTCCGATAACCCGATATCTAACTGCATGGCATCTTTGGCAAAGCCAACATTCACTCGGTCAATAAATGCAACGAAATACAAAATAAACATCAGGGGTACTAAACGTTTCCACGACTTTTTAATCGCGGAGTTTAAAACAGGATTGTTATAAGCTTGTGTTGTCGCCATGATATTTTTCCCTGTCGATAAGATGTTCTATTGTGTTGTTATAGGAAAGATCAGAGCGGTAAATCAGCCAGTGATAATAATTGCTGAAGTTGCTCTGTCTGTACACTGTTCAATCCAATAAAGGGTGAGGTACAACGGTCTGAATTAATTACCCCTTTCAATTGCAACGCTTTTTTAAAGGTTGGAATAAACGGAGAATTCACGCCGTAAATGGCCATCAGTTGGTCAACACGTTGTTGATGTTTAGCAACGAGCGCTAAATCGCCATTTGCAAAGGCTTGCATCCATGAAGAAAAAAACTGTGGAATAATATTTGAAAGCCCACCAATACAACCACTTCCGCCCGATAACACCACATGGGCAAAGTTGTTGTCGTAACCTGCGTAGACTTCAAAGTGAGGAATGCGAGATTTTACCATATCAATGACTTGTGCCGTATGGTTGGTATCGGGAATGGTATCTTTTAAACCAATAATATGAGGGTACTTATCTGCTAAGCGTAAACACACCTCAGGGGATACGGAATACCCCGTACGCTCAGGGAAGTTATAAATAAAGATTTTTGCTGAGGTTTTTTCCGCTATGGTGCTGTAAAAGCGAAATACGCCCTCGTCATCCAATGGGAAATAATATGGGCTAATAATCATCACCCCATCAACTCCTTGCTCGTTCGCATAATTGGCTAGTTCAATCGACTCGTTGACATCTAACCGGCTCGCCCCTGCATAGACCTTCATATCCCCTTTAGGGTAATGGCCACAAAGGTCAATCAAGGTTTTCGAACTGTCCATGTCTAACGCAAAAAATTCCCCTGTACTGCCCATTGTGACAAAACCCGATACTTTTCCACTTAGCGAATCATAAACTTGTCGATTTTGTTCCGTATCAACGCGGCCTTTATTATCAAAAATAGTCACAACTGGGGTGATATAGCGACTTTCCATACTTAACGGCTCCATCTCATTACTGTTCATATATACAAACCTTATTCATAAATAAAAACAACTTTAAATAACCATGAAAAATGGATTGAGTCAAATTTGAACAAAGTAAAAATAAAAATGATTTAATTGATTGATTTGAATGAAATAAACATAAATTTATTGCTTGTGTTAAAAACAAAAAGGTCATTTTTTATTGGTAAATTTTGAACAGGATCACGACTTTTGCCATCAAGCACACAATGCCATCCGATAGATTTAGAAAATAAATGGGTTTTTGTGAGTGATTTACATAGTGCAGTTTTGAACCTAGAATAGCGGCACAATAAATCAGGGAGGTGGTTCAATGTCTACGGGACACATGCCGACAATTCGTGTTTTAGAGGTACTTCAAGTATTGGCTGCGGAAAATACCGGGCTATCTTTAACACAACTTTCTGATAAAACAGGTATTTTAAAAGGGACTATTTACCCTATTCTAAAAACGTTGGTTGAGCACCGTTATATTAATTACGATGATAACAGCCAGCTTTATTACCTTGGTATCGCCTGCTCTATTCTTTCTCGAGTTTTCTTCGAAAAATCATATTGGCTGAAAATGATCCACCGTGAGATGGGGGTGATTGTTGAGCAGTGTAACGAAGTTTGCCAAATGGGTATTTTAGATGGTGCTGATGTCTTGTATATAGATAAAGTACAATCTGCACAAAAAGTCCAGTTAGTCTCCAGTATTGGCACCCGCCTACCTGCTATTTATTCTGCGCTAGGTAAGGCAATGATTTTTAACTATAGTGATGAACAAATTTCCCAGCTTTATCCCGCAGGTTTCACCCCGCTGACACAATACAGTGTTCACACCCTGCCACAATTACGCAAGCAACTAAATGCCGTAAAAGAAAATGGTTATGCCATTGATAATAAAGAAATTAATGAAGAAACCATTTGCTATGCGGTCGCATTACGCCAACGAAACAAAATTATTGCCGCTATCAGTGTGTCTATCCCCACCTTCCGCGGTAACAATGAAAAAATTGCCCAAGTCATCGAAACGCTGTTAACGAGCCGCGAACGCATCGAACAAGAACTTAATACGCTCGATAATATTGAATTTTATAGATAATAAAAATTCAATATTGGCAAATATAGTCTAAAATGATCTGGAACAACGATTTTTGCATACCGTATTGTTTTGTTGATTGTTAGCAAAATATGACAATTTAGCGTGAATGTAACAGGTGGTTTATGAGGTTTATATCAATAAATACATTACCAAACTTAGACATAAGTTAAATACCGTAGCAAAGGGTTCATATTGCACTTAAATAATTAACATTTATATGCATATTTTCACTTTCAATGTCGCTAAAAATGCTCTTTATAAAAAATTTTAATAAAATTTAAAAAATATTTAATTTATATTTTTCAATTGGTTAGGTATAAATTTAACAATGCATTAACTATTTTGGCGGTATTCTTGCGAGTGTTCATGATCCATATCAAATTTCTTACTTATCCCCTTTGTTACTATTATTGCGTGCTATAATTAATCAACTTTGTAAGAGAGTGTTAGTATGAAAGCTGACAACCCTTTTAATTTATTGCCACCTGCTGTAATGGCGCAAGTCGCGGATGATTCTGGCTTTTATAAAGCGAACAAACATCCTGCAATTACTTACTTGTCAGCATTCACTGCCGGTATTTTTATTTCTATTGCTTTTGTTTTCTATATTACTGCAACAACTGGGGCTGCCGACGCACCGTACGGCTTTACCAAACTGATTGGCGGGATTTGTTTCTCACTCGGTTTAATGTTAGTCGTTGTTTGTGGTGCCGACCTTTTCACTTCCACTGTCTTAACTATCGTTTCTAAAGCCACAGGTAAAATTACTTGGGGGCAAATGTTCCGCAATTGGTTCAATGTGTATATCGGCAATTTAATTGGTGCACTGTTCTTCGTAGCTATCATTTGGTTTGCGGGACAATACACTGCGGCTAATGGCCTATGGGGATTAAATGTCTTACAAACCAGTAGCCATAAATTACACCATACCTTTGTTGAGGCAGTTGCACTCGGAATTTTAGCAAACTTAATGGTTTGTCTGGCTGTTTGGATGAGTTATGCAGGACGCAGTTTAACCGATAAACTGGTTGTTTTAGTTTTGCCTGTTGCGATGTTTGTCGCCAGCGGGTTTGAGCATAGCATTGCAAACATGTTTATGATCCCATTAGGGATTATGATTAAAGAATTCGCTCCTGCTGAATATTGGACACAAATCAATATGGCACCTGAGCAGTTTTCACACTTAACGATTGGAAATTTTATTACAGATAACTTAATTCCAGTCACTATCGGAAATATTATTGGCGGCGCGCTTTTAGTCGGCCTCATTTATTGGTTTATGCATTTACGCGGTGGCCAAAAACATTAATCGCCACTGACACACACGAAAAGATTTATTAAGATCCCTAAAAGATCCACTGTTAAAAGGTAAAAGTATCATGTCCGAATTAAATGAAAAATTCGCTTTAGCATGGCAAGGTTTTAACCAAGGTGACTGGCAGAAAAACGTCAACGTACGTGATTTCATCCAGAAAAACTACACTCCATATGAAGGTGATGAATCTTTCTTAGCAGGCTCTACCCCAGCAACTGACTCGCTGTGGGATAAAGTTATGGAAGGGATCAAAATCGAAAACCGCACGCATGCGCCTGTTGATTTTGATACAGATGTTGCTTCAACCATCACTTCCCATGATGCAGGCTACATTACTAAAGAATTAGAAAAAGTCGTTGGTTTACAAACTGATGAACCTCTGAAACGTGGTCTTATTCCGTTCGGTGGTATCAAAATGGTTGAAAGCTCATGTAAAGCCTACGACCGTACATTAGACCCAACTGTGAAAAAAATCTTCACAGAATACCGTAAAACGCATAACCAAGGTGTTTTCGACGTTTATACGCCAGACATCTTAAAATGCCGTAAATCAGGTGTATTAACTGGTTTACCAGATGCATACGGTCGTGGTCGTATCATCGGTGACTACCGTCGCGTTGCGCTGTACGGTATTGATTTCCTGATGAAAGACAAGTTCCAACAATTCACTTCTCTACAAGAAAAATTAGAGAAAGGTGAAGATTTACAAATGACTATCCAACTGCGCGAAGAAATTGCTGAACAGCACCGTGCACTGGGTCAAATGAAAGAAATGGCGGCGAAATACGGTTACGATATTTCTGCGCCAGCAACTAACGCACAAGAAGCAGTACAGTGGACTTACTTCGGCTATTTAGCTGCGGTTAAATCACAAAACGGTGCAGCAATGTCATTTGGTCGTGTTTCTACTTTCTTAGACGTGTATATCCAACGCGATATCGAAGAAGGCAAAATCACTGAGCAAGAAGCGCAAGAATTGATTGACCACTTAGTCATGAAACTGCGTATGGTCCGTTTCTTACGTACCCCTGAATACGATGAACTATTTTCTGGTGACCCAATTTGGGCAACAGAATCTTTAGCAGGTATGGGCCTTGATGGCCGTACACTGGTAACGAAAAGTACTTTCCGTTTCTTGAACACACTGTATACCATGGGCCCATCTCCTGAGCCGAACATGACTATCCTGTGGTCAGAAAAACTGCCAATGAATTTCAAAAAATTCGCGGCGAAAGTGTCTATCGATACTTCATCCGTTCAGTATGAAAATGATGACCTGATGCGTCCTGACTTTGATAACGACGACTATGCAATCGCATGTTGCGTTAGCCCAATGATTGTGGGTAAACAAATGCAGTTCTTCGGTGCTCGCGCTAACTTAGCGAAAACCATGCTGTATACCATCAATGGTGGTGTGGACGAAAAACTGAAAATGCAAGTGGGCCCTAAACACGCGCCAATCATGGACGAAGTCCTTGATTTTGATACCGTGATGGACAAAATGGACCACTTTATGGATTGGTTAGCAACGCAATACGTCACCGCGTTGAACATCATCCACTACATGCACGATAAATACAGCTATGAAGCATCGCTGATGGCACTGCACGACCGTGATGTTTACCGTACAATGGCATGTGGTATCGCAGGTCTGTCTGTTGCTGCTGACTCACTGTCTGCTATCAAATACGCAAAAGTTAAACCTATCCGTGACGAAGACGGCATCGCTGTTGACTTCGAAATCGAAGGTGAATACCCACAATTTGGTAACAATGACTCACGTGTTGATGACATCGCTTGTGACTTAGTTGAACGTTTCATGAAGAAAATTCAGAAACTGCAAACTTACCGTAACGCGGTACCAACTCAGTCAATTCTGACCATCACTTCAAACGTTGTGTATGGTAAGAAAACAGGTAACACACCAGATGGCCGTCGCTCAGGTGCACCATTCGGACCAGGTGCAAACCCAATGCACGGCCGTGACCAAAAAGGTGCGGTAGCTTCTCTGACTTCTGTTGCTAAACTGCCATTTGCTTACGCAAAAGACGGTATCTCTTATACCTTCTCTATCGTACCAAATGCGTTAGGTAAAGATGACGATGTTCGTAAAACTAACTTAGCAGGTCTGATGGATGGTTACTTCCACCACGAAGCGTCTATTGAAGGCGGCCAGCACCTGAACGTTAACGTCATGAACCGTGAAATGCTGTTAGAAGCGATGGAAAACCCAGAGAAATATCCACAGCTGACTATCCGTGTATCAGGTTATGCAGTGCGTTTTAACTCACTGACTAAAGAACAACAGCAAGACGTTATTACTCGTACTTTCACAAGTTCAATGTAATAATTAGCTCATTAAAATAAAGTAAATTAAAGACCCCGCTTTATGGGGTCTTTTTATCTATACTGTCAGTTAAAGACTACAAATCACTATTTTATGCATAAAGTCTTAGAAGTATGACGGATATTTTGGAGTACCTGCTATGTCTGCCGAAATTATTACAACAACCGATATCACTAAAACGGAAGCTCCAGCAACATTAGGCCGTATTCATTCATTTGAATCTTGTGGCACTGTTGATGGTCCCGGTATTCGTTTTATTGTCTTTTTCCAAGGCTGCTTAATGCGTTGCCTGTATTGCCACAATCGCGATACTTGGGATACCCATGGCGGTAATATTGTCACCGTCGATGAATTAATGAAAGAAGCAGTCACTTATCGCCACTTTATGAATGCGACGGGCGGTGGTGTCACGGCCTCTGGTGGTGAAGCTATTTTACAAGCCGAGTTCGTACGTGATTGGTTCCGCGCTTGTAAAAAAGAGAATATCCACACTTGTTTAGATACTAACGGCTTTGTTCGTCGTTATGACCCTGTGATTGACGAACTGATGGATGTTACTGATTTGGTGATGTTGGATTTAAAACAAATCAACGATGACATTCACCAAAAATTAGTCGGTGTATCCAATCACCGCACTTTAGAGTTTGCGCAATATTTAGCTAAGCGTAATCAAAAAACATGGGTACGATATGTCGTTGTTCCAGGCTGGAGTGATGATGACCATTCCGTGCATCTGCTCGGTGAATTTACCAAGGATATGAGCAATATCGAAAAAATCGAATTATTGCCTTACCATGAACTTGGTAAACACAAATGGGAAACCATGGGTGAAGAATACAAACTTGATGGCGTTAAACCACCGTCAAAAGAGGTGATGGAGCGCGTCAAAAATATCCTTGAAAGTTATGGTCATAAAGTCATGTACTAACCAATTTGAGGCTCTTAATAGAGCCTCTTATTTATCTGCCATTATTCCTATCTAAATAAAGGTAAATGGCCAATAAGCTGAGTCACTGCCTTTTTATTTCCCACCAACCCAATGCCCGCTAACTGAATATTTTTATATTCATGTTCTGATAATTTTTGCTGATACTCATCATAAGTGCGGCACGACTGCGCTAATAAACTAAATGGAATGATATAAATTTCACTTTCCTTTAATGCGGCCACTTCAATATCTTTAATATACTGCTCTGGCGATTTTAAAATCGGTAAAGGCGCATAAATTACCCCCGGATAATGAATATTATCTGCACTGTTTAAATCCTCTCCCACCATATTATTAACTTTATTTCCTAGGCTCACACCAATCACACTGGCTGCATTTATAGCAAGCCCATTAGATAAATCCTGATTGACGACGATCGCGCAGCGATGCTCGGCTGGATTAAATATCATTCCTGTCCCCTACTGTTTTTAATTGTGTTCAATTTCCCGATAATTATGGCATTTAAAGAAAGAAATAGGCTTTCTAACTCAGCTATGGCAAACTGATTTTTTGGTAATTTTTTTCTCTATTTCATTAAAAATAGGTAAAAATATTCATTTATGGCAATAGATAAGACAGAAACAAAAATTCTCTCACTGCTACAGGAAGACGCGCGGATCACCAACCATGAACTGGCTGAAAAAGTGGGCATGTCTGCCTCACCTTGCTGGCGGAGAGTAAAAAAGCTTGAAGAAGATAATGTCATCCAAGGTTATCGCGCGATTTTAAACCGCAAGAAAATTGGCCTAGGTGTCATGGTATTTGTACGGGTGATTATTGATAGCGATAGTGAGGCAGAAGCACAAAAATTTGAACAAGAAGTTAGTGAACTCGAAAACGTTGTCGCTTGTTATAGCATTGGTGGTGATACCGACTTTTTATTGCAAGTGGTTTCTCATGACTTAGATTCTTATGCCGACTTTGCGATGTCAGTCATTCGTAGATTACCCGGTATTAAAGAGATGCAGAGTATGTTTGTATTAAAAGAAATCAAGCCGCTTGATGCTTACCCAATATCTATTTTTGAATAATTCATCGAGGTTTGCCTTAATCTTCACAATGGTTATTAGTTATATTTTATTCTACAAAATAACCATCCCCTAAAAATAACCCTTCTATTTAAAGTTAAATAGCCCTATATTTAACTAATGATCACTAGTTTAAACAGTCTATAAATTCAATATCAAATAAATGATTAACTTACTACCCTAAAAAATATTTTATTAAGAAAAAATTAATCAAAAATACCTTACCAGAATAGTCTGCTTTATAATGTATTAACTTATCTGCATACTACTGCCGATAAAGTAAAAGAGTGCATATAAACTCACAAACTTTTTTATAATAATTATTGCTAATTCACTACGACAAATAGGTTCCTTTTTTATCATGAACAATGAAAACTTTAGTGCAGATAATAACCCTGCACCTAACACTAACGCTCAAACTCAAGTTGATACTTTTGTTTTTCACGCTGAACCTCGCGCTGTTGATGCTGGTGAAGGCGTTAATTGGATCAGCCAATCATGGTCAATGGTTAAAGAAAAACTGGGCATGTGGATCTTAATCAATATCGTCTTATTTGCATTGATTCTGATTATCTCCATGATCCCATTCTTAAACTTACTGATCACCTTTATTACCCCAATTTTTGTTGGTGGTATTATCGCTATCAGTGAAAACCAACGTAAAACTGGCCAAGCAGAAATTGGACTATTATTCGCAGGTTTCCAAAACAAATTCGGCGCGCTGTTTGCTGTTGGTGCCATTAACTTTGCTGCAAACTTAGTCGGAATGATCATCGCCTTTATCATTGGCGGCTCTGCGATGTTTGGCTTATTAATGGAAAGCAACCAATACGGCTCACCATCTGATGCAGCGATTTTAGCATCTTCAGGTTCATTCTTCTTCGCTATCATTGTGATGGCAGTTGCGGGCTTAGTGGGTACTGCGTTAACTTGGTTTGCCCCTGCTCTAGTCATGAACCACGATTTCACTGTTGGTGCTGCAATTTCAGCTAGCCTGCAAGCGGTTAAGAAAAATATCTTACCAGGTATCCTGTTCTTTATCGTTCTGTCTATCTTAATGATTATTTCTGTGATCCCATTAGGCTTAGGTTTATTAGTTTCTATGCCTATTATGTATGTTTGCTATTACAGCAGCTACCGCAGCCTATTTTTCTCACAAGTAAAATAAGTTCGAATAACACCGTTATTCCTTCATACTCAAAGGGAAAGCAAATGCTTTCCCTTTTCCAAAAATATACTTTTAATACCTTTCATTCTTCAACTTCTCATTTAAGTGACCTTTTTTTCCGCAGCGTAACACCACCTAACAATTCAATCGAATCAGTTCCAAATAACGTCAGCATCCTGGAAAAATGAAACAAAGACCAAATACACTTGGTTTACAATAACTTGCCCTTATCAATTAATAAAGGTAGCTTTTAAAATTGCCTGTTAAGAAGCTGGCTTTTTTAACGACCTCCGTCATGACTATGCTAGAGCAACGTTGAGACTGCACCATTTAATGCGAGATCAATTCCATAAATAAAAACCACAAAGGCACTGACGATAAGGAGAATTAAAGATGGCTTATGATGATCTTCGTAGTTATTTAGTGGCGCTTGAAAATGCAGGGCAACTACTGGAAATTCAAGAAGAAGTACAAGCAGAGCCTGATATCGCTGCGGCTGCAAATGCAACAGGAAGGATTGGTGAAGGGGCTCCTGCCATTTCATTTAAAAAAATCAAAGGGTTTAAACATGCCCATGTTGTTATGAATACGATAGGCTCTTGGAAAAACCACGCTATTTCACTCGGCCTTCCTGCAACCACTCCAATTAAACAACAAATCCAAGAACTTATTCACCGCTGGGAAAAATCGCCCGTTTCACCTGAACGCCGAAATAATCCGCCTTGGGCTCAAAATGAAGTAAACGGTGATGATATTAACCTATTTGATATCCTCCCTCTGTTTCGCCTAAATGATGGCGATGGAGGCTTCTATCTCGACAAAGCCTGTGTTATCTCTCGGGACCCTCAAGATCCTGAGCATTTTGGTAAGCAAAACGTGGGTATCTACCGGATGGAAGTTAAAGGTAAGCGTAAACTCGGCATACAGCCCGTTCCCATGCATGATATCGCCTTACAACTTCACAAGGCGGAAGAATCTGGTGAAAACCTTCCCGTTGCTATTGCGCTTGGCAATGACCCGATTATCACTTTAATGGGTGCAACACCACTGAGATACGACCAATCCGAATATGAAATGGCAGGGGCAATGCGCGAAAGCCCTTACCCAATAGCCACTGCACCGCTGACAAGATTTGACGTCCCTTGGGGTTCAGAAGTCATTATTGAAGGTGTCATTGAGAGTCGACAAAGAGAAATTGAAGGCCCATTCGGTGAGTTTACTGGGTACTATTCAGGTGGGCGTAATATGCCAATAATTCGCATTGATAAAGTATCCTATCGCACCCACCCCATTTACGAATCCCTTTATCTGGGCATGCCTTGGACAGAAATTGATTATCTTATCGGCCCTGTCACTTGTATTCCCCTTTATCAACAACTGAAAGCGGATTTTCCAGAAGTTCAGGCAGTCAATGCCATGTACACCCATGGCCTTCTCATTATCATTTCCACCCAAAAACGTTATGGTGGTTTCGCTAGAGCCGTGGGAATGCGGGCAATGACCACTCCGCATGGTTTAGGTTATGCGAAAATAGTGATTATGGTTGACGAAGACGTTGACCCTTTCAATTTACCTCAAGTGATGTGGGCGCTTTCTACTAAGGTTAATCCGTCAGGTGACCTTATTCAAATACCCAACCTGTCCGTGCTCGGTCTGGACCCAAGCTCTAATCCTGCAGGGATCACGGATAAATTAATCATTGATGCGACAACACCTGTTGCACCCGATAATCGCGGCCGTTACAGTCAACCCGTCAAGGATTTACCAGAAACTGCACTGTGGATTGATAAATTAACGACTCTGCTCGCTAATCGTCAATAAGGAACTCATATAATTTGCCCTCGTTGTACAAGTGACAAAATAGATGTCATGGCAAACTCCCCCATTGAGGGGATATGGATAATATATCAGTGCCAATGCTGCCTTTATACCTGGAGAAATACAGAACCAGTACGCCGAACGGAGCGAGAACATTACCCAGTTGAATTCCGAATGACCCAGCAAGATATTAACAACGCATCAGAGACCCCTATAATTCCACCTCTTATTGTAAAATCGCCTTTAAAAGGAGCAAGCTAATGTGATAATGCTATTCTTTATCGCTAGTTTCTGATTAATTAACCTAATAATTAAAAATATATATTTTCGCCCTAAATTGGAGTTACCAAGCTATGCACTTTGATATTACCGACTTGCAATTGTGCGTAAATATCGCTAATACAGGCAGCATCACTGGTGGCGCAAGTTTAACACACCTAACACTACAATCTGCCAGCGAACGTGTTAAAGGCCTCGAAAGTGAGCTCGGTACTTCCTTATTTATTCGTTCGACCAGAGGTGTTTCTTTATCCAATGCTGGCATTGCTTTTATTGAGCATGCTAATGATATTTTACAACGCATTGATTTAATGAAGGGTGAAATGCGCCAGTATAGCCAAGGGCTACGTGGACATATCAACCTTTTGTGCAATGCCTCGGCTCAAATGGAATTTTTGCCTGAACGTATTGGAGCGTATTTACAACAACAATCTAATATGTCGATATCTGTCAAAGAGATGCCGAGCCATGAAATTGTCACGACGATTAAAAATAAAATGGCCAATATTGGCATAGTGGCAGACTCTACCGATTTATTAGGGTTAGCATTTCGCCCTTTTTGTTCAGATGAACTTATCGTGCTGGTTCATTACCATCACCCATTAGCGGGTCAGCAGCATGTAACATTCAATGACCTTATACATTCAGATTTTATTGGGTTATCTGAAGATAATTCATTACAAAAACATATTGATAACTATGCTAAGCAGCAAGGTTTTCGCCTGAACTATCGGGTTCGTCTGCCTACCTTTGATACGGTTATGCAGCTGGTGGCGAATGACGTGGGTATTGCCATTATTCCTAAACAGGCCACGCAACGCATTCTGCCTTCCCAAACAAAAATACTGACACTGACAGAAAAATGGGCACAACGAAAATTAGTTATTTGTGCCCGCGATTTTAATCAGCTTCCTGAATATACCAATGAATTCATTAACTTTTTAATTAATTGGCAAAATAAACCTTAAGGTTTTATCGCCATATACATGCCCAAAAGCACCAATCCACTAAAAAAGCAGCGGCGAAATACGCTTTCATTCATAATTTTGCGCAGATATTGCCCTAAATACATCCCAACTAATGCAGGGAGTAATGCGATGAAAGACAAACCATAATCGATGTACTCTTGTTGACCGCTGTTCCAAAGTTTAATTGCCAATGCGAGGGTCGATACAGTGAAGGCTAAGCCAAGCGCCTGTATTAATTCATCTTTATTTAGCTTGAGTGTTTGCAAATAAGGCACCGCGGGAATAACAAAAACGCCGGTTGCGGCGGTAATTACCCCAGTAAGGTAACCCACTACAGGTGAAAGCCAACGCTCAGATTTTCCGCTGGAAGGCATCATTTTTGCCAATAACCCCCAAATACCATAAAGCACCAGCACGCAGCCTAATGCTGGCTGTGTCCAACCTGAATTTTCAGTTAAAGAGGGTAAAAAACTCCATAATGTGCCAACAGTTATTCCCACCATCAATCCCCATAGTCGCTTTATTAATGCGATAAATTGGGGACCAATGAGTAGTTGCCAAATATTAGTCACTAAGGAAGGTATGATCAAAATACTTGCCGCAATCGCAGGCTCCATAGTCGTACTCAAAAGCCCCATCGCAATAGTTGGCAGCCCTAGCCCAATCACCCCTTTAATAATTCCAGCCAATAAAAAAACACTAATTATTATTTCCATTTAATTTATCTCTCATGCCTACGATAGCCCACAGACTATCGATAGCTCAGAGACATCACTATCAGGAATATATTCAGAGGGGGTTAGGTAAAGATTGAGGAGGAGGATAGATTGCTTGATTTAGATAAAAAAAACCGCCAGAGTTACCCGAGGCGGTTTTTGTGTATAAACCATATGGCTATTAATTAGCCAATATATTCTAAGCCTTTCATATACGGACGTAATACTTCAGGTACTTCGATACGACCATCAGCTAATTGGTAGTTTTCTAAAATTGCCACCAATGTACGACCGACTGCTAAGCCTGAGCCATTCAGCGTGTGAACGAGTTGGGTTTTCTTATCACTCTTACCGCGGAAACGTGCTTGCATACGGCGCGCTTGGAAATCCCACATGTTTGAACAAGAAGAGATTTCACGGTAAGTATTTTGCGCTGGCAGCCACACTTCTAAATCGTACGTTTTACGTGAACCGAAACCGATATCACCTGTACATAAAATCACTTTACGGTAAGGTAAGTTCAGTAATTGCAGAACTTTTTCAGCGTGACCTGTTAGCTCTTCCAGTGCATCCATCGATTTTTCAGGATGAACAATTTGCACTAATTCAACTTTGTCGAACTGGTGCATACGGATAAGACCACGGGTATCGCGGCCATAAGAGCCCGCTTCTGAACGGAAGCATGGTGTGTGAGCTGTCATTTTCAGAGGAAGTGCATCTTCATCTAAAATTTCATCACGAACCAAGTTAGTCACAGGCACTTCAGCGGTTGGGATCAACGCATAAGTGCTGCTATCCGCTTCTTCTTCCAGTGGTTTTGTGTGGAATAAGTCTTCACCAAATTTTGGCAACTGACCGGTACCATACAGCGTATCATGGTTAACTAAATACGGAACATACAGTTCTTGATAACCATGCTGCTCAGTATGTAAATCTAACATGAACTGGGCTAACGCACGGTGCATACGCGCAACTTGCCCTTTCATCACAACAAAACGCGCGCCTGTGAGTTTAACCGCTGCTGGGAAATCCAAGCCGCCCGTTAGTTCACCAAGGCTAACGTGATCGCGAACTTCAAAGTCATACTGGCGAGGCTCGCCCCAGCGTGCAACTTCAACGTTATCAGAGTCATCTCTACCATCAGGCACTTGGTCATCTGGAATATTCGGGATACTTAACGCAATATCACGGATTTCTTGTTGCAGCTTGTCTAACTCTGCTTTCGCAGAATCCAATTTTTCGCCTAATTGGTTAACTTCCAGACGTAATGGCTCAATGTCTTCACCACGTGCTTTAGCCGCACCGATAGTTTTCGATCGCGAGTTACGGTCTGCTTGCAGGGTTTCAGTTTCAACTTGTAAAACTTTGCGGCGTTCTTCAAGTTCACGCAGCTTTTCCACATCAAGGGTAAAACCCCTGCGAGCCAGTTTTTCAGCAACCGCGTCTAGCTCCGTACGCAGTAAATTGGGATCGAGCATGCTTATCCTGTGAGTATTGTGAGTAATAGATGATACTTTTGATGATGCATTCTAGCACCATCAATAAAGTAAATTATTTCGCTATATAACCTTACCGCATTGCCCAGTTTAGCGGTAGCGTTTTGTGGTACTAATTTGATCCTGTTGGGCTAACCAGTCTAATTTTTCAGCAAACTTGCTTTCTAAGCCACGTTTTGTTGGGTGGTAATAGCGAGTTGTTTGCATTGGCTCAGGAAAGTAGTTCTCGCCCGCAGCATAGGCATTGGGTTCATCATGGGCATAACGGTATTCTTCACCTGCCCCCATCTCTTTTAATAGTTTTGTCGGTGCGTTGCGTAAGTGATCAGGTACATCGTAATCAGGCTGCATTTGCGCGTCTTTAATCGCGGCTTTGTATGCCGTGTAAACCGCATTACTTTTAGGTGCACAAGCTAAATAAACAATGGCTTGAGCAATAGCCCGTTCGCCTTCTGCAGGTCCGACTCGTGTAAAACAATCCCAAGCAGACACGGCCACTTGCATCGCACGAGGATCGGCATTCCCGACATCTTCGGAAGCAATGGCTAATAAACGACGTGCCACATACAAGGGATCGCCACCCGCTGTAATGATCCTTGCATACCAATACAATGCCGCATCTGGCGCTGAGCCCCGAACTGACTTATGCAATGCAGAGATTAAATCGTAAAACCGGTCACCTTTGTTATCAAACCGTGCAGTACGTTCACCACTGACTTCTTTGAGTAAATCTGCGGTTAAAACGCGTTGGCCTTGGCTATCGGCTTCAGCCATATCCGCCATCATTTCAAGTAAATTTAGCGAGCGCCTTGCATCCCCATTAACAAGCTGTGCTATCATTTTGCGTGTACTATCAGGCAAGACAATATGTTGCCCACCAAGCCCACGAGAGGTATCTGCTAGAGCTTGTAATAGCACTTGCTCAATATCGTCCTCTTCTAAGGATTTAAGCAAGTAGACTCTGGCGCGGGATAACAATGCTGAATTTAATTCAAATGAAGGGTTTTCAGTCGTCGCGCCAATAAAGGTGATCGTACCGTCTTCAATATGTGGTAAAAAGGCATCTTGTTGGCTTTTATTAAAGCGATGAACTTCATCCACAAACAAAATTGTTCTGCGCCCTGCACTACGGTTTTGGCGCGCTTTTTCGATGGATTCACGGATTTCTTTAATACCTGAAGTCACCGCAGATATGCGCTCAATATCCGCTTGGGCATAATGGCCGATGATTTCTGCTAGCGTTGTTTTGCCTGTTCCTGGTGGCCCCCATAAAATCATGGAGTGCAGATGCCCAGCCTTGATTGCTCGCGGCAAGGGTTTTCCTTCGGCCAGCAGATGCCGCTGACCAATATATTGCTCAAGAGTTTCGGGCCGCATACGCGCCGCTAAAGGCTGAAATTCATTCTGCGAAAAATCGAGAGACAGGTTACCCACAATATCCTCTTTATTGCCGCTTAAAGCTAATGACTGACTCGCTAACCACCAGCCAAAAACACCGATGGTTAGCGACAAAAACAGGTTTAAGGCTTATTTTGCACTTGAACGTTGGTCGTCCAGCGTCACACCTTTTGGTACTGTAAACTTAAACTTACTGGCATCAACATGACCATTCTTTTGCTGTTTTAGCTGATAAGCACTGGTTTGCCCATCTTGCTCAACCGCCGAAAATTTCTCAATAGTGCCTTCTGGTGAAACCGTGATCGAGAATTTTTTTAACGTGCCATTGGTTTGCTTAGGTTTAAGATCAAACGTATTGCCCTGTTGAATGATTGAATATTGCTTCCAATCTTTTGGGTCATTACGTGTGATCAATAAAAATGGCGTGTCTTGCGTCGCATCGGCTAAGTTTGTCACAGTCACCTGCTCAACAAATGGGTTATAAAACCATAAGTTTTTACCGTCAGAAACCAACACGCTTTCATCGGGAGATGTCATGTTCCAGTTAAATAAGTTAGGGCGCTCTAACCATAAATCACCGACGCCTTCTTGAACAAGATCGCCCTCAGGGCTCGTCACTTTTTGTGAAAAACTGGCTTGAAAACTATTGACCTTATTCAGTCGTGCTTGAAGGTCTTGACTCGCATCTGCCAGTACTTGGCCGATATGTAAACTGAAGGCTAATGCACCTAACAACATCATTTTTTTCATCGAACAAAGACCTTAATATGATTACTTTAAGAGGCGTGATGACGTTATACACCCCTTAAATTGAACCCGCAATTAGCCCATTAAATTATTAATTTGCTATCCTCTTTTAGTGCCCCATTGATGGCGGCGCAAGTACTTCTCGGTTTCCATTATGGCCTTGTTCGCTAACAATGCCTTGGAGCTCCATTTGCTCAACAATTCGCGCAGCACGGTTATAACCAATACGGAATTGGCGTTGAACACCTGAAATAGAAACACGTTGTTTATCAACAACAAATTCAACCGCTTGATCAAACAGTGGGTCGAGTTCTTCGCCGCCACCATCGTAGCCACCACCTTCGCTATCATCACTGCATGTGGTGATGCTATCAATATATTGCGGTTTACCACGCGCTTTCCAATCATTCACCACAGCATGTACTTCTTGATCACGAACAAACGCACCGTGTACGCGCATTGGAATTGATGAGTTAGGGGGTAAGTAAAGCATGTCACCCATTCCTAATAGTGACTCTGCGCCACCTTGGTCAAGAATTGTCCGCGAGTCAATTTTGCTGGATACCGTAAAGGCTATACGCGTTGGAATGTTGGCTTTAATTAACCCTGTAATGATATCGACTGAAGGGCGTTGAGTAGCAAGAACTAAGTGGATACCAGCGGCACGGGCTTTTTGTGCTAACCTAGCTATCAACTCTTCCACTTTTTTCCCTGCGGTCATCATCAAGTCTGCAAACTCATCCACCATGACGACGATATAAGGCTCTTTTTTCAGCGTTGGATGTTCCGTTTCCATGCTGTCCCCTGGTTTCCAGAATGGGTCAGGAATTGGGCGCTGCATATCCGCTGCTGCTTTAATTTTTTCGTTATAACCCGCTAAGTTACGAACGCCCAGCGCAGACATCAGTTTATAACGACGTTCCATCTCATTGACACACCAACGCAGTGCATTCGCCGCGTCTTTCATGTCTGTGACCACTTCCGTTAATAAGTGTGGGATCCCTTCATATATAGAAAGTTCCAACATTTTCGGGTCAATCATGATAAAGCGCACATCTTCAGGTTTCGCTTTATACAAGATACTCAAGATCATCGCATTGACCCCAACCGATTTACCTGAACCTGTTGTACCCGCCACTAATAAGTGTGGCATTTTCGCTAAATCAGCGACAACGGGATCACCTTCAATATCTTTACCAAGTACAATGGTCAGTGGTGATGGATTTTTTCTAAAATCATCGCAATCTAATACTTCGCTCAAATAAACGGTTTGGCGTTTTTCATTCGGTAA
The DNA here is from genome assembly GCF_040396775.1 of Providencia sp. Classification (GTDB taxonomy): domain Bacteria; phylum Pseudomonadota; class Gammaproteobacteria; order Enterobacterales; family Enterobacteriaceae; genus Providencia. The sequence continues at coordinate 44,373 of NZ_JBEBNT010000027.1, forward strand.
TTCAAGCCCGACATACGGTTTACCCGGTATCACTTCAACGACACGCACAGCCACCGTTGACAATGAACGTGCAAGGTCACGGGATAATGTCGAAATACGGGCGGCTTTAACACCTGGCGCCAAATCAAGCTCAAAACGGGTGATAACAGGCCCAGGCGAGAAGCCAACCACTTCAGCTTTCACGCGGTAATCGTTTAACCGAGCTTCGATTAGCCTTGCTGTTTGCTCCAGTTTAAACATATCCACAGGCTCTTCTTGCTCTGGTGGACTTGCCAGTAGATCAAGGGAAGGCATCGGTGTTGTTGGTTTTGGTAATGGTTGGTCATTACGCACCAAGAACGGGTGGAATAAGCTATCTTGCTGTGGCTGCTGTGGCTGCTGTGGCTGCTGTGGCTGCTGTGGCTGCTGTGGCT
>NZ_JBEBNT010000028.1:0-38260 GCF_040396775.1 Providencia sp.
CGCGACCCCGACCTTGGCAAGGTCGTGCTCTACCAACTGAGCTATTCCCGCATCACGAAAATAGTGCTTTAGCTAAAACATCAAGAAAGCTTGGAGCGGGAAACGAGACTCGAACTCGCGACCCCGACCTTGGCAAGGTCGTGCTCTACCAACTGAGCTATTCCCGCATACCATTTCTGGATGTTTTCCGTGCCGACGCTATTACAAAAACTTCATCGGTACGGGGAGCGCATTATACGAAAAATTCAGAGACTAGCAAGCCTTTGCGCTCAAAATTTTTATTTTTTTGTTCGTTTGCCGACAAAATAGTCACAATGGTGGTTTTATCAACAAACGTTGTAAAAATCTGATTTCAATACATTAACATTGGTAACTTTTAAAGTTTAGATGGGTATACAATAACAATTAACCGCTTACTTAACCCAATCTTCCAACCTTAAGCCATCAACTATCTCAAACTCTCTGGTATTATTTGTCACCACAATCAAGCCTTTGCTTCTTGCATGAGCAGCAATATGCAAGTCATTTTCGCCAATTCGTCGGCCTTGTCTTTCAAGAGATGCTCTTATATCTCCATAATGAAAAGCGGCTAAATCATCGTAAGGTAAAACCATTAACCGAGAAACAAAATCACTCACTACCGCAAGGTTTTTAGCGGGATTCATACTTTTCTCCGCTCCAAAAACAAGTTCAGCTAACGTTATACTTGATATCGCTAGCTGGCTTGCATACTGATTAAACTTAGGTAATAAGGATTCTGGACGGCGCTTTATCGTAAAAATAACAATATTTGTATCAAGTAAATATTTAATCATCAAACGATTCTCTTTGTGTTGGAATCTGCTCTGCTCGTGATGATAAGAAATCATCGGTTATTGCAGGTTCAGACAAAAAGAAGCTATCCCATGAATTTTGAACAGGTGTAATTATTCGTTCTTTGCCTTTCGCTCTGACAATGACATCCTTCACATCATCAGGAAAACGTAATTCAGCGGGTAAGCGAACATTTTGGGTACGATTACTCATAAAAACTTTACCATGCTGGATCATATGAGCCTCCTCAACCAATGCAATATAGCATAAGTATATAGCAGTCTTGTTATTGTTGCAATATTGAGCAAAAAAGGTAACCCCTCAATTTTTATATTAAAAACAAAAAAACCGCCTCAAGGGCGGCTTCTTCGTTAATTCAACATTTATTCTTTGATAAATGTTTCTCGATAATAAGCCAGTTCAGCGACTGATTCGCGAATATCATCAAGCGCTTGATGGGTATTTTTCTTCGAAAAACCCGTTAAAATTTCAGGCTTCCAGCGGCGAGCAAGTTCTTTTAACGTGCTCACATCTAAATAACGATAATGAAAATAGCTTTCTAATTCAGGCATATAATTAAATAAGAAACGTCTATCTTGCCCAACGCTATTACCACAAATTGGTGATGCGCCTTTAGGAACCCATTTTTCGAGGAACTCAATCGTGGCTAGCTCTGCTTCACGTTCGCTTACGGCGCTTTTACGCACACGCTCCACTAAACCGCTGCCTGTATGCGTATTCACATTCCATTCATCCATCAAAGCCAGTTGCTCATCCGTCTGATGTACTGCAATCACAGGGCCTTCTGCTAAAATATTAAGATGGCTATCTGTTACAATGGTCGCAATTTCAATAATGCGATCACGAACGGGATCGAGGCCGGTCATTTCTAAATCGATCCAAATTAAATTATTCTCATTCTTTTGCATGATATACCCTAACTGCATTCTGTGAAGTTAAGGTATGATAGCACTCTTCATGCCTTAATGCGTGAGTGATATTCCAACGACAGCCAATAGCGAAGAGAGGACAGGTGGCTAAACAGAAACTTTCGAAAGGCCAACAGCGCCGAGTTCAAGAAAATCATCAAAAAAGACTGAAAAAGCAAAAAACAGTCGAAATTGATGATAGCCAATTAGGTGAAGCACAAGAAGGCTTAGTGATTAGCCGCTTTGGGCAACATGCTGATATTGAAGCGAACGATGGCTCGATTCAACGCTGTAATTTGCGCAGAACCATTTCATCCCTTGTTACAGGAGATAAAGTGGTGTGGCGCCCTGCCTTGAATACACAAGCAGATATCAAGGTTAATGGCATTGTCGAAGCAGTTCATGAACGCCACTCGGTACTCACACGTCCTGATTACTACGATGGTTTAAAACCAATCGCTGCAAATATCGACCAAATTGTTGTCGTTTCCGCGATTTTGCCAGAACTTTCGCTCAATATAATCGACCGTTATCTTGTTGCCTGCGAAACAATTGGCATTCAACCGATTATCGTCCTTAACAAAGTTGACCTACTCGATGACGAAAACCGTGAGTGGGTGAGCGATTTAATGACCATTTACAGTGAAATTGGCTACCAAGTGTTAGAAGTCTCCAGCCATACTAATGAAGGAATGGAAGCACTTACTAACGCGCTAGCAGGTAAAGTTTCAGTATTTGTTGGGCAATCCGGTGTTGGTAAATCCAGTTTGCTCAATGCATTGCTTCCGCATAATGAAGAAGCCATTTTAGTTAACGATGTTTCCGATAACTCAGGTCTGGGGCAACATACCACGACCACAGCCCGCTTATACCACTTCCCACTCGGTGGCGATGTGATTGACTCTCCTGGTGTTCGTGAATTTGGTTTGTGGCATTTAACCACGGAACAAGTGACGAAAGGATTTGTCGAATTTAAAGCTTACCTTGGCGGATGTAAATTCCGTGACTGTAAACATTTAGATGATCCAGGTTGTCTGTTACGTGAAGCCGTAGAAACAGACAAAATTGCAGGGTCGCGCTTTGAAAATTACCATCGCATCCTAGAAAGCTTGGAACAAGTGAAGCCACGTGGCAATTTCACCGGAAAAGAGAAATAAAGTTAGTAAGCACTTACAATTTTATTACTCAATTCTTTGCTCTAATTGACGCTAATTTGCGCTAAATAGTTCAAGCTGTCGCTGGATGATAGCCCCATAATGCGACAGTTTGAAATACAACGAATAAACTGTGTACAATAGCGGCCTTTTCGCTAACATACCTTTAAAAATCAGAGGTTAACGTGCTAGATAAATTTAAGATCCGCTTGCAATATATGCTTCCAAAACAATGTCTTACTGAATTTGCGGGCTGGTTTGCAAGTCGGAACGCTGGGTTTCTGACACAATGGGCAATTAAGCTGTTTGCTAAAGCCTATAAAGTGAACATGAATGAAGCGCAAAAAAGCGAACTCACTGCGTATGCAACCTTTAATGACTTCTTTATTCGTCTGCTCAAAGAAGACGCTCGCCCGATTGTTGAAAAAGACAACCAATTGGCACAGCCAGCAGATGGTGCTGTGAGCCAATTAGGCCCTATCAATGAAGACCAAATTTTCCAAGCTAAAGGCCATAACTATACCGTTGAAGCCTTACTTGCGGGTCAATATCAATTAGCAGAACGTTTTCGTGGCGGCGAGTTTATTACCACTTACCTTTCGCCAAGTGACTATCACCGTGTTCACATGCCATGCGATGGCTTGCTGAAAGAGATGATTTATGTTCCAGGTGATTTATTTTCTGTAAATCCATTAACCGCACAAAACGTTCCAAACCTATTTGCGCGTAATGAGCGCTTAATTTGTGTCTTTGATACCCCTGTTGGTCTTATGGTGCAAATTTTAGTCGGTGCCACCATTGTGGGTAGTATTGAAACGGTTTGGAGTGGTTGCGTAAATACCAGCCGTGAAGGCGTCATCAAGCGTTGGGTTTACCCTGAATTAGATTCTGAAGGTGCAGTATTCCTGAAAAAAGGTGAAGAAATGGGGCTGTTTAAGTTAGGCTCCACGGTGATTAATTTGTTTGAACCAAACAAAGTCACCTTTAACTCCTCACTGATCCCAGGCTATGCAACACGCATGGGTGAATTGCTCGCCGAGACGGTTTCCGTTGAGACTCACAATGAATCTGTCGACGTTTAATTTGCGCTTATGTCTTTGAAGGAGCTCCTCACTGTGCGTTTGATTATCAGTTTTGTACTTAGCTTGTTAATCGCTTTTTCTTCTGTTGCGGCGCCTACAGCATCGCAGGATGAAGCACAGATTAAGCAGGAGCTCAAACAGCTCGAATCGAGCACTAACCCGAAAGACGCCGAAATTGCTCAGGCGTTACAAGGGGCGTTGAATTGGATGAGCGAAACCCGCGATTCCGACGCCAAAGCCAAGTCTTACCAAGAAGCCATTGATAATTTCCCTAAAATTATCAAAGAAATACGTCAAAAAGTACTTAATGAAAGCGATGAGCCAAACCCTATTCCTGTTGGGATTAATTTAGGTGAACTTGAGCAGCGTATAATCCAGCTGAGCAGCCAGCTATTGGACCAAAGCCGCTTAACGCAGCAAGAGCAAGATAAAGGCCGTGAAATCAGTGAGTCATTAAGCATATTGCCTCAACAGTTGTCTGAAGCAAGGCGCTTGCTCACCGAAGCAAATTCCCGTTTCCAATCCCTCAGTGCGCCTTCAACACCGTTATCTGATGCGCAATATACCTTGGCTCAAGCCGAAGTAAGTGCTCGCAAGTCTACGGTAAATGAACTGGAAATGGCGCAGCTTTCTGCCAATAACCGCCAAGAAATATCTCGCCTAACCTTGGAGTTGTATAAAAAGCGCTATCAACGCATGGAGCTTGAACTGCAAAACCTGCGTGATTTCCAAAACACTCAGCGCCAACAAAAAGCAATTTTGGCACTTGAGCACACGGAAATGTTGGCGGCACAAGGGGAGCTAACCCCCTTCTTAACCGAAGAATTAGATATTAACCGCAAAATGTCTCAAGAGCTGACTCAGCAAGCTCAGCGCATGAGTGCGATTAATACTAGTCAAACCGAAATGTCCACCAGCATTCGCGATGCTCGCCAAGCACTAACGACAATCCGCGAACAAGCTCAGTGGATTAGCAGCTCAAGCACGCTTGGGGAAGCCTTAAGATCGCAATTATCTCGCTTGCCAGAGATCCCCAAAAGCCAGCAGCTTGACCGCGAAATGGCAGATTTACGCGTTCAGCGCTTAAATTACGAAGATGCCCTTGATAGATTAGGTAAAATTGATACTACCGAGCAAGAAGCGGAGCACGCGCTTAATCCTGCACAGGTTCAAGTCTATCAATCGCTGATCAAAACGCGCCGAGAACTGTTAACGTCGTTAATTTCAGGCCTTGATGCTGAGATGTTGGAGCTCACGAAGCTCAACGTGGCGACGGGGCAATTAACAGATGCACTCAAAGAAGTTAAAGACGCATCAAACCGTTATCTGTTCTGGGTGGCCGATGTGCCCCCCATCAGTATCAATTACCCCGTTTTATTAGTCACAGATATTACACAATTACTCTCTTTGGATACCCTCTCCCAAGTGGCGGGAGCATTGAATGTGATGCTGACCACGCAAGATACCTTTTTGTATCTGTTGGGCTCCATCATATTGGTCATATTCAGCGTAAGTACGCGCAAGCATTATCAAGCATTCTTAGATCGCTCCAGTTTGCGGATTGGTAAAGTTACCCAAGACCGTTTTTATCTCACTATTCGAACCATTTTCTGGTCAATTATCGTTGCCTTACCATTACCAATGATGTGGTCTGCTATTGGTTATGGGCTACAAAGTGCATGGCAATACCCCATGGCAGCCGCGATTGGTTACGGGGTCAGTGCGACTACACCACTACTGTGGCTGTTTATGATCAGTGAGACGTTCTCTCGACCGACAGGCTTATTTATTGCCCATTTTGGCTGGGATAAAGATGCAGTAAAACGAGCCATGCGTTATTACCGTATGGCGATATTTGTTATCGTCCCATTGGTCATGTCGATTATTACCTTCGAACATTATAGCGACCGCGAATTCGCTGCCAGTGTCGGCCGCTTCTGCTTTATTTTCCTCTGTGTAGCATTAAGCTTAATCACCAATAATTTACGCCGTTCCCAGATCCCGCTTTATTTGGATAGGCACAGTTCAGGGGACAATGTTGTTAATAAAGGTTTGTGGTGGATGATCTTGCTTGCCCCAATTGTGGCGGCATTCTTCTCAATCCTCGGCTACTTCTCAACATCACAAGCGTTACTTGCCCGCTTAGAAACCTCTGTAGCGATTTGGTTTGTGATTTTAATTATCTATCACACTATTCGCCGTTGGATGTCGATGCAGCGCCGTAAACTGGCTTTTGAACGTGCGAAACAACGCCGTGCTGAAATCCTTGCTCAACGAGCAAAAGGGGAAGACGATAACGCACAATCAAGTGGTAGTAACGAAGGGAATATTGATATCGAGGAACAAGTTATCGACCTCGATACCATCAGTACTCAATCTGTTGGCTTAGTGCGCTCAATTTTAACCATGATAGCCTTGGTTTCCTTGATTTGGCTGTGGTCTGAATTACATACGGCGTTTTCTTTCCTTGAAAACATTCGCTTATGGGATGTGACATCTACCATCAATGGTGTGGACACCGTACAGCCGATTACAATGGGCTCTATTTTTATCGCGATCCTAACCATTATCGTCACCGCACAATTAGTCCGAAATTTGCCTGCACTGCTTGAATTAGCCGTATTGCAACATTTAGATTTAACACCGGGCACAGGCTACGCTATCAGCACGCTCACGAAATACACCATTACCATTATTGGTACCATTGTTGGTTTCTCAATGTTAGGTATCGAATGGTCGAAGCTACAATGGCTGGTTGCTGCGATGGGGGTTGGGCTTGGCTTTGGCTTACAAGAGATCTTCGCCAATATTATTTCCGGCTTGATGATCCTTTTCGAAAAACCTATCCGTATCGGTGATACCGTCACTATTCGTAACTTAACGGGCAGTATCACGAAGATCAACACGCGTGCGACGACCTTAACGGACTGGGATAGAAAAGAAATTATTGTACCGAATAAAGCCTTTATCACTGAGCAATTTATTAACTGGTCGCTCTCCGACACTATTACTCGTATTGTAATGACGATCCCTGCCCCCTCCGATGCGAACAGTGAGCTAGTCACCAATACCATTTTGCGGGCAGCAAAACGCTCTACAATGATCCTAGACAACCCTGCTCCTGAGGTTTATCTGGTTGATTTACAACAAGGTATTCAAATATTTGAATTACGGGTGTATGCCGCAGAAATGGGTCACCGTTTGCCAGCTCGCCATGAAATTCACCAAAATATTTTAGCCTCCTTTGCAGAACAAGGTATTACCTTACCGTTCCCACCATTCCAAGCAAGGGTGGATGTGCGCGATAACTCACTGCAAAGTGCGACTAATAACCTTTCTGCGCGAAATCCTTCACGTAAATCGGGTGAGCTGTAGGCTGTATCATGGCACAGCGTTTAAGCGATAAAGACGAAGAGATTCTATTGCGAGTCACCCAACTCGAACGAGTTGGGTCGATTTTATTCTTTTTGATCCCATTAATTATCTTATTAATCGTAGGAAAAGCATTTGCCTTCAAGATACTCTATCTCTGGCAAGCCTATTGTCTGTTTTATATTGTGGTATTTCGGATAATTGCCGCCAAGCTTTCAACTAAGCCATTGCAATTAGAGATCCGACGAGGATGGGGGTATAACCGCTTTTATCGGCTGAGCTGGTGCTACTTTGTACTATCAATCATCGTGATGGAGGGAGTCCAGCTGTTCTCCCGCTAGTGCGCTAAAATTTAGCTATCTTTATGCCCGTAGGATTTGATATACCCTTCCGCCAGCTTTTGCGCTTGCTCCATTTCAGTTGGGTCTAATTGGGCTGCGATTTTCTCTTGTAGGCGATGGCTTTCCGCATTACCGCTATACACAGCAGTTGATAGCCAAGCGTAGGCTTGTAATAAGTTTTTCTTCACACCACGCCCTTCAGAATACATCACTCCGAGGCGATCTTGGGATTTCGCATCATGCTGTTTCGCCGCTTTACGGAACCAAAATACGGCTTTTTCATCATCTAAATCAACACCGCTGCCAATGGAATACATTTGGCCAATATGGAATTGAGCGATAACATTTCCCCCTTGTGCCGCCTTTCTAAACCAAAATGCAGCTTTTTCTAAATTCTGCGCCACACCAAGGCCTTGCGCGTACATCATCGCCATATTGGTTTCTGCACGTGTATCACCGTTGTCTGCCGCTTGTTCATACCACAGCATCGCTTTGTCATAGTCACGGCGAACACCAAAGCCATTGACAAACATGGTACCTAGCCGAAACTGGGCATCGGAGTTACCTTGGTTTCCTGCCTTAATAAACCACTCGGCAGCAATTTTAGAATCTTGGGAAACACCTTGGCCTTTGAAATAACGTTCACCCAGTTGAAATTGAGCCGTTGGGTCACCTTTTTGCGCTAACTGTGTAATTTGCTCCAAGGTAGGCTGTTGCGTTGATGAGGCCGCTGTCGGTGCGACGACAGGCTTAGCGGTTAAGATAGAGCTAAAGCAAACAGAACCCAACAACAGTGCTAACGCAACTTTTTTCATCCTAAAGAACCCTCAACAGTGCAATTTGCTAACTGTGAACACAGCGCTATCCATTAATATCGACTCGAACACCCATTCCCATAGTGTAAATTCAGTTTAAGTAGGAAAAAATAGGAAAAGTGACCTAATTTTTACAAAAAGCACGTTTCGCTGCATAACACACGGGCTATCCTCATTTTTAATCCAGATATATGAAAAAAGCCAGACAAACATTGAGTCTATCTGGCTTATTTATCTCATAAAAATAGATTATTACTGATTAAGGTATTGATGTCTTAAATAACGCGCAACTGCATCATCCGCATTTGAACCAATAATTTCCATTTGTGGTAAGGCATCTTTGAGCAGTTGATGAGCATTTTGCATAATGCAGCCTTTTCCTGCGATGGTTAGCATCTCTTTATCATTCATGCCGTCACCAAATGCAATACTGTCATTCGCTACCAAACCATGTAACGCAGCGACTTGTTTGAGGGCTTCTCCCTTAGAAACCGCCCCTGCCATCACTTCTAAGCAACTACGCAGCGAAAAAGTAACGTTTACTCGGTCTTGCCAACGGTTTTGAATTCGTTGCTGTAAATCCACCAGAAGGTCGTGATCTTCACTGGTAAAATAGACTTTGCACACTTCAGATTTCACAAAATCATGACGGTCAAACAATTGATAATTAAATACCGATTCTTTAAAAAACTCTTTTTGTTCAGGGCTTTCACGGTTAATAAACCAGTCATCACCATGGTAATAGTTCGTGATAAGTTCTGGGTTATCAAACTCCATCAAGCAAAGCTCATGGGCAATTTCAGGATCCACATTGTGCTCAAAAATTAAATCCCCTTGGGTATTATGGATCCTTGCCCCATTAGAGGTGATCATATAGGCATCAATACCTAACCCATCACGGATTTGTGCAACATCCACATGATGACGACCTGTTGCAAACACAAAATGCACATTCTGTGTTGCGACGAGTTCTTTTAATGTGTCTTTGGTATAAGACGTTAAATCATGGTTGGGTGATAACAGTGTCCCATCCAAATCGGAAGCCACTAACGGATATTTCATATTCAAACCCTAACTAATACTGGTCAAAAAAATCACAGATAGCATTGAGCGCCATGGCTCTTAACGCATCCACTTCAAATAGGATTTCATGGTGAGCCCCTTCGATAATGAGGGGTAATTTTTCTTCTCGTCCTATTTGCGCTTTTTGCCGACTTTGACAAAAAGCTTGTAGCTCTTTATTGCTGACCACTTTTTCTTCACTTGCTTCTAACACCATCAGTGGTACATCAATTTCTCCCGCTTTTGCAATCAGCTCATCACCAATCGCAAAACTTTCGCGTAACCAGTGGTATGTTGGGCCACCAAGTCGCAATTCTGGGTAATCCGCATAGTAACGTAAATAGCGCCGATAACGCTCTGAACTATGGGTTAATACGTTGATTAAATACGGCAAAGGTTGCCACTTACCCGTTGAAGCCGCGTAATCATTACGCACACTTTCACGTGATTCGGCTCTATCGACGATAAAGCTCGCCATCCAACGTGGCATCGGCAAATTAATGCCAATCATTGGTGCACACAGCGTTGCTGCGTCAAAGGTCACATTATCACGCAGTAGGTAACCCGCTAAAATTGCACTTCCCATGGAGTGGGCTAATGCATAACACTTCGGGTAATGGCGATACTTAACTTCTAACTCAATAAACTTTTCAAAATCATCAATATAATCGGTAAATTTTTCGACATGACCTTTTTGAGGATCCGCTAACATGCGCCCTGATCGCCCTTGCCCACGATGATCAAGAATAAAAACATCATAACCTAAGTGATAAAAATCATACGCCACTTCGGGGTATTTCACGTAGCTTTCGCTGCGACCTGGCGAAATGACAATGGCTTTATGATGCTTTGGATGAATAAACCGAACATAGTGAATAGAGATATCATCAACGCCCTGAAAACTCAGCTCTTCACGGCGCTGCCAAAAGTCTAAAAGTGGGCCATTGGCAAAAGCTGAAAACTGTGTTTCTCGAGTTAACCAGCGCTTTTTTAGGCTTTCAGGCGTCATCCTCGTATTCCTTATTTATTCATTCATAACCTTCAAGGTGGTCTCGGATGAGAGTCATAAATGACTCGCCAAAACGCTCAAGTTTGCGCTCGCCAACGCCATTAATTAACAGTAATTCTGCGGGGGTTGTCGGAACATGCTCTGCCATTTCAATTAATGTGGCATCGTTAAACACCACAAATGGCGGGATATTGTCCTCATCCGCTATCGACTTACGTAATTTTCGCAGTTTGGCAAACAGCTTCTTATCATAATTGCCATGGTAAACTTTGTTTTGCTGATTACGGCTTTTTGTGACTAAAACACGCGGTACAGCAAGCTGTAACGCAGATTCCCCGCGTAAAATAGGCCTTGCCGCTTCCGTTAATTGCAGCGCCGAGAAATGGGTAATATTTTGAGTGATCATTCCTAAGTGGATCAATTGGCGGATCACACTTATCCAATGTTCATTACTTTGATCTTTACCAATGCCGTAAACTGGTAATTTATCATGGCCCAAATCACGAATACGTTGGTTATTCGCCCCACGCAGTACTTCAACAATATAGCCGATACCAAAGCGCTGACCAACACGATAAATACAAGAAAGTGCTTTTTGAGCATCAATTAACCCATCGTATTGTTTTGGTGGATCTAAACAAATGTCGCAGTTCCCGCAAGGCTGCTGGCGATTTTCGCCAAAGTAATTGAGCAACACCAAGCGGCGGCAAGTTTGTGCTTCAGCAAAGGCGGCAATCGCATTAAGTTTGTGCCGCTCGATGTCCTGCTGCATACCTGCGGGCTTTTCTTCAAGGCAACGGCGCAGCCACGCCATATCCGCAGGGTCATAAAATAAAACTGCTTCGGCTTCAACGCCATCGCGCCCTGCCCGCCCTGTTTCTTGGTAATAGGCTTCGATATTACGTGGGATATCAAAGTGCGCCACAAAACGGACGTTTGATTTGTTGATCCCCATACCAAACGCCACAGTCGCGACCACAATTTGCAAGTTATCTTTCAAGAAAGCATCTTGTACCCACTCACGCTGTTGGCTATCGAGCCCTGCATGGTATGCCGCGACACTCAAACCGCGCTTTTGTAGGCGTTCTGCGGTCTCTTCCACCTTACTGCGGCTATTGCAGTACACAATGCCCGCTTTACCTTTTTGGCCTTTAATAAAAAACCAAAGTTGGTCCAATGGCTTATATTTTTCGACTAGCGTGTAACGGATATTCGGTCTATCAAAGCTACTTACATGAACGAGTGGATCATGGAGTTCCAATAAACGAATGATATCAGTTCGTGTTGTTTCATCAGCCGTTGCGGTTAGTGCCATAACAGGCACATTGGGCAACGCTTGGCGCAATTGCCCTAATGCACGATATTCAGGCCGAAAATCATGCCCCCATTGGGAAATGCAGTGGGCTTCATCCACCGCTAATAACGTGATGTCCCAACTGGAGAGCTGATTGAGAAAATACTCGGTTAATAACCGTTCAGGGGCAACATACAGCAGTTTTATCTCACCATTGCTGCATAACTCCATGATTTGGCGCTGCTCTAACGGAGTTTGTGATGAGTTTAAACACGCCGCATTCACACCATGCAAACGCAATTGGTCAACTTGGTCTTTCATCAAGGAAATCAGCGGTGAAACCACCAATGTCACACCTTGTTTTACCAGTGCAGGCACTTGATAACACAAGGACTTTCCACCACCTGTTGGCATTAATACTAAACAATCACGGTTATCTAAAATAGCACCGATAACCGCATCTTGGCCGGGACGGAATGACTGATAACCAAACGTACTATTGAGCACGTTTTCAGCCAGTGAAAGTTGGTTAATGACACAAGCAGTGGACACAAACTTCCTCAATCTCTAAAACAAGTCGCTGCCCATTTGAGCAGCGAAATTGTTGGTTTATGACACGGCAATTCAGCCATGTCAGATAATATCGGGGTGGTGGGGAATCTAAACTACATCATATCGTTTAGCATAACACCAATACCAAAACGTGTTTGGCGATAATTGTAGTCTATCATTGACTCGCCATAACCGCTAAATAACTGGGTATAAAATCGCACATGTTTACTGATTGGGTAACTCCAACCTAATTCTGCGCCGCCATACCCTGTATTCCAATTATAACGACCCGTGGTGGTAAAGACACTGTCCCCCAGCGCATAGCCAACTTTTACGCGGTAATACCCCATGTATTTTGTGATATCCGAGTTATCATCGCTGCCTTCACTTTCATGAATGCGATACCACGGTTTAAGGTCAACCTGCCAATTGCCATTTTGTGCCATGGCTCGTGCATAAATACGGTTCCAACTGCGGGATGTTGGATCAGAGCGGCCATTGGATTCATGGTTAAAACCCGTTTCAAATTCACGTAAAGTCCAACCCGCAAATTGATAATCCGTTAACCAGCCAACAAAGACTTGAGGTTCGTAATTGGTTTCCCGAAAAGGAGAGGACTCTTTTTTATTGCTTAGCTGCCACCAAGAACGCTGAGTATACGAAACCGCTAAAATAGAATCATCCCCTGCGATACCCGCCCAAAGTGGGAATGCTAAGCTTAGTTGAAATTTAACTTCATCCTTTAACGCATCGTCACCCCAGTTATAACTGGAAATTGCGTGTTTATTCATTGAGGAGGTATAGGTATAAATAATGTAATTAGATTCGTAAGGATACAAAACAAATGGATTATCGTAATTTTGCAATAAGCCAGAAATAATGCTGCCACGAATTGGCGTATTATCCTTTATATTCTGTTCGGCTTGAATATCCGTATTTTCAGTAGCAAACAGTGAAGCAGACCAAAAACAGAGCACTGCACTTATCAACATCGGTAAAGCGCGCATTAGTCATTCCTATTTTCATTATCATAAAAATAAAGTTTGTCCTATTTTACACATAAAACACTATCGCTGTTGAAAGATTATTCATACGTTTGTTAGAGACATAGTTAACACATAATGTTAACTTTCTATTTACATATTATTTAAGGGATGAAACCGATGAATGACCGTACTTATACTTTAGAAGAAGCCAGTGAGTTAATGAGCCACGCATTTATCTATAAAATGCCGTTTAATCAGCTACTCGGCATTAAACTGGCACATATTAATGACGACTTTGTTCAACTCACCATTGAAAATCGCCAAGAATTAATCGGCAATTTTACACAAAATATCCTACATGGTGGCGTGATTGCTTCTATTTTGGATGTTGCTGGGGGTATGGTGTGTATTAATCGTATTTTACAGCGTATTAACCCCCTCACTCATTCAGAAATTGTGGATAAAATGTCACGAATGGGCACCATTGATTTACGTGTCGATTATTTGCGTCCAGGTCGTGGAGAGTTATTTACAGCGAGTGCAAGCTTACTGCGAGATGGTAATAAGATTGCCGTCACACGTTGTGAACTACATAATGAAAATAATCAACATATTGCAACAGCAACAGCGACTTATCTCGTAGGATAAACCATTCTTGTAAATAATTAGTTACCTAGTAAACTAATAGCTTGTAAAAAAACATGAGCAATGTCACATTAGAAGCATCAAAAATCGAGCCGCATGATCTGCATAATCTACGGCTCGTTATCTCTGTATAAGTTTCTTTTTTGTCTTTAATTCAATTTCAGAGCCAACAATGAGCCAGCAAAATACTACCAAAGGCGTATTATGTGCCTTAGGCGCCTATTTTATTTGGGGTGTCGCACCTATTTATTTTAAAAGCATCCAAGAAGTGCCCGCAGAAGAAATCCTGACTCATCGTATTATTTGGTCATTTTTCTTTATGCTTTTGTTATTAACGGTAACGCGTCACTGGAGTTATTTACGCCAAGTACTCAAACAGCCCAAGAAAATATTAATCCTTGGCGTAACAGCAAGCACCATTGCTTGTAACTGGTTAATTTACATTTGGTCGGTTAATAATGGCCACATGCTACAAGCCAGCCTTGGCTATTTTATCAACCCACTCGTTAACGTTTTATTTGGGATGCTGTTTCTACAAGAACGTTTTCGCCGCATGCAATGGATAGCCGTGGGTCTTGCTTTAACTGGCGTCTTAATCCAACTCTGGCAATTCGGTTCTGTCCCTGTGATTGGCTTAAGCCTTGCAGTGACTTTCGCGACGTACGGGTTATTACGTAAAAAACTGGGCGTGGATGCCCAAATTGGAATGACCTTTGAAACACTTTGGTTGCTCCCTGTCGGCATTATTTTCTTGTTATTCTTTGCAGATAGTCCAACTAGCAACATGGCAATGAATGATTGGCATCTCAACGCCCTGTTGATTGCTGCAGGGGTCATTACGACTGTGCCATTACTGCTATTTACAGAAGCGGCTAACCATTTAAGACTATCCACACTCGGTTTCTTCCAATACATAGGGCCAAGTATTATGTTCTTATTGGCAGTCTTTATGTATGGTGAAGTCATAACTTCTGAACTGCTAATCACCTTTGGGTTTATCTGGGTTGCATTAATTTTATTTACATTAGATGCATTATACACTCAACAAAAGCTGAGAAAGAAATAACGCTTATTGTATTCTCGTGTCTCAAATAACCGTTAATTAGCCCTAAACTCAAGCACCAACGCCTATTTTATATTTAAAGCGGCGTTGGTGTTTCATTATATGGAACTAAAACAATTAATTTCATTAATGAAAAAACTCATTAATTTAATTTTTCATGCTCTATGCGTTTTATTTTAAATAACTTTAAATTAAATAGATTAATTATCGTTAAGCATTTTTGTTTATATTCTATAATTTAAAATAAAAAAGAAAAATCAATAGGTTAGGGCAAATCAATTAAGCTTGATTTTCTCCTAAAAATGACTATCATTTAACTTATCTTAAATTCACTTCAATTAATATCTCATCCACTAAACAACTTATTGAAATAAAAGTAGTTGTTTATTTTTTTCAATTAATGATTGCTTAATAGGAACTTGGTAATTATATTGTACGCCGCTTGTATTCACCCCAGCGGATGGTGATGGTCCGATTCATCACTGACGTTTCATTAAAGTGCGCACGATGACATTCAATTTAAGATGTCCTGGTGCGAGGTTTTCTGAAATTGAATACAGCCGGTTCTAAAATTTAATTTAATACAATCATGTAGCGGTAAGACTCTAAATAATTCGAAAACACAACTAGGCGGCAAGCAAGAGAGTCGCTAGGAGCATACAAAAGTATGTGACTAGTGCGAACGCGCAAAGCCAACAACGTTGTGATTCGAAGTATGACGAGTACGGCTGCATTTTAGGTCCGCTCCGCCTGTGCATTCAGACAGAGTTGACGTTGTTAAGGGCTTTTGGGAAGGGCTTCAAAATGCAACAGAATACCGTTCAAATGAAACGCGTACTGACCACTCCTGCGTTAGTTTTTTTCGGGCTGGCCTATATGGTGCCACTCGGAATTTTCACCACCTATGGGCAAGTTACTGTATTAAGTGAAGGGCATCTGCCTGTCGCTTATTTAATTACATTAGCTGCCGTCTTTTTCACTGCCATGAGCTA
This sequence comes from Providencia sp., assembly GCF_040396775.1. GTDB lineage: Bacteria > Pseudomonadota > Gammaproteobacteria > Enterobacterales > Enterobacteriaceae > Providencia. The sequence goes on from NZ_JBEBNT010000028.1 coordinate 16,110, forward strand.
TTGCCGCATGACTAGCGCGCTCCCTCTTTCGGGGTCGGCTTACTCTTACGTGCAAAAAACCTTTGGCGGCACACTGGGCTTCTTGGTGGGTTGGGCACAATTGCTCGACTACCTATTCCTACCGATTATTAACTACATTGCTATTGGGATCTTCGTCCATGAAGCTTTTCCTGATATTCCAATGTATGTGATTATTTGCAGCACTATTACGATTGTTAGCATTATGAATATTTTGGGAATTAAATTAGTTTCCTCAATGAATATGCTCATCATTCTGATGCAAATCGTCTTTATTGGTGTATTTTTATACTTAAGCTTTAAAACATCGTTTGTATTGGATACCGATGCTTTATTAGCGCCAATTACTGTTATGGCAGATCAAGTCCCCGGGCTGTTTGCGGGTGCGGCAGTATTATGCTTAGCATTCTTAGGGTTTGACGCCATTTCAACCATGGCTGAAGAAACTAAAGATGCGCGTAATGCATTACCAAAAGCGATTTTATACACCGTATTTATCGCTGGCACCTTATTTGTCGTTATTTCTTATGGCGCACATTTAGTGTACCCAATGTGGCAAGATTTTATTCCGAACACAGATATAGCTAGCCTTGCAGTGATGAAACAAGTTGGCGGTGCGATGATGGCATCCAGCTTTATTACCGCTTATGTTATTGGTGTGTTTGCTTCAGCCATGACATCACAAGCCAGTATCGTGCGGATTTTCTATGCCATGGGCCGTGAAGGAGTATTACCTCGTTCGCTGTTTGCCTATTTACATCCGCGGTTGAATACACCGATTTACTCAATTATCTTTGTTGCGGTCGCGTCTTTGCTGTCACTGGTGCTGTCTTTAAGCATGGTCGCATCGATGATAAGCTTTGGTGCACTTATCGCCTTCACCTTTGTGAACTTATCGGTCATTAAGCATTTTTATATTGACCGCAAAGCGTCATTAGATAATACAAAAGTGATTACTTGCCTTATTATGCCTTCTATTGGTGTTGTTCTTACCTTATGGTTATGGACAAGCCTTGATAGCGAAGCCTTTAAGGTCGGTTTATGGTGGTTAGCAGCAGGTGCCGTTTATTTGGCATTGCTAACCCATGGCTTTACTCGTCGTCCACCGGCAATTTCTGACGATGAAACTGAGATGATTATTAACTAATCATTCAAAGCCAAATAAATGATTACGGGGAAAGCATTAGCCTTCCCCGTTGTTTTTTTAGCTCTGGCTCTTCTCAAGCGCCACTGATACAGACGGTTTACAATGAATAATCAATTTGCTGACGTTATTTATTTTAACGGTTATATCTATACCGCAGATACCCAAGACCGCATCGTTGATGCGATTGCTGTTCGCGATGGCTATGTCTTAGCCACAGGCTCGTCTGATGAGCTTCATCAATACGTCGGACCAGAAACAGAAAGTATCGACTTAGAAGGCAAAATGATGATGCCTGGCATCATTGATGGCCATATGCACCCTTTTTGGGGTGGAATTCAATTATTCGGCTGCCATTTAAACTATGAATCACTGACCATTAATCAAATTCTTGAACGTGTACAAGATCACTTAGATAAAGACCCGCGTACAGGTGAAAATGATTGGCTAAAAGTCACTGCTTGGTTGCGCCAAGGCATGATCCCTGCGGGTATTGATATGTACCGCGAAGACATGGACAAACTGAATACCAAACGCCCTGTCGTGCTCTTTTCGAACGATTGCCACACACTGCTTGCTAATAGCCGTGCTCTTGAGCTCTTCGGTATTACTAAAGACACCCCTGAGCCACCAGATGGCAAAATTGGTAAATATGAAAATGGTGAACTTAACGGTATTTTAGAAGACGCCCCTGCGATGCGCGCAGCTGATAGCATCCCTTCTATTCGTGATGATCAAGCGATTGAAGTTGCTGAACTCGTGCAAAAAGTGCTTAACCAGCAAGGTGTTACCATGGTGATGGACGCCCGTGTTTCTGAGCAACAACTCGAGGCATTTGCACAATTACAACAACGCGGGGACCTTACAATTCGTTTCCAAGCTGCACGTGAAATCACGCCAGACGAAACCCCTAATGTGGCATCTGTTGCGGCTGCGGTTGATAAAGCGGTCGCCTTTGCTAAAAAATGGCACCAAGCTGATTGGACTCCAACACCGGGTATCGGTTTAAATAATATTAAGATGTTTGTCGATGGTGTGATGCAATTTCCAACCATGACAGCGTCATTATTACAGCCTTATCGCATTAACCAAGGCACCGATGATGCACCAAATTGGGTTGAGACCGACAACTATGGCGACCTCTATTTCACCGCTGAAATCCTAGATGAGCTAATGGAAAAAATTGCGGCGGCAGGCTATGACCCACATTTACATACCGTTGGTGAAGGTGCTGTTTCGATTGTTTTAGATGCCATCGAAAAAATGCGTGCGGCTCACCCTGAAAAAGATATTCGCCCAGGTTTAGCCCACAACGAGCTTGTTCATGCGGGTGATTACGCACGCTTTGCCCGTTTAAAAACTATCGCTTGCTTGTCTTTCCAATGGGCGGCACCAACGCCTGAGCTGGCTGCATTCGAAAAGAATATGCTAGGGGAAGCACGTTTTGAGCAATTAGAGCCAATCGCTAAATTTGTTGATGCTGGTGCAGTTGTCGCATTTGGTAGCGACTGGCCTATCGATGACTTTGATGAATGGTATGACTTAAAAGTCGCAGCAACACGCCGAGGCCATGATATTAATGGCCAACAAGCACCACGACTAGATAATGACCGTGACCTGACCGTGACTGAAGTTCTTCGCAGCGCAACGATTGACTCCGCTTATGCGCAACACAGAGAAGACGTCCTTGGTTCATTAGAAGCAGGTAAATTCGCAGATATGATTGTATTGGATCGAAATGTATTTGAAATCCCAGCGGATGATATTGAAAATGTAAAAGTACTGCGTACAATTATTGGCGGAAAAACAGTTCATATTGCTTAGAAAGCTCTTTATTTAATAATTAAAAATAAAGTGATTAAATAAAATAAACACCCCAAAGATTAAATCGAATCTTGGGGTGTTTTTAATTGAGTGCTTAATTCCAAAACCTAACACAATTAAAAAGAGAAATTACGAGGGAATTAACGCCCTCGTAATACAACATTATTCTTCGTAAGAAAATATTGTCTGAACAACCATATTCCCATGACTAATAACGACATAACATAACCTGTCGCGTATTAATAACGAAACACCTAACACGGTAATACACGCTGATACAAACGCAATCACTGCGAACTTGCTCATTTCCCTTGACCTCTTAATTGTTAAGAGGCACAATCCTAACTGTCTAGGTTTGGATCGGGCCTCGTTGGTGAATAATAACTAACGGGGCTTTTTCATTTCTGATCCAAAATAAGTCACTTGAACCAGAAAGGCTCAAGCACCCAACCGCAGAGTAGCAAAATTTTATATTTTATGCACGTTTTACCTCGAGAGAATTCTTATTTAAAAAGATTTATTTAGATATCATTAAAAGAATAGATAAATAGAATTTTAAATAAAAATCTATTTTTAAATCGTCATTTAAATTTTTTATTTTAAGAAAAGGACTAAAAATCTTATTCAAAAAAATAACACTTGCAAACAAAAACACATCCCGCTAATATCCGCAGCGTTTTCTACCCAATAACAAACTGCAAGGAGGTTTATCATGACAACAACTAATCAAACTCTTTGCGGGCATACTCAATACTAGGTTTTCTCTCTATTCAGTTTTGCCTGCTAATTCACCTTATTTTTTAATTAGAAATGAGTTAATGACTTATGGGCAATACCTTTCATTCTGTGAGCGAACACGTCAGTTATATCGCCACGGAAACAACTTGGATTGAAAGTAAAGCAATCCAACAATTACAAACTACTGCAAACCTACCCAATATGGTATCCGTTGTTGGTATGCCAGATCTCCACCCAGGTCGTGGATATCCAATTGGTGCAGCATTTTTTTCTGCCAAACGGTTCTATCCAGCTCTCGTTGGGAATGACATTGGCTGCGGAATGAGTTTGTTTCAAACGGATATTAAAAAATCAAAAGTTAATCTCGATAAGCTCGAAAAACAACTTTCTGAGATGCCGGACCATGCGCCATTAACATGGCTCGATGAATATGTTCCTCATGACATGAAATCACATGATTTTATGGCATCACTAAGTTCTATTGGCGGTGGTAATCATTTTGCTGAATTTCAATCAATCGATGAAATATTACAACCTGAATTATTTGCGAAAAGCGGTCTAAATAAACAACAATTGCTGTTGCTTGTTCACAGTGGATCTCGTGGTTTGGGGCAATCTATCTTACGTCAACACGTGGAATGTCACAGCCACAGTGGTCTTTGTGAAAGCTCTGATGATGCAAAAGAATACCTATATGCACATCAAAATGCGCTCAATTTTGCGCAGATAAACCGACGTTTGATTGGTTTACGCATGTTGCAGCAAGTTAAAGCTGCTGGAGAACTCAGCTTAGACATTAATCATAATTTAGTTGAACCTTGCAATATCAATGGCATTGATGGCTGGCTTCATCGTAAAGGTGCCACACCTTCTGACCGTGGCTTTGTGATTATCCCTGGCTCACGAGGTGATTACAGCTATTTAGTTTCACCCCAGCCAAATGAAGTTTGTCTGAACTCCCTTGCTCATGGAGCGGGTCGTAAATGGATGCGAACTGAGTGCAAAGGACGGCTATCACACCGTTACACACCGCTTCAATTATCTCGAACAGCATTAGGTAGCCGTGTTATCTGCGCAAACAAACAATTGATTTACGAAGAAGCCCCACAATCTTATAAATCTATTGATACCGTGATTGAAAGCATGGTGAATATTGGAGTTATTCAGGTCGTGGCTCGGCTAAAACCCGTTATCACGTATAAAACCAGTGGAGAATGTTAATTATGCTATTACAATTTTCCTCTGCACAAGGCCCCGAGGAGTGCTGCATGGCTGTTGAAAAAGCACTTGCCTGTTTTTTACAAGATGCAGCAGAGCTTCGAGTCAGCGTTGATATTTTAGAGTCATTCCCATCCAAGCATGGGGTAAAATCCGCTTTACTTTCTCTTGATGGAGAACATGCAGAACAGCTAGTCCAAGCTTGGTGTGGAACGGTACAATGGCAATGTCAGAGCCCTTTACGCCCTCGCCATAAACGAAAAAATTGGTTTATGAGTGTGATCCGTTTTTCACCGATTCAGCCTCTTGAAGAAAGTGAAATCGAATTTGAATTCACGAAAGCTCAAGGCGCAGGAGGGCAGCATGTGAATAAAACCTCTTCTGCTGTCAGAGCAAGGCATGTGGCAACGGGGATCACAGTAAAAGTTCAATCTGAACGTAGCCAACATGCGAACAAAAAATTGGCTAAACAATTGATACAATGGAAGCTTAATGAGCATCAATCACAACAATTCAATGCATTAGATAAGCAACGTCACCATTCTCATTACCAAATTGAAAGGGGTAATGCTGCTATTATATTTTCAGGTAAAGAATTTAAACGATTGATATAACATAAAAGTTAGTCACCCTTGAGCTATAGGGTGGCTAACTGGCTGAACTTAATTATGGCCGATACAACATCGGGAGTATCTCGATAGGCTGCCTCGCAATATAGCTCTCTTTACCACCCAACATGGATTTATCTTGTAATTGAAAACTGGCTATTTGCTCTCTTAGTATAGCATCAGCGCTGGATTTCTGAATGATGCCTTCTTTCATTGATTTATTTTTAAAATCACAAGGTGTACGATAAATTAATTCAAAAGCTGACTCAATTTCTTCTATTTTCTTATTCACCCCTTCGAGGGTCACTTGGAAATCTTTATTTTCAGCTTCAAGATAACTAATTAAATAGGTATCTTTATTGTTTGAGTTAGTTTCTGATTTTATTTGTTTTTTATTAAAATCAATTAACTCCTCAAGTTCTTTGCGAAACTTTTTTTCTTCATCCAAAATATTTAAATACTCTTCGCTATTAAAAAATAAATTCATAACTTAATCCATCCTTATTATTTCCATTTAAATTAATGATAAATTAGTTGTCATTTATAACCGTATGTAGATGACAAAATTAAAATAGCCAAATAATTTCGAAATTCAATATCTATTTTATTACAGGATGAACAGTTAGCGGCCAGCCTCCTTTCAGAGGCGGCATCAAGGGGGTAAACGCTAGAGAATTTTTTCGGTTAAAAACCAACCAGCTATACTTTCACGTTTTTGTTCTGTAGGTAGGACTTCATGAGGAAATTCTTCTGACATAAAAAAGATCATTCTTCCTGCTAAAGGCTCCAATTTAAACAGATGATTATCGTTTTTATCAAAAACAACAAGTTCTCCGCCATCGCCTGATCTCCATGACTCATTCATATATAAAACCGTTGTGACTTTACGACGGCCAATACCTCGCGGGTTATCTACGTGTTTTTTATAAAAACCCCCATTCGGGTAACGGCAAAAATGTGTTTCAAAGTCCCGCAAGCCTAAATACAACTGGTAATTTAGTGCTTGGCGTATTTCCTCCATTTTATCCATGTAAAGGGCTACGGGAGCTCCCATTTCAGGTTCTAACCATACAGTTTGGTCACCCCGAATCGCTCTATTGCCCTGCAATGAACCTCGATGACCGATACGGGCATCTTGCAGAGTGTTTGGAATACAGTGTTTTATTGCTTGGATATCTGACGAGATCAAAAAATCGTCCCACACATACCAGCCCTGTGTGGAGAGTGAATCAATAAGTGTATTAATTGACATGATAAATATTAGGAAGGTTGTTCGGTAAAACTTTATACGGCATGGCGCAAAAAAAATAAAATTAAAAACTTAAATCTTGATGATTAGCTGATTAAATCAAACTTAAAGACCAAAAATTTTAACCAATGAAAAAAATTCACTTTTAAAAACAATATGTTCTTAGAAAACTATAAAAATTAAACGTGGGAGAATACAACTCACTGATCTCCCAACCGTGTGTACTTTTAAATCACTTGATTAATTACATCCCATTACCAGATTCTTGCTTGTGCCGTTCTATGCATAGACAAACCAAGGTTACCCGTTTTTTGGTAACTTTCTGCAAATTGCCCTGGTGTTGCTGAAATCGTTCCTTCCCTAAGTACCTCGAACCCAGCCCCATAATCTGCGAGAACCACAGCTGGGTCATACAACTCTTCGTTAAGATTCAACTTATTTTTCATTTTAGAGAGAGTGATATTGAAACAGTTTTTATTGGCATCATTAATCAGTATTTCTGACTCGTATTGTAAATTTGCAATATTTCTTTCGCTTTTGTTGTACTCTTTTAGCAAGTTTAATAGATTTTCATTTGCTTTCGAGCTCTTTCTTATATGAAACATTTTACTCTTCTTCATTGGCGCCCCCCAAGAGTCAATATTTTTAATTTGTCTATCAAGATCACGAACATAGGCTAAGTCTTGCGCCATGCTATAATCACCATGTTCGTCTTGATTTATATTGAATATTTTATTACTTAAAGCTAAATGGCTTTCTCTTATAGAATTATCTGTCTTTTCACTATTTTTATTCAAATTAATCTTTAATAATTCAAGTGAATTCTTAAAGGTTGACTTCCCCCTAAAACTTTCTCCGTCTATATCATTAATATTTTTTTCTATTGCTTTTATTAATGATTTAGTAATTTCATCCTTTTTTATTAATAACTCATCCATCTCCAGAGATTTTAATTTTAATTCATCTAAAGAACTATTAACATTAGCAGTGTTTTTCATATATATTCCTTTATACATAAAAATTAATTGATTCGAAAAAATAGTAAAATGAAATTCAAAAAATAACAAATTTTTATTTATTATGGTTATTTTATTAAATAATAGTAGGCCATATAAAAACACCGCCAATCGGCGGTGTTAGTGTTAAAAGAACAAGTTTATAAGGTTTCTAACCTTGCATAAGAAGCCACCAGCCACTTAATACCTTGGCCTTGAAACGCAATTTGCAGGCGACAGTGCTCACCACTACCCTCGAGGTTAATAATCGTACCTTCACCAAATTTTGGATGCATCACTCGTTGACCTAAAGCATAACCAGAATCATTTTGGCTGATAGGTGTACCAAGACGCTGATGGCTAACTGGTCGTGAAACTGTAGCGCGTAAGCGAACCTCCTCCACACATTCCGTTGGCAGTTCACCAATAAAACGCGATGGCCGGTGGTAAACTTCTTTGCCATATAAACGGCGGCTTTCTGCATAAGTAATGGTGAGCTTTTCCATTGCTCGAGTAATACCGACGTAAGCTAAACGGCGCTCTTCTTCTAAACGGCCACTTTCATCCATCGACATCTGGCTTGGGAACATCCCTTCTTCCATGCCCACAATAAAGACCACTGGAAATTCCAAGCCTTTAGCAGAGTGCAGGGTCATTAATTGAACGGCGTCTTGGTTGACATCGGCTTGACCTTCGCCTGATTCAAGCGCTGCATGGGATAAAAAAGCCTGCAATGGCATGAGATCTTGGTCTTCTTCTTGATAACTGAAGTCACGAGTCGCATTGACGAGTTCCTCCAAGTTTTCAATTCGAGCCTGCGCCTTTTCACCTTTTTCTTGCTCATACATTGCACGCAGACCAGAGTCATTAATTACTCTATCTGCTTGAACATGTAATGGCATCTCTTGGGTTTCTTTCGCAAGTGCGTCAATCAGTTCTAAAAAGCGTTCGATGGATGCCGCTGCGCGCCCACCAAGGACTTGCTCGCGAAGTAAGTACTCACAACTTTCCCATAATGTTAACTGCTGGTCACGTGCTGTTTGGCGGACGGTATCTAATGTGCGCTCACCAATCCCACGCGTCGGAGTATTAACCACTCGCTCAAATGAAGCATCATCATTGCGATTAGCTATTAGCCTTAAATAAGAAAGTGCATCTTTAATTTCTTGGCGTTCAAAGAAGCGTTGCCCGCCATAAATACGATATGGCATCGCACTTTGAATTAATGCCTCTTCAAGCACACGGGACTGCGCATTACTGCGGTATAACATAGCGCAATCTTGTAAAGCACCGCCATTTTCCTGCCATTGTTTGATGCGCCCCACCACATAGCGAGCTTCATCTAATTCATTAAATGCACAATAAAGCGAAATCGGTTCGCCATCACCGCCTTCCGTCCATAAACTTTTCCCTAAACGGTCGCTATTATTGGCAATTAATGTATTCGCGGCTTTTAGAATATTGCTGGTTGAACGGTAGTTTTGTTCAAGGCGGATAGTTTCAGCACCAGGGAAATCATTGAGGAAACGCTGAATATTTTCAACTTGTGCACCACGCCAGCCGTAAATCGATTGGTCATCGTCCCCAACAATCATGACTTTGCCCGTCTCACCCGCCAACACGCGGATCCACGCATATTGAATACTGTTTGTGTCTTGGAATTCATCCACCAAAATATTGGTGAAACGTTCGCGGTAATGTTGCAACACATGGGGTTTATTCAGCCATAGCTCGTGAGCACGCAGTAGTAATTCCGCAAAGTCCACCAGCCCAGCACGGTCGCACGCCTCTTGGTAAGCTTGGTAGACTTTTAACCACGTTGCCTCAACAGGGTTGCCATAACTTTCAATATGTTGCGGACGAAGCCCTTCATCTTTTTTCCCGTTGATGTACCACATACCTTGGCGCGGTGGCCATTGTTTTTCATCAAGGTTCATGGCTTTAAGTAACCGACGAATTAAGCGGTATTGGTCGTCACTATCTAAAATTTGAAAATCTTGCGGTAAGTTGGCATCCATGTAGTGTTGGCGTAACAAGCGATGTGCCAAACCGTGGAATGTACCAATCCACATACCGCCTTCACTACTTCCAATCAATTGATTGATTCGATGGCGCATTTCAGCTGCGGCTTTGTTGGTAAAGGTCACCGCCATAATCGAAAATGGCGAGGCATTTTCAACGGACATCAACCATGCAATTCGGTGTACCAATACGCGCGTTTTCCCACTTCCTGCTCCCGCAAGAACAAGTAAATTGGTACGCGGGGCAGCAACCGCTTCGCGCTGTTTGTCGTTTAGACCTTCGAGCAGATAAGAGACGTCCATAGTTACCATCAAAGCAAAACAGTGGCAAATACCACTGTGTTTTTATACATGAAAAATGATTATACCAATGATAAGAGAGATTCCAACTGGGAAATTTCAACGTGTGGCAATAAGCGTACGTCTTTTTCTTCCATCAGTGTTTTTTGGCTTGGGTTTATCCAGCAGGCTTGCATACCGCTATTAATCGCCCCCTCAACATCGGTGAGCAAGTTATCCCCCACATGCAAAATAAACTGTGGTTCGATATCTAAGCGCTGCGCAGCTAACCGGTACATGTCACAAAAAGGCTTCGAGCGCCCATCAGGGCCTGCTTTTAAAACAAACTGAAAATAATCCCCCAAACCACACGCATCAGGCTGCGCATTACCATTGGTAATCGCCACTAACGGCACTTTTTCAGCAAGCTGAAGTAAGGTTTTATGCGTTGATTCAGGGATATCGATTTGATTACGCCAATACGCAAAATGCGCCATGATATCATCCGCACCTTTTTCGGCATCTTCCCGCGAATAGCCATAATGGCAAAACATCATTTTCGATGAAAGCCAACGCCAACGTGAAATATCATGAAAAATTTCAGGTTCTTGCTCTTCCACTAAACGACGAAAAGCATACAAATCATCATTACTAAAATGATTGAATCGCGGGTCATATTCACGCACAAAACGTAAAACTTCGTCTTCCGTTTTATCAATAACAGGGTGGTTATCGTAAAGCGTGTCATCCAAATCAAACGTAATCGCTTTAATTGGCGATAGCGGGCGGTAAAAATGCATTAAGGTTTCTCCCTCTTTGCTCTCGGATGAGCCACATCATAAACGTTTGCTAAGTGCTGGAAGTCTAGGTGCGTATAGATTTGTGTTGTTGATAAATTCGCATGGCCTAAAAGTTCCTGCACTCCACGTAAATTACCACTTGATTCAAGGATATGTGTCGCAAAAGAGTGGCGTAATTTGTGTGGGTTAATGTGGCTATTAACCCCTTGCTTAATACCCCATTGCTCAAATCGTTTTTGAACATTGCGATTCGAAATTCGCTTGCCACTTTGGGTTGAAATAAAGACAGCGTCGTCTTCAGGTTCATACAACTCGCGCATTTCTAACCAGCGCTGTAACCAGCTCACCGCTGTTTTTCCCAGCGGGATTTTACGTTCTTTACTGCCTTTACCCATCACCTTGACTTCACCCATTGTTAAATCAAGATGACGGACATTTAACCCGACCAGTTCTGATAAACGTAAACCTGCACCGTACATCACTTCCAACATGGTTCTATCTCGAACAACCAGTGGATCGCCGCTGTCCATATTCAGAAGCTGGGAAACTTCATCCACATCCATGTTCTTTGGCAGGCGTTTTTTGGCCTTCGGCGCTTGAATCGCCTTTGCTGGGTTCGCTGGCAGTTCACCTTGGTGCACCATCCAATCACAAAAACTTCTTAATGATGAAAGACGCAGCGCCATACTGGCCGCTTGAAGCCCCGATTTTCGGCTTTTTGCTGCAATATTGCGAACTAGTGTGGTATCGAGCTTTTGCCATTCATCAATTTTCATTGAAACCAGCATTTCAACAATCACACTGAGCTGGCGACGGTAATTTATGATAGTGACAGGGCTTAACCGACGCTCAACACGTAAATAGCGCAAGAATGCTTCTACTTGGATCATCAGCCCATCAGGCTGAGCATCTACAGGCGTTCTATCCATTGGCTTAATAACCTCGGAAGAATTTGAGCGACTTTTTCTAACATCACGGTGCCCATCCCATATTGGTAATGTTCACGGGAGCGACTGGTAAAAATTACCATGCCTGATTCGCCATGGTGGCCAAATAATGAAATTGCCACTGAGCCCACATTCAAAGCTTCTGGTAACAATAACTGAATTTCTGGCCCATTTAAACGACCAAGATAATTCTGCCTTTCACCAAACCGTTGAATTCTCACAGGTTCAAAAACACGGCGGGCGATCACCAGTTGATGCGCATCAAGAGGGGCAGACAAACGCCAGCTGTCACTAAATAGACGAACAGATGCACCTGACAATCCGAGTTTTTTCGCCCAGCGGTTCAGTGCCTGTAGCATTTCTTGTAAGCTTTTTGATGATGACATTTCAATCACCAGCAGTAATAACTCATCAAAAAGCTCCACATTTTCATGCGCTTGCTCAACCATAAAACGGATATCTTGCTCAAGTTCTTTAATTTTTATCCGTTGGCGGCTCATCACTAACTCAGGTAAGGAAACCGCCCCGTTCACCACGTGGGGAACATTTATTTGCTCAACAAGCGCTGGGTGGCGTAGAAAAAAATAAGGATTTTCCTTTAAGTACTGCACCACGTCATTTTCATCCATTTGATGAATCTGTTTGGATGCTTTTTCAGTTTTATCCATACTATCCTCTTTGCCCTTTCAAGATTATATCTGGATCACTCCATCATAAACATGTGCCGCAGGACCCGTCATATAGAGCGGTGTTCCCGGCCCATCCCAAGAAATAGCAAGGGAACCACCAGGTAAATCCACACGGACCCGCTTAGCTAATAAACCTTGAGAAATCCCAACCGCGACGGCAGCACACGCACCGCTACCACACGCTTGAGTCTCCCCCGCACCGCGTTCGTAAACACGCAAACGAATATGCTCTGCGCTAATAATTTCCATAAAACCAATATTAGCACGTTCCGGAAAACGCTCATGACTTTCGAGCGCTGGACCTAATATTTCCACTTCCGCAGTATGAATACTTTCCACTTGGATAACACAATGCGGGTTACCCATTGAAACGACACCACACAACACTGTACGTTCTTGTGCACGGATAATATAGGTTTTTTCTTCCTTAACTGCGCGAAATGGAACTCTCTGTGGCTCAAAATCAGGTTCACCCATATTCACACTGACATCATCATTTTCGTTAATGGTTAATGTCATGCGGCCTGATTGAGTACTCACTTTAATTTTTTGCTTATTGGTTAAACCTTTAAGGCGAACAAAACGTGCAAAACAACGTGCCCCATTACCACATTGGGAAACCTCACTGCCATCCGCATTAAAAATGCGATAATGAAAGTCGAGATCAGGGTCATAAGGCGCTTCAACCAACAAAAGTTGGTCAAAACCAACCCCAGTATGTCTATCGGCTAGGCGACAAATCATTTCTGGGGAGAAATACACATTTTGGGTTACTCCATCAACCACCATGAAGTCATTGCCTAAGCCATGCATTTTAGAGAATTGCATTTCACGCTCCATAGCGGCAACTTACTGGTTGGCTGCTTGAGCAGGCTCTTTTACTGAGCTGCTTGGCGCGGTAGGTTGTACATCAGATGTTTGCGACGATGCCGCATTCTCTTCTGGTGGAAAATAAAGAGGGCCTTTTAAGCCACAGCCAGAAAGGGTAAATAAAACAACAAGTGCGCTAAGCCCAACTAAACTTTTTTTCATTCTTTTTCGCCTGTAATACTTACTTTTAACATCTGATATTTTACACAATAACAGGACTGAACCCGCAAATCACGTCTGTTTATCAAGCATGTTGACATTATATACTTTAGGCTAAATTTAATCTGAAAAATTTAAGGGCTTCCCTCCCCGTGCATTCCCCCCTATAATTTTCATTAACTATAATAATTTCAATCAACTAATTGTGAGCAAACAGGAACTTAACCGTGAATGACAGCGAATTTCATCAGCTAGCAGAAACGCTGCTTAGTGCAATAGAAGAGCATTTAGATAATTATGATGGTGATGCCGATATTGATTGTGAGATTAATGGCGGCGTGATGACCTTGAGCTTTGAAGATGGCAGCAAGATCATTATCAATAAGCAAGAAGCTTTTCACCAGATGTGGCTAGCCACCAAACAAGGTGGGTATCACTATGACTACCTAGATGGTAATTGGATTTGTGACCGTTCTGGTCATGAGTTTAAAGAAAAACTGGCAGAAGCTATCGCATTTCAAAGCCAAGAACCGTTTTCTTTCTAAGAAATACAAAGCCGCTGGCAGGCAAAAGCCTGCTCGCGATGAATAGAATAGATTAATAATAGTGCGCTTGTTGCTGCCCTTGTGGCGTTAAGCGCATATCATGCCCAATTTCATCACTTTCATCTTCTGCACTAAACGGCCATGTCGCGCCAGAAAACGCCACCACTTGGTTTTTACCCTCTTGATTAATAATTTGGTAAAACTGGGGTAGATTAAAATTAATAAAATTAGCACCGTAAGTGAAACGGTCATGGGAGGACGAGTAAAACTTACTCACGTCACGCACTAGATCTTCTTTCGAGCCTTCACAGTGGGAATAGATTTCGACACGGTTAGCTTCATCTAAGACATAGATATTAAAACCAGTATTGTCTGGGGTATTTTCAAAGAAAAACTGCACAATGCCTTCACTGGCATAGCCATCAACGACCGCAGGTAAATGATTATCACGCTTCGCTTGCAGTTTAACTGGCCAACCGTGCAATTTGTTATGGGAAATTGCACCATAGAATTCAACCGCATTTTCGAGTTTTTGTACTGAAACATTTAGGCGTTCAAAGAACAGCCCCCACGTTTGCCCCGCAATACGTAACGCTTTGAAGCGCCCCGGGTCATTGCGATTACTGGATAAACGAAGCTCAACACACTCGGAAACTAACTGTTGCACACGGGTACGAATCAAACCACGTAAATGCTCACTATAACAAAAAACTTCAACCGCTTCTGGCGGTGCCGCATCTTGGTGCATCTTACCTAAAATGGTTTTTAATGCTTCTAACATGCATTGCTCGCCGCTGAAATGCAGGGTTCTCACCTCATTCCATGAGTTGCGGTACAACAAATCAATGCTGCCGATAAGGCATTGTTGTGACTCACCAAAGCTGAAAATATCCAGTTTTCTGAAATCCACATGCACCACTTGTTCAGAATAAACCTGAGTCGGGTCTTTTTCTAAGTTAACGATAATGGCAAGGTGGCGAATTTCACATGGACTATACAGCGCTTTTGGTGTGGGTGCAGGCAAACGAATTGGGAAATGGCTAGAGACGTCATGCATTAACTCAAGCAGTTTTCGTTCATCACACTGAGATTGCCCATTGTGCATATACACTTGCGTATTTTCAGTCAGTAACCCGTTGAAATACGCCCATGCCACCAACTTATTCAAATAACGGTTATATTCAAGAGGTTGATGACCAATAATCGCGTCAATATTTGGTGCTTGATTATACAGATACCAGCCACTGCGATTCGCACGCCCTGCGGGCACGTAAATAAAGGTTAAGTGAGATTCACTTAAGTCAGGAGAAATCTGTGGGTTCACCAAGGTCACTTTACCCGGCAAGGCTTCAAAAGCTGCATATAACTTACGTGTTAATACCCCAATATCTTGTGGGCTTGCACTAACACTTAAATTATTTCGACGCGCAAAGCGAATAAGGTTTCGATAGCTTTGCATCATCGTATCGAGTAACTCATTGTGCGCTTCACGAACACGTTCAATTTTCCATTGATTACGTGAATCAAGTAACGCTAAACGTTCCGCACTCCATCCCCAAGACTCAACGAGTTGAGATAGCACATCACGACGCCAACCAGAGCAGGCGTTGCCATCGTCTTCAGAGAGTTTTTCACAGACTTTGAGGTAAAAACAGCGGCGGATAAGATCAAGGCGGGTAGAGTCATTGATTTCGGTGAGATAGCGCGTAACACGGTCTAACATCAGACAATATGAATCTAAACCGTAACTCACGATTTCGCCTGCATGTAAATGGCGTTTAAATTCCATGGCCAGCAATTTACCGTGTGGGTAATCCCATGAATAAGACTCAAGCAAAATGCTTTTTAGAACCGCTTTATAGGGTGAATCGACACTTTTATATAACTGCCACAGGCTGGCACCAAAGTATTCCGCAGCTGACAGCTCACCTAATCCACCTAAATCTAGCCATTCGTTGGGCGTCAATACACCTTGTGCATATAACCCCATCACGTATTCATCGTAATGCTGTTCTTCTTCAACGGGCACCATCGTCCACAGCAAACGTTTTCCTGCCATACGCACTGCGGTACGATAAAACTCATCTAATAACAGAATATGCTGCGTTGAACCGCAATTTTCCCCACCAATGTGCCCACTGGCATGGTGACGAAAGCGGTTTTCATCGATTAAAAAGATGGTGACATCAATACCTAAAGACGCCGCCCATTGCTCAATCAACGTACATTTCTTTTGCAGAAAGCGTTTTTCTTCGTGATCAAGCCATGAAGGATGACAAACCCACACATCAATATCAGAACAGTGGCTTTGCCCAACAGAAGAGGTACTGCCCATTGAATAAATTCCAGTGATAGGTAATTCACCATTTGCACTCGAATCTATAGGTAAGAAGCGTTCAAATTGCCCTAGCCATTTCATTTGCTCTGTATCTGGGGAGAAAAAACACACACCATGAGGGACGCTACCTTCGATAAAACCAGGCATCATAGGATGATGATAATGAAACAAGACTGGCAGCAAGCTATAAACCTGTGAGAAGGTTTCGCTCATAGACGCCGTCGCGCGCTCTAACCGTAATTGGTTTATCGCATCAAGTCTTTGCTTTAAGGTTTCAATATAGAGATACAAAGGTTACGCCTGACTGTAATGAATGTAATACAAATCTGGAAATTTCCCAGCACCCAACAGATAGAGATAGATTTAAAAAAGTTTTCAAATGAATTGTCGGAAACGTGATCAATTTAACACCTTGGAGCAAAAGGGTAAAGTAGATCACATAATTTTATACGCTTATTTTTGATACAAAATGCTTTTCAACATATTGTATAAAAAGGCTTTTTATTTTTTAACTTGGTAGAATATCCCTTGTTTTTCAATGGAATAATATCACTCACGTAAATTGTTTAACAAAATAACAATTCAAAAAGATATTAAGTACAATACGCACAGCGCCTGTGCTTGCACGCTTCAACACAAATTTATGCAAATCCCGCCCCTCACAATGGCATAAATAGCACGATAAGCTAAAGGAATAACGCAATTGCTATCTTAGGTCATCATCTTTTGAATCACTTTCCTGCATCATGGTCACAAATATAAATCTGTTACAAATAATCTGGATGGTGATTTTGTACCCAACTGGAAAAAAAATCCTTAACATGTTAAAACTAATGCCAATTGTATGGTTAATACACGGCAATGTTCGCCAGAGAAAACAGCAAAATGACATCAACAAATATCGTGCGTATTGCAACGCGTAAAAGCCCTCTCGCCCTGTGGCAAGCGCATTTTGTCAAAGACAAATTAGAGCTGCTTCACCCCGGTTTACAGGTTGAACTTGTCCCCATGGTGACAAAAGGCGACATCATTCTTGATACCCCGCTGGCAAAAGTAGGTGGAAAAGGGTTATTTGTTAAAGAGCTGGAGCTTGCGTTATTAGAAGGACGTGCGGATATTGCCGTTCATTCAATGAAAGACGTGCCCGTTGAATTCCCTGAAGGACTTGGTTTGGTCACTATCTGTGAACGCGAAGACCCTCGTGATGCTTTTGTGTCTAACCAGTACGACAATATTGATGCCTTACCGAAAGGCAGTATTGTTGGCACATCAAGTTTACGTCGTCAGTGCCAACTCAGAGAACTTCGCCCTGATTTAGTTATTCGTGATTTACGCGGTAATGTGGGCACCCGCTTATCAAAACTCGATAACGGTGAATACGATGCCATCATCCTAGCCGTTGCAGGCCTAAAACGCTTAGCGCTTGAATCGCGTATTCGCACTGCACTTGAACCTGAACAATGTTTACCCGCTGTTGGGCAAGGTGCTGTTGGCATTGAATGTCGCTTAGATGATACGGTAACCCGTGAGTTACTTGCAGCACTGAACGATGATGATACCTCGACTTGCGTACTTGCAGAGCGTGCGATGAATATGCGCTTAGAAGGCGGATGCCAAGTCCCTATCGGCAGCTATGCAATTTGGCAAGATGACAAAATTTGGTTACGTGCCCTTGTCGGCGCACCAGACGGTAGCGTGATTATTCGCGGTGAGCGGCTTATCACCCCACAAGAGGCTAGCCAAGCAGGTATTTCACTAGCTGAAGAGCTATTAGAACAAGGCGCAAGAGAAATTTTAGCTGAAGTGTATAAAGGAAACCCGCCTGCATGAGAGTCCTTGTCACACGCCCTGAGCCTTCGGGCTCAGAGCTGATAACGGCAATTACCTCAATAGGTGGGCAAGCTTATGCCTCTCCTTTAATCCGTATTGGGCCAGGTGCTGAGCTCAAGACCTTGGTTACTCAGCTCGATGCTCTAGAAACGAACGATCTGGTCTTTCTTTTGTCCAAAAATGCAGTCGAGTACGCAAATTTAACGCTTGAACAAACGGGACGTAGCTGGTCTGATAAGTTATCTTACTATGGAATAGGCCGTTCTACTGGGCAGTATTTTCAGCACACAACTGGGCAAACAGCACGTTGGGCTGACCATGGGGAAACCAGTGAAGTGCTTCTTACCCTTCCTGAGCTCCAATTTTTAGAAGGCAAACGCGCCCTTTTATTGCGGGGTAATGGTGGAAGAGAGCTTCTCGCATCCACATTACGTTCTCGCGGTGCTCACGTTGATTATTGCGAATGTTATGTAAGGTTGCCTGTAAATTATGACAAAACACTCTTCAATCAGAAATGGGTGCAAACCGAAATTACGGATGTCGTAATCACTAGCGGGCAAATGTTAGCCTTGCTTGAAGAATTAATCACCGATGAATATCGGGTATGGTGGTTTTCCCGCCGCCTGCTTGTTGTCAGTGAACGGATTGCAGACCTTGCTCGCCAAAGTGGATGGCAGAAGGTCTGTGTAGCGAATAGCGCAGATAATAATGCTTTAATTGAAGCATTAATCTCAACCGATATGGGATGCTAATTTATGACGGAACACGATAAAACGACCGAGACGGTGACGCCAGAAACAGGTGAAAAATCAACAGTTCACCGCGGAACCAAACCCTCTTCGGAACAAAAACGTTCTGGTCTCGTAGGCGGGATTCTTGCTATTGCGGTTATCATCGCCATTGGTGGTGGTCTCTATTATTTCACCCAACAAAGCAATGCTAAATTAGTTAATGAAAACAATGAACTAAAACAGCAACTAAGTGATTTAATCGATCAACAAAACTCAGATAGGCAACGTGTAGATGCCTTGATTGCTGCCAACAAAGACATCAAAAATCATGCCGTTGAATATGAAGATAAATTAAATCGCCGTATGCAGGAGCTGCAAGCTCATGTGACGGCGCTTTCAAGTACCGATGTCAAAAGCTGGCTGATCGCCCAAGCTGATTTCATGGTGAAAATGGCTGGCCGTAAATTATGGAATGATCATGACCCCGTGACTGCCGCGGTTCTCCTCAAAAGTGCAGACTCCAGCTTAGCCGAGATGAACGACCCAAGCCTGCTTGATATTCGTAAATCCATCAATAATGACATGGCAAAACTGGCTGCGATTAACCAAATCGACTATGACGGTATTATCTTAAAGCTAAATCAGCTCAGTAATGAAGTTGATAACTTACGCCTCGCGGATTTAAACAGCGGTGATGCCGCGGATGATAATAGTGATGTAAGTGACGATGTTGCTGATTGGAAACAAAATCTGTCACGCAGTTGGAAAAGCTTCACGAGTGATTTTATTACCGTTCGTGCTCGTGACGGCTCAGAAGCCCCATTATTAGCGCCAAACCAAGATATTTATTTACGCGAAAATATTCGTTCACAACTTTTAATTGCCGCTCAAGCGGTTCCTCGTTACCAAGAAGAAACGTATAAACAGTCATTAGAGCAAGCTTCTACATGGGTGAGAGCCTATTTTGATACTGAAGCGCCAGCAACAAAGGCTTTTTTATCAACCATTGATGAGCTAATCAATCAGCCGATTGATGTTGAAATGCCCGATGCCCTCGAAAGCCAAGAAAAGCTTGAAAAACTGATGCAAACGCGCGTTCGCAGCTTGCTTTCACAAACTGAAACTGACAAACCCACTGATGGTGTAGTTGATGCCGCCGCTGAAGCAGTAAAAGACGCAACAAAAGCCGCAGAAGATGCCGTTCCTGCTACTGATGCACAAACGCCGGATACAGAACACCCTTTTGAATCCACAGAGCCTGCTGGCAATAGGGGGTAATGATGATTAAGGTATTAATCCTCTTCCTAGTTCTGATTGCTGGTGTGATTTTAGGGCCACTATTGGCGGGTCACCAAGGCTATGTCTTTATTCGTACAGACAATTATGACATCACCACCAGTGTCACTAGCCTAGTGTTAGGTTTCATCCTGCTGCAATTTGTACTGCTATTCCTTGGTTGGTGTTATCGCCGTTTTATGAGTACCACTTCGCGCACAAAAGGATGGGTGAGTGGTCGTAAATACCATAAAGCGCATACCCAAACTCAAAAAGCCTTGCTGAAATTAGCTGAAGGCGACTTTGAGCAAGTTGAAAAGCTGATGAGTAAGCACGCCGATTTCTCTCAACAGCCAGTGATTAACTATTTGATGGCCGCTGAAGCTGCGCAGCAACGCGGTGATGAGTTCCGTACTCACCAGTATTTAGACCGTGCTGCTGAAGCCGCGGGGAGCGACCAACTCCCTGTCGATATTTGCCGTGTGCGTATTCAGCTTGCTGAAGGTGAAGTCCATGCCGCTCGTAATGGTATCGATAAACTAATTGATAAAGCCCCAAGGCACCCCGAAGTTTTACGTCTTGCTGAACAAGCTTACCTACGTTCGGGCGCGTACCAAGCATTGATCGAATTACTCCCAGTGATGGCAAAAGTTCAGTTTCATAATGAAGACGAACTTGATGCATTAAAGCTGAAAGCTTACAAAGGGTTAATGAACCAATGCATGGCTGAAGGTGGAAGTGATGGCCTTAAAGATTGGTGGAAATCACAACCTCGCCGTGTCCGCCATGAAACCGCACTTCAAGCCTTCTTGGCTGAACACTTAATTGAGTGTGGTGATACCAAAAGCGCAGAAAAAATGATTATTGATGGGTTAAAGCAACAATATGATGAGCGCTTACTGCTGTTAGTACCAAAAATTAACAGCGATCACCCTGAAGCTATCAAGAAAACGTTGCTGCATCTGCAAAAACAAAATGGTGCCACACCTTTATTAAACAGCACATTAGGTGTTTTATCGTTACATAATGCTCAGTGGGAAAAAGCAGAATCTTACTTTAAAGCCGCGTTAGCACAGCGCTTTGATGTTCAGGATGCTTCATGGCTCGCAGATACTTACGATAAGCTGCATAAACCAAATGAAGCCGCTAAGATTCGCCAAGAAGCCTTAACCCATTCATTGAAACAAGAACGCACTTAAGCATTTACGTATATTCGCACCCAATAAAAACGCCACTCACTAAAGTGGCGTTTTTTTTCTCATCTCTAACACCCGATAAAGACACAAAAAAGTGGCATTCAGGCCCGCTTTGTTATCTCATTAATATCCAAAAACGACAAAGAAAGTATTATCGTCGGTATAGTGCGTGAAAAAATGAACATC
Source organism: Providencia sp. (assembly GCF_040396775.1). Classification (GTDB taxonomy): domain Bacteria; phylum Pseudomonadota; class Gammaproteobacteria; order Enterobacterales; family Enterobacteriaceae; genus Providencia. The sequence continues at coordinate 37,770 of NZ_JBEBNT010000028.1, forward strand.
TCTAAAAAACACAATAAATTCATTGTAAACAAAACAAGCGCAGCTATGTCATAAAACAAATACATAGTGTATAAAACACTATATGCATTTTTGTTTTGAATGAATTTAGGAAATCTATATGAATGTAGTTAAAGCTATTTGGCGCTGGATTATCGCAACACCAAACCGTTTACAAATCTTTTTTGACCTACTGCTGTTAGTTTTATCACCTTTTGTTTTTATTATGATCATTGGTTTTAATACTGAAGACCTCAGTAAAGATATTTTCATCATTACGTTCATTATTCTTTGTTATACCTACATCACCCGCTGGATCAGTAAATGGTTTAGCAAAGGTAAAAATTAGTCTTCCTATTTGATTTTGCCTCTTATCCACATAGATAAGGGGCTATGCTATAAAAAATGCAAAAAAAAACACCTGCACTAGGCAGGTGTAAAATACAATCAGGTCTACAGACGGATGGTGCCTCACTCAACGTTTCGCCCGTTCG
>NZ_JBEBNT010000029.1:0-30151 GCF_040396775.1 Providencia sp.
GACCAAATGGCGGTACACGTTCCTCTGACTCTGGAAGCTCAGTTAGAAGCGCGTGCGTTGATGATGTCAACCAACAACATCCTGTCACCAGCAAGTGGTGAGCCTATCATCGTTCCTTCACAGGACGTTGTATTGGGTCTCTACTACATGACTCGTGACTGTGTAAATGCGAAAGGCGAGGGCATGGTATTAGCCGGTCCTAAAGAAGCTGAGCGTGTTTACCGTTCAGGTCATGCTTCACTGCATGCCCGCGTTAAAGTCCGTATCACTGAAGAAGTGAAAGATTCGGAAGGTAACATCACTATCAACACGGGGTTAGTTGATACCACGGTTGGTCGTGCAATTTTATGGATGATCGTACCAAAAGGTCTGCCTTACGCGCTGGTTAACCAAGCGTTAGGTAAGAAAGCGATCTCTAAAATGCTGAACACCTGTTACCGTGTTCTGGGCCTGAAACCTACGGTTATTTTTGCTGACCAAATCATGTATACCGGATTTGCCTATGCGGCACGTTCAGGTGCATCAGTTGGTATCGACGATATGGTTATTCCAGAGAAAAAAGCTGGGATCATCGCCGAAGCAGAAGCAGAAGTGGCAGAAATTCAGGAACAGTTCCAGTCTGGTCTGGTTACAGCAGGCGAACGTTACAACAAAGTTATCGATATCTGGGCAGCGGCAAACGAACGTGTTGCTAAAGCAATGATGGAAAACTTGTCGACTGAATCCGTTATCAACCGTGATGGCGTCGAGGAACAACAAGTTTCTTTCAACAGTATCTTTATGATGGCCGACTCCGGTGCTCGTGGTTCCGCCGCTCAGATTCGTCAGTTGGCGGGTATGCGTGGTCTGATGGCTAAGCCAGATGGCTCCATAATCGAAACACCAATCACGGCAAACTTCCGTGAAGGTCTGAACGTTCTCCAGTACTTTATTTCGACGCATGGTGCGCGTAAAGGTCTTGCCGATACCGCATTGAAAACAGCAAACTCCGGTTATCTGACTCGTCGTTTAGTTGACGTTGCACAGGACTTGGTTGTGACTGAAGACGACTGTGGAACTCACGAAGGTATCCTGATGACTCCGGTTATCGAGGGTGGTGACGTTAAAGAACCACTGCGTGAGCGTGTATTGGGTCGTGTGACTGCTGAAGATATCCTGATCCCAGGTACAGCGGACATTCTGGTTCCACGTAACACTCTGCTTCACGAAAAACTGTGTGACCTGTTAGAAGCTAACTCCGTCGACAGCGTGAAAGTGCGTTCAGTTGTAAGCTGTGAAACAGACTTCGGTGTGTGTGCACACTGTTATGGTCGTGACCTTGCTCGTGGTCATATCATTAACAAAGGTGAAGCTATCGGTGTTATCGCGGCACAATCAATCGGTGAGCCGGGTACACAGTTAACGATGCGTACGTTCCACATCGGTGGTGCGGCATCTCGTGCGGCAGCTGAATCTAGCATCCAAGTACGTAACACAGGTACGCTGAAACTGTTCAACGCGAAATACGTGACGAACTCAGAAGGCAAGTTGGTTATTACTTCACGTAATACAGAACTGCGTCTGATTGATGAATTCGGTCGTACGAAAGAAAGCTACAAAGTACCTTACGGTGCGCACCTGTCTAAAGGTGATGGCGCTGCCGTAACGGGTGGCGAAACTGTTGCGAACTGGGATCCACATACCATGCCAGTCGTCAGTGAAGTTTCTGGTTTCATCAGCTTCTCTGACATGCTTGATGGTCAATCAATGACGCGCCAGACGGATGAATTAACGGGTCTGTCTTCAATCGTCGTGCTGGATTCTGCGGAACGTACCAGTGGTGGTAAAGACCTGCGTCCTGCTCTGCGTGTTATTGACGCAAATGGTAACGATGTGCTTATCCCTAACACAGACATGCCAACCCAGTACTTCTTACCGGGTAAAGCGATTGTTCAGTTAGACGATGGCGTTGCTATCAATGCGGGTGATACTTTAGCGCGTATTCCACAAGAATCTGTGGGTACGAAAGATATCACGGGTGGTCTGCCACGCGTAGCTGACTTGTTCGAAGCACGTCGTCCGAAAGAGCCTGCAATCTTGGCTGAAATCAGCGGTATTATCTCGTTTGGTAAAGAAACCAAAGGGAAACGTCGTCTGGTTATCACGCCATTAGATGGTAGCGATCCGTACGAAGAGATGATCCCTAAATGGCGTCAGCTCAACGTGTTTGAAGGTGAGATTGTTGAACGCGGTGACGTTGTTTCTGATGGTCCAGAATCTCCACATGATATTCTGCGCCTGCGTGGTGTCCACGCTGTTACGCGTTATATCACCAATGAGGTTCAGGAAGTTTACCGCTTACAAGGCGTTAAGATAAACGATAAACACATCGAAGTTATCGTTCGTCAGATGCTGCGTAAAGTAACAATCGCGGATGCAGGAAGTTCTGAATTCCTCGAAGGTGAACAAGTCGAGTACTCTCGTGTTAAAGTTTCTAACCGTAAACTGGAAGTTGAAGGTAAAATTCCAGCAAATTACGCGCGCGACCTGTTGGGTATTACTAAAGCATCTCTGGCAACAGAGTCCTTTATCTCAGCAGCATCGTTCCAAGAAACAACACGCGTACTGACAGAAGCAGCGGTAGCAGGTAAACGTGATGAACTGCGTGGTCTGAAAGAAAACGTTATTGTTGGACGTCTGATCCCAGCAGGTACTGGTTTTGCATATCACCAAGACCGTATCCGTCGCCGTCATCTGAACGACGTTGTGGAAGCACCACAAGTTAGCGCAGATGAAGCAACAGCGAACTTAGCTGAACTGCTAAATGCGGGTTTCACTAGCGATAACCAGAACTAATTTCTGATATCCAAGTGTCTCTTGATAGAAACCGGTGTCGTAAGGCGCCGGTTTTTTTATGCCTGATAATTAACAAATAAGTTTATTAATTATCAAGTAATGATATTGGGACAGTGACTCTTCGGCTTTCTTGTTTGTCTTTCCAGCTTTGCATATCAAGTATCCATAAATTCTCAACCGTGATTTCATAAAAGCGTGAATGTCCATTGCCACTTAGTTGATTAAGTGGAATACGAGTATCACTGGTTGAAACCTCATCAAAGGGAGATTTGGGGTAAAATTCATCCAATGCGTCCTCACACTCCATAGCAGATAACTCGCGGGCTTTTCCTGTAAATTGCATTCCATCAAGGCCAAATTTTAGCATTTCAGGTAATGAATGATTAAATAATGAGCCACTGACCTTTTCATTTTGTTGGATATTTTTAGAATGCTTGGCTTGTCGAGATGAGAACCAAATAAAGCGCAGAGGGTTTAATTTAACGCAATGTTCGACGGTTGATGCCCAAGGGAATTGGTCTTCACCTTGTGTGGCAAGTGTTAAAAAGCGGGTGTTTTGTAGTAAGAGTAAACTGCGCATTTTTAAATTCATATTAAGTCCTATAGTTAAAAATTAAATTTAATCAATAGCCATTATTTGGCTTCATAAACTGTTATTGAGAGCATATCTGAATGTTGAAGTTGGCGTATCAGGAATATTATTTTTATATTAAGTCTGGGCGTTATCGTATTTAAATAAAAAATTTTGATTAACATAATCTAGTGTTGGAATTTTTTTATTTTAAGTCTTGTTTTAATTCATTGAATTGTGTTGGTTTTTATTTTTCAGTTCACCTTCATTTTTTGAATGGTCTAAAAAATTTGAAATAATATAAAGGTGAGTAACTAATATATAAATATCGAGATTTATTAGAGTCTATTAATTTTTGTAGGATGATGATAAATAAAAATCAGTGATAATAAATAACCTCGATAACATTTAGAGGGAATAATAAAGGAATTAATCATTTGGTTTATTTTGAATTTAAAAGGAATATTAAATGGATAAAGATATTATAAATAATCAAGTTGATAATGAAAAAATGAATTTGCCGGCTCAACAAGGTGGTTTTTCGAATACTTTTGGTGCGATTAATACGTCTCAGATTGTCACTGGAAGTGGCTCTATTGCATTGGATTTAGTCGTTATCATTGATACCAGTGGCTCAATGTCAGATGAATCAAATGACCTGAGCCAGCAAATTGATGCGGCAATTGAGAAAGCGGCTGCTAATTGTCCCTCACAATTAAGAGCGACATTTTTAGGCATTCAAGGGACGTGGGATAACACTAAATTCGACCAGTCAGTGAGTGATTATTTAACTGCTTTGGGGGTTAGTCAAGGGAGCTTACAAGCAAGACAACCTTTTAAAGAAGCGGATGGCATTGACCATGCTGGCAACAAAGAAGATTTATGCCGCGCTGTCATTGATGTTAGTAACTATTTTGATTGGCGTGATAACGCCCGGCGCGCGATTTTTGTGTTAGGAGATGAGGGTTTAGAAGGGGGTGGAGGAACATTAACCAGTGCGGCAGTACTGAAAAATAATGAAGCCATTGCCGTTGCACAAAATGCCCATGTAAAAGTGTACACCTACCAAGGAACACCAAATGATGACCCATCAAATATTGACCGCTTCCCAACATTGGGTGACCGAGACAAAGTTACGAAAGAATACGAGCGCTTAGCAGTAAAAACAGGGGGACGTTCGTATATTTATACTACTGGGATAGCGAATTTCACGTTAGTCTTACAAGAAATTTTATGCGATAGCTTAACGCCGCCGGGACGTCCAGAAACAGAGAAATCCAGTTGTGCAACAGTTTGCGAACAACTCCCTTTGATTATAGCGACAGTTAATACATTGGCAGAGGTTATTAATAAAACGATTGATGCTTGCTGTTCAAAAGAACCTGACAAGCACCATGATGCGGTTAAGGCTTGCCAATGTGACCATTGATGACTGATTTTCCAATAAAAATAGAGGGAGAATCTCCCTCTATTTTACATTTACTTATAGCCATATAGACTAATAGAAGATACCAATGATTGCGCAGTGAGCAACAAAACCGACCATTAGCGGCACCGCCGTTCGTTTCACCACATCGAAAGGCTGTAGCTTAGCACCACTGGACACGGCAATGATCACCCCAGCAACTGGGGACATACCACGACCCATATGGGAAGCTTGCTGCATTGGTAGGATCATTGAAATCGGGTTTACGCCCATGCTGTGTGCGATTTGCGGAATTAATTCCACAAACGCTAAGAATGGGGCATTACCTGAGCCCATGATAATTGCAGCAGCGAGTGTGACTAGGGCAAAGACGATTGCCATAGCAAATGGCGGCAAACCGACAGATTCTGCGCCTAAAATCAGTTGGTCGATAGCACCACTGACTTTGATACCGTGAGCAAATACCCCAGCAGCAACTAACAAGCCAACAACGTTACTAAAAGCATGTCCCATTCCGTTAAGGAACGTTTGGAAGCCATTACAGACCAATTTAAAATTACGCACTCGCAGGGTTTCAATCACCATACAAATTGCCATCGCAATTAATACAATGGTCACCACATCTAAGTGAATACCTGCAAAGAATAAATTGGATGTACCGACCGCCATCACGATTGGTAGCATAGGAAGAAATGCATAATACCCTGGGACGGATTTCTTGCTTTCCGCCTTTTCATTGGATTGAGCGGCTTTACCGATTTCAGGTACAAAGCCTTGTTTACGGTCACAATGACGTTGCCAGAAAATATGTGTAATACCCACCACCAGCACAGTGGCTAATGCCGCAGGGCCTTGGTAGTAAAGGACATATTCAACAACAGACATATCAACGGCTTTTGCACCACGAATTGCATCGATGGCCGTTGGTGTGTATGCAACACCAAGGGAGGTTGCAATAACCCCAGCCGCAGATGCAGGCGATAAACCTAAGCCAATCATGATCGGGAACATGGTTCCCATTAGTAGCACGGCAAGGCCCGTTGCTGATGGGATTGCCAGTTGTAGGATACTTGCCAATAAGAAAGAGAAAAACAACAACACATAGGGTGAGCGCATGTTTTTCAGTGGCTTAGTGGCAACACGAACAACGGCTTCATTTGCACCGATATGGTCCATATATTGTGCAAAGCCCATTAATGCCATGATCATCAAACCAAGATCTGCCGCACGACTACTGAAAAGGTCGCGCATAACTTCAAATGGATCGAGCCATGTTATCCCAGTAGTTGCGACGTTTTTAGGCAGGATTGGACCCCAACCCAGCGCCATGGTGAAGATCATCAACACTAAACCGGCAATTAATAATACTGGTTCTGCTTTGTAGCCCTTCAAAATAAACCGTGCAACCAAAACAACGATAATTAGAACCGTTAGAATTGGGATCATGCTTTTGCTCCTGGTTTGAAGCGTTCAGCGGTGATCTGGACCACTTGTTTTAGAACATCACTTGCTGCGTACAGAGATTTCACTGGAAGGTATTCATAGATTGAATGGAAGTTATGAGCGCCAGTGAAAATATTCGGGCAAGGTAAGCCATTTTGCGACAATGCCGCACCATCATAGCCACCGCGCATTGGGATAACTTTCGGTGTAATGCCACAGGCGTGGTATGCATCGACAGCAATATCAATCGGATAGCTGTTCTCACCTTGCAGGCTGTTATACACATTAGAATAGCGATCCGCTAACTTGCAAACAACGCTTTCTTTGCCCCACAAGTCTTCACAATTTTCAGCCAGTTTTTTCAAGAAAGCCATACGTGCACGGTAGCCTTCTTCAGTGAAATCACGAACGTCCATTTTTAACACGGTACGTGCGCTGTTCCCTGACATTTGCTTGACCCAATAGTAGCCTTCGCGACCTTCGGTATATTCAGGAGCTTCACCACCTGGTAACATGGCAATAAATTTTTGCGCCATTAGTAACGAGTTGATTAATTTACCTTTTGCTGACATTGGGTGAGCTGATTTACCGGTAAAGATAATCTCTGCATCCCCTGCGTTCCAGTTTTCATACACTAATTCGCCAATACCGCAGCAATCAAGGGTATAGGCAAAGTCTGCACCAAACTCTTTCACATCAAACACTTTGGCACCGCGCAGACCCTGTTCTTCATCAGGTACAAAACCGACTTTGATTGTGCCATGTTTGACATCTGGGTTTTGTTTGAAGTATTGCAGCATATCCATAATCGACGCGATAGCCGCTTTATCATCGGCACCTAACAAGCTGGTTCCATCAGTGACAATGATGTCATCGCCAATGTAATTGACCAACTCAGGGAACTCGCTTTTACGTAGGTAAATATTTAACTCTTTATTCATGCACAGGTCTTCACCGGTATAGGGCAAAATTTGTGCTTTAGTATCATTGGTTTGCTCTGCGCTTGTGTCTAAGTGACCAAAAAATGCGACAGTTGGGACGTCGTAATCAAGGTTAGAGGGGAGAGTGGCTGTCACAATAGCAGTATCTCGCAGTTTGATATATTCAACGCCGAGTGCTTCTAACTCCTGCACAAGCTGTTTGGCTAATACACGTTGCCCTTCGGAGGATGGCATGATCCCCGCAGCGCCTTTTTCCCGATCAGTGGTGGTGTTCACTTTGGTGTAAGAAATAAAACGGTCAACAATATTCATTATTCTCATGCTCCAACATCATTTTGAATGTTTTATACTTTAGTTATCGCTGTGTTTGTAATCTCATTTCACAGTATTATTCTTTTATCATAATTAAAGAGAGCTTGAATATCCGACCTGTTGAATTTTTTTAAGAAATGCTAGGAGGGATATAAAATCGATAATTAACACTGGCTTTATTCGTATAATGAATTAAAATGCGCAACTTTATACCTTACCTATTTAATGATGTTAATTTATTGATATTAAAGCGTAATAAATCCATCCTGTATGTTTTTTTATTTAACATCTGATGTTATCTTTCCTTATCTAAAATCTATTTATCAATAATCTGGGTTAGAGAAATTAAATTAATTTTAATGACTGTCACTAAATTTTCATTTTGATTTTCTGAAAGTTAAATAGTATTTTAGAAAGTTATTCATGAATAAATAAGGTGATATTTTAGTATTTAAAACCAATTTTGAGTGGTAGTACTTAATTATCGGTGAGGTTGGCGTTATAGTCGTTAATGATTAGGTGTATTTACTTAAAATGTAGCAGTGTGTAAAAATGAGGGATTCAATTTATTATTAATATCTATTTATGAATAGATAAAATAGATTAACGAATAGGGTTAAATCACAAAATCAAATATACCCTGTTGTTAGCTCTTATTTTAATGGAACCTATGGTGTTTTTTTGACATGATGCAATTGGTGCCTAGCGAGTTTACTTAACGAAATAAAAAGAAAACTGAAGTAAGGGGCCATACGCTATATTTAATAAAGTAAGGCAAGGGCTCAGTATGGCTTCAATTAACATTAAAAAAAATAATATTATTTCTGGCTTTCAATGGTTCTTTTTTATCTTCTGTAATACGGTGGTGATCCCCCCAACATTACAATCTGCGTTTCATTTATCAGACCAAACCACTTTTACCATCACCCAGTATTCTTTTTTATTAACTGCGTTAGCCTGCTTGTTACAAGCTTTTTTAGGGCATAAGCGGTCGGTGATGGAAGGACCCACAGGGCTGTGGTGGGCGACGATTTTAACCGTGACACTATCGGAATCGATGCAAGGTACAGCTCTTAGCACCATTGGTTGGAGCCTTGCTATAGGTATTTTTCTTTCGGGGATTATCACCATTTTAATTGGTTTAAGTGGGCTTGGCGGTTGGCTAGCCAGCTTATTTAAGCCAGGGGTGTTAGTGGTGTTTATGTTTTTGCTGGGTGCTCAATTGGTGACTATATTTTTAAAGGGAATGCTAGGTCTTCCATTTGGTGTTGGCGGAGTAGAAGTGACAGTGAATTATCCCGTTTTCTTTCTAGCCCTTGCTGTGCTTGCTTTGGTGATTGGGGTTATTATTTATTTACCCGCGAGTATCAGTAAATACGCGTTGCTGATTGGCACTATCATCGGTTGGGCGGTATATAGCGTACTGTTTGGTAGCAGTTCATTACCTATATCTCCTTCTTCGTGGGCGCTTTTTCCGCTCGGTAAATCGGATGAAATTAGCGTGAGTATTATTTTAACCGCTATCTTTGCAGGTATTCTGAATACCTCCAATACCTTTGGAGCGATGCGAGGAACCGATGTCTTCTACCCAAATTCACAGCCGACTAAGTCACTATACCGACGCAGTTTTGTGATGTCAGGCTTCGTGACGGTACTTGCTGCACCTCTGGGCATTGTGCCTTTCTCGCCTTTCGTCTCTTCTATTGGCTTGATTACTCAAACAAAAGATAGTTCTCGTATTTCATTTGTCATTGGTAGTGTGATTTTTCTTTGTGTGGGGGGGATTGCCGTACTGACACAATTTTTCCGTTCATTGCCCCTCGCGATTGGCAGCGCGGTGATGTTAGCCACGTATTTGCCATTGCTGTTTTCGTCGTTCTCATTTCTGACGGATATGAAATTAAATGCACGTAATATTTACCGATTAGCGCTGCCGATTTTTGTCGGGATATTTTTAATGTCAGCACCATCAGCGGTATTAGATTCGTTACCCACAATGTTCAGTTCACTATTAGGTAATGGGCTTTTAATGGGGATTATTTTTGCACTCATTCTGGAAAACACCATTAAGTGGGACAAAATTGCTTAGAAAAGTGGTATTGCGGAAAAGCATCTTTAAAGGTGCTTTTACTAGTGCCATTATGGGTGTGAAATTTCAGTTTGGAGATAAAGCATGACTTATCAAATTTTGAGTGATACTGCTGCAAGTATTGCTGATTTGAAAAAAAATCCAATGGGTATTATTGCTGAAGGTGAAGGCAATCCTGTTGCTATTCTTAATCGAAATGAACCTGCTTTTTATTGTGTACCGCCTGAGTTATTCGCGTGGTTTATGGAACTAGCAGAGGATGCAGAACTCAATAAGATTGCAGATGAGCGTGTACAATCACTCGATACCGTTAGTGTAAATCTCGATGACCTATAAACTCGAATTTGATAAACGTGCATTAAAGGAATGGCAGAAATTAGCGCCTGCGATTCAGAATCAATTTAAAAAAATTAGCGGAACGCCTTGAAAATCCTTTTGTGCCATCAGCTCAACTTAGTGGTAAACACAATCGTTATAAAATAAAGCTACGCTCATTAGGCTACCGCTTAGTTTATGAAGTGATCGAGGACAAAATTGTTTTACTGGTTATTGCTATCAGTAAAAGAGAGGGGAATGCGGTTTACTTTTCTTCTGATGAACGTTAACACTAGACGTTCTAAGGCATAGGCAATTAAAGGGCTAACATTGCGTTAGCCCTTTAAGTTTAACGCCCTAAATAGTCATCCCAATCTTTCCAAACGGGTTGTAACCCCGCTTGTACAAGGGCATTTGCCACTTGTGCAGCACTGCGATTATCGTTTGGTGAAAACTGTTCTAACTCTTCTTTGGTATCTGCGTAACCCCCTGGTTGGGTCTTTGAGCCTGCGCTGACATTATTAATCGCGAGTGGCACCACATGGTCGCGAAAATACGGGGACTCACGAGTCGACAGTGAAAGCTCAACATTGGGGGCTAGTAAGCGAAAGGCGCAAATGAGTTGAACCAATTCCGCTTCATTCATCAGTGATGCAGGCTCGACGCCACCTGCACAAGGACGCAAACGCGGAAATGAAATGGAATAGCGGCTTTGCCAATAATATTGCTGCAAATACAGCAAATGCTCGGCCACCATGTAGCAATCGGTGCGCCAACTGTTAGATAAACCAATTAATGCGCCAAGGCCGATTTTATCTACACCAGCCTCGCCAAGGCGTTCAGGGGTGGCTAAACGCCAGTGGAAATCTTGCTTTTTACCCTTGAGGTGATGCAGTTGGTAGGTTGGCTCGTGGTACGTTTCTTGGTAAACCATCACACCATCTAACCCCAGTGTTTTCAATTCCTTATATTCTTCAGTGCTTAAGGGCTGCACTTCCATCATCAATGAACTGAAATAAGGGCGAATGATAGGCAAAGTATGGCGGAAGTAATCCATCCCCACTTTACTTTGGTGTTCCCCTGTGACCAACAATAAGCTATCAAACCCAATTTTACGGATCGTTTCGCACTCATTGACAATCTCAACGTCATTGAGTGTTTTACGTTTGATTTTGTTGCTCATCGAAAAACCACAGTAAGTACAATCGTTTGCGCAGAGGTTCGACAAATAAAGCGGGACGTAAAACCCAACTGCGTGGCCAAAACGTTGGCGAGTAAGCCGTTGTGCTTTTTGCGCCATCGCTTCAACGTAAGGCCGCCCCGCAGGGGAGAGCAGTGCCATAAAATCATCGAGGGTGAGGATATCACTGGCTAAAGCGTGTTCTACATCGTGGGCAGTTTTGCTGTTAATTCGCAGCGTAGTATCGTCCCAATCTAGTGCATTTAAGCGCTCTTGGAAGTGGGGGATCATGATAATGCCCCCAAAAAGCTGGTGAGTGGGCTGGATGCTTGCGCCTGCTGTTTCGGTGCCGCTAAGCCACTTTGATAAGCCAATTCGGCAGCTTCGACAGCCAGTTTAAAGGCTTTTGCCATTAAAGCAGGTTGCTTGGCAACGGCAATCGCCGTATTCACCAGTACGGCATCTGCCCCCATCTCGATAGCTTCTGCGGCGTGGCTTGGCGCACCAATCCCAGCATCTACCACAACAGGCACGGTGGCTTGTTCGATAATAATTCGCAGCATCTCTTTGGTGGCTAAACCTTTATTGGTACCGATAGGGGCACCTAATGGCATGACCGCTGCGCAGCCAACTTCTTCAAGACGGCGGCATAGCACGGGGTCTGCACTGCAATAAGGCAATACCACAAACCCCTCTTTGACCAGTTGCTCCGCTGCTAGCAGTGTTTCGATAGGGTCAGGCAATAGATAGCGCATGTCAGGGTGAATTTCGAGTTTGACCCAATGGGTACCAAGGGCTTCTCGCGCCAGTCGTGCAGCAAAAACGGCTTCTTGGGCGTTTTTTGCCCCGGATGTATTGGGTAAAAGCTTTACGCCAAGCTCTTGAAGTGGCTGCAAAATACCATCATCCTGCCCGCGCAGGTTAATTCGCTTCATCGCCATGGTGACTAATTGGCTACCTGAGGCTTGAATAGACTCTTGCATTAACGTGGCATTGGCAAACTTCCCTGTTCCCGTAAATAGGCGTGATTGAAAGGTCACATCAGCGATTTTTAGCATGGTTAGCCCCCTGCGATAGCTTGAAATAACAAGATATTGTCTTGGTCATTAATGAGATGAGAATCCCACTGACTCTTTGGAATGATGACTTGGTTGATGGCCAGTGCGGTACCCGCAGTGGAGCGGCCTAGCGCCTCAAACAACTGCTTGACGGTCAGTGGGGCATCAAGCGTCATATTTTGGTCATTAATTAGGATATGCATGCTTCTTCCCGACAAACTGGACATTGCAACGATGGCGTAAGCTGCAATGTGTTCCATTGTTGTTGTTTTCCATCGAATAAGCGTAATTTCCCACTTAAGGATGAAGGCAACCCGACAAGTAATTTAAGGGCTTCAAGGGCTTGTAGCGTACCGATAACGCCAACAACAGGCCCCAATACCCCAGCGGTACGGCAGTTACGCTCAGGTTCATCTTGGTCGGGATAAAGGCAGGCATAACACCCTGAACTAAACGGCGGTTCGAGTACCATCAGCTGTCCACCAAAGCCCACCGCACTACCACTAACGAGAGGTGTGTTAGTGATGACACAGGCGGCATTGACAGCATGGCGCGTTGCCATGTTATCGCAGCAATCAAGTACTAAATCGACTTGCTCTACGAGGGGGATTAACGTCTCAATCTCTAATTTCTGCACAATTGCCCGCGTTTTCACTAGCGGATTAAGTTGGCGAAGCCTTTGGGCGGCTAATTGGGCTTTTGACTGCTCGATATCATCTGTATCGTAAAGTACTTGTCTTTGTAAATTAGAGACATGCAAATCATCGTGGTCAGCTAGCCATAACTCGCCAACGCCAGCACCGGCTAAGTAGAGGGAAGCGGGGGAGCCTAACCCACCTAAACCGACAATCAGCACTTTGCTATTTTTCAGTTTCTGTTGCCCTTCAGGGCTAACGTCTTCAAGTAATAGCTGGCGGCTGTAACGCATGAATTCTTGGTCACTTAACATGATTAAATTCCTCGAATTATCAGCCGTGTGTCTATTTCACTAAATACACGGCTAATTATTTGATTATGAATTAATTAACAAGCGCGATGACGCTCAATTAAATTCAGTAACGTTTCAGTGGCTGCCTGCCAATCATCGGCTTTGGTGATTGCACTGACCAGTGCCACACTGCCAACACCGGTCGCTAAAACAGCGGGAACACGGTCAATGGAAATTCCACCAATGGCGACAGTGGGGTAATCTGGCGTTACCTCTACCATTGCTTTAAGGGTTTCCAGCCCTTGGGGGGACGATGGCATCTCTTTGGTTTGTGTGGGGAAAATATGCCCCATGGCAATGTAAGAGGGACGCACGGATTTGGCGATGGCTAACTCATGTTCATCGTGAGTGGAAATGCCTAACCGAAGCCCTGCTTGGTGAATTGCCAGCAAATCAGTGGTTTCCAAATCCTCTTGGCCAAGGTGTACGCCGTAGGCACCAAACTCTACGGCTAAGCGCCAGTAGTCGTTGATAAATAACCGTGCGTTATGTTTTTTACCCAAAGCAATAGATTTTTGGATATCATCACGCACGTCAGTATCCGCTTTGTCTTTGATGCGTAATTGGAGGGTGGAAACACCTGCACTAAGCAGGCGTTCAATCCATTCAACGGAATCAACAACAGGGTAAAGGCCGAGGTATTGCTCAGTCTCTGGAAATGGCGTTGCTGGCACAATAATAGCGTTAGGCGATTTTTTCATTATCAGTGACCTCTGCGTTCACAATTTCTGCGCCATGGTATAGCTCGCTACCGTGGGCACGGAAAGCTTCAGACATCTGTTCCATACCCGCTTCCTTTTCGTTTGCCTCTTTTTGGGCTGCGTAATCACGCACTTCTTGGGAGATTTTCATCGAGCAGAATTTCGGGCCGCACATTGAGCAAAAATGGGCAATTTTCCCCGAAGCTTGCGGCAAGGTTTCATCGTGGTATTTACGTGCAGTTTCGGGGTCTAATGCCAAGTTAAACTGGTCTTCCCAGCGGAATTCGAAACGTGCTTTCGACATGGCATTATCGCGAATCTGTGCGCCTGGGTGGCCTTTGGCAAGGTCAGCTGCGTGCGCCGCAATTTTATAGGTGATAAGCCCTTGTTTAACATCGTCTTTGTTCGGCAAGCCCAAATGCTCTTTTGGTGTGACATAACAGAGCATTGCACAACCAAACCAGCCGATCATTGCCGCGCCAATGCCTGAGGTAAAGTGGTCATAACCCGGTGCAATATCGGTCGTGAGAGGGCCTAAGGTATAGAATGGGGCTTCGTGGCAATGTTCCAATTCTTCCGTCATGTTGCGGCGGATCATCTGCATCGGTACGTGACCGGGGCCTTCAATCATCACTTGGACGTCATATTCCCACGCAATTTTGGTTAACTCGCCAAGGGTATGAAGCTCGGCAAATTGTGCTGCATCGTTGGCATCTTGGATGGAACCCGGACGTAAACCATCGCCTAATGACAAGGAAACGTCGTAAGCGGCACAAATTTCACAGATTTCGCGGAAGTTTTCGTACAGGAAATTTTCTTGGTGATGTGATAGACACCATTTTGCCATGATAGAACCACCGCGTGAGACAATACCCGTCAAGCGTTTAGCTGTCATTGGCACGTAACGCAGCAAGACTCCAGCGTGGATAGTAAAGTAGTCAACGCCTTGCTCGGCTTGTTCTAATAACGTGTCGCGGAACATTTCCCACGTCAGGTTTTCGGCTACGCCATTGACTTTTTCAAGGGCTTGGTAGATTGGCACGGTGCCGATGGGTACTGGGCTATTACGTAAAATCCATTCACGGGTTTCATGGATGTAGCGGCCTGTGGACAAATCCATTACGGTATCTGCTCCCCAACGCGTTGACCAAATCAGTTTTTCCACTTCTTCTTCGATGGATGAAGTGACCGACGAGTTACCGATATTGGCGTTCACTTTCACTAAGAAGTTACGGCCAATGATCATTGGTTCAGATTCAGGGTGATTAATATTGGCAGGGATGATGGCACGGCCTGCGGCGACTTCTTGGCGAACGAAATCAGGGGTAATATTTTCGGGTAAATTAGCCCCAAAGCCTTGCCCTGGATGCTGTTGCAGCAGAACTTCACCACGAATACGTTCACGGCCCATATTCTCGCGGATAGCGATAAATTCCATTTCTGGGGTAATGATGCCTTTACGAGCGTAGTGAAGTTGGGTGACGCATTTGTTGGCTTGTGCTTTTAATGGGTGTGGGCGGTTGTTAAAGCGCAAGTGGTCGAGGCCTGCATCGGCAAGTCGCTGTTGCGTGAAATCAGAGCTTAAGTTTTCTACTTTGGTAGTGTCTGAGCGTTCGTTTATCCACGGTGCGCGAATTTTTTTCAGGCCTTTATGAACGTTGAGTTCTGATGTTGGGTCGCCATAAGGGCCTGAAGTGTCATAGATAGGAACGGGTTCGTTGTCTTCAAATTGCGGGTTGTCTTTGTCGCCACCAATAAGGGTTTGCGAAAGCTGGATTTCACGCATTGGGACTTGGATATCGTCTCTCGAACCTTGAAGATAAATACGTTCAGAATTGGGAAATGAAACGCCAGAAACTGTGTTGATAAAGTTTTCAGCGGCGTCACGTTGGGCTTTACGTGTGCGAGCAGGTGCAGCTTGTGGGGATAAATCAGCGGTCGGTATAACATTATTTGTAATATTGGACATAGCAATTTCCTGACATTGTCACGGCTATGATGCAAAACGCACCAAGCGGGTTTATCGAAAGAAAGTTGCTTGTCAGGAGTTCGGAGGAGTAATAAAAAGACGTTGCGTTTAAATTTTCACCAAACGGGAAATGGCAAAAATGGCGCTGAGTGATTACTCTTGTTCCCTTCGCGGGTATTAACCCGATCAGGTTCCGCGGATCCCGAATTAACGGTCTCAGCCTGATGCTATGCATACTAGGCACTCCGACAAGAGATTTCAGTATAAGCTTTTCTCGTTATTCTTCAAGCGATAAGTGCGTTGGCTGCATTCGGCTCCCCAAGTCACATACTTGTGTATGCTCCTTGGGATATCCTCGCTTGCCGCCTTCTTCTCACTTGAATTATTTAGAGGAAAGAGGAATAAGGTTATTTCCTCGTCATTATTCACCTCCTTCCTCTAGCACGAATAATTTAGAGGAACCTTTGAAAGGCAAGTTAGTTAAAATCTAAAAAATTGAAATCAAGGTTGGGAGAAAAATAAGGTTTATAAATTCCACTGATATTGCGGCCAATTATTTTCATTAGCGGCTTGGAGAAGGCGTGAGTCACCGTTAACGATAAAGGTTTCATCGGCGAATTGGCACATAGGGAGGTCATTGGCAGAGTCGGTGTAGAAATAGACATACGCATCGGTGATTGGCTGGTGGCGAACCCAATCCATAAGGCGTTTAACCTTACCTTCCTTAAAGGTCGGGATACCGTCAATTTCAGTGGTGTAGCAGCCATTTTTTTGCTTAATATCGATACCCATCGCGACGTCGGCATTGAGTTTAGCCGCGATCTTTTTGACAATAAACGAAACGGTCGCGGAGATCACAATAATCGGGATCCCTTTGGCGCGGTAGCGGGCGATCGTTTGAATCGCCTCAGGGTAGATCCTCGGTAAAATCACGCTTTGTACAAAATCATCCAGCCAGATATCCACTTGCTCTGTTTTGATATTGGCGAGGGTTTGCAGGTTAAAACGCAGGTATGTCGGCATATCCAACGTTCCTGCATTGTACTGCGCCATCATGGCTTTATCGGCTTCCACAAACTGTGGGTCACTGATAATTTGCTTATCCCACAGGTATTGCGTCCACAATACGCTGCTATCCCCTTGAATCAACGTATCATCTAAGTCAAAAATGGCTAATTGGTTTTGCATTATATTCCTATCGTATGATTAGCTAAGTGCACGAATTTCATTTTTATTAAACATTAACTCAAGGCGGGTACCAGGTTCAAATAAACGTTCAGAAGAGCGATTGAGCAAATCCACTGTCATATCCCCTGCGGGGGTATTCACGCTATAACGAATAATATTGCCAAGCAATTGATGGTCTAAAATTACGGCATCCACAGGGTGTGATATATGTGTCCCGTATTGGCGACCTGCTTCTTTCACATAAATAGATTCAGGGCGGATAGCGAGGGTGCCTTGTAAATTGACGCCTAACATTGCGTTGGCTTTGTGAGCATCCACCAAATTGTAATGACCCATAAAGCGAGCAACAAACTCGGAGGCAGGCTGGGTATAAATATTCTCTGCTGTATCGCTTTGTACGATCTGCCCTTTATTCATCAAAAAGATCCTATCGGACATGATCATCGCTTCGTCTTGGTCATGGGTAACAAAAATGGTCGTTAGCCCAAGCTCCCGCTGAATATGACGAATTTGCTGGCGCAAATGCTTACGAATACGCGCATCAAGGGCGGATAACGGCTCATCGAGCAACAAAATTTGCGGTTTCATCACGAGCGCCCTCGCCAGTGCCACGCGTTGGCGCTGCCCGCCGGATAATTGGTGAGGAAATTGCTGTTCTTTTCCTTGCAACTCAACCATTTCGATAACTTCTGCAACGGCTTTAGCTCTTTCGTTGCTATCGATTTTACGCATTTTTAAGCCGAAGGCGATATTGTCTGCGACGGTCATATTGGGAAAAAGCGCATAGCTTTGAAACACCATGCCCACGCCACGTTGCTGGGCAGGCTGATGGGTAATATTTTTGCGGTTAATATAAAGCTCACCACTATTCGGTTGCTCGAGGCCTGCGATACAGCGTAATAAAGTGGATTTCCCACAACCACTCGGCCCCAATAGGGTAATAAATTCGCCTTTTTCAATGGTGAATTGAATATCCGCAAAGACCTGATTTGACCCGAAGGATTTCGTTAAATTTTCAGCAATCACATAGCTCATCATTCATCTCCTGAACGATTCAAACGCATCGCTAACCACGTCAGCAATAACGTAAATAAGAAGTAAGACATCACCAATGCGGAAGTGAAGTGCCCACTGGTTTGGCGCATATTGAACAAGTAGATTTGCAAGGTCTCATAGCGTGTTCCCACTAAAATATTAGCAAACACAAACTCACCCATTAAAAATGAAAATGAAATTAATAATGAAACCAACATACCTTTGCGGATATTTGGTAGCACAATCATCATGAAAGCGTTAAAGGTATTCGCACCTAATAAATGCGCGGCATCCATCAGGTCATGTAAGTTAATACCTTGAAAACTATTGGCGAGGGCGCGGTACATAAATGGCAATGTGATGGTGAAATAGGTGCCAATTAAGATCCATGGCGTGCCCACTAACATAAATGGTTCGTCTGCAAAAATTTGTAACAAGCCGACGGATGACACCACAGGGGGGATTGCGAAAGGCAGGATAATCAATAAATCCATCAACCCTTTTAGCTTTGGAAAGCGATAAAACACCGCAAATGTCATTGGTAAAATGACCAAGGTACTGATTAACAGTGTGCCAAAACAGATAATCAACGAACGGCCAAATGCCATTAAAAAGCGCGGGTCTTGCCATAATTGCAGATACCATTTAATGGACAACGCATCGGGTAGTACGGTTGCTCCCCAAGAGCTGGCAATGGAATACAAAAATGTGGCAATAATCGGCAGCGCTAATAAGCTGGCAACACTGATTAACACTAACTTATGAAACCATAATCCAGCATTCTTATTCGTTATCACTGGGCTAATCGCATTGTTATTTTGCATGGTAGCTCCGCTTGATTAACCAATGATGGATCCCAGTGATAAACCCTAAGATAGCGATAAGCAGAACAGATAACGCTGCCGCCATATTTGGCTCGAGGAATAAATCACCAGATACTAAACTGGCAATACGGATGGTCACAAGGTTGTAGTTACCGCTGGTTAAGGCATAAGTACTGGCATACGCGCCCATCGCATTGGCAATTAAGATAATAAACGTGCCGAGTAAAGCAGGGGAAAGCACCGGAATCGCGACCTTTAACCAATAGGTTAATTTGCTGGCTCCCATGGTTTTTGCCGCATCTTCCCATTCAGGTTTGAGGGCATCAAAGGCAGGATAGAGCAACAACACACCGAGTGGGATTTGAAAATAAACATACAACAGCATTAAACCGCTGGCGCTATAGATATTAAAATCTTCAATAATTCCCCATGCTTTGAGCTGCAACGTGATTGCGCCATTAAAGCCCAAAATAATGATAAACGCGAAAGCTAAGGGAACGCCGCTAAAGTTGCTTGCCATGGTGGTGAATGAAATCATCATTCGGCGAACCTTGCCTTGCATCTTGTAGATAGAAAAGGCGGTAACACTGGCGATAAACAAACCGATCACGCTACAAATTAATGATAACCATAAGGTGTTTTCGAAGGCTTGCAGGTAAAAATCATTGGCAAATACTTCAAGGTAATTACCGATGGACCAGACTTCCTCATAGATAAAGCTGTTGATAAGCACCCAAATCATCGGGGCGATTTGAAATAGGCCAAACAGCACAAAAAAGGGCAGCAATAATAATGCCGCGCGCCAATGAAAACGGGCAAAGGTTTTTTTTAACATGGCCATTTTCCCCAGCTGTGGTTGGGTTTGCTCGTAAGGTGCAGTGAGATCTGCCATCATGCATCTCCTCGTAATAGCGCATCACACACCGATTTATCGAGTGGGTCGATACCCAATAAACGGCAGACCGTGCCACAAATATCGGTTTGCTGAATATCGCAAGGGTGATGGGCAAACTTTGAACCGATAACAAACAGCGGAACCAAACACTCTTCAGGAAGTGTGCCGCCATGGCTACGATCATTGTTCATACCATGGTCGCTTGTGACAAGAACTTGATAGCCTTGTTCAATCCATGTTGGGATGTAATTCGATAAAATAATATCTGCGTGGCGAGCTGCATTGCGGTATTGCGGTGAATCAAACCCAAACTTATGCCCTGTATCATCGATATTCATTGGGTGAATCAACAAGAAATCAGGGTTAAATTGACTACGCAAATATTCTGCATCCAGAAAGAGATGGTCATCGGGGTAGCTGTCTGCGTGGTAAAAGCAGCCGTGCTGAATAGTAAGCAGTTCATCATGCGTAAAACGGTCTCGAGTCGCTACAAAGGGGGCGCGGTTATAGAGCTCGCTCACCCAATAATAAGCGGCGGCGGCAGTAGTTTTACCCGCAAGACGCGCGAGAGAGAAAATGCTGTCAAAGTGGGATAAGCGTACAACTTCATTGTTGACGACCCCGCTTTTGACTGGCGGTACACCCGTTAAAATGCATTCATATAGCGGGCGAGACATGGAAGGGAGTTCGCACTCCAACTGGTAAAGTGTTGCGCTGTCGGCGTTGATGAGTCCATTGAGATAGCCCATGCAATGATGGGCTACTGAATAACTTAAACCGTCTAGGACAACAAGTATGACTTTCTCAGACATCAGACTTTTATTCCTAAATTCAACAAATTCAATTACTGCTGGTGGATCAGAACTTGTTGTTGCCACATTTTTGGTAAATTACGCGATGATTTTTCCCAGCCCTCGGCATCTTTAATTGGCTGAACATTTTTATACTGTGCTTCCGGCAGTAATTTGGCTTTCACATCATCAGGTAATGTCAGGTATTGGGCACGGATAGGGCGTGCATAGCCTTCGGCAAGGTTTAACTGGCCTTTATCACTGAAGATAAACTCACGCGCTAACTTGGCGGCATTTGGGTTTTTTGCAAACTTATTGATGATGGTGGTGTAACCTGAGATCACTGAACCATCGGAGGGGATCACAACCGTAAAGCGATCGCGGTTGATCTGATCGCGATAATTCAAGGCATTAAAGTCCCATAAGATCCCAACTTCCACTTCACCTTTTTCGATGTTTGCAACAGTAGGGTCATTGACGGATAGGCGTTTTTGCTTCGCTAACTCAGCAAATAATTCAATGGCGGGTTTGAGGTTGTTTTCATCGCCACCACGGGCAAATGCAGCGGCTAAAACGGCGTTATTGGCTTGCGCTGCAATCCCAACATCCCCCACGGTGACTTTGTATTTACCTTTCAGTAAGTCGTCCCAACTTTTAGGCGCATCTTTGACTAAGTCGTTATTAATCATAAAAGCAATCGAACCGGTATAGGCTAACGCCCAATGGCCGTCTTTATCTTTTGCCCAATCAGGGATTTGTGACCATGTGGTGGGTTTATAAGGCTGAGTGACCCCTTTTTGCACCGCGACAGGGCCAAATGAAGCACCAACATCACCGATATCTGCCGTTGCGTTATTTTTTTCGGCGGCAAATTTGGCAATTTCTTGTGCAGAACTCATGTCTGTATCTTGGTGTTTTAAGCCGTATTGCGTGGCTAAATCTTGCCAAGTTCCTTTCCAGTTAGCCCAAGAATCAGGCATCCCAACGCTGTAAACTTGCCCTTCTTTTTTCGCCGCATTGATTAACTCTGTTAAATTAGCATCAGCAGCAAATGTCATACTGGATGCGGTCAGTGATAGTAAAATCGCAGGAACGATAGCTTTCATTATTTTCTCACTTTTGAGTAACGGTGAACCAGATTGGTTACTGAGCATCCTAATTTTAATAAGTGACAGTGAGTTGACCGTTTTATGACAGTTTTTAGACATTTTAGGGGATGAATTGTCTAAAAACTGTCAAAATTGGCAGGGATATAAAATGAAATAAACGTTTGAATGACATTGTGTCAAAGAAGTGTATTGTGTGATTCGAAACTGATTTTTTTATCGACAACCTTTTTATCAACAATGAAATGAAAAGCCAAAAAAGATAGAGAAAATGAATAAATTAACGTTAGTAGGAACAGAAAGTGGCTGGTGGTTCGTCTGTTTCGCAGGTCGGCTGTGGTTACCGAAAGGGGATATTCCACGCGGCAGTGCTAAAGACTATTCATTAGAAGGTAAAAGTGCGACGCCAATCGGTGAATGGCAAGGGGAAATTGTCTGGTTGGTAGCGGAAAAAATGCCATCCGATATGGCATCGCCGCGGGTTGTTGCCGCGCAAGATGACGGTTTATTTCGCCTAGCTGGGCGCGGTGTACAATTGGCTGAATTTTATCGTTCTCATCGCTATTGTGGTTATTGTGGTACCGCCATGCGCCATAGTGCAACGGAATGGGCGTGCTTGTGTGATCATTGCCATGAGCGCTATTACCCGCAAATTGCTCCTTGTATTATCGTGGGGATCCGCCGTGATGACCAGATTCTCTTGGCACAGCACCGCCGTCATTCGCAAAACCCATTGTTTACCGTATTGGCAGGTTTTGTTGAAGTGGGTGAAACATTAGAAGAAGCCGTTATGCGCGAAGTCATGGAAGAGAGCCAAATAAAAGTGAAAAATATTCGCTATGTCTCTTCACAGCCATGGCCTTTCCCTCATTCCTTAATGATGGGCTTCCTTGCAGATTACGAGAGCGGTGATATTCAGGTTGATCCAAAGGAATTGGTCAGTGCAAATTGGTATCATTACAATGACTTACCGCTTATTCCTCCTGGGGACACTATCGCAAGGCGCTTAATTGAGGACACAGTCGCATTGTGTCGTCAAAGTGAGTACGAATCGGACAAATAGCAGTGCGCTGATATTGTTGCCTTTTACATGTTACAATAGCCATCTTTGCTTATAGCCATTTGCGGCGGCCACTAATAATAATGGAGTAAATAATGACTGAGTTAAAAAATGACCGCTATCTACGTGCTCTGCTACGTCAGCCTGTAGATGTGACCCCGGTATGGATGATGCGTCAAGCGGGGCGTTATTTGCCTGAATACAAAGCAACGCGCGCCGAGGCCGGTGATTTTATTGCTCTGTGCAAAAATACTGAGCTTGCGTGCGAAGTGACGCTTCAGCCGTTACGTCGCTTTCCATTAGACGCCGCAATTTTATTCTCTGATATCCTAACTATCCCTGATGCAATGGGACTTGGGTTGTATTTTGAAACAGGTGAAGGCCCTCGTTTTCAAAAGCCTATCACCAGTGCGGCAGATGTGAAAAATATCCCAATTCCCGACCCTGAAATGGAGCTGGGATATGTGATGGACGCGGTTCGCGCCATTCGTAAAGCTCTTGAAGGAAATGTGCCACTGATTGGTTTCTCTGGAAGCCCATGGACATTGGCGACGTATATGGTGGAAGGTGGCAGTAGTAAGGCTTTCACTAAAATCAAAAAAATGATGTATGAAGATCCGAATACACTGCATTTATTACTGGATAAACTGGCGGATAGCGTCATTTTATACTTAAATGCACAAATTCGTGCGGGCGCACAATCCATCATGATTTTTGATACGTGGGGCGGTGTATTAACTAAGCGTGATTATTTACAGTTTTCGCTGAATTACATGCATAAGATTATCGATGGATTAATTCGCGAAAATGATGGTCGTCGAGTGCCTGTTACTTTATTCACTAAAGGTGGCGGCCAATGGCTAGAAGAAATGGCTGCAACAGGCTGTGATGCATTAGGTCTTGATTGGACAACAGAAATTGCCGATGCACGTCGTCGTGTGGGGGATAAAGTTGCATTGCAAGGCAATATGGATCCTTCTATGTTGTATGCGCCGCCTGCACGTATTGAAGACGAAGTGCAAAATATCCTGTCTGGTTTTGGTCACGGCGAAGGGCATGTATTCAACTTAGGTCACGGCATCCATCAGGATGTGCCTCCTGAGCATGCAGGCGCGTTTGTTGATGCAGTTCACCGTTTTTCTCGTCAATATCATCAGTAGTCATCATTTCTTGATGTTCTTGATTTGTGGTGTATTTATGGAACCTTGTAAGTACACCATTATCATCTATGATTAAGATTAATTCAGTATCGCAGCATTGGATGCGCTATGGTTTTAGATACTCAACAGTTACGAAAAGAACAAATTAGCCAAGCTTCAAAAATCATTTTGCAGGATGAATTTCCATCATTGAAATTGATTGGTGGGGCGGATGTGGGCTTTGAGCAAGAAGGTGCTATTACTCGTGCAGTGGTGGCAGTACTTTCTTGGCCACAGCTGGAGCTTGTTGAGTACCAAATAGCACGCATACCGACTCAACTGCCTTATATACCCGGGTTACTTTCATTTAGAGAAGTACCTGGTTTAATGGCAGCGTGGGAAAAAATACAGTATAAACCTGAACTAGTCCTCGTGGATGGGCAAGGCATTGCTCACCCAAGGCGCTTTGGTGTGGCTTGCCATTTTGGTTTGCAAGCCAATGTTGCGACGATAGGTGTTGCGAAAAGCCGCTTATGTGGTGATGCAGGTGAATTAGGTGAAGCCCCCGAAAGTGTTCAGCCATTAATGGCAGGTGAAAATCAGCTCGGTTGGGTATTGCGAAGCAAAAAACGCTGCAAACCATTATATGTTTCGCCGGGGCATAAAGTCGGTTTTTCGTCTTCCTTAGAGTGGGTTAAACAGTGTCTAAAGGGTTATAGGTTGCCTGAACCAACACGTTTTGCTGATGGAATTGCATCAAATCGAACGTTTTTTAAGCGAATGAATGAGAAAATCAGCTAATTATCAGCAAAATATGTGGCATTGACAGATTTTCAGGTAAACTGCGAAGTATTAAGATTGATGAGTCAGAAATTATGTTAAGAAATCCCATTCATTTGAGGTTGGAAAAATTAGAAAGCTGGCAGCATACAACTTTCATGGCAAGCCTATGTGAAAGAATGTACCCCAACTTTCAGATGTTTTGTCAGCAAACTGAATTTGCCGATGCAAAAGTTTATCGTTCCATCCTTGATTTAGTTTGGGAAACTTTGGTCATTAAAGATAGCAAAGTCAATTTCGACAGTCAGTTAGAAAAATTAGAAGAAATTATCCCATCAGCAGATGATTTCGATATGTATGGTGTGTACCCAGCTATTGATGCCTGTATTGCATTGGGTGAAGTTATTCACTCGAAACTGAGTGGCGAAACTCTCGAACATGCGATACTGGTTAGCGAAGCCTCCATTCGTACGGTTGCCATGCTCGAAATGACTCAAGCAGGGCGGGAAATGACAGAAGAAGAGCTCAAAGAAATTCCTGCGGTTGAAGAAGAGTGGGATATCCAGTGGGACATTTTCCGTTTACTGGCAGCTTGTGAAGAGCGCGACTTAGAGTTAATTAAAGGATTAAAATCTGACCTTCGCGAAGCGGGGGTGAGCAATATAGGTATTACTTTAGGCTAATTTTTACGCTTTCGTTATCGAAAACGTGACTTAGCGCAGTAATGCTGAGTACTAAGACTTCACATTTGCCCCTACTCTGGTCTACATTTAGGGGCGAGAAGAAGTGGCTATCGGGGGCGTGTATCAGGGGCTGTCAATTTGGCATATCCGACGCACTCGATGCTTTGCAAACGATAAACACACTGTGTAAGGATAATTTATGAACAAGACTGAATTAGTTGATGCTATCGCAGAATCAGCAGACCTGACCAAAGTTCAGGCAAAAGCAGCTTTAGAATCTACTCTGAATGCTATTTCTGAAACGCTGAAAAAAGGCGAGCAAGTACAACTGGTCGGTTTCGGTACTTTTAAAGTTAGCCACCGTGCTGCTCGTACTGGTCGTAACCCACAAACTAAAGCAGAAATTCAAATTCCTGCGACAACTGTGCCTGCTTTCTCTGCCGGTAAAGCACTGAAAGAAGCTGTAAAATAAGTACATTGTACAGTCGAATTATCAGAGGGGGTAAGAAACTACCCCTTTTGTTTATTCAAAAAGGGTTGCTGGTATTGGGAACTCTCTCAATGCTAAGCGCCTGCTCCTCGAATGCACCAAAGCTCCCAGAGTTTAGTGCAAGCGGTTTTATTGCCGATGATGGCGTCATTCGGATGTGGCGGCTGAACGATGCAAAAAGCCAACCTCTTGTCCTGATGGTGGTTTATAGCCCCTATAAAGGCACGGACACTTCCGTTAATTTCTTCGAGTACCGCTCTGGTAACCTCTGGCAAATTCGCAGCCAAATATTGAATCAACAAGGTGGTGATATCACCGAACAGTTACGCTTCGATAAAAATAATGACGTTATTTTTATGCAGCGTGCTCAGGATGGTAGTAAGACCCCGCTTTCTACCGATGAAATTACGCGTTGGCGCTTTGAAGCCCAAAGAGTACTCGAGACCAACACTGCCCTTGTCGTTGGTGGCGTTAAACTTTACCAAGGACGTTGGCAACAAGGTAAAGTGACGACATGTGAAGGTGAAGTGCGGGACGTGACTTTCGAACCGTATGCTGAAAATTGGTTACAAAACCGTGCGAAAGTGTGGCACTCACAATTGAATTTGGCGTGGCTGGAATCTTCCGAGGGAAATCAGCTTTTGATGGTGGCGGATACCGATTTTTGCCGCTGGCAACCTAGTAAAGATTCGCTGTAACCTCACTGCTCGTCGTCTTTCAATCCATGGCGTTGTTAGCTGCTCTCAGCTACCCTAGTCACATACTTATGTATGCTCCCAATTTTCGTCATCCTTCGTGCTGTGGCTGTGTTGGCTTCATTCGGCTACTTGGGTCACATACTTATTATGCTCCCCAAGCTATCCTCATTTTGCCGCCTAGCCACAACGCGAATGATTTAGGAAATTACGGTAAGCTAGAAACAGATTAACTTATTCAATAATGGCCCGTTATGTTCCCCAAACTATCCTCATTTTTCCACCTAGCCATGAATTGAAATCCTTAGAGCCATTGCCTACTAGTAAAAACAAACAACAATAAAAAAGCTGATAAAAGTTTCCTCTTATCAGCTTAGGGAGTAGCTTAGTATTTTGTATTACTTAATACGTGCGATGGCGCGATAGCCGATATCGTTGCGATAGAAGCTATCATTCCAGCGAATATTTTTGGCCGCTTCATAGGCTTTTGTTTGCGCTTTTTCGATATCATCACCCAGTGCGGTCACACATAATACACGGCCACCGGCGGTAACGACTTCGCCATCTTTCATGCGAGTGCCAGCATGGAACACTTTGCTATCAGCGGCTTCAGTGGTTGGCAATCCAGAAATAACATCGCCATTACGGTAATCCCCAGGGTAACCCCCTGCGGCAATGACAACACCTAAAGCGGGGCGCTCATCCCACAGTGAATCTTTGCCTGCCAGCTCACCGTTCGCGCCAGCTAAACACAGTGCGACTAAGTCTGACTGTAAACGCATCATGATAGGCTGCGTTTCAGGATCGCCAAAGCGGCAGTTAAATTCGATAACTTTTGGATTGCCCGCTTTATCAATCATTAACCCTGCGTATAAGAAACCTTGGTAACGGTTACCTTCCTGATCCATGCCTTTAACAGTAGGATAAATCACTTGCTCCATCACACGTTGATGAATTTCATCTGTGACAACCGGAGCGGGAGAGTAAGCCCCCATTCCGCCTGTATTGAGGCCCGTATCACCATTACCAACACGTTTATGGTCTTGGCTAGTGGCCATTGGGATGACATTCTCACCATCGACCATCACAATAAAGCTGGCTTCTTCACCATCAAGAAACTCTTCAATCACAATACGGTGGCCTGCATCGCCAAAGGCATTGCCTGCTAACATATCTTGCACAGCGTCTTTTGCTTCTTGCAGTGTCATCGCGACAATAACGCCTTTACCCGCCGCTAAGCCATCGGCTTTAATCACGATAGGCGCGCCGACTTTATCTAAATACGCTAAAGCGAGTTCCACTTCGGTGAA
This sequence comes from Providencia sp., assembly GCF_040396775.1. Taxonomy (GTDB): domain Bacteria; phylum Pseudomonadota; class Gammaproteobacteria; order Enterobacterales; family Enterobacteriaceae; genus Providencia. The sequence goes on from NZ_JBEBNT010000029.1 coordinate 27,825, forward strand.
ATTTGCATAAGCCGCAGTAGGAATATGATGCCGAGCCAAAAAGTCCTTAGTAAATGCCTTCGAACCTTCGAGTTGAGCAGCCCCTTTTGTTGGACCAAAAATGGTCAAGCCAGCGGCTTTAAATGTATCGACAACGCCAATCACTAAGGGGGCTTCAGGGCCGACAATCGTTAAATCGATCTGTTTTTCTTTGGCGAATTGCAGCAGGCCATCAATATCAGTGGCAGAAATATTCACATTTTCAAGAGCAGGCTCAAGCGCAGTTCCTGCATTACCCGGTGCAACGTAAACTTTTTTTGTTAGAGGCGATTGCGCCGCTTTCCACGCTAATGCATGTTCACGACCACCACCACCAATAATTAATATATTCATGAGTAATCTCCTAATAATTAGTGACGGAAATGGCGCATATTTGTGAAAATCATTGCAATGCCATGTTCATTTGCAGCAGCAATAACTTCTTCATCACGAATCGACCCACCTGGTTGAATAACACAGGTAACACCAACAGAGGCAGCTGCATCGATGCCATCGCGGAATGGGAAAAAGGCATCTGAAGCCATCGCACAGCCTGCAACTTCTAAACCTTCGTCGGCCGCTTTGATCCCCGCAATTTTAGCTGAGTACACTCGGCTCATTTGGCCTGCACCAATTCCGATGGTCATGTCATTTTTTGAATAAACAATGGCATTTGATTTAACAAATTTCGCAACTTTCCAGCAGAATAGGGCATCTTTTAGCTCACGCTCAGTAGGTTGGCGTGTAGTAACAACACGTAACTCTTCTTTTTCTACCATACCTAAATCACGGTCTTGCACTAATAAGCCACCGTTAACACGCTTGAAATCCAAGCCTGCGACTGGTTTGCTCCACTCACCACAAACAAGTACGCGAACATTTTGTTTGGTTTCAAGAATAGGTAATGCATCATCAGCGACGGATGGCGCAATAATTACTTCAACAAATTGGCGCTCGATGATTGCTTGTGCGGTTGTTTTATCTAACTGACGGTTAAACGCAATGATACCGCCGAATGCAGAGGTTGGGTCAGTTTTGAATGCATTATCATAAGCTGCATGAAGATCTTTGCCGATAGCGACGCCACAAGGGTTTGCATGTTTCACAATCACGCAGGCAGGTTCGTCGAATGACTTCACACATTCAAGAGCGGCATCGGTATCCGCGATATTATTATAAGAAAGTGCCTTGCCTTGAATTTGCTGTGCGGTTGCAATTGACGCTTCTTTTGGATTTTCTTCTATATAGAAAGCGGCATCTTGGTGGCTGTTTTCCCCATAACGCATATCTTGTTTTTTAATAAAGTTTAAGTTCAAGGTGCGGGGGAAGCGACCTGAAGGCTGCGTGGTGTCACCATAATAAGGTGCAACAAGCTCGCCGAAATAGTTGGCGATCATGCTGTCGTAGGCCGCTGTGTGTTCGAATGCCTTTATTGCCAAGTCAAAACGGGTCGTCCAATTCAGCGAGTTTTGGTGATTGTCCATTTCATCAATAATAGTTTGGTAGTCATTGCTGTTGACTACGATTGCAACGTCTTTATGGTTCTTAGCAGCGGAGCGCACCATAGTTGGGCCACCGATATCAATATTCTCAACCGCATCTTCCAGTGTGCAGTTTGGTTTTGCGACGGTTTGAGCAAAAGGATATAAATTCACAACAACCATATCGATAGGCGAAATATCATGTTCTTGCATGATTGCATCATCAGTGCCACGGCGTCCTAAAATGCCACCATGAACTTTCGGGTGCAACGTTTTTACGCGGCCATCCATCATTTCAGGGAATCCGGTGTAATCTGAAACTTCAGTCACGTTAAGACCTGATTCTGCGAGGAGTTTCGCAGTACCGCCAGTTGATAGAAGTTCAACACCACGTTCGGAAAGCGCTTTAGCGAATTCAACAACCCCTGTTTTATCAGACACACTAAGCAGGGCACGACGAATAGGACGAAGCAGTTGCATGAGATAGATCCCTTGGATTTGAATAAATAAGGCAATACGAATATCAATGAGTGAAAAGCCACTGGCTTTTCTTATATACCTATTTATAAAAGCGGAATTTGATTGCTTCTTCAATAGCTATATATAAGTCACTAACAATTTCAGAACATAAAAATAAAATCGATGCTGAAATTTCGTGCTAATTGTAACGCAAACGTTTGCGTAATGCGCGATAAATTTTAAATTATTTTCGCTTTGTGGATAACTTGGTGGATAAGTCAGTATAAGTAGGGGTTTTGCTGTGGAATGCAGCAGTTGAATAAAAAAATGCAAAAAAGGGGTTGCCAGATTTTTCTGACTCCCTATAAT
>NZ_JBEBNT010000030.1:0-26772 GCF_040396775.1 Providencia sp.
GATTAACCCGAGTCACATACTCATGTATGCTCCTCGGGATTAATCACACTTGCCGTCTACCTACCACACGAACTATTTTGGGTATTAATTGATACTAATTGATATTAATTAAAAACCAATTTTAAGTGTGAGTACAACACTAAGGCAGTAGTGACTCTTGGTCTGCGCCTTCTTTCTCGACTTTCGCTTGCATCAAGTGCTCACGTTTCATACCCATTTTCAGTGCTAATGCAGAAGCCACGTAAATAGATGAAATAGTACCGATAGTTACACCGATTAACATAACCAGTGAGAAGCCTTCCAGCATCGCGCCACCGAACAGGTACAGCATCAGAACCACTAATAATGTGGTGGCTGATGTCATGATGGTACGGCTCAATGTTTGCGTCAAAGAGACGTTCATGATTTCGTACGGTGTACCACGACGAATTTTACGGAAGTTTTCACGGATACGGTCAGAAACAACGATACTGTCGTTCAGCGAGTAACCAATAACCGACATTAATGATGCTACGATGGTCATATCTATCTCAATATGGAATAGAGACAGAATCCCCAAGGTAATCACCACGTCATGGGCAAGAGACAATACAGCCCCCGCCGCCAAACGCCATTCAAAACGGAAACCAACGTAAATTAAGATACAGATAAGCGCCGTTAACAGAGCTAATGCCCCCGTTTGCGCCAATTCTGCACCGACACTCGGTCCCACGAATTCGATTCGTTTAACGGTAGCTTTATCATCCACGTTTTGGTTGATAACCGTAATAATCTCTTTGCCGACTTCTTGACCCGCAGTGCCTTCAATTGGCGGAAGACGGATCATGATGTCACGGCTGCTACCAAAGTTCTGAATCAATGGGTCTTTATGATCCGAGTTAGACAAGCTATCACGAATTTTATCCAAATCAGCAGGTTGGCTAAGGCTAATCTCAATAACCGTCCCCCCTGTGAAATCCAGACCCCAGTTAAAACCTTTTAGTCCGATAATGACAACCGATGCAACCAATAACAGAGCTGAAATCGTGAAGGCAACGTTGTCCCAGCGCATAAAGTCATAGACTTTACGGCCATAGTTCAATTGTTCAACAGTATAATCCTGTGCCACAACGTGCTCCTTAAATTGACAGCTTGTTAATACGTTTACCGCCGTACAGCAGGTTCACAATCGCACGTGTACCTACAATCGCTGTAAACATAGAGGTTGCGACACCAATCGCTGTCGTAATCGCAAAGCCTTTAATCGACCCTGTTCCCACTGCATATAGAATGATAGCGGTGATCAACGTCGTTAAGTTTGCATCGGTAATACTTGAGAAGGCGCCTTTGTAACCTTCATGAATCGCTTGCTGAACGGATCGCCCGTTCTTTAGCTCTTCTTTGATACGTTCGTTGATAAGTACGTTGGCATCGACCGCAACCGCAAGGGTTAGTACGATACCTGCAATACCTGGCATGGTGAGTGTTGCACCCGGCAACAGTGACATCACCCCCACGATTAACACCAAGTTCGCTAACAGCGCGCTACTCGCAATCAAACCAAATTTACGATAGTAGATAATCATAAACAGGATAGACGCTAACAGACCCGCGATACACGCCTTCAGACCTTGCTCGATATTTTGCATACCCAGTGTTGGACCAATAGTACGTTCTTCAACGATTTGGATTGGTGCAATCAACGCACCCGCACGTAATAATAATGAAAGCTGGCGAGCCTCATTACCATTATTGATACCAGTGATACGGAACTTGCTACCAAAACGTGCAGAAATACGTGCAGCATTGATAACTTTTTCATCTTTCACCAAGATTGAACGACCCGTCGCATCTTTTTTGCCGCTGTCTTTATATTCAACAAACAGCGTTGCCATCAGCTTGTCTTGGTTATCACGTGTAAAGTCAGACATGATAGAGCCACCAGAGCTATCAAGGCTGATGCTCACTTGTGGTGCACCGTTTTCATCGGCTTCAGAGGTGGAGTCAGTGATGTGGTCACCGGTTAAAATAACGCGTTTATACAGGACATACGGTGCCCCTTCACGGTCATATTTAACTTCGGAGTCACCTGGTACACGGCCACTTTCTGCGGCAGATGAATCCACGCTGGTATTCACAAGGCGGAATTCTAATGTAGCGGTTGCGCCTAAGATTTCTTTAGCGCGTGCTGTATCTTGAATACCCGGTAACTCAACCACAATGCGGTCTGCACCTTGGCGTTGAACTAAAGGTTCGGCAACACCTAATTGGTTTACACGGTTACGAATGATGGTAATGTTCTGAGAAACAGCATAGTTACGAGCTTCACGTAAGCGCTCGTCGGTCATTACAGCGATCATAGTGTTGTCGCTGCCATCACTAAACACGAGGTCTGGGTATTTGCGTGCCAGTGCTTTTTCTGCTTGGCTACGATCGTCAGCATTACGGAAGCGAACTTCGACGCTGTAATCATTGCCTTTACGAATAGAAGAGTACGCAATGCCTTCTTGACGCAGGTCACTACGCAAACCATCCATGTTTTGTTCCTGCAATTTACCTAATGCAGTGTCCATATCAACTTCCATCAGGAAGTGAACCCCACCACGCAGGTCAAGACCCAGCTTCATCGGCTCACCGCCGACAGCTTCGAGCCATTTAGGCGTCGCAGGTGCAAGGTTTAATGCAACAACATACTGGTCCCCCAGTGCATTCATGATGATTTCACGAGCACGTAACTGAACATCAGAGTTGTTGAAACGGGCTAAAATTGCCCCATTTTCCAGAGAGATAGACTTACTCTCAATTTTGTCATCTTGTAACGATTTTTGGACTTGGACCAGCGTTTGTTCATTGGCGGCGGTTCCCCGCACGCCAGTGATCTGAACAGCCGGATCCTCACCATATAGGTTTGGAAGCGCATAAAGCAGACCGATGAGGATCGCAACGATCAACATCAGATACTTCCACAAAGGATAACGGTTTAGCACGGCAGTTCCCTTCGGGAAAATCAGAATTAAATTGCTTTCATTGTGCCTTTAGGTAAAACAGCAGCAACGAAATCACGTTTGATGGTTACTTCAGTGTTCTCACTCAGTTCAAGAACAACATAACCTGTTTCAGACACTTTAGTAACACGTCCGATTAAACCGCCAGTTGTTAAAACTTCATCACCTTTCGTGATAGATTCCATCAATTTACGGTGTTCTTTCGCACGTTTTTGCTGTGGACGCAAAATCATGAAATAGAAGATCAGCGCGAAAACAACAAGCATGATAACCATAGTGTATGGGCTACCCTGCGCTGGTGCGCCTGCTGATGCCGCTGCTTCAGAAATAAAAAAACTCATTAAACTTTCCTCATTGTTTTATTGAAAGCAATTTTTAAGTACAGACTCTAACTAATTCAGTGCGTTTACCAAGCCAACTATGCTACACAGGTTAACGTGATTTCGCACTTAAATTCATTCGATATTTAACGAAGGTTCAGGTTTTCCAATCTTTTGATAGAAATCTTTCGCAAACTCTTCGAAATTACCGTCTTCAATGGCTTGTCGGATACCCGCCATTAAACGCTGATAGTAACGTAAATTATGGATGGTATTGAGCCTTGCACCAAGAATTTCATTACATCTATCAAGATGATGCAAATAGGCACGACTATAATGACGACAAGTATAGCAGTCACAATCCGCATCGAGCGTTGATGTGTCAGATTTATACTTCGCATTACGGATTTTTACCACGCCATTCGTGACAAATAAATGGCCGTTTCGTGCATTTCGTGTTGGCATCACACAGTCAAACATGTCGATACCACGACGAACGCCTTCCACTAAATCTTCCGGTTTACCGACCCCCATTAAATAACGCGGTTTTTCTGCCGGAATTTGTGGGCAAACATGCTCTAGAATACGGTGCATGTCTTCTTTCGGTTCGCCAACGGCAAGGCCGCCTACAGCGTAACCATCAAAGCCGATTTCCACCAGCCCCTTAACCGAAATATCACGTAAATCTTCGTAAACACTGCCTTGGATGATCCCAAACAGGGCATTTTTGTTGTTTAACTCGTCAAAACGTTGGCGGCTACGAGCAGCCCAACGCAGTGACATTTCCATTGAGGTCTTTGCATAATCCCAATCTGCTGGATATGGCGTACATTCGTCAAATATCATCACGATATCTGAACCGAGGTCGTACTGAATTTCCATCGATTTTTCAGGGCTTAAGAAAACTTTCTCACCGTTAATTGGGTTACGAAAATGTACGCCTTCTTCTTTAATCTTACGCATCGCGCCAAGACTAAAGACTTGGAAACCGCCTGAGTCCGTTAAAATCGGACCTTGCCATTGCATAAAATCATGGAGGTCACCATGCAATTTCATGATTTCTTGACCAGGACGTAACCACAAGTGGAAAGTATTGCCTAACAGGATTTGAGCACCCGTTTCTTTCACTTCTTCTGGGGTCATGCCTTTTACGGTACCGTAGGTGCCCACTGGCATAAATGCAGGGGTTTCAACCACACCGCGCTCAAACACTAAACGGCCGCGGCGTGCATTGCCATCGGTCGTTTGTAATTCATATTTCACGTTTGCCTCCAAACATCAGAAAAACAGTCTGATGTTATCGATAGTATTAATTTGCTAAGCAAGCAGCCGATGCCACCGCTTATTACTGATTATTCGCCAATTTTTTCGAATTTTGCATTCGCATTGGGGGTGATAAACATCGCATCACCATAGCTAAAGAAACGATATTGCTCAGCAACCGCTTCTTTGTACGCATTCATTGTATTTTTATAACCAGCAAATGCAGAAACCAACATAATTAATGTCGATTCTGGCAGATGGAAATTAGTGATTAATGCATCAATCACCTGATATTCATAACCTGGATAAATAAAAATTTGGGTATCATCAAAAAATGGAGCAATTAAGGCATCTTGGCTGGCTTTAGCTGCGCTTTCTAATGAACGAACGGACGTTGTTCCCACGGCAACAACACGGTTACCACGCGCTTTACACGCTAATACCGCATCAACCACATCTTGTGGCACTTCCGCATATTCGGAGTGCATGATGTGGTCTTCGATGGTATCAACACGAACAGGTTGAAACGTCCCCGCACCAACATGTAACGTGACAAATGCCATTTCGACACCTTTTTGGCGCAAAGCGTCAAGCAAAGGCTCATCAAAGTGTAGGCCCGCCGTTGGTGCTGCCACTGCACCCGGTTTTTCGCTATACACGGTTTGATAAAGCTCTTTATCCGCTTCTTCGTCAGGTCGGTCAATGTAAGGGGGCAATGGCATATGACCAATTTGGTTCAAAATGCTCAATACATCCCGTTCGTCATCAAAGCGCAGCTCAAATAAGGCGCCGTGACGTGCTACCATCGTGGCTTTGACGCTTTCATCTTCACCCAGCAGCAATTCAGCGCCTTCTTTCGGTGCTTTTGAAGCACGAACATGTGCTAATACACGGTGTTCGTCCAACATTCGTTCGATGAGAACTTCAATTTTGCCGCCACTAACTTTGCGACCAAACAACCTTGCGGGGATCACTCGAGTATTGTTGAATACCAGTAAATCTCCTTTCTCCAATTTTTCTAGGACATCCGTAAAAACACCATGCGTTAGCTGCCCCGATCCACCATCCAGACTCAATAAGCGGCAAGCGCTACGTTCAGCCTGTGGGTAATGGGCAATCAGTTCTTCAGGTAATTCAAAAGTAAAATCAGAAACACGCATTGTATTGACATCAATCTAAAAAAACAGGCAACTAGTCTAGTGCCGCACCGTCTTTGGCGCAAGAAATAAGCGCAAAATCGCACAAAAAACCACCATTATTTAACAAATATTTTGTTAGCAAAAAATTCTGTACGCTATTTATCCATTCGATGAATGAATTATTTCAATTTTACTTACCTTTCATGACAAATTAATTTCTATTATTTTTCATTACCCAGCTAAGGACTATATAATGTCCTATAGATTTCAAATCACAGGTAGGCAGCAAGTAATAACCAACTATGCTGTAGTTGAAAGGCTCTAAGACTTTGCTTTTCATCTCAAAACTAATACCTCATGAATTTCGAATTAGAGCAAGGCAGCAAGCAAATTGAGCCCTAGGAGCATACATAAGTATGTGACTAGGGTCGGTTTGCGCCGCTAACACCGCTATAATTTGAAAGGCATCAGGTATACTATAAAAGAATGAATTACTTAGCGCACTTACACCTAGCCCACCTCGCTGACAGCTCTCTGCTCGGCAACACAATGGCTGACTACGTTCGCGGCAACCCTGCGGGCCTTTACTCGCCTGAAGTTGTCTCTGGCATTATGATGCACCGCGCCGTTGATCGTATTACTGACACTCACCCTTTGGTCAAAGAGGCCAAGTTACTGTTTCGTGAGGAATATCGCCGTGTTGCACCAATTACATTGGATTTAGTGTGGGATCATTTTTTGTCTTTGCATTGGTCGACAATTGAGCCCACCACTTCACTGCCTGAATTCGTGCGTTATTGCCGAAATATTATCGAGCCCCAGCTTTGTCATACCCCTGAAAAGTTTCAGGAGTTAAATGAGTTTCTCTGGCCACAACAGTGGTTAATTCGTTATGCAGATAAAAACTATATTGGTAAATCCCTGAATGGAATGGCGAAAAGAAGACCAAGGCTAAGTGCGCTAAGCGGTTCATTTGATGACTTTTTATTGCAGTATGATGCGCTGGAAAATATTTTCTTTCAATTTTATCCACAAATGATGGCGAATGCGCTGCAACAAATTTTTGCACAAAGTGTCACAATACAGGCAAAGGAATAAATTAATGCTTGCACTTTGGCAGAATAAAACTATCTTATTGATATTAATTTATTAAATCTGTATAATTGATAGTTAAAACCTATCACAATAATTGGTTTAAATGTCTTTATTATCAAAAGATAATTTTTTATCCTTTTGGAAGTCTATGTCCGAAAATACACAAATTTTGTGAAATCTCTCGGACAAAAATCAAACTCATAGGAGTAAATTATGGTTCTGGTAACACGTCAAGCCCCTGACTTTACTGCTGCTGCTGTTTTAGGTAACGGTGAAATCGTTGAAAACTTCAACCTGAAAACCCACCTGAACGGCCGTCCAGCTGTGATCTTTTTCTGGCCAATGGACTTCACTTTCGTGTGTCCTTCAGAGCTGATCGCATTTGACCACCGCTATGAAGAATTCAAAAAACGCGGCGTAGAAATTGTTGGTGTTTCTTTTGACTCTGAGTTTGTTCATAACGCATGGCGTAAAACCCCTGTTGATAACGGCGGTATCGGTGAAGTTAAATACCCGATGGTTGCTGATATCAAACGCGAAATCATGAAAGCTTACGGTATTGAACACCCAGAAGCAGGTGTTGCACTGCGTGGTTCTTTCCTCGTAGACAAAAACGGTGTTGTTCGCCACCAAGTCGTTAACGACCTGCCATTAGGCCGTAACATCGACGAAATGCTGCGTATGGTTGACGCACTGCAATTCCACGAAGAGCACGGTGATGTTTGCCCAGCTCAGTGGGAAAAAGGAAAAGAAGGTATGAACGCATCTCCAAAAGGCGTTGCTGACTACCTGACCAAAAACTCTGCAAAACTGTAATCAATCGATTTAGTTTTTCGAAAGCGGGCTTATTGCCCGCTTTTTTCTTTTGTGCACCCCATCAATATTATTACTTCTCTGATTAGCAATATCCCTACCCAGTTAACACTTCTTAACTCAAATATTCAACACTCAACACTATTGTGTGTTATACATTAAAAACACAAATAATTAACAAATTATTCATATTATTGATTTGTGTTACATCAAACCTTACCTTAACTGGGAGTTACGAATGATCAGAACATCATTACGCCCTGCTGCATTATTACTTTCCTTATTATTTTCAAGCCAACTATTTGCTGCATCAGAACCCGCTGTTGAAGCCAAAAAAGGCATGGTCGTTTCATCCCAACATTTAGCCTCACAAATTGGCGCAGACATCTTGAAATCTGGCGGAAACGCCGTGGATGCTGCAGTGGCAGTTGGCTATGCCCAAGCTGTGGTTAATCCGTGTTGTGGCAATATTGGCGGTGGTGGCTTTATGACTATTCACTTAGCTGATGGCAAAGACCTATTCATCAATTTTAGAGAAACTGCCCCTGCCGCAGCAAACGCTGACATGTATCTCGATAAAGACGGTAAGTTAATCAAAGACGCAAGCTTATATGGCTACCTCGCTTCGGGTGTTCCAGGTACCGTTAAAGGCCTTGATTATGCATTAGAAAAATACGGCACGATGAGCCGCCAACAAGTGATGGAGCCAGCAATTAAGCTCGCCAGAGAAGGCTTTACCTTAACACGTGCAGATACGGATGTACTGGATACAACCACCGAGCGCTTTAAGCAAGATCCTGAAGTTGCACGTATATTCTTAAAACCTGACGGTAGCGCATTCCAACCCGGTGATTTATTGGTGCAAACCGATTTAGCCAATACCCTTGAAAAAATTGCTAAAAATGGGCCATCCGCTTTCTATGAAGGGGAAATACCGAAAGTTGTCGAGGAAGCGTCAAAGAAAAATGGCGGTATACTCACCGCGAAAGATTTTGCCGATTTTACTATCACGGACACAGCACCAGTTAGCTGTACCTATAGAGGCTATCAATTTATTTCTGCACCACCGCCAAGCTCTGGTGGTGTCACTATCTGCCAAACCTTAAATATTTTAGAGGGTTATGACCTTAAAGAGATGGGCTTTAATTCTGCTGAGTATATTCATACCCTAACCGAGGCTATGCGCCACGCTTATATGGACCGAAATACGTTTCTTGGCGACCCTGAGTTTGTGGATAACCCAACCGAAAAATTGTTAAGTAAAGCCTACGCTGAAGAGCTGCGCAAAGAAATCAAGCCAAACCAAGCAACACCTTCAACACAAGTTCAGCCAGGGATGGGGCCTCATGAAAAGCCAGAAACAACCCATTACTCGGTTGTTGATGAAAAAGGAAATGCCGTTTCAACCACTTACACGATCAATGGTCGATTTGGTTCCGTGGTTATCCCACCGGGAACAGGTTTCTTTCTTAATGATGAAATGGATGATTTCACCACAAAAGTTGGAGAGAAAAACCTTTATGGCTTAGTACAAGGCGAACGAAATTCTATCGCGCCCGGTAAACGCCCACTCTCATCAATGAGCCCAACCATTGTCACCAAAGATGGCAAGGTGTTCTTAGTACTGGGCTCCCCAGGGGGTTCACGTATTATTTCTATCACATTGCAAACTGCATTAAACATTATTGACCACGGAATGCCACCACAAGAAGCGGTCAATGCACCTCGTATTCATCACCAATGGCTACCTGATGAGGTGTATTACGAAGAGCGCGGTGTATCAAAAGACAGCTTAGCCCTTCTCGATAAGATGGGTTATAAGATGGTTGAACAGACGCCTTGGGGTGCTGCTGAGCTAATTATGGTTGCTATTCCTGATGGTGCGGGCGTCAGTGCCAAGTCATCAGGTAATGACTCTGCCGTTTCAGGCAAAGTCCGCGAAGGCTTTATTTACGGCGCTAATGATGTTCGCCGACCAGCAGGTAGCGCCGTCGGCGTGGATTAATTTAGCGTAATAAAAAAGGGAGCCAATCGGCTCCCTTTTGTTCGACCATTCAGATAATTAAGCTTGCTTATGCTGCACTGATGGTGACACCACTTTGTCACAGACAATCGCGACAGCTAAGACAATAAGCGTTGGCAGTACCCAGACTAAATCTTGTTTATACAATGGCATCGCCGTCATCCACTCAGGGATATAGACCTTCAAATGATCGGACGCTTTCACTGCACCGATTAAGCCTACCACAAAGCTGACTAGCATTGTTGGCGCAACCACCACTGTTGGGTTCTTCCACCATTTCAATGTAAAGCTCATTAATATCAAGACAATACAAGGTGGATAAATTGAAACTAACACAGGTAATGAGAAGGCGATTAACTTACTTAAACCTAAGTTTGAGATAACCATGGAGAAAACCCCTAAGATCAGCACAAGCTTACGGTAAGAAATTGGCACATAGCGGCTAAAGAACTCAGCGCAAGCACAAGTCAAGCCAACGGCCGTCACCATACAAGCCACAAAAATCAATACCGCAAGGAAGAAGCTACCGTAACCACCAAATGTATATTGAACATAAGTGTGCAGGATATCCGCACCATCTTCTGGATTCGGGATCAATGAACCGCTATTTTCGCCCAGTTTGAACAGGGATAAATACACCAGCGTCAACAGTACCCCTGCAATCAAACCAGCCCACATGGTGTAGCGAGTGAGCAATGATGAGTTTTCGATGCCCCGTGAACGAGCTGCATTCACGATAACAATACCAAACACCATCGCCCCGAGGGTATCCATTGTGAGGTAGCCGTTAATAAAGCCATTTGAGAAGGCCATATCGCGGTATTCCACCGTTGAAGGAATTGGGTCACCTGCTGGCCACATTACGGCTGCAACACCTAAAATAGCCAGTGCGAGCATTTTAACGGGTGCCAAAATGTGCCCAACGCTATCCAGCAATTTACCCGGATATAGTGAAATACCAATCACTAGCACAAAGTAAACCACGCTATAGATAAGCAGTAACATGTCAGACTCGCCACCAAATAACGGGGCGATGCCCACTTTATACGATACGGTTGCGGTTCTAGGCGTTGCGAATAATGGGCCAACAGATAAGTAAGCGACAACCGCGAGCAGTAAACCCGCAGTTTTCCCCACAGGTGTGCTCAGGGCTTCAATTCCGCCCCCGACTTTCGCCAATGCAATAACGGTTAATACGGGTAGACCCACACCTGTGACTAAAAAGCCAAGTGCCGCGGTCCAAACTTGTTCCCCTGCCTGTAAGCCAACCATCGGAGGGAAAATGATATTTCCTGCCCCGACAAATAACGCAAAGGTCATAAAACCTAATGCGATGATATCTCTTGATGATAAACGATGAGCCATATTATGTTAATTTTTAGTAGCGGAAATAGAAAATTACGGGTATGCACCTAGCAACCCTTTGAAATATATATAGCGAGATAGAATTCTGATAAACATACTGTTAACAATATAAAAAAGTATGCCTGCTTGCCGATGACAAAACGAAAAATCAAAAAACAGAAAAAATCGCCAATAACTGACAACAAGTAGAACTTTTATAGGGCAAAAAGGCAATAGCAAACCCGAAAACAAGAGGAAATAACTAAACTAATTTTCAGAACCAGTGATTCCTTTCAGGAAAATCCCAATACTCGTTATATGATTTGTTTGAAAATTAATCAACTCATCATTTTATCATTCATTTTTTTTGATAACAGGTAGGATATATTATTTTAAAATCATTGATTGGTGGGATAATATAAAAAATCAATGCATTAGCAGAATTAATACGTAAATATGGAAATATAAACCACTTCATTAATAAATTGATTTTATTAATGAAGTGGGTTTATTTAAGCTTTTTTAAGCTTTTTTAAGCTTTTTATCATCAACGATTAGTACAGGCGGCAAGGTAAATGAGAACTCACTCCCTTTCCCCACTTGGCTAGTGACCACCAGCTGGCTGCTATGATGCTGAACCGCATGTTTCACAATCGCTAATCCCAGTCCAGTACCACCGCCACCTTGGCGTGAGCGCGCTTTGTCCACACGGTAAAAACGCTCAGTTAAGCGAGGAAGATGTTCTGATGGTATTCCAGGTCCATTATCCTTCACACTAAACCGCGCGCCATTACTGGTTCTTTGCCAATCAACACAAATTTTTGTGCCTTCTGGCGTATGATTAATGGCGTTATACACTAAGTTCGCCACCGCACTGCGCAGTTGCTCTTCATTGCCATGTACCCGCAGTGATTCATCGATGTTAAACTCAAATTGCTGGCGGCCTTGGCTTAAGCTTAACGCCTCTTGCTCAATCATTTTGAGGATCACTGGAATGTTCACCTGCTCATCAAGGTTGATTTGCGGGGCAATTTCGATGCGGGATAACTGCAAAAGCTGTTTAACTAAATTGTCCATTCGATGAGCTTGCTCTTGCATCACATTCAGCGCTTTTTTATTGACAGCAGGCATACCTTCTTGGTCATCCATCACCTCAAGATATCCCTGAATAACGGTAAGTGGCGTGCGTAGTTCATGACTCACATTGGCAAAAAAATCCCTACGCGCTTTCTCCAACCGACGTTTTTCAGTGACATCTCGCGCCACCATCAATAACTGCCCTTCCGTATAAGGCAAAATACGAAACTCAACGATTTCCCCACTATTAAGCTCAATGGTTAATGCATGGTCATAGTTTTTGATTGAAAAATAGCGGCTAAAGTCAGGGTAACGTAATAGATTGAAAATATGTTGACCGTTATCTTCTGGCCAGCGAAAACCTAATAACGCCTGCGCATGACGGTTACACCAGAAAATATTGCCCTCAGTAGTCATCATTACGACCGCATCAGGTAAGGATTCAGCGCCACTGCGAAAGCGCTTAATCAGTTGCCCTAATTCGCGGCGGCGTTTACGGTTACGTTGCTGCATCTGGTAAATACCGTAAAATATCGGCTCCCAGCCCCCTCGTCCCTCAGGTGGTAACATGCTTTTATCCAGCCAAAGCCAATAAGACAATTTCAGCAAGTTATACGCATGCCACACTAAGGCGGCCAGTAAAGAAACCACTAGCAGCCAAGGTAAGTGCCCGATAAAAACGGACAAAATCAGCGCGGGTAAGATAAATAAAAACAGCCCCCAAATCAGCTGTTTAATCGATAGGCGTTCAAGCACGCATGTCTCTCCCTAGTGTGTCGTTAATAACGAACAGAGAAACGGTAACCCGTACCGCGTACTGTTTGCACCATTTTATCATGACCTTCCGTTTCTAGCGCCTTTCTTAAACGCCGAATGTGCACATCCACCGTTCTGTCTTCAACATAAACGTTCGCGCCCCACACATAATTCAAAAGCTGTTCACGGCTATAAACACGCTCAGGGTGCGTCATGAAGAAATGCAGAAGCTTATATTCCGTTGGCCCCATATCAATTGGGGTTTCATTACTGGTTACACGATGAGAGGTTGGGTCTAAGGTTAACCCATTCATTTCGATGATATCTTCCGTCGACATTGGAGAGATACGACGGAGAATCGCTTTAACACGAGCGATTAATTCTTTCGGGGAAAATGGCTTAATCAAATAATCATCCGCACCGACCTCAAGGCCTTTCACGCGGTCTTCTTCTTCCCCACGAGCCGTTAGCATCATCACAGGGACATCCCGGGTGGCGCTATCACGCTTCATATGTTTAATCACTTGGAGCCCTGAACCACCGGGGATCATCCAATCTAATAACACCAAATCGGGTAGAGGGTCGACTAACTGTGCAATTGCGCTGTCATAATCATCAGCTTCAATCGGCTGGAAACCATTCTGTTCTAATACAAAACAAACCATTTCTCGGATGGGCGCTTCATCTTCAACCACTAGAATGCGTCTTGCCATGATTGTTCCTGTAAATAAGAAGACATTGTTAATGTGAACGCATTATGCGTCACTTTTATGACAGAATTATGAATGTCTATTCGCAAATCAAATATTTCTCCTTATATTAGCGGGTAAATGTCATCTAAGTGAAATAATTCCGCCATAACACGAGAAAAACACGAGGTTTTGATAGGATAAGGTATACTGAATGGCAGTAATTTATGCCCTTTATCGAAGACAGGAACTGATGGCTCATGCGCATTATTCACACCTCTGACTGGCATCTTGGCCAATACTTTTTTACCAAAAGCCGTGCGCCTGAGCACCAATACTTTTTAAATTGGCTAGTAAACCAAGTTGAAGTTCATCACGTTGATGCTGTCATTGTGGCAGGGGATATTTTCGATACTGGGTCGCCCCCGAGCTATGCCCGCGAGTTATATAATAAATTTATTGTCGATTTGCAAAAAACCGGTTGCCAGTTGGTCATTTTGAGCGGAAACCACGACTCCGTCTCTGTTCTGAATGAATCAAGCTCACTATTAAGCTACCTCAATACCCAAGTGGTCACCTCTGGCAGTGAGCCGAATGTTATCAATCTACACAATAAGCAAGCGCAACCCATTGGCCTCGTATGTGCAATTCCTTTTTTACGTCCTCGGGATATCCAACTCAGTATTGCAGGGCAAAGTATTGAAGAAAAACAACTTTCACTCCAAACTGCCATTCATGACCATTACCAAGCCAGCTACCAACTTGCCCTTGAGCAACGGGCAATGCTCGGCGTGGATATCCCAATTATTGCCACTGGGCATTTAACGGTAATTGGCGCGGAACTCACAGACTCCGTGCGCGATATTTATATCGGCACATTAGAAGCCTTCCCTTCAGGAGCATTTCCCCCAGCGGATTATATTGCGCTTGGCCATATTCATCGCCCTCAAGTGATTGGTGGAAAACAACATATTCGCTATTGCGGCTCCCCTATTGCCCTCAGTTTTGATGAAACCACCCAACAAAAAAGCGTCTGTTTAGTTGAGTTTACAGGCAGCGAATTAAGCGAAATCACCCCGTTAGCGATCCCTATTTTTCAGCCTTTAGAGACGATTAAAGGCTCATTAAAAGAAATAGAGCAACAACTTAGTGTATGGCAGGACTACCAAGGCGAAAATGTAGTTTGGTTAGATATCGAAGTCGCGTCTCAAGACTATCTGGCTGATATTCAACAGCGCATTGAAACACTCACGCAGAACCTTCCCGTTGAAGTCGTGTTACTGCGCCGTGCAAGAAAACAAAAACAAGGGCAAAGCCTTGCGTTAGCGAATGAAACCCTGAATGAACTTACCGTAGAAGAGGTTTTCCTACGCCGCCTGAGTGAAGAAACCCTTGAAGACCCTGAACGTGAACAGCGCCTAACCCAACTTTTCCAACAGTCCTATGACGCATTACGCCACGAGCAAGGGTAATTGATATGAAAATCTTAAGCTTACGCCTAAAAAACATTAACTCTCTCAAAGGTGAATGGAAAATCGACTTTACGCAAGAGCCGTTTGCCAGTCAGGGATTATTTGCCATCACGGGTGCTACAGGGGCAGGAAAAACCACCTTATTGGATGCCATTTGCCTCGCGTTATATCACCGTACACCACGGTTAGATTCAATTTCCGCAAGCCAAAATGAGCTGATGACCCGCCACACAGGTGACTGCCTTGCTGAAGTGGAATTTGAAGTCAAAGGTACAGCCTATCGCGCATTTTGGAGCCAACGCCGCGCGGGGAATAAACCCGATGGCAATTTGCAATCACCAAAAGCCGAGCTTGCCCTAGTGGCTGATGGCAAAATCATTACTGTTAAGGTCTCTGAAATTCGCGACCAAATTGCCAAAATTACAGGGTTAGATTTCGGTCGTTTTACAAAATCAATTTTGTTATCACAAGGGGATTTTGCGGCTTTTTTAAATGCCTCAGAAAAAGAACGTGCAGATCTGCTTGAAGAAATTACAGGCACAGAAATTTATAGCCAAATCTCCAAATATATTTTTAATCAGCACAAGCAGGCAAAAACGGATTTAGACCTGCTAAAAGCCAGAGCACAGAGCATTAATTTACTCACAGAATCAGAACACCAAGAGCTTATAGAGCAACAAAGCACGCTACAAAAACAAGAAACTGAAATAAAGCAAAAGCGTGTGCAACATCAACACGAGCTCAATTGGTGGCAACAACACCGCCAGCTTACCCAGCGCCTACAATTACTTGATAATGAGCTAAAGAATACCCAGCTTGAATACCAAGCGGCGCAACCTCAACTGAAAAAATTATCTGATGGCGAACCTGCGGAATCCCTACGCCCTCTATGGCAAAACATTGAGCGCCTACAACAGCAACTCACTGAATACACAGAAAAACAACAACAGTTGCACCTCAAGCTGGAAAAGCAGAAGGCCGAGAGAACGCCACTTAATACAAAACTCATTCAATCGCAGGATGATTACCGAAAACACATTGATTTTATAAAACAACAAAACCAACTGATTGACGAAACTGTTCGCCCCCTCGATAACCAAATTTTGCAGTTAATGCAGCAGCAAAATGAATTAAAACAACAGATTTCTGAAAAGCAGGCGGCTTTTGAACAAAAACAGCAATGGGTGAATGAAACACAAAACCAGATCCAGCAGGCTAATCAGAAACTTCATCAGCTGAATGTTTTCTTAGAAGAAAAGCAAAAAGATGCACAGATTAGTGCTCAAATAGGGGGCTGGAAGCAGCAAGGGCGCTTTATTTTTGAACTGACAGACAAGCTCAATAGTCTGTCACAGAAACAAAAAAATCACTCAAACACCATTGAGCAACTGCAAGCGGATAAACAACTACGCACAACAGAACTCACACAAACTAGCTCTGCTTTAGAAAAGCACACTCTCACGTTTAAACAGCAAGAACAACAATACAAAAAAAATCAAGAAAAATACGATATTCATGTTGTTAATCAACAAATTGAACAGCTACAAACACGTTTGCAGCATGCCAAACTCTTGCCATTAATTTTGTTCCAGTACCTTAGTGCACAAACCCAATTGCAGCAATTCAACCAACAATACACTGATTTGCAACAACAGAGCGCCCAAACACAAAAAGAGCGCGAACTGGCTGAATCTCAAATCAATGAGTTATCGCCACGTATTAAACTTACCAATGAAAAGTTCCAATTAGAACAGAAAATCGTCAGTTTGGAACAAGAGCGCCAGCAACTCGTTTCAGGGAAACCCTGCCCATTATGCGGTTCAACTGAGCACCCAGCCGTACAGGCATATCGATCCATTCAATTGAGCGAAACACAGCAACAGCTCATTCAATTAACCGAGCAACTAGATCACCTTAAACAGCAACAGGCAAGACTAACCACGCTATCCGAGACACAACAACTGCGCCAAAAAGAACAAGCGCAACAATTACAGCAAGCTACTACACACCTAGATAGCTTAAATCACAATTGGAAAATAACATGTGAGCAAGCACTTACACCTGAATTAGCACTGAACGAGCAAGCCGCTACTGAGTTTATCAATGAGCTCACCGCTAAGCTCACAAAACAACAAAAAATCATCAATGAATTTACGACATTAGAACGTGAATACCAGCAGGCTAGGCAGTTACAGCATGAGCAGCAAACACATCTAAATCAACAACAAGCGGGCCTTTCACTCGTTGAAGAGCGCTTAAAATACCAGACCCAATTATTTGATGAGTCACAAAAAGAGCTGGCTCAGTTGCTGCAACGTAAAAATGAACAAACGGAGCAACTTCAAACGATTTTAGCCCCTTTTGAACTGGCATTGCCTGAAAGTGAAAACTTTGATGAATGGGTGAGTGACATCACTCAACGTGGTGAATTTTACAATACTCAAAAAACAACAGCACAAGCCCTAAGCCAAAAAATCGAGGTATCGAGTGCCTCGCTTAAATCTGAATTAGAACAATTAAACCAACTTAATCAGCAGCTTGAGAAAGAAAAAAAGCAGTTTCAGCAGGCAAGTATTACCCTTGAACAAAAAACAACTGAGCGAAAAACACTGCTTTCAGGGTTGTCTGTCTCTCAATTTATTCAACAGCTTAACACTCAACAAGAGGCACTTTCGCAAGCCCAAGAACAGCTTAGCAAGCAGCTTAATGAAACTGATAAAACGATTGCCTCACTGACTGGTAGCTTGCAAGAAATCATCGAAGCAATTAATAAAGCCACATTCGAACATCAACAAGTGCAAGGTCAATTTAACGATGCACTGGCAAAAAGCCCATTTAACACACAACAAACTTTCCTTGAGGCATTACTAACTCTAGAGGAAAAACAGCAATTAGAAGTGTTAAAACAAGGAGTAAGCCAAAAGCTACTACAAAGTGAGACTCGCCATCAAGAAGGCTTACAATCACTCGAAGCCCTTAATCAGCAACGAGCCACAGGCTTCTCGTCACTTTCTGAAGCACAATTACATGAAGTCGTCACCGCCCTCGACGAAGAAATCAAACAGCACAACCAGCAGCAAGGGCAGATTATTAATCGGTTAGATACCGATAAACAACAGCGCCACCAGCAACAGGATTTACTGCAAGAAATAGAAAAAAGCCAACTCAGTTACGATGATTGGAGTTATTTAAACGCTTTAATTGGCTCTGCTGAAGGGGACAAATTCCGCCGCTATGCACAGGGCCTAACTCTAGATTGTTTGGTGACGTTAGCCAACCAACAGCTCGATAAACTGCATGGCCGCTATATATTACAACGTAGCCATCAAGCTAACTTAGAGTTGCAAGTTATCGATAGCTGGCAGGCAGACTCAGTTAGGGATATCAAAACGTTATCTGGAGGGGAAAGCTTCCTCGTCAGTTTAGCGTTAGCACTGGCACTTTCTGACATGGTCAGCAACCGCACACAACTAGAGTCACTATTTTTAGATGAAGGATTTGGCACTTTGGATGCCGAAACGCTAGATATTGCCCTTGATGCCCTTGAGAGCCTGAATGCATCAGGGAAAATGATTGGCGTTATCAGCCATGTGGAAGCAATGAAAGAACGCATCCCAGTGCAAATTAATGTGAAAAAAGCCAATGGGCTAGGTTTTAGCGAGCTTCCAACTCAATATCGACTCAATTAATCAAGAGGCTGGAGAGGAATAAACCACTTCCTCTCCACAACATTAAGCACTTAGATCGCGTCTAATGCGAGTTCTAATGCATGTTTTAGGTCGTTCACATTCTCAATACCAATAGATAAACGCACTAAGTTACCACTGATCCCAATTTTCTCACGTACCGCCTGTGCAACACCTGAATGCGTTGTCGACGCTGGGTGACTAGCCAATGATTCCGTCCCCCCCAAACTCACCGCAAGTTTAAAAATCGCAAGGTTATCTAAAAAACGAAACGCATCTGCTTCGTTATTTCCGACATTAATGGAGAAAGTGGAACCTGCACCGGTACATTGCTTTTGATAAACTTGGTATTCCACACTGTCTTTCGGAAAAAATGCAGGGAAATGCACTTTGCTCACTTTTGGGTGCTGGTGTAAAAACTCCGCCAATGTTTGAGCGCTGTCATTAGCCCGTTCCATCCGCAACTGTAGCGTCTCCAAAGAGCGCCCTAACATCCAACTTGAATGTGGGTCTAATTGCGTTCCAATGGCATTACGTTGTGCTTTCACTTTTTTCACCAACTCATGGCTGCCAGCAACCGCTCCAGCCACTAAGTCTGAATGCCCACCCACATATTTAGTTAGTGAGTACACACTTAAATCTGCACCTAAGGCGAGTGGTTTTTGAAATACAGGGCCCAACAACGTATTGTCACAAATCAGTAATGGCGCTTCCCCACCTTGTTTTTGCCCAATTTGTTTCGCTGCTTGGCTCAGTAATTCAATATCAACCAATGTATTTAACGGGTTTGACGGCGTTTCAATATAAATTGCTGCAATTTTTTGACCCTGTTCGACACTATTTGCCACATCTAAGACAACCGCTAAATCACAGCCATTTTGAAAAGGTACTGACGTAATACCAAAGCGCTTTAACGTATTGAGAAACAAGGTTTCTGTTCCGCCATAAAGGGGTTGTGAATGCAGCAATACATCCCCAGGTTGCAACACGGCCATCAAACACGTGGTGATTGCTGACATACCCGATGAAAACAAGGCGGCTCTCTGTGCCCCTTCATACAGGGCCAATCTATCTTCAACAATTTCACTATTTGGGTGATTAAACCGAGAATAGACAAGCCCCTGTTTCTGGCCACTTGGTGCTTCTGTGCGCCCACTCACTAAATTAAAGAAGTCTTTTCCTTCCTGAGCTGTTTTAAAAACAAACGTTGATGTCAGAAAAACGGGAGGCTTAATCGACCCCTCTGAAAGCTGTGGGTTATACCCATAGCTCATCATTAAAGTTTCAGGCGATAATGCCTTTCCATTTAAGTCCTTTTTGTAACTTTGATCTGACATATTTGGCTCCAACTGATTTTTTTATCAATGTCAATTTGTTCTATTCGTTATAGGATATTACTGTTATTTATTATTTGCGCATATTCCGCAGGGTAAAATCTGCGTGTTACCGCTAAATGTGAACGTAAACGGCCTTTAATCACATTTTTTCCTAAATTGGTAAATAATGGATTGAGAGGATCGCTATCAGGCCCTAAAGCTTGCTGTGCTAAATAACTTGGTAATGTTAATAATGGTACTTCATCAGCAAAAACACTTGGGGTAATAAAATAAGCAATAGAATAACGGGAATCGCTATTTTTCTTTCTTACGACTTGGTGAACATTCGCCCGTAAATAGCCGTTCGTCGCTAATTCAAAGACCTCACCAATATTCACCACAAATGCATTTTCCAGCGGCGCAACGTCTATCCAGCCATTATCTGTTTCGACTTGCAAACCACCGCTATTGTCTTGCCATAATAAGGTCAAAATACCCGCATCTTTATGAGCACCAACCCCTTGCTCTCCATCGCCATTGTCTTCTCTCGCCGGATAATGAATAAGTTTCAATAAATGCTGAGCTGGCTCAGCAATAATATGCTCAAAACTATTTTCAGGGAGATCTAAGGCCACCAAGAAGGCTTTGATCAGTTTCACCGCGATAGTACGCATGTCACTTTGCCACACAAGCGCTTGTTCTTTTAGTGCTGGCAAGGCCTGTGGCCATTGGTTTGGTCCATGTAAGTTAAACCAAATAGGATCATTATCGGTCAGTTCGAGTGCTGGTAATTCTTCACCAATATCAATTTGTTCACGGTAGTCAGGTTGATTTCGGGTGCTTTCTTCTGTTGAAGCAGTATAACCACGGAAATGGCGTGAATGTGCCATAGAAATGGTTTCTTTTTCTGCCTTTGGTAAGGCAAAAAATTGTTTTGTCGTGGTCAACAACTGTTCACGAGATTCAGGTGTAATACGATGACCTACTAAATAAAAAAAACCGATTTCACGAGCAATAAAACGCAGTTTTTTATAAAAGTCATCTCTGGTTTCAGGGTTATCGAGTTCACTTAAATCAATAATAGGCAATTGTGTTAAAGACATAATTAATCAACCTTTAAATTATTTTTCAGATAGTGAAGATTTTTCACGTTTATATTTAATGCTTGATTAGATACCACAATAAATATTGCTAAAAATAATTTTAAACTATATCGATATAACAATTTCGAATGAGACTACGTGTATTTTTTGTATATAACTAAAATCTTAGAGGGTAAATAAAATATTATTTATAAAAAGTCATTTTTGTTTGATTAGATATCTCCAACAAAAAATGATGAGAGATACTCAAATGAAAAAAATACCTGCATTATTATTAGCTTTGTCATTTTCTACGCTAACTGCTTGTTCACAAGAGGAAAATTCAACAGAGAAATCAAAACAACAAGGGCCAGCATCGCAAAAAATTATTATTGGCAGCCATGGCAGTGATGCCGATATCTGGAAATTCATTGCACAATCTCCAAGTGCGAAAGAGGCAAATTTAGATATTGATGTCAAAATCATTGATGATGGAATCACGCTTAATGTGGCAACGATTGATGGGGATGTTGATGTCAATGCTTTTCAGTCATGGGGATTTCTAAAAGACTTTAATAAAAGTCATAATAATAAATTGGCGGCAATCTCCACCACTTATTTTGAACCGATGGGCGTTTATTCGGTAAAACATAAAAACCTTGCAGATTTACCTAAGCAAGCCATTGTGGCCATACCTAATGATGCAGCTAACCACATACGTGCGCTTAAATTACTTGAAAAGGCCCAATTAATTACATTAAAGCCTGACTTTAACCAAGCAACTGGGTCAACCAACGATATTATTGCCAACCCAAAAGATTTGGTCTTTAGGCAAATAAAATATGCTCATGGCCCAAGGGCTTTACCCGATGTCGATATCGCCGTTATTGGCAACACCGCGGCACAAGAAGGTGGACTTAATGTATTAACCGACTCTTTATTTAGAGAACAAAATGACGACACTATCAAAAACAACATTAATTTATTAGTCGTAAAAGCAGATAATAAAGATGACCCTAAATTTGCTAAATTAGCCCAGCTGTACCACACTGAAACTGTCAGGAAATACATCATTGATAACTTTGGTGGGACTAAAATTGAAATCACCAAAGAGGTCAATGAACTCGATTAAGTAAAACGGGTTATCATTCTTGTCTAGCGGGATTACGCCCCCCGCTAGACCCTTTAACTGGTACATCCATCGTCCCTTAATACCCTCAATTTTTTTCTATCCATTTTATGCATAATGGCCTATTTTGAATAATCAAAAACTAAAAACCACAAACAAACAATAATAACCAATTGAATTTATTGATTATTTAAAAAAATCAATCTTAGCGTAAAATTTTGAACCTTACGGTTAAATTTTTTTTCTATGATTTTAACTTTCCACCGCTATAGTAGTAACTATTGAAACGAACTGCGGCTTCTAAGATAGATTCTATAAAATGCCGTGCGCTAATGAAGATCTAGGAGACTAAAATGTCTAATGCATTTATCGAAATGATTAAAAATCGTCGTACTATTTATAACCTCGGCGATGCTTTACCTGCATCTGAAGAACACGTAACGAAATTAATTAAAGAAGCTGTAAAACATTCACCATCGTCATTTAACTCACAAACCTCACGAGTGGTCATTTTGTTTGGTGCTGAACATAAGAAATTATGGAATATGACCAAAGAAGCGCTGCGCAAAATCGTACCTGAGCACGCTTTTGCTGCTACAGAACAAAAGATTGATAGTTTTGCCGCAGGTGCAGGTTCTATTTTGTTTTTTGAAGACCAAGACATTGTAAAAGGTTTGCAAGAGCAATTCCCTTTATATGCAGATAACTTCCCAATTTGGTCAGAGCAAGCAAGTGGTATTGCACAATTTGCCGTGTGGACTGCATTATCTCAAGAAAATATCGGTGCTTCATTACAACACTACAATCCATTAGTGGATAATGATGTACAAAAAACGTGGAACATTCCTGCAAATTGGATATTACGCGCTCAAATGGTATTTGGTTCAATTAATGAACCTGCGGGTGATAAAGCCTTTATGGATGATGATGTACGTTTCAAAGTTTTCAAATAAAATGAAACATTAAAATTTCAAAAGAAATACCCCTATAAAACTCTTTATAGGGGTATTTTTATTTTAACCATTACCCAAACTCTCCTATAAAATAAATCATCACTAACGATGACTTTCATTTAAAAAATAAAATCATAAAATACGTTATTATTTAAAATTTATTTAACGTAACAAAAGATTCAAAAAACATATTTGACAATAAAATTTAACTTAAATAAAAAGATAATTTCACACCCACCTTATTTGTTATTAATTCATAAAATTTAATGATTAATAATCAATCGAATGATATATGCATTAAATAAAAATTGATGTTTATCAATGAACTAAACCTCTCCAACACTAAAATATAAGTATATTTTCAGAATTTAGTTTGCATTACCAATAATTGAACTACACTAAAAGAGAAGGCACAGAACACTGTTATCAGTGTTATTCTGGAGGTGGACTATGAAACGTTTATCTTTACTGACATCTGTAGTTGCTATAATCATTTCAAGTTGTTCTTTCACCTATGCAAGTAATAATTCATCAGGAGGGACAATCACATTTACCGGTTCAGTCTACGAACCGCAATGTGTTATAAACGCCAATAACCAAGAACGAGTCAATGTTATGTGCTACCGAAAAGGAAAAGACATTTCAATCACAGGCTCTTTAAAGAATGGCAAAAAAATAGAATCTGAGTACGTCAAAGTTGAATACGATAAGTTTAGTAAATTACCTATGTTGAATGTGTTTTATGAATAGTTTATTAATCATCAAAAATCAATAACCGCTCGACGTGTTTAGTGTGTTACTAGTTAAATGCGCCGAGCGTTATTTATTTACCATCGAAATACCTCCCCCATCCGCCTTTTGTCATTTTTTGGGTATAAAAAAGCCCACCCAATAGGGCAGGCTCACAATAACTTCAATAGAAATTGAAATGATTACTTAGCTGTTAAATCTACTTGGTAGATAGCAAAGCCAATTTCATCAGTGCCCACTTTTTTCATTGGATACTGTGCATTTTCTTTAATAAAGTTAGCTGCTTTTTCACTTGGTGCGGTTTCAAAGCGAACATCCAGTTTTTTGTCTGTCTTAATCGGTGTAAATGACCAGTTGTTTGCCGCTTTAGTCGAAATTTCACCTTTTTCTTTAGACACTTTAGCAATATAAGCCGCTAAAATTGAACGGTTTTCATCTGGAGAAGCAAATGCAACATTGCTATCACCTGTCCCTGCGAATTTACCGCCGTAACCACGGTAGTTGTTGGTTGCCACTAAGAAGGTTGCTTTCGGATCAATCGGTTTACCTTGGTAAGTGACGTTTTTGATTCGGTTAGCATCTTTATTCACAGTTTGGCAATCAACATCATACTTCGCTGGCTGGGTCAGGTCGATTTGATAATCCACACCACTAATTGTATCGAAGTTATAGGTTCTGAAACCACTCCAATTCAGCAAGCTCTGTGGCGCCGTTGATTGCGGGTCGATTTGGTTATACATCCCCGCAGAACATTCTAACCACTCAACCACATCCGCGCCCGTTGCTTTAACGACAACCAATGTGTTTGGATACAGGTAAAGGTCCGCCGCATTACGGAACGTTAAATCACCTTTTTCAACTTCAATAAATTCTGTTGGTGAGTTCTTACGACCACCCGCTTTAAACGGTGCTGCCGCGGCTAATACTGGTAAATCAGCCAGATCAGGGTCACCTTGAATGAAGTTTTTGGTGTAATCGATTTGCGCATCATTAACAATTTGTACCGTAGGATCACTTTGTACCAGTGCTAAGAAGCTGTACATATTTTCAGAGGCTTTACCAATATGTTTACCCACAAACTTACGGGTATCTTGGTGCTCTTTTTCGATGATTTTCGCTAAGTCGCCATCACGTTCAACAAGGGCTTTTTTGTTTGGCTTGTCATAAACAGGACGTGCGTGCGCCGTTGCATCAACCACTTTCCATGCACCATCGTCATTGTTAACCACTAAATCGACAACGCCTAAGTGGTCACCCCATTGACCAGGCATGACGGCAGGAACGCCATTGACGGTTCCTTTCGCAATATCAACACCTTTGATATCACTAAAGTCTTTGCTTGGGAATACACCGTGTGAGTGGCCAAACATGATTGCATCAATCCCCGGAACTTCACTGAGGTAATACACGGAGTTTTCAGCCATTGCTTTGTATGGTTCTTGAGAGAAACCTGAGTGAGGAATAGCAACAACTAAGTCTGCCCCCTCTTTTTTCATTTGCGGTACAAATTTTTTCGCCGTTTCAGTAATGTCGTTAACTAAGACTTTACCTTCTAAATTTGGTTTATCCCAAATGAGAATTTGTGGTGGAACGAAACCGATGTAACCCACTTTAATTGTGTGTGTTTTTCCGTCTCTATCTTTAACTGGGGTATCAACAATAATGTATGGGTTGAAGTAGTTTTTACCCGTTTTTGCATCAATAATATTGGCATTGATGTACGGGAATTTTGCACCTTCAATGGCTTTATGCAGGAAATCTAATCCAAAGTTGAACTCATGGTTACCAAAGTTACCTACAGTATAACCCATTGTATTCAATAACTTATGCGCTGGGTGAGATTCACCCTCTTTTAAGCCTTCACCGACGATATAATCAGCCAGTGGGCTACCTTGGATTAAGTCTCCATTATCCACTAATACAGAGTTGGTCGCTTCTTGCTTCGCGGCTTTAATTAAAGTCGCAGTACGCACATAACCAAATTGTTCTGTTGGTTTATCTCTATAATAGTCGAAGTCTACAAGGTTACTGTGGACATCGGATGTTTCCATGACACGTAAATCAACCGTTGCTGCGTTCGCATTAAATGCGACTAACATAGCAAGTGTTGAGAGTTTCAATACTTTATTCATGTTATTCCCCTAAGTTGCCTTTATTGAGAGAAAATCGCCTCTCGAATTCGCACGCACACCTTATGCTACTGAACAAATAACCAACAAAAATGGCATTAAAATTTTACACAATGTGCATGACGTCAATCTTTAATGATAATACACTGCAAACAGTAACCATTTTTTGTGACTAAATCACGGTTTTCATCTTTTTATTAAGCCTGATTTTTATATCTGTCACAAAAATGAATTATTCATGACAAATTCACGCCAAATAACTGAAATTATTTTTTTCGTGCTTTGTGAATAATTTTCGTAGGAAAAAAAGAATTGTGATTTACATCACTTAGCATTAGGAAATTTATTTAACTCAAATTTTTTGTTTTATAAATATACTTATTGTTTTATTTTTAATTAATATAAATTTAATTTAAGCAATAAAAGATGTTTATTTAAACATGAAAACTAAAATTCTATTTTTTATTACATGCGCACCTTTTTCTAAATAATTCGAGTTGTGGCAAGGCAGCAAAATGAAGACATCCCTAGGAGCATACAAAAGTATGTGACTAGGGTGGCTGAATGAAGCCAACGCAGCCACAGCTTGAAGTATGACGAAAAAAGGAGTTGCTGAGCAACTACACCGCCACAACGTAGGTAAGAACTAAGAGAGATCCCTATTATTTTCTAACTAGTTATCCATTACATACACACTTTTTTCTAAATAATTCGAGTTGTGGCAAGGCAGCAAAATGAAGACATCCCTAGGA
>NZ_JBEBNT010000031.1:0-26080 GCF_040396775.1 Providencia sp.
GCATTAGCAACGGTTGCAAAAGAAGCAGCAATAACTGTTGATAGCAAAACAGATGCCATTTTTTTATTTAACATATTATTCTCTCTAATTTAAATTTATATCAAAAAATAATTACATAGTATAAAAAACACTTTTAACTGTGCTTTTTATAAAATATAATCAATAAAATAATCAGAAAGCCTGATTATTTTATTCTGATTTATCTAATGGCTAAAAATTATTTATGAAGTTTTTAGTAGAATAGCCTTTCCATGAAAGGTATTTATTTTTACTTTCATTTTTATCTGTTTTTATTCCAATCACTGATTCATCTTCAAGAAAACGGAGTACATCAACCCATCTTTTATCCAGTATTCTCAAAAATTGTTCTAATTGATCTAACGTAATAGACGTAGTCCCTATTTCATAACGTGAGATTTGTTGTTGGCTAATATTCATTAATTTAGCCATTTGCTTTCCCGTCATATTCTTTTCTTTACGGGCTCGTCTTAAGAAAATACCAACATGACTACTAATTATATTAGATTTCATTAACCACACTCCAATATAAAATAATTAATTAAACATTTAAGTTTCATTAATAATAAATACATTAAAATAAGAGTAAAAACGTTTATATCGATCGAATCGCTTTATTTGATAGGCGCAGACTATTAAATGTTGAATATCGATCACTTTAACTGATTGATATACGCATTTTATGGGTATTTAAGATAAGGGATGGATAATTAACTGCCTGATAAATATATTAATTAAATATTATTAGTATATTTTAATTTATGGAGGGTATTATTGCATGTAATTCCAAACGAGTAATTACTCTTATAAGGATTAAAACACATAAAGTTACATTGAATTACAAATTGACACAAAGTTCACTATCTCCAATCATATAAACTCATAATATGAGTAAAATAATAAACCATAAATATGGCTAGTTTTAGTTTTACTAATAAAAAATAATGACTAGCCCAATATTTATCTCTAAAAAAACAAAATTTTACCTTAATACGTCAATTAACGAATAAAGCAAAGCGTGGCTATCAGCCTATTCTCGTGCTAATTTTATTACTACCCATATTACGGGTATTCGTAAATTGAATTTATTATCGATATTTAGGCGATTATACGCTTAAGCCCAAAAGAGAATTCAGACTCTTAAACACACCACACGGATAATAAGTGTATTTACCTAGAAGAACAAACACTATTCTAATAGTAGAATAAAAGAAGGAATTTCTTCAGTAAATCTAACTAAAAAGCGCCATAGGGAATGGCGCTTCGGTACTTATCAGCTTTCTGTTCTATCCAAGTACTAATTCTTACATGAATTCAATCGTTTTACTGTTTCTTCAATATCAACTTCATCTTCTGAAAACGTCAATGTGGTGCCATGCAGCGTAGTGATAGCTAATTTTTTCAGTGAGCGCATATCACCGGGTTTAATTTCCGTTTTTGGGCGAATACTACTCATCAGCGCACCGACCGATAACACGGTATTGGCTTTATCAATACCCGCATCTGCAGGAACATCTTCACTGTATACGAGAAAAGATTTAATCGCTGTGATTTTCAAACGCTCACCTGCAATAAAAATATACTTGCTCTCAGGGATCACTTTAACAGCAAAAGCAGACAAGCCTTTATTGTTGGTTGTGGGTTCAAAGGTGACTTCAACGCCTTTTTTGATCAGTTCAGGGTTAGCAACCTTAATCACATGAAAATAACGGTTATCACCGTTCTCATCTTTGATAAATCCAAAGCCTTTATCGTCAAACCACGTTGTGATTGTTCCTTTCATTGCATTACCACCTAATTAATCGTTTATAAACTCAGTTTCTCTGACGGCAGTATAAAGCACAATGCGGGCTCAGACCATGCCTTTGGTTTTACGCTGAGGGTAAATTTCCCTGAGCCCAAAAGCGACGGTGAGAGAAAAATTAGCTATTATGTGTTGCCATTCTTTACCCAGAGAACTCGATGTCTACAATTATTGATACCTTTATTGCCCCGCCTTGCCATGAGCAAATTGATGTCCTCTATCAAGACGAACATTTACTGATTATCAATAAGCCTTCAGGGTTACTTAGCCTTTCGGGGAAAAACCCTCAGAATTTAGATTCTGTACATTATCGGCTGGTGAAGTTATTTCCAGATTGTACCCTTGTTCATCGCTTAGATTTTGGCACTTCAGGGCTAATGATCATTGCTCTCAACAAAGCCATCAATGCAGCACTTTGCCAGCAGTTTAGCCAACGCACCGTTGCTAAAGTTTATCAAGCGTTGTTGTGTGGGCACTTGGACGATAACGAAGGGATAATTGATGCGCCAATTGCAAAAGACCCTGCGCTATTTCCAAGGATGTCTATTGGCGAGGTAAATGGAAAACCTGCGCGTTCCCGTTATTTGGTGAAGGAACGCTTTCAACAGAAAATGGGGGATGGTACGACTGCCCCATTAACACGAGTGCAGCTCACCCCTGAAACGGGCCGCACCCACCAGCTACGTATTCATTGCCAATATTTGGGGCACCCCATTTTGGGCTGTGATTTATATGGCGGCCTGTGTTTACCTGGCACAGAGCATGCACCAAGGCTGATGTTACACGCCAGCGAACTGCATTTTATGCACCCAATTAGCCATAAACCGCTCCATATGATTTATGACAGCCCGTTTTAGTTGCCCCTAGGCGTATAACTTGAAGCTATCTTTTAATACCCTACATAATTCAATTTTAATACTCTAAATAGTTCAAATTGCAGCTAGGCGTCAAGTGAGGGCCCCTTAGGAGCATACACAAGTATGTGACTAAGGTGACCGAATGCAGACAACAACGCTGCGGTTTGAAATATGACGAGTATTTGCAGCTAGGCGTCAAGTGAAGGAGCCTTAGGAGCATACATAAGTATGTGACTAGTGCGAATGAACGCAGTCAACAACGCTGCAGCTTGAAGTATGACGAGTATTACCACATCAAATCATCTGGGATCTGGAACTCAGCATACGGGTCATCTTCATCCAAAGCCTCTTCGCTCAATGCGTTATTTAACACAATGCTGTCCACATCTCTTTGAGTGATTTTATCGGCCACAACCGCAGGAATAATCGCATACCCATTTACATCACTGTTATCAATGATTAAACGAGCAATCGCCAAGCGACCACTAATCAGTTGTTTTTGGGTGATTTTATCTACCATCACTTGTTTAATGACATTGTTGTCGGTGAAGTTAAACGCAATATCGCCTTTTGCTATCTCAATTTTATTCATTTCGATAAGCTGCTTCACTTGCGCTTTGTATTCTTTCGACAAAGCAACTTGTTTTTGCTGTTCGCTCAACTGCTTGTCACGCTCAAGCTGTGCTTTTTTGTTTTCTTCTACGGCTTCTCTCGCTTCACGCGCTTGTACCCGTGATTTTTTCGCGGTTCTTTGGACTTTTGCCATTTTTTTACTGGTGACCAGCCCTGCTTGTAGCATCTGTTCTTGTAAGGTGAGTTTTGCCATTTCTATTTCCGCATCAATCAAATTGTCAGTGAGATAATCAGGGATTATACCTGTAATTTTTGAGCCTGTACCGAGTCGAGGGAAGAGGTTGGTATGTGAATGTGAAAAATGCCACTTGAGGTGGCATTTTTCCTTATCTCAGACTATTTATGATCCACATATCGCTTTATATCTCTCTAAATCAGGTTTTTGATTTTTTACCCATGCAGTAATGAGCTTCAACCCATCCGCATAATAAGCATCACGCCCAGACCAAAGAAAATACCCCTTTCGCCATGCAGGCCAATCGCTTTCAAGCTGATAATTAAACTCAGGCGCCCGAAGTAAACCATGGCTTGCATTCGGCAATACAATGACGCTCGCTTTGGGGTCAGTAGCTAAAATAGACTGGTAACGGCATGCATCCAATTGTGCATCTACATTGAGATCATTCGCTCCCCAAACGGCTAATACACGCCCATTCATATTAGGAAGATCCAAAGAAGAATCACTCAGGTAATTTTTGACGACAAAATCAAATCGTTCCAATGTCATATCGGGGCGTTCTTTAGGGTTTTTAGAGCCCATGTCACCAAATATCGCATCATTTTCTTTTTGTTCTTTTGCCAATAAACGCTTAATTTCAGCGGGGGATTTTCCTTCCTGAGCATAACGCAGCCCTTGGTAATATTGACCTTGTTCACGCCAGTTAACCGCACCACCAATAATCACTGAAAAATCAGGATGAGATTGCTTAGCAGCTATAGGAATAACCCATCCCGCTTGTGAGAAACCGAAATAACCCACTTGAACATCAGGATAACGAGACTGCATTAGCTTTAAAGCAGTGACAGCTTCTGTTGCTCGATTTGCCATGGATTGGTTTAGCCAGTTACCTTGGCTGTGGCCTACGCCCGCCTTATCCCATGAGAAAATCGCAATATTAGCATCGAGAAGCGTATTAAATAACGGGTTATAACCGCTGTTCGAATAACGGTCTTGGGGCCCATCACCGTGAATAATAACGACTACCGCCGCAGGTCTTTTCTGACTTGGCAGAAGCAGAGTACCCGATAATGTTATTCCCTGAGATTCAAATGTCAGCTCTTCCTGAATTGCCTTATCAAACTCAAAATCATCTAAATGGCTAGTCAAAAATAATAAAGCGCAGACTGCCAATAAGAAAAGTAAAAAACCGATGACGATGCGCCCGATATAGCGATTCATTTTATTTCCCTCACGTTAATTTATGCTATGAAGCTCACTTCGTTATCTGCTTTAAGGGCATATCGTGATAATAAACAATTAGCTTCAGTTTTATAATCAAGACATCATCAAGGATAGCGACTCCACAGCCAAAGACCTTAAAACTCGATTAAAAAGCATTAGCTACACCCTATTTTCCTTTTATGTAGCCAAAATGCATTGAAGTATTTTTCAATTCCAGAGATCATCCAGAAACCATAAATGATGGGCAATCATATGGTTATTAAACAGGCTAAAATATCAGAGTTTACAATAAATGGTAAATAGTGAAGGTGATAGGCGTGTACTACCCAAATTGTTTTTCATAAGCATCGAGGTGATGCTTAAAAAATTTCGCGTATTCTTCGGCGGATTCAACTAAAACAGTGACCTCGATGCATTGCTCACCAAGGTCTGCTGAATAATCGTCAAACATGATAGATTTACAGGCAATTTCTTCGTTAGTTTCGTCGGTGCATAGGCTCAAATGCACTTTATTAATATCTGCGGTATAAAATACAGTTGGCTCCAGCATACCAAACACAAACCCCATCGGAGGATCTCCCCCTTCTAACGCAGTAATCCCAATCACCTTGTTTTTATATCGAATTATATATTTCATATTATGGCTCGCAATGGTGAATATTGGCGGGTGGAGAATTAAACCCCACCAGTGATTTAACCAATAATTCAACCGGCATGCTAATCATAAGTAAAAGTGACACCAATAATAGACTGCACTTTCCCTGCTGAAACTTGGCCTGAAGTGCGCCCATATCGTGCACTTAAGCCAAGGCTAACAGCACCTGTGGTGACCCTACCTAAAGCCACTTTTTGATTAACGGCTATCGCATTCCCATTACTGACCAGTTGAATACCGACGCCTTTTGCCGCATTTGTTCCTGAAAATGTATTCGCAAAAATATTTGAACGAGTATCTGTGGTCCCTGAAAGATAATAATACAGGTTTTGCCCTGAGGCACAGTGGACCGAAAGCGGAACAGGTGCTGTGCCAGGGTATTCGGGTAGATTTACAATAACATTTCGTGAAGATACATCACATCCACCAATAGGAATGAGTACATCATTATTGGTGTAGATGTTCCATGTAAAGGTAGCCGTCCGTACATTTCCCCCTCCAATAATATCAGAGCCCACCTGATGCATAACAAGTGTGGCAAAATGAGAGCCTTTTTTAATGGCAATCCCACCTGCGGCATTGATAGGTTTTAGGAATAGCTGGGTATTCCAAGGGGCATAACTCCCTAGCGGAAAACTTTGCTGATGAGTGGGTTGTATTAATGGAAACTTATTGTTGAGACCATAATATTTTAGTGAACCATCAAAGCTGGCAAGTGCCCCACCAAATGCAGACCCTCTAATCATACTCACCAAGTCCCGACGCGTTGTTGGTGCATCATTTTTACATGAAATGGATTGTGACAAGTCCACAACTAGATTTTGCCCGGGCTGCACACTAGGCTGTAGGTTTACATAAACATCTGCGATTTTCGTACCTTTATCGCTATTTACAATGTTACCCGTAGAATCTGTACAAGTGAAAGCATAGCTCAAAGAAATACCCACGGTATAAATCGTTAAACCTGCTGCAAATAACTGAACACATTTTTTTATATTCATAATATTAACTCATTGATAAGTATAGGTAACATCAATAACAGCCTGTATATTCCCTTGAGTAGCTTGCCCTTTGACGGAAAGCGCTCTGACTTGCAAAGGAAAACGGGTGGATAATGAAGAGTCGTTAACTTGCAGTTTTTTTTGCGCACCATTGTTTAAGTTATTACCCGCTGTATCTTGGAGTTGTAGCTGAATATTGCCTGCTGTTCCCTGATTTTTATAATAACCTGTCGTATCAGCGATACCGCTGAAAGTGGCGGTCACCGTGGACGTTCCTACAGGGCAATTGACTAAATCTAATGAAATGGGGTGCCATATTGAGGAAGAACCTGGCGTGATTAAATTAAAAGTGTATAAATCACCTAAATCAACATTGGCACTCGTCGTTGCAACAGTGCATGGCTTCGCAACAACACTCCCATTCACTGTAATCGTCACATCAGCGGCATATGAAGATGTGGCTAGTGAAAATAAAATCAGCCAGATAAACGGGGCTGCTCCCTTCCATTTAATGTTCATGATGACATCCTCTGCTTACTGAAACTCAAGCGTAAAAGTGGCGGTAGCTCGAACATGCCCCGCTGTGACCGGTAATTTAGACGCCATTAATCGAGCATAAAAATGCAGTGTATTATTCTTACCTGCCACTAAAGGGGTCCAAACTATGTTGTTACTGGTAGCATTGAGCGCGAGTGGTTTTCTGGCACCATCTAAAATTTGTATACCTGCGCCTGATGCATTGAGGCTTCCGGGGTCTAACGCCAATAAGGTCTGATTGTTGGTATCCGCAATTCCCACAAAACCCACTTTCACCGCAGTAACCGAGTTGCCACAAGGGGTGAGCTCAATATTAAATGGAATGACAGGGGTCACTTCCCCCACAGCATAAAGTTGTTTCACCGCGTTATTAAGTAAATCAACAACTTGGCTTTGCGACCCCGGTGCAACCGCACACGTGTTATCTCGCACATACCCTTTAATGTTGATCGTACTGTCTGCCGCATATGCACTTTGAGATAATGATAAAAGTGCAAATAGAGAGGCAGAAAAAATCATGAACTTATTCGGCATTATTGGCTCCTTAGCGGCACAGTGCGCGGTACTTACTGAGCATCTCGTGTTGGCTTTGCTCAGGTAATGTGTAGTTAATCTGGCACTGTGAGTCAGGACCTTCTCCCCAGCGGGCAATAAGACGACCAGAAAGTGATAACCCCGTTAAGTAAACTTGACCGTCATCAGCAACAATGCTGCTACCATTGTTATCGCTTGAAGAAACAATCGCACCAAATGGCACAGGCTTTCCGTCATTTTTTAGTAATGTCATCAGTACTTTTACCCCAATTCGAGGGTGAAAATCAGCGCGAACAACTGCACCTCGAGTAGGAACGACACTGACAACGGGGTCTTCTAAATCGACATTATTGGCTAATGTGTTGGTATCCAGCGCAATACGGTTTTCTCGGTAATCGGTGGCATAAGGTAAGATGGCATAGCCACGCCAATCAGTATTAACCCCGGTCTGGTTTTCAACTTTTACATTTCCCGCCCCCGGTGCTTTCACGAGGACAACAGTGTCATTCATTGGCTGACTCAGCGTGATGCCATTAGCATGAGCTAACACACCACCACTCAGACCATAATACATTTGGCGTACGTTATCGGTATAACTGTAACCCGCGTTAGCATTGCCATATGTACCGCGATAATTCAGCGCCGTGTAACCAGATGCCGAAGAGTTACCTTGGCCGCCCCCTGCATAGCCTGTTTGCACGTTATAGCTTAAGTTATTATCTTCAAGTAATGTGCCATAAAGGCCTGCCATGCTAGTGATACGGCCTTTTAGGTCATGGGAGGCGTTATAACTGGCACTCGCATTACGCCAAATTGATTGGCTGTCAGATCGCATCCAATAGCTAAATGGGATATTCACATTCATCGCTAACATCTGGTCATTTGCTTCTTGCCAAGAGTTCTTAGACAGACTGTAATTGATCCCCCAGCTAATACCTTCAATCAGTGTATTGAAACCAACCTGTAAATGTTTATCAGACTTACTCGTGTTCCAATACGTTTCATGGCTTCCTGTCACATACAATGTTGATTGCTCACCTAATTGTTGGTTAAGGCTTAGCTGGATTTTTTCACGTTTGTTATAGGCTAAATTATAGTAATCCGAGAATGTTGGAGTGACTTGAATGACACCATCTTGTGTCGCAAGGCTATAACCATTCATGCGCTTATAAGTGGTATCCGCAAATGAATAATAGCCTTTGGTTGAATAACGATAGCCAGCCAATTGTATGGTTGTGCCCGTTTCATTCATCGACTTGTTATAAAGAAAACGAATAGATTGCCCTTGATGATTGCTATCGTCAGGCAGCTTCGCATTTGCCTGTGTAATATCGATAGACAGCGCACCAAATACACCAATGTTTTTCCCCATACCGATGTTGAAGGATTGATAGCGACTAGCGAGTTGCGAGCCGCCATAAAGTGTCCACCCGTATGATAAACCTCTCATTAATGTCGCTTGCATAAAACTCGGTTTTTCTTGCTGGTCATTTCCTGCTCGGTAATCACCCGCAGTGACTGCATATTGGGTATGCCCTTCCCTTTGAAGTAATGGTACAGATGAGTAAGGCACCGTAAAACTTTGCACCGAACCATCCGCTTCAGTAATACTAACGTTGAGGTCACCACTGTTTCCTGCGGCATATAAATCATTAATAATGAAAGGCCCTGGCGGAAAAGTATTGCGGTAGATTTCATAGCCATTTTGTTTGATGGAAACATCAGCCGTACCACGAGCAATGCCGCGAATAACTGGCGCAAACCCTTTTTGGCTTTCCGGTAGCATATTGTCATCAGAAGCTAGCTGAATTCCTCGAAAGTTAAAGCTATCAAAGATTTCACCGGGGGTATAACTGTCACCTATTGTTAAGCGGGAGCGTATCTGATTTATCCCACGCTCTAAATAGGTATTAATATGTTCCCAACGAGTTTCAGTCGTCGACGTTCCTGAGCTGTGACTCCACGTCGAGTTATCTCGTAAGCGCCATGCCCCAAGGTTTAGCCCACTTTGCATGTTTAGGTAGGTATAGCTACTGTGCTTACCATTTTGGTTACGCGCACTATTTCCCGTTAAACTATAATTTAAAATACCTGCCGTAATACCCGAGTCCCAATATTCCGGGGGAATAAAGTCTCGAGCTCGATTAGCCATAAATATTTGTGGAACCGTAATGTAGAGCCGTTGCAAACCGACATCAAAGCGTGCTGTCGCGTCTTCAATAAGCACATTCAAAGGCTGGCAGTTATTTTGCTCTGGGGTATTTGTTCCTGAAATCGCGGGTGTATTAACACCCATTTTTGCTAATTCGCCGAGTGTGAAACAAGGCATCAGCTGGCGTTCATTTTTATTTGCAACGAAACGAACATCTTTGGTTGATAAATAGCCATCATTCAAATAAATATCAACACGATAGGTTCCTTCTGGTACTTCTTGACCTTGCTCAAAAGCAGATAGGTCCGCAACAGCAGAAGGGTCATCTGCTAAAAATCGTGGATTAAAGTAGAGTTCTGCCTTAGCCCAAGCAGGGTACAGGCAAGCACTAATTAATAGCGTCAATGGAATTAAGGGAAAGTGGCGTTCGGATATATATCCAAAAAATGATTCTTTTCCCGAAATGAATTGCCTTTTTTCAGATGCCAGATATGACATATTCCCTCTCCCTGAACAACCATGTCGCCCAGTAAGTTATTTAAATCAAAGTAGTAGTGAGTAAAAAACGTTTTTACTGGATGTTTCCGGTCATTTTGGGAGTTAACGCACCATAGTCATTAATCGTTTGGAAAGTAATGCCACCATTCGCATTGGTTGGCGCAGAGACAGATGCTTCACCAAACGGAGGAACCAATACATTATCGAGTTTGGTTGAACCGATATTTAATGACGTTACCGTTGCGTAATAAGGTGTAGGATTAATGACGATAACGGTGCCAGCTTGGCGTCTAAAACGTAATGATTCCGCAACAGTTTCAGGTGAGACAGATAAATTGGTCGGGCGATAATACAGTTTGATCCGGCTAATGATGGCTAATTGAAGCATATTTTCATTCTGTTTGGATTTATCCATGGCAGGAATGGCTTTTACATTTAGCCAGAAAAGACTTTCTCTATCTTGAGGTAATTGATTATTAGTTGCGTCAATAATACGCAATGTATTTTCTTTTTTACCTTGCATGGTAAATAAGGGTGGCGTAACCGCAAATTGGCTATCTTTTTTCCCTGATGTATTCTCTACCCAAGATTGAATAAGAAAAACGCTTTTTTCATCATTATTTGTCACTGCAAGCTGAACTTGTTTTTGCCCAGCGGGGTAAATAACACGTGTCGCGCCTAATGCAACACCGGCATATGCCTGAGTATATATATTTGAACAGAGTAATATTAATAAGGCGCCAATTAGTTTGCGGATTGTTACGTTTTTCATTGTTACGTCTGTCCTTTTCTAACAAAAAGTTAAAGAGATATATAAATTATTTGCAGATGTTTTATTCATAGGTCAGCGAAAAAAGAGCCTGTGCGTTTGCCTTCCCACCCGTAATTTGATAACTCGTCGCGCGATATTTAGCGATAAAGTGCAATGTCATATCACCATTAATAACGCGAGCCATTTTCCGAGGGGCACTATTAATAGGAATTAAGGTATTAGCGGAATCAAAGACAGCGAGCCCTATACCACTGGCACTATTCGGGCCATCACCAATAGCAAAAATATCTGGGTTGCTATTATCTGCAATCCCCGAGAAAGTGATAGAGACATACTCACTCGCGGTTTTGCTGCATTCGCGTAAATGGATATCAAATAGAACAGGCGCGGTTTCTTGACCTGGGGCAGTCAACATATTCGTTCGTAGTTGTCCCATATTTACGGTCAAGTTTTTGTCTGAAGTCTCAACACTACACGCTTGTGCTATAAGTTCTCCTTGGAAGCGCATTCCTCCACCCGGTAACTGAACATTCCACTTGTTTCCAGCCTCAAGGAGTGGGGCGAATAAAAGTAGTAGCGCAAATATCACCTCTCTCATGAGCCTTTACCTTTCTAATTTTATTGATAAATAAAGCCATCCTTGGCTAACTAATTAGATATCCTAAATCTGCTTAAAAATTACTCGTACTGAACAGAAAATGTTGCATCTGCGTTTGCCACACCCGCGGTAGTTGTATCAAGTGCATAGTAACGAGCTTGGAATGGCAGAATGTTAGTGCCATCTTTCAATGTCATCGCGGTGCTAAATGTTGCACCATCAAGGCCTAGAGGAATGCTTTTAGAATCTAAAATTTGGATACCTACATTCGTTGCAGAACCCGCAGCAGAAGAGGCTACAGATAGAACCGTCGGGTTTGCTGCATTTGCAGACACACCAGTAAATGCAACTTTTGCAGATGTCGCAATAGTGGTATCACAGTCATTTAATTGAATTTTAAAAGGAACAGGCGTACTCACATCACCTGTTTGCGCTAATTTAACAGTACGAACTTGACCAAGCCGCACAGTTTGTTCAACGGAGTCCGCGTCAACAGCACATGCCGCATTCACTAGATCACCTTTAAAATGAACTGTGCCACCATTTACTGTCGTTGTAGCAGCAGAAGCCAACATTGAAGATAAAGACAGCGCAGCAGCGATTGATAAAGAAATAACTTTAAATTTCATGAAATTTACCTTTTTATTAATATTTCCTAATGGACATGTGTACTACAAAAACTTTTATTAACGCGTGACGAATAGAATCATTAGATTTGAAACCTAATGATTATTTTAATATTGATAAACACTTTAAAATTTTATTAATAAATATAATTTTAAAAAAAGAGAAATAACTATCTCTTTCTTACTGTTATAAATGAATTTTCATACGTTGGTTTTTCAGGTTCACTTTTATAAAATGTTAGGATATTTTCCATAAAATATTCTATATCACAGTTTTTAAGTCCTAGAGCAAATAAGAAATTCATTAACCCATCAATAGTTAATGTATTTGTTCCACACTCATAACGTGAAATTTGTTGTTGGCTTATATTTAAGCGTGCACCAAGTTCAGCTCCCGTTATTCCCAACGATTTTCGGTAGCATCTTAATAATGAACCTATATAAATGGAAATATTGTGAGATCGTGGTTTATCCAACATCCTTCCTCCGGTTTGTTTATAATAAGTGACGCTTTAAAACCGATGCTATTACTAATGGGCTATAAAATTTCACTTAGTGTAAACAATGAAAATGAGTATTGGCTAATCGTTTTGGTCGATCAAATACCCATCAATTAATAGAAATTAACAATCAATGAGATAACATTGATCGCCAAAACTTATCATAAGTCAGGTTATTAGAGGGTATATTTATTTTATATTGACAGATTTATTCACACATACACGCCATTGAGTGTATCTGTATTTTATACTTATCGTAAATTTCAAACCTTTTTCGAGTGTATATGGGGCGTTTTTTAAGATAGAATTTAATAAAACCAAAATTATAAGATAAATCCTATTCGTTTATTTATTAAATAAAACTTTATTCTCACAAACATTTAACTATTTTTTACATCCAAACCAAAATTTTTACGTTGCAGTCCCCCCATCCCTTTTCACCCTCCCTCTCAGAATAGTGTATACTCGCCGACAAGAAATTTACTCACGGTTAACTAATAATGAAAGAAATCGAAAAAACACAAATTAAACTTCTCAGCGATCGTTTAGACCTGATTCGCCATCAGATGGCAAGCCTGCAGCTAACCAACGATGCGGAAAAATATGCAGAGCTTGAGAAAGAAAAAGCCACGCTAGAAGTTGAAATTGCTCGTCTGAAAGCGTTGCGTAACAAGAAGCTAAGCAAAGAAGCGCAAAAACTGGTGGATATGCCATTCAAACGCGCTATCACTAAGAAAGAACAAGCTGATCTTGGCAAACTGAAAAAATCCGTACGCGGTTTAGTGATTGTCCATCCAATGACTGCATTAGGTCGCGAAATGGAGTTAGATGAAATGACGGGTTTTTGTAAATCTGATTTTTAGTTAGGAAACCGCATTTGGCGGAGATCACAGGAGTCGCATATAGATAAAAACAATATGATTTAAAAAGAAATTATTAATATGGATAAATAATTAACCCCCAAATGCACCCCCAAAGCAAAAATCACACCTAAATTAAAAATCTAGTTAAGGGGCTAATGAGTGAGTTGTTAACGAGATAATTATACCTCCTCATGACCCTTCTGTTAAATAATTTGCCACCCATTAAAACACTCATACATCTTTTCTGTCATTACCCACAGTGCCTTGTTCAATTTAATATCCCCATCAATACCATTCACTGAACGAGTGCGAGCGCGCTTACCTTTGGCATTTCTGCCCGACAATCCCCCTTTAATTAAATTCTCCTGCAAACGTTGAAACACCGTCCAGAGATCGTTCTTCTTATCCTCCCAGCGACGAGACTGTAAAACTTGCGCCTCAGTAATAGGCTGATACTCCTCTCCAAAACGATAAGTTAAAGCTGCTTGCGCCAAGGCTCGCTGTGCTGGTGCCGATAACAATAGTGACTGCATCTGTTCGCGCTTTTCTGCCACCGTATCAAAGGTTTCCAATACTTCATAAGCCCCTTCAATCACCTTGCCTACCACATCGCCTTTGTGGGGTACACGCACTTCACCAAATGTGTCTCCACAGACTAAACCATTTTGACACACGGCTCTAAATAAGCCCGGTAACATCTGATAGCTGCTTGAGCCATCATGGCTATTTAAGAGAATAATTTCAGGCACTTGTACTCCTGTAATTTGATCATGGCGACGTAACCGTAACATATGCTTGGTATGCTCTCGACGACTGGTATCACGTACACGAGTCTGGCAGGCAAAGAACGGATAGAAGCCTTCTTTTCGAAGACTATCAAGTAAGGTAATGGTTGGGATGTAAGTATATCGGTCACTTCTGGATTCGTGTTTTTCTTCTGAGAAAACACTCGGTACAGTACGAAATAATTCTTCTGTAGTTAACGGGCGATCGCGACGAATGCTATTCGCCGCACCAAAGCGGGAAGCTAAACGAGTCATAGTTAATTTCCTTGAATATAAATAAGATAGGTAAAACTGAAAGAGTGAATTAAGAGGGAGTTAATCGATAAGATGGAAAATGGCTGAACTTTCAGGGTGTTGAATAGCGTAATCACGAAGCTGATAGAAACGCTCAACTAGGACTTCACTTTCCGTTCTAAATGACCACTGGCTATACAGCATCAAACAGATGGCAACGCCAGATGCTTCTGGGCTGAGTTCCGCTTCGTTGCCATTATGCATATTGAATAGCGTGAGTTTTTCAGGGGCCAAATCAGGATAAATAAATGCACCGCCGTTGGGTAATGTGCAGTATTCCCAATAGCCGCCAGTGTACTCATCACAAAACTGCCCCATAATAGTGAAAATCACTACTTCAAACGTGGCGAAGCCTTTCACTGTACCAAAGTGGCTTTGCCAGAAATTTGGTCTAGCTGAAAGCGGCACGACATTAGCGAGAATAAATGAGTTTGGTTCTAGCGCAGAAGCAGAATAAGAGGAAGACATATGATTTCTCCTGTTAATAAATTAATAACGGGTAATAAAAATGATGAGTGAACAGGACTAAAAACCAGCTGTTTAACTACCGATACCTAAGAAGTGCCATGACGACAGTAAACAAAAAGGCCTGCTGATAAGAAGCAGGCCTTTAGTGGTAAAAATTGACATGATCACATTAGGGATTGAAATCAAATGTCCAAACGCCTTGGTTGGTATCCACGGCGACCTCGATGACATTGCACGGTACTCCTGGGCTTTTACCCGTAAATAG
Source organism: Providencia sp. (assembly GCF_040396775.1). Classification (GTDB taxonomy): domain Bacteria; phylum Pseudomonadota; class Gammaproteobacteria; order Enterobacterales; family Enterobacteriaceae; genus Providencia. Next base: position 15,263 of record NZ_JBEBNT010000031.1, read on the forward strand.
ACGTGTGTAGGTATTACCAAAATTCAGCCTAATGGGCTTCCAAGGACGGTATTCCGCATCCTTACAATTTCCGCGATTAACTAAAATTTTTTTGATGACCACGCTATCAGCGTTTGAGGTGATATAGATTTTACTGTATGAACGCCCGGCATTGCTGGGCCCTTCACTGAGTCGAATAGGCGCCTTTTCTGCATAGGCGAAACACGTCATCAGCCCCAGCGAAAGTGCAAAAGTGAGTTTTTTCATAATGAGTATCCTTATGATGGAATGAGCATAAAAATCACGGATATGTCGGACTTGAGCTCGAATAAGGGGACATCCCCCACTCGATTAATGCTGTCACGGTTTTTACTATCCCGTGGCTTCAGTGAGCTAGGTCTCTTATCGTTGAGTCCAAAGGGCACTTAGAGGATAAATTGAGTCCAGCAGCCGTTTTTTCCCATTTCAGGGATAATGCTTGCTGCTCCCTTTAAGGTAAAAGTCACGGGCTTCCCGCCGTCAGCGGAAACGGTGACCTGTTTTTCATGACGTAAATTATCCCAAGCAACTTCGACATGACTTGAGCCGGCTCTGCTTGCGCTGTCACTGATTTGATATACCTCCTTTCCATCAAATTTCATTTCCAAATATTGACCCGTATCCATGAGGGTTTGATGACCATTGCTATCCGTAAACATAATTTGAATGGGTTTATCCCCTTTGTCTTCACAAGACAGATAAAGCTGAGATTGGCCCTGACCCAGAATGACAAACTCGGTCACGCCTTGTGTTTTGTTACTCGTCCAAGTATGTGAGTTACCAAAAGCGTGAGTGAATGTCGGTGTTAAAGCCGAAATAAAAAGTGCAGAAACAATAAGTTTTGTTTTCATGATATTTTCCAATTAGTGATTTTGCCTATTCAGATAAAAGGCTCTAAGACTTCATTAATACGAATAGAAAGTGAGTGCTCAACAAATAACTGATGGCTCTCAATTCTTAATAACGTGACAAGCCCTGCGATTATCGCATTGATTTTTATGATTAAATTCAAAATACTGATACATCTAAGAGATTGTATCGCCATCATTTCGATGTAGATAATGAAAAAAACCGATCGGTTCGATCGACAAATTCGATCATGACAACGTAAAATCGTTTATCGATGGCCCAATATGACAGTCATTTAATTGAATTAACTAAAGAAAAATGACCAGACTGAGCGCGCTGCTTTAGCAATATGATGAGTTGTTAATTTTAGGGCCTGCTGAGCGATTTGGGGAAGTGGAGCGAAATCAATCACGCGCTCAATGATATCTACGACCGTATCACCGAAAGAGCTACGTGCATGATTGATAACTGCTGTGGTCTGATAGGCATTTTGTAGATGTGGGATTAAGGGACTACATGCCTGCTTTGGGAGACGAGTAATAATCGCCTCCACCAATTGGGGGAGATGATATCGGCCTTTAACAGATATCGGAATGATGGTATCTGCAGAGATATGCATTTGTTTGGCGATAGCATGTCGTTTCAATGTGATATGAGCTTGCTGCTGTTTTGAAGGCTGTGCGGATGCCCAGTGCCACTGCTCGACAGGCTCTATCTTATCAACTTGATTCAAAATCCAAGTAATAGCCGGTAGTTCTCCGTTATACTCCGTGAATACTGTCTGATAAAACTGTTCTTCAATAGAAAAAGCACGATCATCGGCTTTGAGCACCCAAAGCACCATGTCGAGTTTAGGTATCCACTCACGATAGAGTTCACGATATTCCTCATCACGCTGTTGGCTTTCTCCGACACCCGGTAAATCAACTAGCGTTAGTGTGTGCCGCCCAAAGCGTAACTTGACCTGTTGGGGCTGCCGAGTACAAGCTTCAACAGCATTGACAGCACAAACTTGACTGCGAAATAAGGCATTACACAGACTGGATTTTCCTACGCCAGTTTTTCCCATGATGCCAATCACAGGCTGATAGGTAACAAGCTGATTGAATTCTTTTAATAAGGTTTGTCGTAGTGAACGGGGGTAACGCCGTAGGTGACGGCGAATAAGGGCATAGCCCGATAATTTTTTCATATTAGCCTCAAAATAAATCAGCCATCATAATGGATGGCTGGTGGTTTATTGAGATATCAAGGATGAGATATCACTAAAATGATATATATCTGAAAAAATTTTAAATTAGCTATTTAATATAAAATAGAAAGGCTATCCTTTTTTATCATACTCACGCTCTATCAAGGCATTGACGACTTCCTTTTTTGACATCAAATTAAATCGTTTTTTAAGCGCTTCTAACTTTGGAATATTTTCCCTTTTGATATCAAAATGCACATCAACATAACCTTCTTTATTCCTTCTATTTTTCCAAGAGGAAAGCGCATTAGCCATTTTCATTTTTAAATTCTCGGCAGCTAAACCACCTGAAAATGATGATTTATATAAAAAATCAAATAAAGCAATGAGTATGTACTTTTTATTAATCGAGTATTTATCACTGAGACGAATAAAAAAATCTATATCTTCACGCATTATATCTTCAGTGAATCTTAGTTTTACTGAATCTCTCAAATAATTAAGGCAGTATTTTATTTCGTCTGAATCATGAAGTTTTGACAACCATGGGAAAACTGGATTTTGGAAAACTGGAGTATGAGAATCATGCATTATCTCCTCTATTTTACAATTAATTCCATAATCTTCCAATCTTTGTTTTGATTTATCAAAAAAAGCGATTATAGAGTAATAAATAGAATTTGAATCAAGATTAATGTAATTTTCATTTTCTATTTTGTACCGATAGGAATCACCCTTTATTAAAATTTCAAGTAAAAAGTGGAAACAAGCACGACTATCATTTTTAAGCCATCCAAATTCATTTTCATTGCATGCTAAGTTCTCATAATCATCCTGCATGTCAAAAATAATGCTCTCATCGTTAATTTTCATTAAGGCATTCTTAATTTGGTTTCTAATGTCCTTTATATTCCCATAATCAATATTTGAAATATATTTCTGACCAATACTATCTTCTTGCAAATAATGGATATAGTAAACCAACTCTCTTTCAGCACCTTTTATTAATTCATTGCATTTAAATAAGAACTCTTGTTGTTTTAAAGAATCACTTCTGCTTGAACCCATTACACACCCCATGAATCACGCCATGACAATTGCGTGATTATAACATGCAATAATCGTTAAATATAACTACTTTTCACCTGAATTTTCAGTGATATTCACATGCTAAAACTAATGGAAAATAACGTTTAAATAGGGATTTAATGTGGGGTTTAGACATTTTATTGAGCGTATTTTTTAAATTATATATCATTTCGAACGTAGTAGGCCAGAATAACAAAAATAAAATACACTATGACTTTTAGATTGGTAGCTCAAGGCCATTCAAAAATCACTCTGAAATGTTTCATTAAGGTTATTAGTATTATTTAATAAAGAAGACAAATTACTCATCTATCCATAAAGATAATACTGAGTTTAATCTAGTCACTTATTCACATCCATTACTATGAACAACAGCAATTAGATTAATGAAAGATGGGTTACACATAAAATCTTTCATTTTAATTTTATTAATCTAATTTCGAAAAAAACTTAAATTATTACCTGCTGATTTTTTAATCCTTACTAATTTAATAAGATTCCTTAGTAGTCTAATGATTGATGGCAAGTTCCCGACTAGAACTATCATGAGTTATTTTCTATTTCATTCAAAATTTAAATAGTACTGTTATCCCATGAGAAACATTAATCACTGAGGATAAAAATCATGAAAAGCACAATTAATTTTAATCACACACCGGACTATTTATTACAACATGAATTACTGAATCATCAAGATGATCTATTTGAACATTATTCAAAACTCCTAATGTTGCGTATCGATTTTGCTTATCGTAAAGACAGTAAATCATTTAAATATGCCGATATTCATCAAATCACTTCGGATATGACATTGTTAATTGAACAAGTAAAAGATATTTCTAGCATTGTAGGTTTTGCATGGGTATTAGAATATGGAGAGCAACATCGTTTGCATATTCACGCAGCATTTTACATTAATGGTCAACGTCATCAGAAGGTATGGAGTTTCTGGGAAAATATTCGCGATATATGGGACGAAGTTACTGAAGGTGAAGGTTATTCACACCACTGTGAACCAAAACCATATTATCCAGTTCGTGGTGAGCGTGTTATTAAACATTCCGATGAGAAGAGGCGCAGCGGTATGAAATATATATTAAGTTATTTAAGCAAAGACAGTCAGCGTACAGAACGCCGTATTTATCAGCTCAGCGATATTCCGACTGCAAAACAAATTGGAAGAAAACGAAATAAAAAGTAGGGGAGTGAAAACTGGCATCATAATTTCATCCCCCCATAACTCAGGGGGGAATTCTTCATACATGGGCAACAGTCATTAAGCTCGACCTAATCTTTCATGCTGAGTCAAAAATAACGCCAGTCAGTTATTGTTTGAAGGATTCCAGCAACTCCTATTATCCCTTTTCAAATCCTTCTCCTTTTTAATCATCGGAGAAACAAACAATGACTATTCAAACAACTGATACCCCACTACTAAGCGACCAATTTATTGATATGAAATTCATCACTAAGTTAACGGGCTTAACAGATAAATGGTTTTATAAGCTAATCCAAAATGGTGAATTTCCTAAGCCTATCAAATTAGGGCGTAGCTCTCGTTGGCTTAAAAGTGAAGTGGAAAATTGGCTGCTACAGCGCATTACTGAATCGAGAAAAAATAACTAGCTGTTTTATTCGATTATTATACAAATGTGTATTTTTTCATTTCTAAAACGCAGGTCAAGATTCATATCAACTTTAAAAAATCAATAAGTTATATTTTAAACAACCACCAATTTAGTAGACACTAACTAATCTTTCGTTATACCATTTTTCATAATCTACATGCGATTGTTGATTATTGGAACCGTGCCTGCGTTTAACGTTGAAGAGCATTTCTATATACTCAAAAATATCCATTCTCACTTATTTTCGTGTTGAGTAAACCTTTCACTTAACTCTTTTCCGTTTTAATAATTGAAAAAACTCTCTACAACTGCATTATCATGATAATTCCCTCTACGGCTCATGCTTTCTGTCCATGTTGTTTTAAAAAAGCATTCCAATCATTACTGGTATATTGGCTTTCTTAGATGCCCTTCTAAGAGTCAAGTCGTTATTTGTGTGCTATTGATCTGTCGACTCTGATTACGCAGCAGCGTATAAACCTCACGGGAGATATAACGCTTAAGGCAACGTAGTGCTTCCATTTTTGAATGACCTTCCGCTACTCGTTTTGCTACATATTCCTGTGTTCTATTGTTCGTGCGTAATCGGCCAATAGCAATAATATGTAAAGCACTATTGGCTGCACGGTCGCCTCCACGGCTGAGCCTGTGGCGATTTGTTTTACCCGAAGAGACTGGAACTGGACTGACACCACACAGCGCTGCGAAACCAGATTCAGAGTTCAAGCGCTGAGGATTATCACCGGCTGTGATTAGCAACTGAGACGCACATTCATATCCTACCGCTTTACGTTTGATTAATCCAGGTGCTAGCTCATCAACTATTGACATTATCATAATGTCTAAATCCGCTATTTCATCATGTAGCTCAAGATATCTTCGGGCTAGCGATTTTAGTGCAATACGGTAGGTATCCTGAACATTGCGATAGGCCGTAAGATCTGGCCGCCATGCGGCTAAGGTGCGGATCAACTGCATTCTAGTAAGGTAGCGTATTTGTTCACGTAGCTCATCTGGAGCTGATACAATATTCATCTGGATCATTTGTAATGTAATACGTCGTGCAGCAACAGCCGTTTTACGGCAAACTTTCAAGACACGTAATGCCTCAATCATGCCGCTTCTTGTTTTCGGTGTAACGGTGCGTATGCGTGAGAAAGCAGCGTGAGCCGCACTTTCTGCATCTATCGTATCACTTTTACCACGCTTACAGCGCTCCATTTTATCCGGTGCTGTGACTTCTAAAACTTCGATTTTGGCATTCTGGAGGTAGCGCAGTAAACCTACTCCATACGAACCCGTGCATTCAACTCCGATACGGGCAACAGTACCGAAAGAGGCCATCCAGACCAGCATTTGGCGATATCCCTGACGTGTTGTTGAGAAGAGTTTACTGCCTAAAACCCGATTATTTTGATCAACTACAGCAGCGACATGTAAATCTTTATGTGTATCAACACCACCAACGACAAATGATGAATTGACTTTTTTTACCTTTTTCATTGATTGTTCCCTGTTTCATTGATTATTCGTCATTTCTCCTGACGATAACCCGGACAGGACAGTAAAGAGACAAGCCGTTAGGCCCTTCTTGAGTCACGCGCATCGGTGAGGAGAAGCCTCGCACGAAGTACTTTCTTGTAACCGACAGATCCAGGGAAAGGCACATTGCTGGTCGTTCAGAGTGTGAGTTAGGAAACAAGAAAGTCTGCACTACATCAGTGTTCTCACCTATAAGGTAAAATAGCAAGTATGATGATGAAAACTGACAACGACATTATTACTGTCAGAGTGTACAAGTACATTATTTACAGGTGAGCGCCGACATATCCCCATTAGGGGAGGCATCTAAAACAAACTCTTTTGTCATTTTACTTTTCATTGACCAACCGATCACGCGTCTAGAAAATAGATCAACGATAACCGCCAGATATAACCATCCTTTATGTGTTCTTATATACGTTATATATGTTATATCCGTCACTCAAGACTGATTCGGTGCTGTGAGATTAAATTCTATTGCTAACTTATTTACGACTGTATTCCTTCTTGTTGCATCAGTCGATACACTTGATTGATACCACCAGTCTTCCCTTCTTTTCGTAGATCGCTATATATCTTTCAATAGCCATAAACGTAACCTGATTCTAACCAAAATTGTTTAATGAGCCCGAGAATATAATGACGGTGTTTGCTAATTTGCTAATTTGCTAATTTGCTAATAGAGTGTTTGATCCATGCATAAAGACTATGCGTTGTTGTGCTCAGTCGGTTAGCCACGCTGGCTACACTACGTCCTTTTCAACGACCTGTTTTACGGCTTCAATTTTGAATTCTTCTGGATATTTCTTGCTGCTCATAAACACCTCTCTTTTTACTATTTTGACTAACTAAAAAGGTGTCTATCAAGTCTTTGCCTATTTATTTTACTATATATTTTATGTAAATAGTGTAAAAAATGATATATATCAAACCTGATTAATTGGAATAATAATGTACTAAAATAGTGAAGGTGAATTTTTCCTACTAACATTTTTATTAGAGAAACTGAAGAGCTTTTTTTCTCCATCTAGTTTGTAAGAAAATAATTTTTTTACATGTTAGTAGTAGTTTAAATTGGACCTAATTAAAATTACGGATTTGAAATAATCTAGCCAGTCTTTTCCTAATACTCCGAGATAAGCATGTAATTGAACAATAGAAATGGCTGATAGGCCATTCTCATATCTGGATATTTGCTGCTGACTTAAATTTAATAACCCCCCTAGTTCTGAGCCTGTTAATGATTTTTCGACTCGAGCTGATTTTAAATATTTTCCTGTAGCTATTATAATATCCATATCATTATTTAATTTTTTATTACTAATATTTCTCATTGTATCCCCTCTAGTTTTCAATTTGAAAATAATTTCTATCATTAAGTTTTTCAATAGGAATTAAATTATAATTTTTAAATTGAAATGTAAAATCAATTCGAATAATTAAAAATACTTATATTGATAGCTTTTAACTATCAATATAAGTATAAATAGTTTCATTTAGCTATCAATATAAAATATAAAAGTATATAGCTCAATAAAAACAATGCATTATGATTTTTCTTGGAGTTTAGGATAAAATAGAAAAAATAATATATAATAAATTAAAATCTTAATTATAATTCTTTAAAAAGTTTTTTTACATAACTACAGATTGAATTCACGTAAACATACAAAATTATCGATGGTTATTCAGAATAAGGTTATCTATAACCTCAATAATTTAAAAATCTTGAGTTATATATGAATCAACAACTCAGGTTTTCGAAATGGTGTAATAGATAAAAAACACTATTTAAAATGTAACTTCAGTTATTACATGATGAATTTTACATAAAAATCTTTAATTAAATGAATTTAATTGACTCTGCTTTGTACATACAAAATAAGGGCCAAAAGAACTAGAAAAAAGATACCATTCAGAAGTTATTTCATTAATATCTACATATGCAATTGAATGCAAACTAAATGCTTTAAAGTACTGTTCAAAGATATTATCTGGAACATTATCATTTTTAGATTTTCTATCGTAAATTATAGTTAATTTCAAACCTGTTATATCATCTTTTGAAGAGTAATTGAAATGAACAATTCTATTTATTAAGTATTTTTTGTCTGTTGTTATTGTTCCGAATAGTTTAATATATCCAGTATGATCTTGATTTTTTACTAATTCCATTTTTAAATTATATGATGACTTACTATCAGGAAATATAAATTCAGAGAAAACTGTTGCTTCACAATATTGTGTTTTATTATATTCTAATTTCAAAAAAACAAATAATAAAACAACTATAAATGTAAATAACATCATTGTTGAATATAATATTTTATTAATCATACGAAACCTGCCAATTTATTCTACTTGAAATGCAATCTTTGTTTTTTCTACATTTAACTAATAAAGTGTAGTTATTTTTTTTTAGTTCTTGCATACTATAATAATAAAAAACATCAGAATCTTCACATGTTAAATTAAAATCAGCTAACTGTTTTTCTATATTTTCATTTGTATTTTTGAATCCATAAACAGGGCAATCTCCAATTGTGCTTATTTTATATGATTCTATCGAATTATATTGTTTTTTTATTCCGTACAATTGATAAAAAAGATAAATCATTACTAAAAATAGGAGAACACAAATTATTGATAGTATGTTTGCATTTGACTTATCAATAAATCCCCTCCCCCGATTTACTGGTGGAGAATAGAGTGCTATATCGCCTTCTGTTTTTTTATTATCAATTTTAGTTTTTGAGTTCTTAATTTTGATTTCTGGAGATAAAATAAGACCTTTTTTAGATATACTTAGAATCGCATTCTCGATCTGTATTTCTTGATGTAATAATTTCCTTAGCATACTAATATATTGGTTTAGAGTATTCATAGAAATTTTTAAATTATATTTATCTAGTATTTTTCTTAATATATCCTCACGAGTAATGGGGGTTTCATTATTTTCAATTAAAATTAGAAATATATTATTAAACACAGGAGTGAGCTTTGTCATACTACCTTCTATATCTAATCTAGATATTTCACCTAAGTCAGCATTATACTGTAACATGTTATTTAATATATATATCATAATGACCCTTTTTAACTATTAAAAATAAATTTTTAGCATGGTCACGTTTAGTTTGCATTTTGTATGTAGTCATTAAGTTATAGCTAATTTAATTTATTATACTACCCTTTTTCACAAACGCACAAAAAAAAATGTTTTTACATCAATTTATCTAAAGTGTTAGAGACGAAGTAATGAGTTTTATTTGACATGAGTAGTTGGTTCAATCTTGCTCAGCTTGGGATGCATTCATTGATTCTATAGCATAACCTATTGATCATGCTATTATGCTTTGACATATTTAGAATTTCCTATTAAAAAATTGAAATCATTCACAATTCCCAACTGAGTAATACTTATCAAAAATAACAATGTATTTTCGGCTTTTCTTTTTTAAGCGTGCATCGTTAAACTCTTGATTAGGCAACAAATAAAAGACGTAAGGTTCCGAGTCATCATCAGCATCACAGCTTTCATGCAGTAGCACTCTAAAGTAAGTATTCCCTGTATTTTTCAACACGCCTTCATTTGAATTGAGGTTGTATTTAAAGTCAGGTTTTTTGGGTCTCACAACAAAATAGGTTTCTAAGCTAACCGTTGGGTAAAATAATGGCTGCTTTTTTTCCCCGTCATCATTGCGCATATCCAAAGGCGTTTCGCTAATAATAATCTTATAATAACGCTCAGTTTCATCCGCTTGCCCTCGATAAAAAATCTTAAAAAACTCCTGTTCTCCCGGTAATAAAATTTTCTTCAATGGCGTAAAAATAATTTCACCGTTGAGTATCGGCTCACCCTGTTCTTGGCCACCTGGCTTATCAATTTTATAAGCGCTAAAATTATATAAATTCGTTTTTTTCGTATCATTAACGTATGGCTTAGAAAAAAACTCTTGCCCCGAATCCATCGAAGAAATATCTGAATTGATATATAACGCAAATGCGTTGTTGTAAAACGAAAACAACACCATCAAGAATAGGATTTTAAGCAAAGAGAAGCGTTTCATAATAAAAATCCGCTATTAAATTGAAGGAAGAATTGGTACCAATAAAAAAGCTACTTGCGTCTTTACAAGTAGCCACAAAATAGCCATTAGTGTTATTGAATATCAGGTCCCGTCCAAATCGCCTTAACGGTGATCGTCCCACTTGCTGAAACTGTCCCGAGCCAATCAATGCCGTCTAATGTGAAAAACGAATTAGCGTCATTCATTGGGAATGATAAGTCTAAATCAGTACGATAAAAAGAACCGAGATCTTCATTTGGCCGGTCCCAGGGGGTTTCCGCCCATAATGCGTTTTTCAATGAAATTTCATTATTATCACAACTAGCGCGGTATGATTCCTTCACCCCACTGCCATTTTTAAAGGAAAGATAGGCAGAAAAAGGCACATTTAATTTGTTATCGTTTGACGTAAATAAACAGTACGACTGGC
>NZ_JBEBNT010000032.1:0-23847 GCF_040396775.1 Providencia sp.
ATCTTTATCTTTATCTTTATCTTTATCTTTATCTTTATCTTTATCTTTATCTTTATCTTTAAATAACATTTTATATTGACTATCAATCAACATTTCTATCATTTTATTTAATGGCAATTTAAGACATTTTGCCATTTTAACTAACTTTTCTTTCCTATCTTTTTCAATATAACAACTTAATGCTGACTGATTTTCTCTTTCAGATCTAAGCTTTCTTTGCAAATAGGCTTTCCTCATATTTTGTATTAAATATTTTTTTTGTAGCAAAGTGGCATTCCATAACAATAAAGTGGCTATGATTATTAGGATTCTTTCCTTTAGCGAATTCTGATGGAAATATTCAAATACAGTCATTATATTTTTTATGCTTTTCGCCTGATAAATCGAATTCAACCCCATATTGACTACTAAATATTCAGGTGTGTTTTCGATTTTCGATAAATACTCCCATAACCATTCTGTATCACGTTCGTTAATTTCATGTAACCACATTGGAATATTTATTTTCTTTAATTCTTGAAAAGCAACCTCTTTCACACTGTTTAAAAATGAAATTTTTCTATTTTTTTCAATTGAGTAAGAATAGTCTATTACATTTAAAATAGATTGAAACTTTTCATTAACTGATATTGCATACTTTATACTGTCAGTAATATTTTTAGAAAAACCATGACCAAAAAGACTATAATTTCTTAATGAAATTTCCGCCCAAACATAATTTATAAAAATCGGGTTTTTATTTAGCCACTCTAATTCTTTAGAGTAAATAAATTCTTGTTCAGATTTATAATATATCTGCTTTGCTCGTCCAGCTGTAATATTCTTAAATGCTCCATCATTATAGAGCAACTTAAAATGATTGATATAGTGTTGTTTATCCAGAAGAGTTTCAGATTTATCATAATAAGGTAATTTATTAATGGAATTACTTTCCATCAACAAATTATGTATAAAAAACCTAACTAATCTTACACTAGATTCTTTTTCAAGCATTGGCAACAAATCTTGTGCACCATCTGTTCTCATCTCAACATCCTCAATTAATAAAGTTATGACTTATTTTTATATAATCTTGTCAACATCACGTCCATCACATGTCATTTTTATGTCTATATTACGTCATTCTCATGCATCAATCCAGATGTTTTATGGTGTTAAAAAAGTCCCTATAAATCACATTTATCAGGCAAAAAAAATCATTTTCATACTTTATCATACAAAAGATCTCGTTAATAAATACTATATGATTTAAATAAAAACCACTGCATATTGAACACTAGTTACTTGAGTTAACTCATTTTTTTAAAATGAAATAATGTAAGGGTAATTAAAATAACTTCAGAGAAGAAATGAAATCACACAACAATAAAACAAAGCCATATTAATAATAATTTTAATAAAGATACCAGCAACCTAATGTTGGTATGGTAATATATATTTATATTAATAGTGTAATGAGTTTAATCACTCTACATAAAGATTATGTAGAGTGATTAAACGAATAGTTATAGAGTATCATATCGACAGTCATACTTTAGCAATAATAGGTTTGATAATCCCCTATAGTTATTGATTAATGAAAATAAAATGTAATTAAATACATATCAACCATCTTATATGAAACACTAATTACCGTTAAATATAAGAGGTTAGATGATGTCAAATTATACTTGCAATTATTATTACGAACAAAGAATTAGTCATATGGTCAATAAATCACTCAGTGAGTTTAAACGATTATCTATTTTTAGAATTGATTTACGATTTCCTTATAACGACATTGATTACAAGAATGACCCCAAAGTGATTACTCGCTTTTTTGAATCATTAAAAAGAAGGATCATGGTTGACGTTAAAAATAAAAGCCATTTATGGGGACGGAATCTAAGGGTTAATGTAGATTATGTTTGGGTAAGAGAAGTAGGGCCGATTAATCAGAAAACACATTACCATATTGCCTTATTGCTAAATAAAGATGTTTATTATAGCACGGGTCATTATCATGAAGGTAATAATCTCGCAGCATTAATTATTAATGCTTGGGACAGTGCGCTAGGATTATTTAATAACCCTCAGAAAGGATTAGTGCAATTTTCCAGTTGTCACTACTTAGAACAAGAAAAAATTGGTTTTGAACAAGCCTATATCAATACCATGCAAGCATTAAGTTATCTTGCTAAAGATTACAGCAAACCTTATCACGATAGATTTCGTTGTTTTGGATGCAGCCAATAAGTAATTATTTACATATCTGGGATATGATTTGAGAAGTCATATCCCGATAATTATCTCGATATCACTTCTGCCTTTTCATTTCAAAGACAGGAGCTTCTAAATGAATAATATGAAAGTATCTTTACTAAATGACCAATTCGTTGATATGAAATTTATTACCGGCTTAACTGGATTAACGGACAAATGGTTTTATAAACAGATCCAAGATGGTAATTTTCCAAAACCTATAAAACTGGGGAGGAGTTCACGTTGGCTTAAGAGTGAAGTGGAATCATGGCTAAACGTACAAGTCGAAAAGTCGAGAGGATAGCCACACGCTAACATATTAAGCCGCTAGAGTATGTTATCGCTCATTTAACACAGCTCGTCTAGTTTTTCATCTTACTACGTTACATAACACCTCACCCCATTGAGTTTTTTAAAAAACGTGACGTTCTAATTTAAAACCGCTCATTAAAGTGGGTTAAATTGGTTATCAATACCTTAATTAATCCTGGGTATTTAGTAGATTCAGGTAAAACTTCACGAAACAAATTAAATTCATGTCTAAATACTACGAAGTAAAAAATGTACGTATTACCATGAATCGACATCATTTAAGTACGCAAAGAATATTAGCTCCAGTCTGGCTTGGCGTGTGAGGCTATATCAACTCAGTAACAAGTCACTAGTATTGAACAATTCGCGAAGAATGAAGATGAAAAGCTGTTATATCAAGCTGTAGCATGTGCTCTAACAAAATGTTCGAATGAATTTGCAGATGATGCCCCATGGAAAAAAAAACCTATTAATTTTAGAAAATCTAGGAAATATCATCCAAATAAGCCATCACCTAAAAGATAAATTAAGAAGTGGCCTGTTCAAGGGAATCGAAGGTCACTGATGCTACAGGGATAACTATTGTCGAGCGGGTCACAATTCAATTTATATTGACAGGAAAACGACACAAAAATTCATGTTAGAGGCGAAGTATGATTAAGAATCCATGTTCTTTCTAAGCATATAAAGTGGTTAACCCGCGATAATTAAGCCTCCCCCCTCTTATTCTTCAACATAAACTACCCAAGTTGTCTATAAGTAACGCTACATTGAATATTATTCAAAATAATGGTATCGCTGAAAACTTCGTAAAAATCATAAAGTGTGACAATATCAGTGGTATCTCCTAGAGAAATCCGCTAATAGTAGTGATAAATTTCGCGACATTATATGAACGACATTTGCACAATACATTTGAGAGGAATGGCCCAGCTATGATGCATATGTGCATTGCATCATTGTTGCTTGAACAATATACAGATAAAATGACTGTATAACTATCAAATAAATATGGATCAACCTTGTGGCAGAAACTAAAAATATTGATGAAATGGCTCACATCATTTCAGATAAGATCTTTACCGAATTAAAGTGGCAGTGGAACCACGATTATACAGACATCAACTGGCCTTGTTGCGATCCAGCACACGGTAAAAAAACACATCCTACTGATTTGGTCTTTTCTTATGTAAATCCATATACAGGATTAACCCAATATATACAAACAGATTTAAAGTCTTATCAGAAGTCATCTATCAGCCCACAAAAGATAGGAAATGCTATTAAAAGCCTTGCCATGCAAGTTAAGTGTGCACGTGATAGTACAGAATGGGCAAGATACTATCGCCAAGGTGAAACTCGTTATGGTTTGCATGGTATGCTTTTCATCTACAACAATGATGACCATTATGATACTGAATTACTGGAAACTATCGAATCTAACGCCACCCGAGATTTTGCACTACCAAAAGATTCTACACTCAGCATTTACTCACCTCGCCTTATTCGTTTTTTGATGACTGTAGTTGAAAACATCAAATCTCGCAGAGCAATTGAAGAGGATGAATCAGATGAGCGTGTTTGGCAAATGCTCCCTAAACGTTCTCAGTGCGGTTTTTATTATCCAGATAAACATAATAAATGCTCTGATGACTCTGTGAAACACCCTGCCACCAATGAAATGATCACATCTGGCATGTTACTATACGAATATGAACATCCTGTCTATAAAAAGAATGTGCTTAATATTTACTGGGATGAGGAAATCGAAAATGAAAACTACTTCATTTATCTGTTTGAATACATATTCAATTATCAAATGCTAAATGTGTTTGAAAAAGTCTACGTGATCACCCCATTTTCAAGTAAAGCTGCAGTGCATTTCAAAACAGCTCATAAACTTTACGAAGCCCAGTATGCGGTAACTGAAGCACAGCGTGACAAATTACATCGCATCAAACTAATCGGAATGGACACCGTCAAAACTACACTATTCCCTCTCCCTATTATTTTGGAAGGTGCTTGGCGCAATTTAGTTAAGGAAGGTATCTAATGCTAAAGTTTAAATCTACGATTTTTTCTGACGAAAATGATATCTATATTGCTTTGCAATCCAACAAAGCAAAGCTCTCATCGAATGCTCTACGAAAACTAGCATTCAAACGAGGTATAATCTATCCCGCATCACTGAATCGAGATGAGCTCATTGGTAATATTTCTGACCTGCCCTTTTCATTTTCACACTTAAAAGAACTCACTAATAAACTTACTCCTAAGATTAATCGAGATCAATACTCTGTGAAAAGGATAACTGGTGAATTTAAGTTATCCGAGCTAAATGATGTGGTTGAAAGGGTAAAGCAAGATCGCCCCAGATTTATTGGCGCGGAATACATCATACCTTCGCGTTCATTGCAGTCATTCTCCATTGAAATAGATTACACCGAATTTGATTTTACGCGTGGCAAGTATCAGCAAAAGAAACGTCACGGTGGATACATCCAATTTTTGGAAAAAAAGAACTATGTGTCTATTCAGTACACCTATACGAAGCGAATCAAAGATATACTGACAGCTATTATTAATACATATCGAGAAACTGTTAACAAAAATATAGTTGTCCAAGATGTTGACTTATCCGCTATCCTAAACGCTGACTTGCGAAATCAGTTCATGCTTGGCCTGTATGACACAACAAAGCCACTTCAATTTCTAGAGCTCGAAAAAGTTCGCGTAAGTAAAATCCTTTCTATCCTTGAAGAATCTGTTCTAGATGAAAGCGATACTTGTAATATTTCAGACGAAGAACGACTTGAAGATGACCTTGATAGTGACTTACTTGAAGATGACTTAGATAATCTATCAGTAAACTCTATTGATGTTGTGTCATTAACTGAGCCACAAAAAGATAGTAATTCCCGGATCGATAATGCACAGTTTGATGGTCAACTACTTAACGATTCTGATGAAGTCAAAAATTTATGTAACAGTAATTTTTATCGCAGCCGGATAAAATGGACATCAAAAGCTCTTTCTTTGAGAGGGAAGCCCAAAGTTACCTTTGAACTAGCTTTTGATGACAAATACCAAGCTAAGGACCTCAAATTTCGAATTCTAAGTAAAGAAGATATTATCGGTGATGAAGGAAAGCAACCAGTGGATGGAGCTGATTTTGATATCATCATTGGGCAATTAGAGGATATTATTTTTCAATCCCTGGATGCCGTTCTTGCTAAACATGAAAAAAGTAGTACGAGCGCTCAAAAGGGAGTATGCCATGCTTAAAGTTAAACTGTATCAAACTGGAAATTTCCTCAGTAAAACCACTTTCTATGATTGCCTAAGACAGAATCTATATTCTGATGAAAACGGCTGTGGATTTGAATTACTTGATGATAGTGAGAATAACTTTGTAGCACAGTTTATAGAGCGCACAGTAAGAAAACAGCAATTCGAACTTCCTGATGGAGCAATCTCGGAAATAGAAACTGTTTCTTATATCAAAGTGAAGTTTGGAATTAGATTTGATACGAAATACGCTTTATACATTATAAACCCTCCAAAGAACGTTAAATACGTCTTTGAAATGGTCAAACCTTTATTTGGCTCAAATAATGGACTTAAGCCTATTGACCTAGATTTAAAAAAGCTTCTGGAAATGCTTCATACCAAGTATGAATGTCTTATTAAATCAATGTCTTTATCTAATATTCAATGTGATGCCAATACTGTGGCAAAGACTAAAATCATAAGCACGAAAAACCTAAATTTATTCTATCTGAAAAATTACAGTAATACCTCCGCAGTTATTGACACAGTTCATATGCTAATAGATGATATTGATACGGAACTATCTAGAACTGGTCGTTTCCGTATTCCTGAACAAAAACTACAGACATTTTTGTACATACTTGACCATTTTCCCAGTGAGTAAATAATAGAGCCGTTAGAAATCCATCTAATGGCTTTTCATATGCTCATAGTCCTCTGTTTTACCGAACTTAAAGGTATCTATTAAGTCGGTGGATATTCAAATAAAATCGCCCCCTATTCTAAGTTAGCAACAAAAAACAGATTTTTTGGGTACTTAAAATTATGCATTTGATTAACTTTTTTCATCATAGTAAAGTTTCAATATATCGATACCTTTAATTAATTTAGCTAACTCATTAATTATACTCATAAAGAGATTTATAATGGCTGTCAATCAGGCAAATATTTTTGAACAACTAGAACACTTGACGAAAGAATTGGATCCTGATGAGTTTATCTATGGCTTTATGGCCGCTTTTAATTTTCCTAAAGCGACTATTACACAAGTACGACAAGGTAGTAGCCGTAATATAGCTAAAGAAACTGGACATGTAGGGCTAAAGAATAAACTCTATTTTCAAGGTGCTACTGTTAATTATGATATTGATGCTTTACTTGACGAGCATATTGCCAACCCTGTAATGACAAAAAATAAGATCCGTTTTATTATAGTTACTGATTTTGTTCGATTTTTAGCTTGGGACACTCTAAGTAAAGAACGATTAGATATTGAACTGGATGAGTTGTACAGCAACTATGGTTTCTTTTTACCACTAGTGGGTTTAGAAAAAGCAATAATTAATAGTGAAAATCCAGCAGATGTTAAAGCAGCTGAAAAAATGGGGAAGCTATTTGATCTTATTCGTATCAGCAACGACCTAAGTAAACCCGAAGATATTCATGCCTTAAACGTATTTTTGACTCGTCTACTTTTCTGCCTTTTTGCTGAAGACACAGGTATTTTTACATCAGGCCAATTCACTTCTGCTATAAAAAGTTATACAGAAGAAAGCGGTAAAGATCTTGATGTATTTCTCGAACAGCTTTTCACTGTACTAAATAGCGCTCCAAACAGTTCTAAGCGCAGGCATTTACCTACTCATATTGCTGCATTCCCCTATGTTAATGGTGGTTTATTTGCATCTGATGAACCTATTCCAGAGCTTGGAAAGAAAGGGCGAAAGATATTACTCGAATGTGGCTCCATGAATTGGAGTGAAATCAATCCAGATATATTTGGAAGTATGTTTCAAGCAGTCATTGATGTAGAGCAGCGTAGTCGTCTAGGCCAACACTACACCTCATATAGCAATATTATGAAGGTGATTAAACCCCTATTTCTTGAACCACTTGAAGCTGAATTAAATAAACAGGGTCGTAGCATCAAAGGATTAAAAGCTCTATTGGTACGTATTGGCAAAATTAAAGTTTTTGACCCAGCTTGTGGCTCAGGTAATTTCTTAATCGTCTCCTATAAAGAATTGCGCAAACTAGAAATGCGAGCAATAGAGACATTGAACCAACTTGAATCTGAAAGTTTCTCTTTAAGCGGGCTACATTTATCTCAGTTTTACGGTATTGAAATTGATGATTTTGCCTGTGAAATTGCACGTTTATCACTTTGGCTTGCTGAACACCAGCTTAATACCCAATGGGAAGCTGCCTTTGGTTCTGCTCCAGCAGCACTACCATTGCGTGACAGTGGAAATATATACAGCGGCAATAGTTTACAGCTAGATTGGGAACAGGTATGCCCTAAAGGATCAGAAGACGAAATTTATATTATTGGTAATCCACCTTTCTTGGGGACTCTAGGTCGCTCAGATGAACAACGCAATGATATGAAAAATACTTTCTCTGGGTTCAAAGCATTAGGCTATCTAGATTATGTAGCATGCTGGTTTTGGAAAGGAGCCCAATATATCCAAAATTCACGAGCTGAATTAGCACTTGTTGCTACTAATTCTCTTTGTCAAGGGGAGCAAGTCGCAACACTTTGGCCACCTATTTTTAAACTAGGGCTAAATATTCATTTCGCCTACCCGACATTTACCTGGTCAAATAATGCTCGTGATAAAGCTGCAGTTCATGTCATTATCGTTGGGGTATCATCTCAAGCTAAAACACGTAAGCTTTTTCATCTGGTAGATAATGAATGGCATAGCGAGTTTGTTAGTAATATTAGCCCTTATCTACTAGAAGGTAGCAATACTGTAATCACTCCAAGAACTAAACCTTTGATTAAAAATGTAATACCTCTTCTTTTTGGTAATAAACCTACAGATGGTGGGAATTTATTACTCGATCGTATTGAACGTGATGAACTATTATTAAAAGAACCAAAATCTGAATGCTGGATAAAAAAAATTCTTGGTGCAAACGAATTTTTAAATAGTAATGAACGCTGGTGTTTATGGTTAGTAAATGCTACTGATGCAGACTTACAAAAAATGCCACTAGTAAAAAAAAGAATAGATGCTATACGGGAACTAAGACTAAAAGCTGGACACCCTGCTGCTTTAAAAATGGCTAAAAAACCTCATCTATTTATGCAGATTAGTCAACCAACATCAGGGAATTACATACTTATACCTAGAGTTTCATCAGAAAGACGTACTTATATACCTATAGGCTTTTTTAGCTCAGAAATAATTTCTTCGGATAGAAACTTCATACTTCCCAATGGAACCCTGTACGAATTTGGAATACTAACATCCCTACTACATAATGACTGGATGCGTTTAGTCGCTATGCGACTAAAAAGTGATTACAGCTATGGTAATAAAGTTGTTTATAACACTTTCCCTTGGCCTGATGTAACCGAAAATCAACGTAAACAAATTGAAAGATTTGCCGAAGATATAATTCTGACTCGAGAAGAGTTTCCCGGCCATACATTGGCTGAACTTTATGACCCAAATAAAATGCCTGAGAGACTACTAACTGCTCATCAAGCTCTTGATAAGGCTGTTGATAAACTTTATCGCGACCGACCATTTAAAGATGCTACTGAACGTTTAAGTTGTTTATTAGCGCGCTATGAAGAATTAACTAAAAACGATAAATAAAGACCTAAGTTAACCTGCAAGAAATAGCTATAACACTCTAATCTCAATGAATTTTAAGGAACTGTGATGACGAATATACTGCATGTTGAATATGGGCAAACTGGACAAAGCGCTAGTCTAAATACCATGGGGATGCGTGAAATGCAGGCACGTGCCTTTAATGAACGCAATAACCAATATTTATTAATCAAAGCGCCACCAGCCAGTGGTAAATCACGCGCATTAATGTTCTTAGGCTTAGATAAATTAGAAAATCAACATCTGAATAAAGTGATTGTGGCAGTTCCTGAAAAATCAATTGGTGGCTCATTCCAAAATACCAAACTAACTCAATATGGCTTCTTTGCCGACTGGATAGTTAAGCCCGAAAATAATTTATGTATCGATGGTGGCGAAGATGGCAAAGTAAATGCTTTTACACGATTTATGTCTGGCGATGACTCTATTATGGTCTGCACCCATGCAACATTACGTTTTGCCTTCGAAAAATTAGCCATCACAGATTTTAATCATTGCGTGGTTGCTATTGATGAATTTCATCACGTTTCCGCAGATGAGGCTAGCCGTTTAGGTGGACTTATTGACGACCTAATGAAACACTCAACCGCGCATATCATTGCGATGACAGGCTCTTATTTTCGTGGTGATACTGTGCCTATTTTATTGCCCGAAGATGAAACCCTATTCACCAAAGTTACTTATACCTATTATGAACAGCTCAATGGATATCAATATCTAAAATCCCTTGGGATCGGCTATCATTTTTACCAAGGACGTTATATAGACGCTCTTTCCTCGGTTCTTGACGCCAGTAAAAAAACCATTATTCATATTCCTAATGTTAACTCTGGTGAGTCGACGAAAGATAAACATGGCGAAGTTGATGCAATATTGGATATTCTCGGCACAGTGGTAAAACGCGATCCAATAACAGGGATATATCATATTGATGGTAAAAATGGTCGCCAATTAAAAGTAGCAAATTTAGTCGATGACGATCCTACTGAGCGTCCTAAAGTTCAAGCTTATCTACGTAATCTTAAAACCGCAGATGATATGGATATTATTATCGCGCTAGGAATGGCAAAAGAAGGTTTTGACTGGCCGTTTTGTGAACATGTATTAACTATTGGTTATCGTAGTTCGCTAACTGAGATCGTGCAGATTATTGGTCGAGCAACACGCGATAGCGTAGGTAAAAAGCACGCTCAGTTTACTAATCTTATCGCTCAACCTGATGCTCAAGATGATGATGTCAGAACCTCCGTCAATAACATGCTTAAGGCTATCACGACCTCATTATTGATGGAGCAAATATTAGCACCTAGCATACAATTTAAACCCCGCACTCAATGGGATGGGCACCCACTTCCACCTAATACCTTATTAGTCGATGATAGCGTCAATGCGCCTGTATCTCAAAATGTGTTGGATATTCTGAACGGTGATAAAAACGAGATTATGGCAACACTGATCGCAAATGAGCAACTAGTAAAAGAGGCCATTAGCGAAATCATACCAGCAGAAACCATTACACAAGTTGCTTTACCTTCAGTGATCCAAACTCTTTATCCTAATTTAACCGAAGAAGAGCAAGAGCAGGTTAGACAAGGGATCTTACAAAGCATGTTAATTACGCAACAGGGCGGTTTGATTGAAGGGGAAGTGTTGCCCGATAATGCTTATATAGAAATAGGCAATGATAGTGATGAGTCATCAACTAATATTGCGAGTAAGCAGTTTATCAAAATGGGCGAAAAATTTCTGTGTATTGATAATTTGGATATTGACCTGATTGATGCCGTTAACCCCTTCCACGGTGCTTATGAAATATTATCTAAATCAGTCACAGCGCCTATGCTGAAAACTATTCAAGAAGCGGTGAGTGCCAATAAATCACAAATGTCAGAGGAAGAAGCAATTATTCTTTGGCCTAAAATCAAACAATTCAGACAAGAGTTTCAGCGAGAACCATTATTAAACTCCAGCGATCCCATTGAAGTCCGCTACGCTGAAACACTGGCATACCTGCGTAAAATGAAGCAGCAATCAATATCTACACAGGCTAGTTAAATGATCAGATTATCGACAAAACATTTAGCAGATAAATTAACACTCGATGATATCTTTGGCGAAGATGATGGTTTTGGGCTGCTTGATGTACAGCCCTTAAAGCAAAAAGTATCACCCATTGATTTAGCTGGAAATCAATTTGTCGAAATCGTTTCTTTTTATGAAAAAAATAATAGATTACCCAGTGAAACAGATGACTCATCACTTGAAGAAAAACGATTAGCGCGACGACTGCGTATTTTTAAAAATAATCCAGAACAGAGTAGCCAGCTACAAAAGCTTGATCAATATGGCCTATTAAAGCCATATAATTCGCAATCTCCTGATAGTAATTTCTCAGCAGAGCCCAATGTCATCGCTGAGATAAATAAATCTGAACTGGTTACTTCTTTAGACGATATCTTTGCTGACGACGATGACGGTTTGCTCGATTTCGCTGAACCCGATATTTTTAGTATGAAATATGTTTCAGCTGAAAAGAAAGAGCAACCCGACGAAATAGCTCAACGACATCCATGTGCTGATTTTCCAAAATTTGAGCCTTTATTCTACGCATTACATGATGGCCTGAAAAAAAATCATTTTTCTTTAGAACGCTTTACACACAAACTGAAAATCGCTGAAGGTGATTTTTTCATTCTTAATGGCTTACTTGGATACGTCTATACCGCTGGTGAGCGTCTTGACCAGTACAGTACTTACAATTCACGATTGCATCTCATATTTGAAAATGGCACAGAAATGCATATGCTTTATCAGTCCTTAACGCATGGGTTAGTGAGAGATAATGAAGGGCGTAAAGTTCTGCTAAATGGTCAAAAATTACAACTGTCAAGTGACCCTATTCCCTCAGGAGTAGTTTATATACTCGCAACTATGAGCACCGATCCTGTACTCACCCCTTATAAACAGAATCTTTATAAAATAGGCTTTACTGAAACAACAGTTGAGCAACGGATCAAAAATGCAGAAAAAGATCGCACTTTTCTAGAAGCTCCTGTAAGAATTGTATCAACTAGTCAATGTTTCAATCTCAACACGCAAAAACTTGAAAATCTAGTACATGGATTTCTTGCTGCTCGCAGACTTAATGTCACCCTAAAAAGCCATACCGGACAAATTTATACACCAAGAGAATGGTTTAATATTCCCTTATCTACTGCACTTTCCGTGATCCAATACATTGCAGATGGAACAATATCGCAATACCGTTTAGATAATACAACCGGAAAAATTCTTGCAAAAAATTTAAACTGAAATTAGCTATCGATATACTACTCATTGCTTGGAAATTTCACCTAGCTGTGAAATATTAAGCCTCAGTGAAGGCGGTTATGAAATTAAATGAGATCAAAATTTCTGCTGAAGAGAGAGATTCGCATAGGCGTAACCCGAAGTGTGCAGATTGTTACATTAGATTAGCTCATGCTCAGACTAGCGCTGCTACACAGAATTTCTCTGTAATAACGATTAAAGGGAGTAGTTGAGCTGTGAGTTTACAAACAAATTTAAAAGGCCGTTTACGAAACACTTCGCTGCCAAAAAATCACGGTTTAATGCCTGTATTCGAGGCTGTGGTAAACTCCATCCACTCTATTGAAGAGATGAATAATCTTCCTGATGGAAAGATCACTCTCCGTATTAATCGGGCCACGCAAGGCAGCTTAAATTTAGATGTAAAGTCTCAGCCGCCAATTATCGGATTCACCATAATTGATAATGGCTGTGGTTTTAATGAAATCAACGTTAAGTCATTTAAAACTCTCGATTCAGACCATAAAATTGACAAGGGATGCCGAGGTGTTGGTCGCCTGATGTGGTTAAAGGCATTTGATTTAGTTGAAATAGAAAGCCACTTTTTCGATATTAACAATAAACTTAAAAAACGCATATTTCGCTTCAATGATAAATTAGGAATTCATGGTGAAAAACTTGTTGAGGTCACATCTCAACAACCAGGTACGATTATTAAACTGATTAATTTTGATGAAAACTTTCGCAAGCAAGTTCCTTCAAGAGGCCTATCGATAGCTAACCAATTATTGGAACATATACTCTGGTATTTTGTGCGGCAAGGAAGTGCTCCTAAGATTCTTTTAGAGGATTTGGGCGAAATTTTTGACCTTGATAATTTACTCGAAGAGCATATGCATGCCAGCGCATTTATCGAAACTATTACAATTCGGGACCATCAGTTTGACTTAACTCATATCAAATTCCGTGCCTCCGTTAATAAAAAGCATCAGCTAGCACTCTGTGCCGCTAATCGACTTGTTAAGGAGGAATCTATACAAGGCAAGCTTCCTGGTCTCTACGCAAAAATATCTGACTCTTCCGGTGAATTCACCTATACCTGCTATGTATCTTCCGAATATCTAAATCAACATGTGCGCAGTGAACGAACTTCGTTTGATATTACCGAAGATGTTGAAGACATGCTCAACGAAGTAACTTTCAAAGATATTCGAGAAGCAATATTGGCTCGAACCAAGGAGTACCTGCAAGACGTTCTAACAAAAAATGTGTCCGCAGGAAAAATTAGAGTAGATGATTTCATCGACAACCATGCACCACGCTATCGCCCTATTGTAAATTATGTTCCAGAAGATTTACTGATCGTTGACCCTGAGAAGTCAGATAAAGAACTAGAGTTGCATTTACATACTCAGTGGTATGAGGTAGAGCGCCAACTGGTGAGCGAAGGCCACGATATCATGCTGCCCCAGAATAAAGAACATGTAGAAGAATATAAGGAACGACTAAGCGAGTACCTACGCAAAGCCGGAGATCTTAAAAAGTCAGATCTTGCCAATTATGTTTCTCACCGCAAGGTGATTATTGACCTTCTAAAAAAATCTATTGAGCGGCTAGAAGACGGAAAATACGCCCGTGAAGATATGATCCATGAACTTATCATGCCTATGCGGAAAGATTCCGGTGAGGTTTTCCTTGATTCCTGCAACCTTTGGTTAATTGACGAACGTTTGGCATTTCATAACTATTTAGCTTCAGATAAAACGCTCAACTCGATGCCTATCACTGGCAATAATTCTACAAAAGAACCTGATTTACTTAGCATGAGAGTATTTGATAACCCACTTCTTGTTAATGACCAAAGCAGCTTCCCACTTGCCGCCATTACCGTTGTTGAAATCAAACGGCCAATGCGAAATGATATGCGAGAAGGTGAAGATAAAGATCCTATTGATCAAGCACTAAGTTATTTAGAGCGGATACGTGAAGGGAAGGTAGCTACAAAGAATGGCCGCCCAATTCCAGGTAATAATGATATACCTGGCTATTGTTACGTTGTTTGTGACCTCACTGAATCTATGCACCGACGCTGTCGTCGGGGAAATTTGCGAATCACATCTGATGGGATGGGCTATTTCGGTTATAACGAACCTTCCCATGCTTATATCGAAGTGATTAGTTTTGATCAATTGGTGAAAGCTGCTGGAGAGCGTAACCGTGCATTCTTTGACAAACTTGGATTGCCATCTGCTTAGAGAGTCTGCTTCCCTTCACTTATTTTCGATATAATTTGCATGAAATCGCGAATATAATCCATTTTACAAAGCCATCTATACTCATTTACGTGCAGATGGCTATTTTAATTACTTAAAATTCACACTAACCACATTATCCAAGCTCCCCTCCAACTCATCCATGTAATCCGCATACCGCTGCATCATTTCTCTGTGCTCATCCATATGCTGAACATGGTTATATCTCGTTCTTACCTATATGTGCAAACCAGGTTTCAACCCATGCTAAATTAAAACCTTTCTCATGCAAGATAGTCCCCATCTCGTGGCAGAAACCATGCCCTATTAGCCCTCCCTCATACTCAAGCAATTAAATTACCTGATTTACGCTTTATTTACTGACCAGCTTTTGATGAGTATTTAGCAAGGTATTTAAAACTGTATCTGCATACCTCACACTATCTCATTACCCCGACTTAGCAAAAATAAAAGGTGAAATCTCCCTCTCCTTATTCGCATCCAGATAATCAGCCCACCATTGCACCATCAGCCGTCTTTCCTCGATATGCTCTGCCTTATGAATATAAGCAGCTCTTACTGAGTTGCGTTCTTGGTGGCTCATTTGGCGCTCTACTGCATCCTTCGACCATAGCCCCGACTCAATCAATGAACTACACGCCATTGTTCTGAAACCATGCCCACAAACTTCTGTTTTCGTATCATAGCCCATCACACGTAATGCGTTGTTTACCGTGTTTTCACTCATTGGTTTTCTGGGGTTATGATCGCCGATAAAAATCAAATCGTGATTACCGCTGAATTGATAGATCTGCTTTAATATCTCAATGGCTTGTCGGCTTAACGGAACTAAATGAGGTGTGCGCATTTTTGATCCACGATGGGAATGCTTAACCCCTTCTATCGCTTCGCGTTCTGCGGGGATCGTCCACATGGCATTCTCAAAATCTATTTCATCCCAACGAGCAAAGCGCAGCTCACTGGAACGAATAAAGACTAATAAGGTGAGTTTGACTGCAAGTTTAGTTAAAGGTCTTCCTTTATAATCATCAATGCGTTGTAAGAACTCGGGTAGGCGTTTAAGCTCTAATGCGGCTCTATGGACTCGTTTACCTGTCGCAACTGCACCAGCCATATCTTGTGCAGGGTTATAGTCGATTAAACCACTTTGTACTGCGTAACGCATTATGGCTGTCACACGTTGTTGTAAACGTGCTGCAACTTCAAGACGTCCAGACATCTCTACGGCTTTAATTGGTTCAAGGAGATCGCGAGTTTTTAGTTCGGCAATATTACGCTTACCAATTGCAGCAAAGATATTGTCTTCAAGACTTTTTAGCACTCGATGGCTATGCCCTTCAGACCACTTCTTATTGGTTGCATGCCAATCACGAGCAACTTTCTCAAAAGTATTGAATTCCTTTTGTTGTTCTTCCTTTAATTCTTTCTTGAGTTCGCGTGGGTCGATGCCTAGAGCAACTTGCTTTCTGGCAGCATCCCTTCTTTCTCTTGCATCCGCTAAAGAGATTTCAGGGTATACGCCAAAGGCCATTAAATGTTGTTTGCCGCCAAAGCGAAAACGGAAGCGCCAATATTTAGAACCATTGGGGTGAATATAAAGAAACAAGCCATCACTGTCTGTCAGTGTATAAGCTTTCTCTTCAGGTTTAGCTGCACGAACTTTTGTATCGGTTAATGCCATATTCTTTGTCCTCTTCACCCCAGAGTGAGTATATAAATAAGATATCTCAGATTACTGTTGATGATTTCGAGTTACATAAACAACTAAGTGTCTACGCCACAGGCTGCGCCTGCATTGCTTTAGCATCGGTAATTCGAGATACAATGAGTATACAAATATTATCGAAGCGAAGATATACTCAGATGTATACTCACACGGAGGTTGATGTGGGTTGAGTTAAATTGACATGCATTGACTGAAAACGCAGAGAAAGCCTTGCAAACACTGGGTTTTAGATACAAAAAAAGACGTCAGTTGACGTCTCTTGATGTTCTTATGGTGCCGAAGGCCGGACTCGAACCGGCACACCCGAAGGCGGTTGATTTTGAATCAACTGCGTCTACCAATTCCGCCACTCCGGCACTGAAGTGATGTGTTTCTTGGAAAACGCTGCCATTATACTTGCCTTGTGTCCACTGGCAACACTTATTCGTGCTGGAGGTGATTGTTCGATTAAAAATAAAGCATATTGAACAATAATATTGGGATCGAGTGGGAAAGCTTCTTTTGTTTATATATTGATTAATGAGTATGTTAGTTTTTTGCTAATTATTTTTATCGTATCCATGCTTGGGTGGCTAGCGATAGACTATTATTTTTGTTAGTTTAACCGCAATCTAATGCAATGTTGAAAGGCTTTATCATGGGTTTTGTTGGATGGATAGCGACAGGGGTCGTTATTGGCATCTTAATTGGTGCAATAATGCGAGTTTTCGCTAAGAAAAAATAAGATTGGCTGAAAAGCCACTTGCAAACAATCATATCGGCTGGCTCCAAACATGAAGAAATCATTTCTAAAAATTCTGTCTGTATCCGCGTTGTCCCTTGCTTTAATGGCATGTTCAACCAAGACAGAAAAAACACCTAAGTTTCTACAAGGTAATGATGTTGAATCCTCAGATTGGCAGGTTTTTGAGGGAGATAGAAGGACTTACGAGCGCGTCGCTAAGATTGTCGATTTATATGCTAATCGTATTTTTAATGAAAGTGATGCGCGGGGTATGGCGATTATCGTGATTGATAATAACCAAGCGTTATCCCGTTATTATGGGGAAACAGCCCCGGGTAATGGAAAAAAACCCGGCCCGAATTCATTAATTCGTATCGCATCAGTGACCAAATTAATGACAAGCGAAATACTCATTAAGCTTGAGCAAGACAAAAAACTGCTGATTACTGACCCACTTCAACAGTATGCTTATCAAGGTGTCACTGTGCCTGATAACGCCAGCGGGCAGCCAATTCGCTTATATCATCTTGCTAGCCACACCAGTGGTTTACCCCGTGAGCAGCCCGGTGGAAAATGGGGTCGCCCTGTGTTTATTTGGCCGACACAAGATAACCGCTGGACATGGCTAAAAACAGGCAAGTTAGATGCAACTCCGGGAACTGAAGCCTCCTATTCCAACCTTGCTTACGATTTATTGGCGGATGCGATGGTAAAAGCCACAGGCCAGCCATATCCGCAATTATTTAGTCACTATGTGACTTCACCTGCGAAGATGACAGACACCACTTATACGCCAAGTAATGCACAATGTGCTCGTTTAATGGAAGGCACGAAACCAAGTCCTTGCCATAATACCCTTGCGGCAGCTGGCAGTGGTGGGGTGTATTCAACGCCAGCTGATATGCAAAAATGGATGCAGCAATTTTTATCCACCGATACCAACTTGCGTAAAGCGACCGCAGCACGGGAACAGGGTATTTACTTCCCTCGCGAAAAACTGCTAGAAATTAAAGGGATGGATGTTGCTGGCCATGCTGACGGGTTAGGCCTTGGTTGGGTTTATATGAAACCGAAAAATGGTATTCCCGGCATTTACCAAAAAACCGGTGGA
This sequence comes from Providencia sp., assembly GCF_040396775.1. GTDB lineage: Bacteria > Pseudomonadota > Gammaproteobacteria > Enterobacterales > Enterobacteriaceae > Providencia. The sequence goes on from NZ_JBEBNT010000032.1 coordinate 18,596, forward strand.
GGTGGTGGGTTTAATACCTATATGGCGATGATCCCACAACAAAATATCGGCGTTTTTGTGGTGATGACACGCAAAGATAGCAGTAAATTTAGTAAGTTAACGGTTGGAGTTAATGATTTAGTTGCTTCTCTTTCATCTAACCATGCGTATGGGAAACATTGAAAGGGTACCGTCGACGCTTTACAGGCAATGGCGAGCTATACCCCTACTCTGAAACGCGGGTTTACCCGTGTGCTTGCGTTAATTGCAACAACAGCCTGAGCGGGTCAGGCTGTTTTTCCTTTCAGCGCTTTGTGTAATACCTCGTCCAATCTAAACGATATTCTTAAACCCTCTTCGGCTACAAAGACAGGATTTAAGATGAAAATCGCTTCTTTTTTATTACCTCACGTACTTCGCCCCAGCACCACTAAGCAAGGAAAAGTCTCTGAATTAGTGCAGCTGCTTAGAAAAATTCATAATCACCAATGTGCTTTTCCTACCCCTAAAAAACCCGACAATATCGAGATAGATCTTAGCCAATTAGATTATAACCTTTTAAAAACAAATAAAATTAAGCTGAAAGACACAAAAGAATATAAACAACTAGTCAATGATACACGCCAGCAAGTGTGGAAAGAATTCGCAAAAAAAGAGTGGGCAAATGCCTATCCTATGCAGAAATCCTATACAGCCAATGGCGGCATTTTCTCTTATGCGCAGCAATTAGCCAATAGAAGCGGCTCGAACGTTATTGGTGTTAAGGGGGAATATATTGGTTCGTCAGAAGGAAATAAGAAGCAATACATCTTATTTCAGCCACAAAATAAATTACTCGAAATCATCAGCAATTTAGGTAATTATTTTCTGAGTAAGTGGCAATAAAAGAAAAAGGCTGTGAAATCCGAAGATCCACAGCCTTTTATCAACAATCAAATAATTATTTTCGTTTAACTAACAAGACGATACTGACAATTAAGAACAGTAAACTCGGTAATATAGCAGCAATAATCGGTGGAACGGAATAGACAAGACTCCAGTTACCAAAGCCTTGGTTTAGCACGTAAAATAAGAAGCCCCCGACAATCCCTGATACCACTCTTACACCCATTGGTACTGTGCGTAATGGCCCGAAGATAAAGGAAACTGCCATTAACATCATGACCGCTGCGGATAACGGAGCTAAGATTTTTTTCCACAAACTCAGCTCATACACTGCCGCCACTTGGCCGCTTTCTTTTAGGTATGAGACGTATTGATACAGCCCGCGAATTGATAGCGAATCCGCACTCAATGAGACAATCCCCAGTTTTTCAGGGGTCAGGTTGGTTTTCCAATCAACGGTAAGCCGTTGTGAACCTGTGATTTTTTTCTCGCTGCTTAAAATCGACTCGTCCACTTGTGATAATACCCACTGCTGATTAGCCGTATCGTATTCACCACTTGAAGCAAACATCACCGATTTTAATTTTTGTTGTTCATCAAAACGATAAACGGACACGTCTTGGATCGACGTTGAGTTATTGATACGCTGAATATGAATGAAATCACGACCATCTTTCGCCCACATTCCTTCATCTGTCACCACTAATGAATTACCGACAATTTTTTCTGCGCGATAATTTCGAGCCCATTGTTCACCCGCAGGCGCGACCCACTCACCGATAAACATCGCCACGATCACCAATGGGATTGCGGTTTTCATCACAGACAGGGCGATTTGCAAACGCGTAAAGCCGGAGGCTTGCATCACCACCAACTCACTGCGCGAGGCCAGTGCACCAAGCCCCATTAAGGCACCTAATAGTGCTGCCATCGGAAAGAAAATATCGATATCTTTTGGCACGGTCAGTAAGGTGAACACCCCTGCACTCAGCGCGGTGTAATCACCATCCCCCACTTTGCGAAGCTGCTCGACAAATTTAATGATCCCAGACAGCGAAACCAATAAAAATAGCGTCACCAAAATGGAATTTAGGATGGTTCGCCCGATATATCTATCTAAAACTCCAAACATCAAGCAGCCCCTTTACTCAATTTAAGACGCATGCGGCGCATTGGAACCGTGTTCCACGCATTGAGGATCACTGCCAAAACCAAATAGCCTAGATTTACCGCCCACATAGTATAACGCGGGTCAATATCGCCTTTATCAGCGCTATTGCGCAAGGTACTTTGCAGCAAGAAGAAAATGAGATATAGCAGCATTGCTGGCAACATACTGAGCACGCGCCCTTGGCGCGGGTTCACTTCACTTAATGGCACGACCATCAAGGCCATAACCACCACAGAGAACACAATCGTTAAACGCCAGTGAAACTCGGCATTGACCTCTGGGGTATTTTCATCCCACAGTTGCAGCATATTTTTTTGCTCAACACGGTCACTACGCGTTTCACCCGATTGATGATCCACAATCGCTTGGTAGTTCACAAAATCAGTAATACGGAAATCACGTAATAATGCGGTTCCTTCGTAGCGAGTTCCTTCATTAAGAACAACCACTTGGCGACCATCAGGGTCTTCTTTCATGTAGCCGCTATCTGCGACGACAACCGAAGGACGTTGTTCATTCGCTGCACGCAATTGAGCAAGGAAAACATTTTTGAAATTATTCCCTTTAACATCACCAATATACAACACGTAGTTGCCATCTTTGGTGGTTTTAAATTGCCCTTCCACCATCGCCGCAAGACCCGGGTTTGCTTTCGCATCCGCAAGCACTTGTTCTTGATATTGTGATGACCATGGCAACATCCATGTAATATTGGCAATCGCGACCATCGCTGTGATTGCAGCAAGGACTAACGCGGCTTTGACTAACACACTTTTGCCCAAGCCACAGGCATGCATCACCGTAATTTCGCTTTCAGTGTAAAGTTTACTGTATGTCATCAATAGCCCAAGAAATAGGCTTAAAGGCAAGATAAGCTGCGCCATTTCGGGCACACCCAACCCCAACAAAGGAAGTACTAAGTTTGAGGGAATATTACCCTGAACAGCTGCGCCCAGAATGTCTATCGACTTCTGGCTAAAAAAGATTAGCATCAATACAAAAAGTATGGCTAACTGACTTTTCAGGGTTTCCCGTACCAAATATCTAATAATGATCACGCTTATTACGCCTGTGAAAACTTGTCTTTTGGGAAGAAAATGGCTAAGTTCGTTAAATGTCTGCCATTTACTAACATATACTCTGGTTTATTGTATGGCTAGAATGATATAAAAGCATTCTCTATACTGATTGAAATATCAGAATATGCTTAATATTCGTGAAACCAGATATACTTGCCATACTTCACGTTGTTTCGCGATAAACAGCATACAACGTGAGTTATTTCGCGTATAGGTGGTTAGTTTAACATAAAGAGTTTATTCTCTATGAGGTAGATCATGCGAAACGCTAATTCTAGCGGGAGCATCGGCCTTTGTCTTTAAGATTCAGGAGAACGCATGGAGTTTAGTGTAAAAAGTGGTAGCCCGGAGAAACAACGCAGCGCATGTATCGTTGTCGGTGTCTTTGAACCACGCCGTCTGTCCCCAATTGCTGAACAGTTGGACAAAATTAGTGACGGTTATATCAGCGCCCTGCTGCGCCGTGGCGAACTTGAAGGTAAAGTAGGTCAATCCCTGCTACTCCATCATGTGCCTAACGTTCTGTCTGAACGCATTTTACTTATTGGTTGTGGTAAGGAACGCGAGTTAGACGAACGTCAATTTAAACAAATTATTCAGAAAACAATCAGTACTCTGAATGAAACAGGCTCAATGGAAGCTGTGTGCTTCCTAACTGAATTACATGTAAAAGGCCGCAATAACTACTGGAAAGTTCGTCAAGCCGTCGAAACAGCAAAAGAATCGCTGTATGTGTTTGATCAACTGAAAAGTAATAAAACAGAACATCGCCGTCCACTACGTAAATTGGTGTTTAATGTACCAACACGCCGTGAACTGACCAGCGGTGAGCGTGCAATTTCTCATGGTCTGGCTATCGCCTCGGGTGTTAAAGCCGCTAAAGACTTGAGCAATATGCCGCCAAATATCTGTAATGCAGGTTATTTAGCTTCTCAAGCACGTCAATTAGCAGACCTTTCAGACAGCAAACTGACCACTCGCGTGATCGGTGAAGAGCAAATGAAAGAGTTGGGCATGAATGCCTATCTGGCGGTGGGCCAAGGTTCACAAAACGAATCGCTGATGTCCATCATGGAATACAAAGGCAATCCAGACCCAGACAGCAAACCAATCGTTCTACTAGGTAAAGGGTTAACCTTTGACTCAGGAGGTATTTCAATCAAACCTGCCGATGGCATGGATGAAATGAAATACGATATGTGCGGCGCCGCGTCTGTTTATGGTGTGATGCGCTTTATCACTGAGTTACAGTTGCCTATCAACGTGATTGGCGTACTGGCTGGCTGTGAAAACATGCCGGGTGGGCGTGCTTATCGCCCAGGTGATATTCTCACGACCATGTCAGGCCAGACTGTTGAAGTATTAAATACCGACGCAGAAGGCCGTTTGGTGCTGTGTGATGCGCTGACCTATGTTGAGCGTTTCGACCCTGAACTAGTTATCGATATCGCAACCTTAACGGGTGCGTGTGTAATTGCTTTAGGTAGCCACTACACAGGCTTGATGTCAAACCACAATCCGCTAGCCCATGAGCTGTTAAATGCGTCTGAGCAAGCGGGTGACCGTGCATGGCGCTTACCGTTAGCGGATGAATATTTCGACCAAATTACGCCGAACTTTGCGGATTTAGCCAATACGGGTGGTCGTCCTGCTGGGGCAATCACTGCCGGCTGCTTCTTATCTCGTTTTGCAACCAAATATAACTGGGCGCACCTTGATATCGCAGGAACAGCATGGCGTTCAGGCGCAGCGAAAGGGGCAACGGGCCGCCCTGTTTCTATGTTAGCGCAGTTCTTATTGAACCGTGCTGGCTTAAATGGTGACGAATAATCCCGTTTAGTGACAGAGCTGTACCTTGTCCGTAAAAATATCCCGATGAGCAATAGCGATTCGGGATATTGTTTTTTGGTTTTCGCTACACGCATAAAGCCATTTTGAGGCAGCTACAAAAAAGTATATAATTCAGCGTAGGTATAATCTTGCGCTGACCGCTAAATAAAGCGTCGCCAACACCCCTACAAATTTAAGTATGGCATTTTAAGCTATACCCTAACTAGTTGAATTTGTAGGTAGATGGCAAGTACTTGAGGCCTTAGGAGCATACAAAAGTATGTGACTAAGGTGAAAGCGCGAAGCCA
>NZ_JBEBNT010000033.1:0-21729 GCF_040396775.1 Providencia sp.
TTTCATTCTTGAGCATCAGCCCAGTCATTGTGCGTTGTATTTATGGCACTTTTTATCATCGCTAATCAATAATCCACTCAGTAACTAACTTGTGTCTTTATGGCACTTTTTACCATCGCTAATCAATAATCCACTGAGCAACTAACTTGTGTATTTATGGCACTTTTTACCATCGCTAATCAATAATCCACTCAGTAACTAACTTGTGTTGTCACATTACTTATTGTACACGCACTTTTTATTCTATTGCTTATCATTGTATTGACTCTGGTGATGGATAAGGCCTCTGACAAAACGACGTTTATACATGAAGAAAGGGGACAGGCTGACAATGTTAAAGGTGATTAGGCAATGAGTAGTCAACTTAGTAATTATCTTCTGTGCTTATTATGAATATTATTACTGCATTAGGTTGTTAGGGTGTAACAGGTTACAAGACTTTAATGCTTAGTAGACTCTAATAAATTGATTTTATAGGGAGATATACATAAGTTCATAGGGAAATAATTGTAAGCTAATTAGTAAGTTACTTAGTAAGGATTCACTGTGTCCATAATCTACCATATCGATTTCTATTATTTATTGGGTTTTGAATACTCATTTGGATAATCAACAATTTGGGTTTAAGGAGTTGGGCTTTTCAACATAAAAATACTAAGCAAACTCTTTCAGTTAAAGGGTTGTAGATGCAAATTAGAGGGAGAGAAAAACCACATTAGATCTAATTAATATCAAAAGCATATAAGTTACATTTGCATCTATAAAATGGTAAAGGTAGATAAAAAATATATAAAATCAGTAGATTACATGTGAGTTATATTTGAAAAGGACTCATGGCAAGCGGCTTCGCATGAAATTATTTCAATCACTCTTGAAATACTCGACAAGGTGCGTAACATTAGTTAGATTATTTAGCATTCTAGAAGTCTAAACGTATAAAAGTATAAAAAGGGGATGAATGATGCCAATTCGTTTACCAGACGAGTTACCTGCAGTGAATTTCTTACGCGAAGAAAATGTTTTTGTCATGACAACGACAAGAGCTAGCCTTCAGGAGATCCGTCCCTTGAAAGTATTGATATTGAATTTGATGCCAAAAAAAATTGAAACTGAAAACCAGTTTTTAAGGCTTCTATCAAATACGCCTCTACAGGTCGATATCCAACTCTTAAGAATCGACCAAAGAGAATCTAAAAATACACCAACAGAACATTTGAATAATTTTTATTGTGATTTTGAGGATATCAAAGAACAAAACTTTGACGGCTTAATTGTCACAGGAGCGCCTTTGGGGTTAGTTGAATTTGATGATGTATGCTATTGGAGCCAAATCGAAAAAGTGATTGGGTGGGCTAAAGAACATGTAACCTCAACACTTTTCGTTTGTTGGGCAGTACAGGCAGCTTTAAAAGTACTTTATGATTTGCCAAAATGGACACGTACGGAAAAACTTTCGGGTGTTTATCAGCATGATACGTTAGAGCAACATGCATTATTAACACGAGGATTTGATGCCTCATTTTATGCACCTCATTCACGATATGCTGATTTTCCGGAGGATCTTATTCGTGAGCATACAGACTTGGAAATATTAGCCAGTTCTGAAGAGGCTGGAGCTTATTTATTTGGCTCTAAAGATAAACGTCTCGCCTTTGTTACAGGTCACCCTGAATACGATAAAGATACACTTGCTCAAGAATACTGGCGTGACTTTAATGCCGGACTTTCCCCAGAGATCCCATGTAACTATTTTAAAAATAATGATCCAACTAATCCGCCATTGATCAGTTGGCGTAGTCATGGACACTTACTTTTTTCTAATTGGTTGAATTATTATGTGTACCAGATCACACCTTTCGATCTTAGCCATATGGAACCGACTTTAGATTAAAAAAGAATCATTATTTTGCTGGTGTTTTAATAATCATTAGGTACATGGGTTTTTACTTATTTTTATAGAGTTAAATCTCGATTAAGAAATTATTATCAGCATAAAAGCAGCTACTGTGTAGCTGCTTTTTTGTTTTTCAGACAAACTATTTTAATAAGAAAATTATTTAGTAATTACTTGATTTAACGGATATTTAACATATTTCATTTTAAAAATGAAAATTAAATTTCAAAAAAATATTTAATAAAAACTATTATTTATCATTTTGTTACGCATATTTTTTATTAAAATGGAAATCGTTTTTGATTTATTCTTATTTTGATCTTAAGCTTAATCCATAACCCGATATGAATGAGGACTGATCAATGGAGCATCAATTATTAGCATCGGATTTAACATTTACTAAAGAAATAGCTCATCAAGATAATAGAGTATTACATAATGATTCTATTGAATTTCTTTCTCATTTAGTTGAGGTTTTTTTACCTCGCAGAAATCAATTGCTGAAAGAAAGATTAGAAAGACAGGCTAAAATTGATTCTGGGGAATTGCCAAGCTTTATTTTGGAATCTAGTTCCATAAAAAATGACGATTGGAAAATACAAAATATTCCAGAGGACTTGCGTGATCGTCGGGTTGAAATTACTGGCCCTGTTGAACGTAAGATGGTGATTAATGCTTTGAACTCTAACGTTAAAGTTTTTATGGCAGACTTTGAAGATTCACTTTCACCTTCTTGGGAAAAGTTAATTGATGGGCAAATCAACTTAAGTGATGCCATTAATGGTGATATTTCTTATACCAATGAAAATGGTAAGGTTTATCAACTGAAATCAGACCCTGCTGTACTGATTGCTCGTGTCAGGGGGTTACACCTCGATGAAAAGCATGTGTTATTTGGTGGAATGCCAATCCCTGGTGGGCTGTTTGATTTCGCGCTCTATTTTTTCAATAACTATCAAGCCTTGTTAAAGAAAGGTAGTGGTCCTTATTTCTATATTCCAAAATTAGAATCTTGGCAGGAAGCAAAATGGTGGAGTGATGTCTTTAGCGCAGCTGAAGATTTTGTAGAATTACCTCGCGGAACAATTAAGGCAACAGTTTTGATTGAAACATTGCCTGCAGTATTCCAAATGGACGAAATTCTTTATCACATGCGCCACCACATTGTTGGTTTAAATTGTGGTCGTTGGGATTATATTTTTAGCTATATCAAAACATTGAAAGAATACCCTGATAGGGTGTTGCCCGACCGCCAGATTGTCACTATGACACAAGAGTTTCTAAGTGCGTATTCTCGTTTATTAATTAAGACATGTCATCGTCGTGGTGCATTTGCGATGGGAGGGATGTCTGCATTCATTCCAAGTAAAGATGAAGAAGAAAACCAGATGATCCTAGCCAAGGTAAGAGCTGATAAAGAGCTAGAGGCAAAAAATGGCCATGATGGTTCGTGGGTTGCCCATCCAGGCTTAGCAGATATTGTCATGGCGGTTTTTGATAACGCACTGGGGGAGCGAAAAAATCAACTCGATGTATCTCGCGACTCCGACTCTGAAATCACCGCTGAGCAGCTTTTAACACCATGTTCGGGTGAAAGAACTGAAGCTGGAATGAGAGCAAATATCCGTGTTGCGGTGCAGTATATCGAAGCTTGGATATCAGGTAATGGTTGCGTCCCTATTTATGGATTAATGGAAGATGCGGCAACGGCTGAAATTTCTAGAACCTCTATATGGCAATGGATAAGACATGGTAAGTCTTTGTCCAACGGTGAAAAAGTCACCAAAGTGCTTTTCGAAGAAATGCTCGATGAAGAACTTCAAGTTATTCAAAAAGAGCTGGGCGATAAGCGCTTTCAGAGTGGACGTTTTAGAGAGGCGGCAGACTTAATGAGGCGCATCACAACCCAAGATGAACTCATTGAGTTTTTGACTATCCCCGGATACCAATTATTAGACTAACAATAGCAAACATAACATTCGATAAACCCTACATATTCTTATAAAGGAAGTGGATCATGACTATATCGCGCTTAGAGCAAATTGCCCAATTAGAAAATGAATGGAAAAAACCACGTTGGAAAGGCATTACGCGGCCATATTCGGCTGAAGAAGTGATTAAATTACGCGGTTCAGTCAATCTGGAACATTCATTAGCACGCAAAGGCGCTGAACGTTTTTGGGAGCAACTACACGGGAAATCTAAAAAGGGTTATGTCAATGCGCTCGGTGCATTAACAGGTGGGCAAGCTTTGCAGCAAGCGAAGGCAGGCATCGAAGCAGTTTATTTGTCAGGCTGGCAGGTTGCTGCTGATGCTAATACCGCTTCGAGCATGTATCCAGACCAATCACTTTATCCTGTTGATTCAGTTCCTTCGGTTGTTCAGAAAATTAATAATACCTTTCGCCGGGCTGATCAAATTCAATGGGCAAATGGAATTGGACCGGATAACAAAGAATATATTGATTTCTTTTTACCCATTGTTGCAGATGCGGAAGCGGGTTTTGGTGGTGTGCTAAATGCCTTTGAATTAATGAAGAATATGATAGAAGCAGGTGCAGCAGCGGTGCATTTTGAAGACCAACTGGCGGCGGTAAAAAAATGTGGCCATATGGGGGGCAAGGTTTTAGTACCGACTCAAGAAGCTATTCAAAAATTGGTTGCTGCACGATTAGCAGCGGATGTGTCTGGTGTTCCAACTATCTTGATAGCTCGTACGGATGCAGATGCTGCCGACCTTCTGACCTCAGATTGTGATGAGTATGATGCTGATTTTGTGACAGGAGAACGTACCTCAGAAGGTTTTTTCCGTACCAATGCGGGTATTGATCAAGCGATTAGCCGTGGTTTAGCCTATGCACCCTATGCTGACCTTGTTTGGTGTGAAACATCAAAACCTGATTTAGAGGCAGCAAGGCAATTTGCAGATGCAATTCATGCGAAGTATCCAGGTAAACTATTAGCGTACAACTGTTCTCCATCGTTTAACTGGAAGAAGAATTTAGATGATGCCACGATTGCTCGTTTCCAAGATGAACTCGCTGCAATGGGATATCGCTTCCAATTTATTACGTTAGCGGGTATCCACAGCATGTGGTTTAACATGTTCGACCTTGCACACTCTTATGCGCAAGGAGAAGGGATGCGCCATTACGTAGAAAAAGTTCAGGAATGTGAATTTGCGGCAATGAATAAGGGTTATACCTTTTCTTCACACCAACAAGAGGTGGGGACAGGATATTTTGATAAGGTTACAACTGTCATTCAAGGAGGAACTTCCTCTGTGACTGCGTTGACGGGGTCAACAGAAGAGGAGCAGTTCTAGTCAATATTTACTGTTATTTAGTGTCTCTGTTTATTTGATGTATCGGTTAACTTTCAGGCACGTTAAGTGCCTGTTTTTTCTTTAAAGAAATGAAATGGGAGTAAATATGATCCTGACAACTGAGCAGATCATCGCCCAAACAATTTTGCAGGGATTTGATGCGCAATATGGGCGTTTCCTTGAAATTACATCAGGGGCCCAAGAACGGTTTGAGCAGGCAGATTGGCATGCCGTGCAATCCGCGATGAAACAACGTATTCAATTATATGATCACCATGTTGGCTTAGTTGTTGCTCAGTTGCAGTTTATGGGGTTAGTACAATCATTAACGCCGGATAAGTTGGCTTTAATTAAACATGTTTATAAAACACTACTCCCTGATTACCCACGATTTGAAATCGCAGAAAGTTTTTTTAACTCAGTATATTGTCGATTATTTCAGCATAGAGAACTGACTCAAGATAACTTATTCATCTTTACCTCTCAGCCTGCAAGGCGTTTTTCGGTGTCTCCTCGGCCTCTTTCGCGGGAATATCAGGTAGATGGTAATTTAGTGACTTTGCTATTATCAATTTTGAATGGGTTACCTTTAAGACTATCCTGGAGAAACTTAAGCTTTGATATTCAATGTATTATAGAAACACTACAGCATCGTTTTTTACATATTAATACGCAAAAATGTAGCCTACATATTGCAAATGAACTGTTTTATCGCAATAAGGCAGCTTGGTTGGTAGGCAAAATTTATATTAATGATGAAGTACATCCATTTTTATTACCCATTCATCAAGATGATAATCGAAAAATTTACATTGATGCTTGTTTAATCACATTTGATGAGGCGAGTATCGTGTTTGGTTTTGCGCGTTCTTATTTTATGGTATATGCCCCTTTTCCTGCTGCATTGGTATTTTGGTTAAGAGAAATCTTACCAAGCAAGTCTATTGCTGAGCTTTATATGGCAATTGGCTGTCAAAAACACGGAAAAACAGAGTATTACCGGGAGTATTTAGCCTACATTAACTTTGCTAGAGAGCAATTTACTCTCGCGCCAGGGGTAAAAGGCATGGTGATGTTGGTGTTCACTGCACCGGCTTTTGATCGCGTATTTAAAATTATTAAAGATACATTTGCCCCTCAAAAAAATGTCACAAAAGCAAGGGTTCAAGAGTGTTATCGGATTGTCAAAGAACACGACCGAGTAGGGCGAATGGCCGATACCCAAGAGTTTGAAAACTTTGTGATAAATAAAAGTGCGATTAGTCACGAATTGATGGCGGAGTTATTAAACGAGGCGCCATCGCAAATTGAGGATCTGGGTGACAAAATATTAATTCGCCATTTGTATATGGAAAGAAAGATGGTGCCACTGAATATCTACATGGATAATGCAAATAGTGAGCAGTTGAATAATGCATTGAATGAATACGGGTGGGCAATTAAACAGTTGGCTGCTGCCAATATTTTTCCAGGAGATATGCTATTTAAAAATTTTGGTGTGACACGGCATGGGCGAGTTGTATTTTATGACTATGACGAAATTTGTTATATGACGGAAGTTAATTTTCGTCATATACCTGAGGCACTGTATCCTGAGCAGGAGTTATCTGGGGAACCGTGGTATAGCATAGGGGAGCATGATGTTTTCCCTGAAGAATTTGCGTCATTTATTTGCCAAAATAAGCAAATTCGTGATTATTTGCAGCGATATCACGAGGATCTATTTTCAGCGGATTATTGGCAAAAATTACAAAAACGTATTTTGGATGGGTATGTAGAGGATGTTTATGCATATCGTGAAGAATTACGTTTTTGCTATCAATTTAATGGGGCAGTATTATGCTAATTGATTGTATTATCAGTAGTAAAATGAAAAGTTAATGGCTCGGTTATCGCCGAGCCATTAACGAGTTTAAGCTTTTGCGCCTTGTATTGCTTCTTGAGCTAACTGTGTGATTTTTTCGTAGTTACCCGAATTTAGCGCATCTTCTGGCACTAGCCATGACCCACCGATACAAAGTACGCTTTCCAGTGCCAGATAGTCACGATAATTAGCCAATGATATCCCACCTGTTGGGCAGAATTTCACTTGCGAGAATGGGCCTGTAATGGCTTTTAGTGCCTTAACTCCCCCATTCGCTTCTGCAGGGAAAAACTTGAATTCTTTCAAGCCATAATTCATACCAAGCATCAATTCTGAAACGGTCGAAATACCAGGAATTAAAGGAATATCTCCTTGGACTGCGGCAGCTAATAGTTCGTCGGTTAACCCAGGGCTAATAGCAAATTGAGCCCCTGCTTGGGCAACGTCAGCAAGCTGCTTTGCATTAATGACAGTACCAGCCCCGACAATGGCTTCGGGTACTTCTTGAGCGATTAAACGAATTGCATTAATGGCACACTCCGTTCTTAACGTCACCTCTAATACTTTGATGCCACCATTGACAAGGGCTTTAGCGAGAGGTACGGCTTGCTCAAGTTTTTTGATAACAATGACTGGCACGACCGGGCCTTGCTTAAGAATCGCTTCTGCTGTCATTTTCCAATTATTCATATTTTATTCCTATTAGTAAAAATAGATTAAAAATCAATGCTACAAGCTCCTTCTTCGGCACCTGATAAATTTCGTCTTAAAGCGCCGAAAAGTTCTCTGCCGCACCCTATATGCTTATCACTCAAGTCAGGTTTATGTGCATAGCGTTCCGCGATTTCTTGTTCATCAATGAGGAGTTGTAACTCACCAGTCAGTGCATTCACTCTGATCATATCCCCATCTTTAACTTTTGCTAGGAGCCCACCATTGTAAGCTTCAGGTGTCACATGGATAGCCGAGGGAACTTTACCTGATGCGCCAGAGAGTCGGCCATCAGTCACGAGGGCAACTTTATAGCCTCTATCCATTAAAACACCCAGAGGCGGCATTAATTTATGGAGCTCTGGCATGCCATTAGCTGAAGGCCCTTGAAAGCGCACGACGATGATACAATCCCGGTTTAGCATCCCTGATTCAAATTGAGCGGTAATATCATTTTGATTATTAAAGACAACTGCTGGGGCTTCAATAATTTGATTTTCTTCGGGAACCGCAGAGGTTTTCATCATTGCACGACCTAAATTACCCGATAGTAATTTTGTTCCGCCATGATAAGAAAAAGGGCTGTCTATTTGCGCGATAACTTCTGGATTAAATGAATCTTTAGGGCCATCTCGCCACTCTAAATGACCGTTATTTAACCAAGGTTCTTGCGTATAGCGTGAGAGACCAAAACCTGCAACCGTGTTAACATCTTCATGTAATAGCCCTTTTTGTAGAAGTTGGTGAATTAACAATGCCACTCCACCTGCAGCTTGGAACTGATTAATATCGGCCTGCCCATTTGGATAAATACGGCACATTAATGGAACAATCGCAGAAAGGTCAGAAAAATCATCCCAATTGATGATAATACCTGCGGCACGGGCAATAGCAACGAGGTGCATAGTCAGGTTAGTTGATCCCCCCGTTGCAAGTAAAGCCACAATACCGTTAACGATCACTTTTTCATCAACTAAATGCCCGATAGGTAAATATTGGCCTGATTGTTCTGTTAAACGTGTGATTTGCCGGGCTGCGGCATTTGTTAATGCATCACGTAGGGGCGTTTCGGGTGGCACAAAGGATGCGCCTGGTAAATGTAACCCCATGACCTCCATGACCATTTGGTTTGAGTTAGCCGTTCCATAAAAAGTACAAGTACCAATACCATGATAGGATGCGGCTTCTGCTTCTAACAATTCGTTTCGGCCTACTTTTCCTTCCACATATAGCTGGCGAATACGTACTTTTTCTTTATTGGGTAGCCCTGTAGACATGGGACCTGCGGGAACAAAAATCGCGGGAAGGTGGCCAAAGGATAGTGCGCCAAGCATTAAACCAGGCACAATTTTGTCACAGATACCTAAATATAGAGCCCCATCAAACATATTGTGAGATAAGCCGATTGCTGTTGACATGGCGATGACATCACGGCTGAGCATGGATAATTCCATCCCATCTTGCCCTTGAGTTACGCCATCACACATCGCGGGCACCCCAGCCGCGACTTGGCCAATAGAACCTGCTTCGAGCAATGCTTTTTTCAACTGTTCTGGGTATTTATCGTATGGGCGATGTGCAGATAACATGTCGTTATAAGCGTTAATAATGGCAATATCCGCCCGAGTCATACTTTTAAGTATTTGTTTTTCTTCTGTTTGACAGGTGGCGAATCCATGAGCAAGGTTACCACAAGCGAGTGAAGCACGATGAACTGTTATGGTACGAGCTTGCTCAATTTTATTTAGGTAAGTGGTGCGGGTTTGTGCTGAACGACACATAATACGTTGAGTGATACGCAGTAGCTCATCATGGGGAGTTATTGGTGTCATGGTTTCAGTGATATTTTTGCTCATGATAATTGCTCCATCAGGCGGATAAAAATAATGATTTCTGCTTGGTTTTAGATTATGTCTTATCCATTCAGCGGTTAGTATTCATTCAACTTTCAATATTGTTACCGGTAACATTGTTTAGCTAAACAACGTAAATAGCAATCATCAAAGTGAAAATTAAGCACTAACTGTGACCTTAATCAAGATTAGAGGATGAACAAGGCTGAACAGGACAAGAGCAAATTGCATGCTATAGTGATAGAAATAAAGGCGCTAATCGTTGGATTGATGCTATTTACACAATAATTGAGTTGATAAAAACAAGAGTATTCGAATGCTAAAATATGTTGTTATTGTTGTAGTGTGCTTTTTTGCATCAATTGTGCATGCACAGATAAAGATTACCGCAGGATCGTATACTATCTTGATGAAGATACTTAGCCAGCAAAACGACATGGGTCAATCTCACCAGCATACTGAGAAAGTTGAAGTGATTACTCAGTCTTTAATCGGTACGCCGTATAATAAACATACGTTAAATCAGTCACAATCCACCATAGAAACACTGGTTGTGAATTTAAAAGCGATGGATTGTATGACGTTTATTGAGTATACCGAGGCATTCAAACGCTCGGAAAGCTATGACCAATTTATGACGAATTTAGCTGATATTCGTTATATTGATCAGAAAATCAGTTTTACCAACCGACGTCATTTTTTTTCGGATTGGGCGCAAGAGCCTAACTCCATCGCTTGGGATATTACTCGACAAATGAGCCCACATACGGTAACGGTAAATAAAACGCTTAATTTGAATAAGCATGGTGGTTTTTTGATTGCAGGAGTACCCGTAAAAGACAGGGCTATCAGCTACATACCAGTAAAGTTTATTGATGATAATGTTATTAACCATTTAAAAACAGGGGATTATATTGGTATTTATTCTAAAAACAGTGGGTTGGATGTCTCGCATGTCGGTATCATTATTAAACAAGGAGATAAAACTTTATTTAGAAATGCCTCTTCACTTAAAGGAAGCTTAAAAGTCAGTGATATCGAGTTAAAGCATTATTTAACAGGGAAGCTGGGAGTTCTTATTTTTAGGGCAAAAATAGATTAATTACCAAGAAATAAGGATTAAAATAAGGTTATCTAATCATTTGCTCTGATTATTTGTTATAAATAAATTAATATATCATCGAGATAGTCAATAAAACAGTTCATTGTACTTTTTTTAAAAAATGGAAATTAATATATAATATAAATGAGTATCGTATTTTTATTAGTTACTAATTATTACCAGTGCATTTAAAGTGTAAAAGGATATTAAATTATCGATTTGATCAATAAAATATCACAATATATTTTAATTGGATTAAATTTTAAAAAAACTTTTATAAAGCAATAGATTGCTTTATAAATAATACGAAAGTCTCTTTTTTTTGTATATAAAAAACATGTTTGCCTATCAATTGCTATTGTTTTGATTGCTCATAACTATTTTAAATGTATTTGATTAATTTTATAATGATTAATACTAGCTAAATTTTATTTTCTTATTTAGGAGATGGTTATGCATATCGTTAACAAGAAAAATATTTATGCATTATTGGGAAATCATTTACGAAAAGCTAGAGTGAGCAAGGGGTTATCTGGGAATGAACTAGGTTCAATTATTCAGTTAAGCCAGCAACAAGTGTCTCGTTATGAGTTAGGAATTAACAAATTAAGTTTAGATAAACTAATTGAAATTGTCATTTTTTTAGATATCGATATTAATGATATTACTAAGTTGATCATTAAGCAGGTTGAGTATGAAAAAAAGGAGCTGATACCAGGTTAAAAACTTTTTATGGTGTTTCAATAAATTTTCATGATTAATCTGCTGTGCTAAAAAGTGGCTGACCTACAGAGAACTGATTTTTCATTTATTACGCTGCCCAATAAAAATAAAATTAATGGATTATACTTACTATTATAAGTATCGTTATGATGATAAATTCTTCAGAGTGAAAAATAATTAAGTCTATTTTGCACAACTATAATTAATTGAATTAATGTTTTTTTAAATAAAAATAATTAATATTCTCTTAATGAATTCTTGTGTTTTTATTTAATTTTTTAAGTGGGTAGCAGTAAGCGCCTATTAGTAAAATCTGCGGTGGTTAATGAAAAGTTTTTTTGTTTCATTTTGAACTAAAAAACGTGTTGCAGTATGAAAACTAAGCTTACTTATTTTTTCTATAAAGGATAGGAAGGAATAGGTAAGCTTTAAAAATGAACCTACGCTAATTTATTTGCCTACAATTTTTCTGCTAAGTTCTACCATATAAAGCAACACAGTTTCTATAGTGTTATGGATAACCTTGTGTTTAAATATGCCACACTACGGGTAGGATAAGGCTACGGTTTGATGTTGAAACATATAGGGATATTTCTCATTTTCTTACTTGCTGGGTGTTCGTCTCCCACGTCAAATAATGGTTATTTTGTCGATAAACGTTATCCTTCTCAAAACACCAGTGAGCGCATTCAGTATGTTATTTTGCACTATACCGTGTCTGATGATGCTCATTCTATTAAAATATTGACCAAAGGTAAGGTCAGTTCTCACTATCTCATTCCAAGCCATCCAGATTATAAAGCTGGAAAACCGATTGTATTACAGCTCGTTCCTGAAGAATTAAAGGCTTGGCATGCGGGGGATAGCCGTTGGCTTTACCACACCAGTTTGAATGACTCTTCAATAGGAATTGAAATTGTGAATGCGGGTTTCCAAGGCGAGAAAAAAGGGGATAAAAGCTGGCCTGTGTTTAATGAGTCGCAAGTCACCGCTTTAATTCCGCTACTAAAAGATATTATGCAGCGGTATAACATTCCTCCCGAAAATATAATCGGTCACAGTGATATTGCCCCGCTACGTAAGCAAGATCCAGGTAGGGCTTTTCCATGGCAACGCCTTTCACAACAAGGGATTGGAGCTTGGCCAGACCCCAAAACTGTCAATAAATATCTCACAGACCGGAATGTGAATGAACCTGCAAATATACTGCGTATTCAAAAAGCACTGAAGTTTTATGGGTATTCGGGTATTCCATTATCAGGTAAGTTAGATGTACAAACGAAAAAAACTTTACGTGCATTTCAATTACACTTTAGGCCGCGAGATATTGAAGGTTTAGCGGATGCAGAAACGGAAGCTATTGCCCTTGCATTGATTGAAAAGTATCGCGATATATCAAAATTTAAAGCCTTTGAGCGAACTAAGCAGTTAGAACATGCTTCTGCCAGCCAGCAAGGGGATTAGTTTTTTAAATACCTTGGTTTTTTATTATGTTACCTATCAAAAGTGCGGGTTTCCCCGCATTCTATACCTTTAGATGCTGAAGCTAGCGATTTGCACCATACTCACGGCTAATTTCTTTCGCAGCTTTGATGACCATCGCACCTAACTCTGTAATACGGTCATCTGTGATTCGAGATAATGGCCCAGAGATAGATATCGCAGCAAAAGCCTCTTTGTGTTCATCATAAATACAGGCACCAATACACCTTAAGCCTAATGCATGCTCTTCATCATCATAAGAAAACCCTTGTTTTTTGGCTTGCTGTAAATTTTCTTTTAATGCAGAAGGATTGGTTAATGTGAAAGGAGTATAAGCATGTAACCCTTTACGGCTTAAAAGTGGAATGAGCTTATCTTCAGGTAAATTAGCGATAAACGCTTTACCCGCACCAGAGGCATGCAAAGGGAGTTTGCCGCCAATCGGCGCAGACATGCGCATTAATGCCGTGCATTGCACTTGGTCGACAATAACGGCATCGTACTCAGTGTGGTCAAGAATCGCTAAATTAACTGTTTCACCTGATTCATCCATTAAACGACGTAATATAGGGTGAACTAATGCTAATAAATTACGACTTTCTAAGAAGCTACTGCCAATAATAAAGGCATTGGAAGCGATAACCCACAAGCCTAAATCCCCCGTTTGGCGTACAAAACCATGCTGTTCTAAGGTCATTAATAGCCGGTGTGTTGTTGAGTTGGGTAAACCTGCTTGCAATGCGAGGTCAGTTAAGGCGATGCCCCCAGTGGATTCAGAAATAGATTCCAACAGTGTGAGTCCACGGCTTAATGATTGGACTTGCCCAGCTGCGGTTGCACCACTTGCTGGCCCTTTTGCTTTTTTGAGTTTTTTTGTAATTGGTGCCGTTGCCATTAAGCCTCTCCTGACTGTAATGAAATTTGATTCTATTATGAACTAACTAAGCTAAAAATACTCATCGGATCAGTGAGAAAGTGATCGTCACATAACCTGAGAAACTCTCATCATAACAGTGAATTTCAAACACAAAAGTTATGGTAGGATGTTAAGTGTAAAAATTTGACTTATTTCTCAGTGTTTCCGATCAGGAGGGCAGTGCAGTGTCCGAAAAAGTGAATCAATTAGAACAAGAATTAAAAAAACGTATATTGGTATTAGATGGTGCAATGGGGACAATGATCCAGCAGCACAAACTCACAGAAGAACAGTTTCGTGGTGAACGCTTTGCGGATTGGCCCAGCGACCTTAAAGGCAATAATGACTTGTTGGTACTGACTCAGCCTGAAATTATTCGAGAGATTCACAGTCAATATTTTGAAGCGGGTGCAGATATTATTGAAACCAATACATTTAACTCCACATCCATTGCGATGGCGGATTATAAAATGGAAACACTTTCCGCAGAAATTAATGAAGTCGCTGCACGTATCGCCCGTGAATGTGCCGATGAATGGACACGTAAAACCCCAGAAAAGCCGCGTTATGTCGCTGGGGTGCTAGGGCCGACCAATCGTACCGCATCGATTTCCCCTGATGTGAACGATCCTGCATTTCGTAATATCACATTTGATCAACTGGTTGACGCTTATCGAGAATCCACGCGATCACTCGTGAAAGGCGGGGTTGATCTGATCATGATCGAAACCATTTTCGATACGTTGAATGCCAAAGCAGCCATTTTTGCAGTAGAAACGGAACTTGAAGCGCTCAACGTTTCATTGCCAATCATGATTTCAGGCACGATAACGGACGCTTCTGGTAGAACGCTTTCTGGGCAAACAACGGAAGCTTTTTATAACTCATTGCGCCATGCACAGCCAATATCATTTGGGTTGAATTGTGCATTGGGGCCTGATGAATTACGCCAATACATTGCAGAGCTGTCACGCATTGCCGAATGTTATGTGAGCGCTCACCCTAATGCAGGGCTACCAAATGCTTTTGGCGAATATGACCTTGATGCGCAAAATATGGCGCAGCAAATTCAAGAATGGGCAAAAGCAGGTTTCTTGAATATTGTCGGTGGGTGTTGTGGGACAACGCCGCTGCATATTCGCAAAATGGCGGAGGCCGTTGAAGGGGTAGCGCCGCGCCAACTCCCCAATTTACCAGTCGAATGCCGTCTTTCAGGTTTAGAGCCGCTTAATATTGGGGCAAAATCGCTGTTTGTGAACGTGGGGGAAAGAACCAACGTCACTGGATCAGCAAAATTCAAGCGGTTGATTAAAGAAGAAAACTACCAAGAAGCCTTAGATGTCGCTCGCCAGCAAGTCGAAAGTGGTGCACAAGTCATTGATATTAATATGGACGAAGGTATGTTGGACTCCCATGCGGCCATGGTACGTTTTCTTAATTTGATCGCGGGGGAGCCTGATATTGCCCGCGTGCCAATCATGATCGACTCCTCGAAGTGGGATGTTATCGAAGCAGGGCTTAAGTGCATACAAGGCAAAGGCATAGTGAACTCCATTTCAATGAAAGAGGGGGTTGAGGCTTTTGTTGAACACGCCAAATTATTGCGCAAATACGGCGCTGCCGTTGTCGTCATGGCATTTGATGAGGTAGGTCAGGCTGATACTCGCGAGCGGAAAATTGAAATTTGCCGCCGTGCTTACCAAATTTTGACAGAAGAAGTTGGCTTCCCTCCAGAAGATATTATTTTTGACCCTAATATTTTTGCCGTAGCAACAGGAATTGAGGAACACAATAACTATGCGGTTGATTTTATTGAGGTCTGTAAGGATATTAAAGATCAACTCCCTCATGCGATGATTTCAGGTGGTGTTTCTAACGTTTCTTTCTCATTTAGGGGAAATGATCCTGTTCGTGAGGCGATCCACGCTGTGTTCCTGTATTACGCGATCCGCAATGGCATGGACATGGGGATCGTCAACGCGGGGCAATTAGCCATTTATGATGATTTACCAGCACAGTTAAAAGATGCCGTCGAAGATGTAATTTTAAACCGCCGTGATGATAGCACCGAACGTTTGTTGGAACTGGCTGAAAAATATCGCGGTTCGGGTTCAGTTGAGCAACAAGTTCAACAGGCGGAATGGCGCAGTTGGGAAGTGGAAAAACGCTTAGAATACGCTCTTGTGAAAGGTATTACCGAATTTATTATTCCAGATACCGAAGAAACTCGCCAACGTGCATCAAGCCCAATTGAAGTGATTGAAGGGCCATTAATGAACGGCATGAACGTGGTTGGGGACCTATTTGGTGAAGGAAAGATGTTCTTACCACAAGTGGTGAAATCGGCTCGCGTGATGAAACAAGCGGTGGCTTATTTAGAACCGTATATTCAAGAGCTTAAACAATCAGGTAGCAGCTCAGGTAAAGTGCTGCTTGCGACAGTCAAAGGGGATGTTCACGACATCGGTAAAAATATTGTTGGTGTTGTTTTACAGTGTAATAACTATGAAATCATTGACTTAGGTGTGATGGTGCCATGCGAAACTATTTTAAAAACGGCGCGTGAGCAAAATGTTGATATTATCGGTTTGTCTGGTTTGATCACGCCATCCCTAGATGAAATGGTGCATGTAGCAAAAGAGATGGAAAGACAAGGCTTTACACTGCCATTATTGATTGGTGGTGCGACAACCTCGAAAGCGCACACAGCAGTGAAAATTGAGCCGAATTACAGTGGGCCAACGACCTATGTACAGAACGCATCACGTACTGTAGGCGTCGTCGCTGCACTGTTATCTGAAACGCAAAAGGCAGATTTTGTTGCGCGTACACGTCGTGAATATGACACAGTACGTTTGCAACATGGTAGAAGAAGGCCGAAAACACCTCCAGTTGCACTGGATATTGCACGCGCAAATGCGGTGAATATTGATTGGCAAGCATACCAGCCACCTGTGCCAAAATACCTCGGTGTTCAAGAAGTTAGCGCTTCGATAACAACATTACGTGAGTATATCGATTGGACGCCATTTTTCATGACATGGTCTCTAGCGGGTAAATACCCACGTATTTTAGACGATGAAGTCGTGGGCACTGAAGCACGTAAGTTATTGAATGATGCCAATGAGATGTTAGACAGGCTCGAGAATGAGCGTTTACTGACACCAAAAGGTATTTTTGGCTTATTCCCTGCCAACCGTGTTGGTGATGACGTTGAAGTCTATACCGATGAAACACGTAATCATGTGAAAGTGCTGAGTTTGAACCTACGCCAGCAAACCTTAAAGACGGATTTTCCGAACTATTGTTTATCGGATTTTGTTGCGCCAAAAGACAGTGGTAAAGCCGATTATATTGGGGCGTTTGCTGTGACAGGTGGCCTTGAAGAGGATGCGCTGGCGGATGAGTATGAAAAACAGCATGATGATTATAATAAAATCATGGTCAAAGCGCTGGCGGATAGGCTAGCGGAAGCCTTTGCAGAATATTTGCACCAGCAAGTGCGTATCCAATATTGGGGCTATGCAGCAGATGAAAACTTGAGTAATGAAGAGCTGATCCGCGAAAATTACCAAGGTATCCGCCCTGCACCGGGGTATCCAGCTTGCCCTGAGCACACCGAAAAAGAAAAAATTTGGCAGTTGCTAGACGTTGAAAACCAAGTGGGAATGAAACTGACAAGCTCCTATGCGATGTGGCCAGGAGCCGCGGTATCGGGCTGGTATTTCAGTCACCCAGACAGTAAATATTTTGCTGTGGCGCAGCTGCAAAAAGACCAAATAGCGGACTATTCGCAGCGTAAAGGGATGTCGGTGACGGAACTGGAGCGTTGGTTAGCGCCTAATTTAGGCTATGACCCCGAAGATTGATAAAACAGTGCATTGATTTTTCAGGTGTTCGGCACCATCTTATGGGGAAAGACATTAAAGGGGTCCAATGATGAGCTATGAATTTATTATTGAAAATGAATTGCCGCAATCCGTGGCATTTCCTTATCAAATCCAAAACAGTGCGGCGCCTGACACTTTTCTTATGAGCGAAGATGCGGTCAGTGCCATGATGAGCATCTTACAAATCATGGATAAACTCGATACCGACGAGTCCCTTGATGAGCACTGTTTTAACCAAATCTGGTTAAAAAGCGAATTAACACCCGCTCGTGCGGAAGAAATTTATTTGTTTCTGGAAGAGAGTTTAGCGGTAGAGCCTGTCCCTTCACAAGAAGAAATTGCGGCATTTCATCAAGCTCAAGTCGATGAAAACAAACTACTATCGCAAGAAAGCAGCAAAGAAGGCATGATCCCAGTCCATAAGTTTTCTACCAACGATGGCTGGTTAGTAACGACCAAAGAGTGTGAGTGGATAGCGGAGGTTTTTGCTCCCGAGTTGGTGAGTGAAAACCACTTTGTGGTATCTCAAATTTCAGAATTGTGCAAAATTAGCCATCAAAAGCTGGAACATTTACTGATCGAATGGGGTAAGTTCAACTTATTCGCCAGCAAGCATGGTGGTTACCGCGTTAATTAAGCCCTTAATTGTTTAATCTCGGATTTAGGTGATGGTCGTTCAGCAAGACATGAACATCACCTAAATTTTTCGCCGAAATTCCTTTCTAATCGCGTTTTTTCAGCTTGTATCCCTTATGGATTTCCTATCGGAATGTTATGTTAATGATATAACGCCAATGAATGGGTAATGGTGATGAAATTACGGTATTTATTTCTAGTAGTCTGTTTGAGTACAGCTTCTGTGGCTCAAGCCACTTCTGAAGCGCCTTCCACCAAAAATAAGCCAGCAGAAATGACAGGGCAGACTAACGATGTCGTGCTTCCCGATGATTTTAAAGCAAAATTAAAATCAGCCAAGGAAGGGGATGTTGATGCGATGGTGGATGTCGGGCTTGCTTATATGGAAGGGACAGATTTTTTACAGGTTAATGATAAAGAGGCGTATCGCTGGTTTAAAAAGGTCTCTGATTTAGATAATACCGATGGGGATTATTACCTCGGTATGTTGCTACAAAACCAAGAGAAATATAAACAAGCGGAGCGTTGGTATCGCCGTGGTGCAGAAAAAGGTGATGCGTATTGCCAATATGCGTTGGGCTATTTTTATGAGCACGGCTTAGGTGTCACACAAAACTTTAAACAAGCCAAAGCGTGGTATTCCGAAGCCGCAGAGCAAGAACATGCCAATGCACAATTTGCCATGGGGCTTTTTTACCATGATGGGCTAGGCGGCAATGTGGATTACCAAAAAGCCCGTGAATGGTATGAGCGAAGTGCGGTCAATAATATCGCCGCTGCAGTCAATAACCTTGCCGTGATGTATGAAAATGGTGAGGGTGTTGAAAAAGATGATGCGACAGCTATTTATCTTTATCGCCAAGCAGCCAATATGGGCTCTGCCATTGCGCAAAATAATATGGGTGATTTTTACCAGCAGGGCCATTCACTTATCGAAAAAAATGGCTATCAAGCTATGTACTGGTATAAACGTGCGGCACAGCAAAATAATGTTGATGCACAACTGGCTATCGCAAATGCCTATGAGTCGGGTGATGGCGTAGGAAAAGATTTAACCGAGGCGTTTGCTTGGTATGAGCGAGCTGCGCAAAATGAGTCGCTGGATGCGGGGATGAAAGTAGCTGAATTTTATGAAAAAGGGTTAGGCGGTATTGCGAAAAACCCAGCTAAAGCCATCGAACTCTATAAAACATTAGCCAAGAATGAGGCTGATGATGCGCAAATTAAATTGGCGAAGATGTATGTTGCTGGTGAATTAAATGATGTGGATATCAAGGATATCGTCAATTGGTTACAGCTGGCGGAAGATGATAGCCTTGACGCGAAAAACCAATTAGCCATTTTCTATTTAACAGGAAGCGGTGTCGCGCAAAATTCACAAAAAGCACGCCAGCTTCTAGAAAAAGTTGCGTTTAAGAAAAACAGTGATGCGCAAAACAACCTAGCAGTGATGTACGCCCGCGGTGAAGGCGGTGAGAAAAATATTTTCCGCTCTGTGATGTGGTTTGAGCGAGCCGCCGAACTCGGGAATGCAACGGCAAAACGTAATTTGGCTCTTTTGCAGAATAATAAAGAGGTTAAAGCCTCGATGCTGCGTTATACCGATAACATCAATCAGTCGATGGAGAGTGCGAAAAAACGTTAAGTGTTCACTGAAAAGGCGATCATGGAGATCGCCTTTTATTTTCTAGAATGGGTGGTGTGAATTATTCGAACAAATTACTGTGTAATGTACGAACGATATTTTCCGCATCATTACCTGGAACCAGTAGGCAAATATTGTGGCTGCTTGCACCATAGCTGATCATACGAATATTGAAAGACTCTAATGCCCCGAAAATTTGTTTTCCAAGGCCATTCACTTGCGATAACTCGTTACCAATAATTGCGACTAACGCTAAATTCTCTTCAACTTCAACACGACATAACGCGGAAAGCTCCGTCATCAATGCATTGGTTAATAGGCTGCCATTGGTGCCTGTCGAGCCTGTGGTATCGAGTGTGAGTGCAACGCTAACTTCTGAGGTGGTAATTAAGTCCACAGAAATATTGTGGCGTAGCAAGATAGTGAAAATTTCAGCTAAGAAGCCACGTGCATGCAGCATTTTTAGGCTATGGAGCGTTAATAATGTTTGTTTGCGACGCAGGGCTAATGCTCTGAATTGCGGTGGATTAGTGGTTTTGTCACTGACAATGGTTCCACCTGCTTCAGGGTCTTTACTCGAGCCCACAAACACAGGGATACCCGAGCGAACAGCGGGAAGCAAGGTGGCTGGATGCAGAATTTTAGCCCCAAATGTGGCCATTTCAGCCGCTTCATCAAAGGCGATTTCATCGATACGCTGTGCATTTGGCACAACACGCGGGTCAGTGCTGTAGATGCCCGGAACATCTGTCCAAATATCCACGCGGGATAAATTCAGTACCTCAGCTAGTAGTGCTGCCGTATAGTCACTGCCGCCGCGTCCCAGTGTGGTTGTACGGCCTTTTTCATCGCGGCCAATAAAGCCTTGTGTAATCACGACGGATTCAGCCAAGCGAGGGTGCAAATGTTGTTCAGCAAGGGTTTTTAGTTGGTCAAGGTCAGGTTCTGCACGGCCAAAACTATCATTAGTTCTCATGACCTTACGTACATCAAACCATTGTGAGTTGGCATTGCGCTGGCGTAAAACCTCAACAAAAAGCAGAGTCGACATTAATTCCCCGTGACTGACCATTTCATCTGTCAATGCATCTGAGGTGGCAAGAGAGGCGGAATCGGCTAAATGGGCAATATTATCCAGTAAGCGATTGACTTCTTCACGAATAACGTCTGCGGTCTGTAGATTATCAATAATTGCATATTGAATATCTTTAACCTTTTGCAGCAGCTCATTGCGTTTATCAGCGTCACAACCTTCAGCCAATTCAATCAGTAAGTTAGTAATGCCTGCGGAGGCAGAAAGAACCACAACGCGCACGTTGGGGTTGGAAAGAACAATATTGGCGCTGTTGTTCATTGCTTCAAAGTTCGCGACACTAGTGCCACCAAATTTTGCAATAACAAACTGATTGTTGTCTGACGAAGACGCTACGGTATTCATGGTGTCAATCCCTTTGGTTAAACCTAAACTTTATATAGATTTATCGGGTAAATAGAGGCGCGTCAATCAAGAATCGAAGCAAATCAGTAATTCTAATGATGGGGGGGGGTATTATCGATTTTCTCAATATACTCAATATACTCGTCATCCTTCAAGCTGCATGGGTGTTGGCTTCGCTCAGATAGCCGAATCACATACTTTTGTATGCTCATCGGTCTATCTTCCCTTGCCGCCTACATGCAACTCGAAT
>NZ_JBEBNT010000034.1:0-20784 GCF_040396775.1 Providencia sp.
CCGGTCAGTGGATGCGCATTATAGGGAGTCAGAAAAATCTGGCAAGTGTTTTTTTGAAAATAATTTTCAACTGATTAGCTTTTGCACTTTACGCCCAGTTTTAGACCAATAACTGCGATTTTTTTGCTCATTTGATAAGAAAAAGGCGGCATATTGAATGCCGCCTTTGGGTTTTGCTATTGAATCAATGAACTAAATGACTTTCATTGATTACTGTTTTGCTACGATTTCATTGTTTTCGACATCTAAAACAACGGGTTTACCTGGCAGTAACCGACCAGATAAGATTTCTTGCGCCAGCGGATTTTCAATTTCTTGTTGAATAGCACGTTTCAACGGCCTTGCACCAAAGATTGGATCAAAGCCTGCTTCACCAATTTTCTCAAGTGCTGCTGGTGTCGCTGTAACTTCATAACCGTGCTCTTCAAGGCGTTTATACAAACGCGCCAATTGAATATTCGCAATATTCGTAATTTGTTCTTTACCTAATGGATGGAATACAACCACTTCGTCGATACGGTTAATGAACTCAGGTCTGAAACTATGGGATACCACTTCCATAACCATATCTTTCATTTCTGAGTAACCAATCATTCCAAATCTTTCTTGGATTAAATCAGAACCCAAGTTAGATGTCATGATGATAACGGTATTACGGAAATCCACAGTACGACCTTGGCCATCCGTTAAACGCCCATCATCTAACACTTGTAATAAGATGTTAAAAACATCAGGGTGTGCTTTTTCAACTTCATCTAACAAAATGACTGAATATGGGCGACGTCTGATAGCTTCTGTGAGGTACCCACCTTCTTCATAACCAACATACCCTGGAGGTGCCCCCACTAAACGTGATACCGCATGTTTTTCCATAAATTCGGACATGTCGATACGCACCATTGCGTCATCACTGTCGAACATAAAGTTCGCCAACGCTTTGCATAACTCGGTTTTACCGACCCCTGTTGGTCCTAAGAACATAAAGGAACCAATTGGTCGATTTGGATCAGACAACCCCGCACGGCTACGGCGAATTGCATTCGATACTGCGACAACGGCTTCGTCTTGACCAATCACACGTTGATGGAGTTGTTGCTCCATACGTAACAGTTTCTCTCTCTCGCTTTCCAGCATTCTTGAAACAGGGATGCCTGTCCAGCGCGCTAAAATTTCAGCGATTTCAACATCGGTCACCTTGTTACGTAAAAGCTTCATGCTTTTACCTTCCGCTTTAGTTGCGGCTTCAAGTTGCTTTTCTAACTCTGGAATACGGCCATACTGTAATTCAGACATTTTTGCTAAATCACCCATACGGCGTGCTTTTTCCATTTCAATACGCGTATTTTCCAGCTCAGCTTTAATATGTTGAGTACCAGTTAATGACGCTTTTTCCGCTTTCCACTCTTCTTCTAATGCTGAATACTCGCGTTCTTTCTCTGTCAGTTCTTCTTCTAACATTTCAAGACGTTTTTTACTCGCATCATCCGATTCTTTTTTCAGTGCTTGCTGTTCAAGTTTCAGCTGAATAATACGACGTTCCAATCTATCCAAAGATTCAGGTTTTGAATCCATTTGCATACGCAGGCTTGCACCCGCTTCATCAATTAAGTCGATAGCTTTGTCTGGCAACATACGATCAGTAATATAACGATGCGATAATGTTGCTGCCGCGACAATCGCAGGATCAGTAATTTGTACGTGATGATGGAGCTCATAACGCTCTTTCAAACCACGTAAAATTGCAATCGTGTCTTCAACTGAAGGCTCTGCAACATACACTTTTTGGAAACGACGCTCTAACGCAGGGTCTTTTTCTATATATTGACGATACTCATCTAAGGTTGTAGCACCAACACAGTGTAATTCACCGCGGGCAAGGGCAGGTTTCAACATATTCCCCGCATCCATTGCACCATCGGCTTTACCTGCACCAACCATGGTATGCAGCTCGTCAATAAAGAGAATGACGTTACCTTCTTGTTTTGCAAGGTCATTCAGAACGGCTTTCAAACGCTCTTCAAATTCACCACGGTATTTCGCCCCTGCAATTAAGGCGCCCATATCGAGGGATAAAACGCGTTTATTTTTCAGCCCTTCAGGAATTTCACCATTGACAATACGCTGAGCCAATCCTTCAACAATCGCCGTTTTACCTACACCCGGTTCACCGATCAGCACGGGATTGTTTTTTGTACGACGCTGTAATACTTGGATGGTACGA
The DNA here is from genome assembly GCF_040396775.1 of Providencia sp. Taxonomy (GTDB): domain Bacteria; phylum Pseudomonadota; class Gammaproteobacteria; order Enterobacterales; family Enterobacteriaceae; genus Providencia. The sequence goes on from NZ_JBEBNT010000034.1 coordinate 2,222, forward strand.
CGAATTTCTTCGTCACGACCAATCACTGGGTCTAATTTGCCTTGTTCTGCGCGTTCAGTTAAGTCGACAGTATATTTTTTCAAGGCTTGGCGCTGGTCTTCAGCGCTTTGGTCATTCACTTTTTCTCCACCACGCATCTGTTCTATTGCCTTTTTTAAATTATCTTTATTAACACCTGCTGCTTTGAGCATGTCTGCTAATGTTGTATTGGCTTCTAAAGCGGCGATAAGAAATAATTCAGAGGAGATAAAATCATCTCCATGCTTTTGTGCCAATTGATCACATAAGTTTAAGTGACGCATTAAGTCACTTGATGGTTGAACGTCTCCCGCCACACCTTGCACTTGAGGCAAACGCCCTAATGCATCTTCAATCTTTTGCTTAAATTGCACGGCATTAACGCCTAGTGTCGTCAGCAAAGGACGAACAGTGCCACCTTCTTGATTAAATAAGGCACTTAATAGGTGAATAGGTTCGATAAATTGGTTTTCGCGCCCAAGGGCTAAAGATTGGGCGTCAGCGAGAGCTTGCTGGAATTTATTAGTTAAACGATCCAGACGCATAACACCTCCGATAAATGAGATTAAATTTGCTACTGGATACTAGATGAGGTCTATTTTTAAATATTCAAGTTTCGCATTGAATAATTTTTGTTATATCTGTTAATTCAGAGTAAAATTCCAAACGCTAGTTATTTACCCATACCAAAGAAGCCATTCTTCCCGTTTTACCCTCACGTCGGTAGGAAAAAAATCTGTTTTCATCACTTACCGTGCAAAAATTGGCCCCATAAATAGCATTAATCCCTACCGCATTGAGCTTTTTACGGGCTAATAAATAGATATCAGCAAGGTACTTATCATTATGGGGTATAAAAGCAGAAGCTAAATCAGATGATTGATTAACAAACGCCTGTTTAACTTCGACACCTACTTCAAACTTCTCTGCACCAATTGCCGGGCCAAGCCATGCCATTATTTCATTGGCAGGACTGATAAATTGACGAACCGTATTTTCAAGTACACCATTACATAGCCCCCGCCACCCTGCATGAGCGGCTGCAACTTCTGTTCCGTCTTGATTACAAAATAAAACGGGTAAGCAATCCGCCGTCATGATGGCACAAACTTGCCCTGCTTGATTGCTATATACCGCATCCGCTTGTTTGTTTTTGATTTCACTGCCATCAAGATGAAGAACATGCGTACCGTGAACTTGCTCAAGCCACACTGGTTGTTGTGGTAATTGAGCAAGTTCAACAAGGCGCTGGCGATTTTCACTGACTGCTTCACGGCGATCGTCGACATGGTCGCCAAGATTCAAGCTGTTAAAAGGTGGCAGGCTCACACCACCCGCACGGGTTGTGCTACAACTTGATACGCTTTTAGGCTGCGGCCAATCAGGGAAAATCAGTGTACTCATTACCAATCCATATTATCTTTATGAAGTTCAGTGTCTGCCTTTAAGGCTTCAATAAGCTTAACCATATCATCAGGTAGCGGAGCATGCCACTCCATTTGAATGCCTGAAATTGGGTGATACAAGCGCAGCATTGTTGCATGTAGAGCTTGTCTATCGAAATTACGCATGACTTCTAAAAACTCTTCCGTGGCACCTTTCAATGGGCGAGGACGACCGCCGTATAATTGATCGCCAATTAATGGATGGTTGATATGCGCCATATGAACACGAATTTGGTGCGTTCTGCCCGTTTCTAAACGTAAACGTAAACGCGTATGTGCTCTAAAATGCTCCATGATTCGGTAGTGTGTGACTGCTGGTTTCCCCATTGGGTGCACTGCCATGTGAGTTCTTTTCGTTGGATGGCGAGAAATCGGCTCTTCAACCATACCACCCGCAGTCATGCGCCCCACAGCAACCGCTTCATACTCACGCGTGATTTCTCTTAACTGTAAAGACTCCACTAAATGCGTTTGTGCTGGAACGGTTTTTGCGACCACCATTAGCCCTGTCGTGTCTTTATCAAGACGGTGAACAATCCCCGCTCTTGGCACATCAACAATTTCTGGGTAACGGTATAATAAAGCATTTAAGATTGTTCCATCTGGGTTGCCAGCACCTGGATGCACGACTAATCCACGCGGTTTATTGATAATTAGGATATCTTCATCTTCATAAATAACGTTAAGTGGAATATCTTGGGGTTCCCAACGATTATCTTCTTCAATAAGGGCGTCGATTAAAATTTGTTCACTACCTAAAACTTTTTCCTTTGGCTTATTGATAACTTTGCCATTAACCTGCACTCTATCATCTAAAACCCACTCTTTTATGCGTGAACGTGAATAATCAGGGAACAATTCGGCCAAAGCCTGATCTAAACGTTGACCGAGCTGTGATTCAGCGATAGTTGCACTAAGTTGTACTTGTTGAGCCATAAATTAATCTACTTTTTGGTGTTTGTATTTTGACGGCGCTGCCGTTTCATTTAAAATATATGCTATTGTAACTCGAATTTTGCCGGGAGCCTTATGGATAGACTCCCTCGAAACACTCAGAGGATAACCTACACGTGATGATACGTATGAAAAATCTGGTGGCTGCAGCCACGTTGAGCCTGGTTTTAGCTGGGTGCTCCAGCAACCCTGAAGTCAGCCCTGATAGCTCCCCAGCTGAAATCTATGCAACGGGTCAGCAAAAACTACAGGACGGTAACTTTAAAGCTGCCATCAAACAGTTTGAAGCCCTTGATAACCGTTATCCGTTTGGCCCATACGCCCAACAAGTTCAATTAGACCTGATTTACGCCTATTATAAATCAGCTGAGCTGCCAATGGCGATAGCCGCGATTGACCGTTTCATGCGTTTAAACCCGACTCATCCAAATATTGACTATGTCCTTTACATGCGCGGCTTAACCGCTATGGCCTTGGACGATAGTTTACTGCAAGGCTTGTTTGGTATAGACCGTTCAGATAGAGACCCTCAGCACGCTCGCGTCGCATTTAAAGACTTAAGCCAGCTGGTTCGCTACTATCCTAACAGTATGTACGCAAACGACGCTAGTAAGCGTTTAGTCTACTTAAAAGAACGTTTGGCAAAATTCGACCTTTCTGTGGTTGAATATTACAACAAACGGGGTGCTTATGTCGCGGTTGTTAATCGCACAGAGCAAATGCTGAAAGATTACCCAGACACTGAAGCAACACGTAATGCCTTGCCATACATGGAAATTGCGTATAAACAAATGGGGTTAAATCAAGAAGCAAATAAAGCCGAAAGTATTATTGTTGCAAACCCACAATAATATCGAGTTTGATCTAAAACAGCAGCCTCGGCTGCTGTTTTTGTTTGTCTGGTTAGCTACCATTGTTACCGCGTTCTCTTACTCTTTTATCTTGATTAATCAATCTTTTAGATTAGCTAAATTTTAACCCAAAAAAAGATCCGACTATTAACCGTATCGATAGCCAACTTAATCAGTTTCCCCTAATCCATTCATTTTGGCAATGCTTTTCCTTCCCTTTTTTATACAAAATCACACTTCGGGTGTGAGTTGTATCCCCCCTGAATTAGATGTGATCTACATCAATTTTTTATTATTGATAACGCGTATTCTGAATTCATCAAAGACGGAAACAATGAGAGGTAACACTATGATAGTGAACATAACTAGCAAACAAATGGATATTACCCCAGCTATTCGTGAACACATTGACAGCCGTCTAACAAAATTGGATAAGTGGCAAGTTTCCTTGATAAATACGCACATTGTTTTATCAAAAGAGCCACAAGGTTTCATGGTTGATGCAAATATCAAAACAGCAACAGGTAAATTAGTCGCTAGCGCCAAACATGAAGATATGTACGTTGCAATAAATGAACTGATCAACAAACTCGAAAGACAACTCAATAAAGTGCAACATAAAGGAGAATCAAGAAGAGCCAACAATAGTGTAAAAGAAGCGAACCTCGTTACGTTATAATTTTATATTATCTACCAACTTATCTTGAAACTTTGTAAAACGCGCCTGCAATAGGCGCGTTTTTTATGTTTATGATTATTTTTTATTGACTTCTTATGGCGTATCGGGTTTATTTGAATCAGGTTTATTTAAAGGTATTATCATGAAACGTAATTTTGTTTTCTTTTTCTTCTTTAGCAACTCCTAATTAGGGGCTTTTGTCGTTCGAGAAAGAAAAGAAGACAAAATTAGAAAGCCCCCAACTAGGGGGCTTTTTTTATATCACGACATTACAGGGTGGGCAGGATGGAAAACAGCACTAATTTACTGAAAGTACGAGAAAAAATAAGCCAGTTAGATAGTGAACTCCTAAACCTTTTGGCAAAACGCCGCGGGTTTGCAGCAGAAGTTGCAGAAACAAAAATTGATGACAACCGCCCAATTCGTGATAAAGACCGCGAGCGCCAACTTTTGGATGTTCTCATCAATAAAGGTAAGCCACTAGGCCTTGATGGTTTTTATATTACTCGCTTATTTCAAATGATCATCGAAGACTCGGTGTTGACTCAACAAGCGATTTTACAAAAGCACTTAAATTTAACGCCGAGTGACACTGCCCGTTTTGCTTTTTTAGGCCCCAAAGGCTCTTATTCACATATCGCAGCGCGCCAATATTCTGCTCGTCATTTTGATCAACTCGTCGAATGTAGCTGTAATAAATTCCAAGATATATTTTCATTAGTTGAAAGTGGACAAGCGGAATACGGTATTTTACCGATTGAAAATACCAGTTCTGGGGCAATTAATGATGTTTACGATTTACTGCAAAATACATCACTCTCGATTGTGGGAGAAATCCGTTTACCCATTAACCATTGTTTGCTCACCACGGGTAATACCGATTTAAGCCTGATTGATACAGTTTACAGCCACCCTCAACCTTTCCAGCAATGCAGCCAATATTTAGCCCTGTTCCCACAGTGGAAAATAAAGTATTGCGATAGTACATCCACTGCAATGCAAATGGTGGCGGAGCAAGACTCCCCCAATGTGGCAGCTCTAGGCAGTGAAGCGGGTGGTGCATTGTATAACTTACACGTTGTTGAGCACAATTTAGCGAATCAGCAAATCAATATGACCCGCTTTATTGTCGTTGCACCACAGTCTATTGAAGTCACTGAACAAGTTCCCGCTAAAACCACGCTATTAATCACCACAGGCCAGCAAGCAGGGGCATTGGTTGATGCACTCGTTATTTTAAAAAATAATAAGATAATTATGAGTAAATTGGAGTCTCGTCCAATTAATGGCAAACCTTGGGAAGAGATGTTTTATGTAGACGTTCATGCAAACTTACGTTCAGATAATCTGCAACAAGCACTCAAAGAACTTTCTGCAATTACACGTTCAATAAAAGTGTTGGGCTGCTACCCATCTGAAAATATTGTTCCTGTTGAACCTGAAAAAGTAGCCCCATAATTAAACATAAAAGGCTGCTTAAATAAAAAGCAGCCTTTAACCAAGATTACACTGTCGTTTCTGACTGATAGTTCGAATTAACACGGAAGTAATTCACGAGTTTTTTCAGGTGGAATGCTTGTTCATTTAATGAATCTGCCGCCACAACGGACTCCTCGACTAAGCTGGCATTTTGTTGTGTCGTTAAATCCAATTGCCCCACTGCACTATTAATCTGTGAAATTCCGTCACTTTCTTCTTGGCTTGCTTGACCAATTTCTTGCAGTAACGCGTTCATTTCCTTCACACTATCAATCATGCCATGAATTTGCTCAGTAGCTTTCTCTACGAGCTCCATACCTTCTTTGGTTTGCGATGAGGAGTTTTCAATCAGTCCTTTGATATCATTGGCTGATGCCGCACTTTTTTGTGCTAATAAACGTACCTCTCCTGCAACCACGGCAAAACCGCGGCCATGTTCGCCAGCTCTTGCCGCTTCGACTGACGCATTTAACGCCAAAATATTGGTTTGGAATGCAATCGAGTCGATTAAATTAATAATGTCTGTCATTTGCAATGATGATGCATTAATAGCTCGCATCTTACTGGTCAATTGATTCATCATCTGACCATTATTTTGCACAACGACTGCCGCTTGTTCCGCTAACATACTAGCCTCATGGGTATGTTCAGTGGTATTTTTTACTGTTGAAGTAATTTGCTCCATGGAGCTTGCTGTCTCTTCAACCGATGCAGCTTGCTCTTCAGTGCGCGCGGCTAAGTTCTGGTTACCTGCTACTATTTGCCCTGCTGCCGCAGAAATACTTTCAGAACCTTTTTGCACCTCTTGGACAATTTCAACTAGCTGGCCTTTCATGTCATTCAGTGCATTCAATAAAATACCCGTTTCATCTTTTGAGCCCACTTTAACGTCTTTCGTTAAATCACCATTGGCAATAGACTGTGCTAAACCAACAGCGCTTTCGAGTGGGCGGGTGATCATGATAGTAATAAACCACCCCATCGCACAACCCGCAGCAATACTGATCACTGAGAGAATTGCTAGTAAGATTTTATTGCTCTCATAATCGGCATTGACCGTACGACCAATATCCTGCATTTCTAGATCTTGAATAGCCATTAACGTTTGGATGTGATCTCGATAATCGCGCTGAATACTCGATGTTTTTGCCATCATTTCATCAATGGCTGCTTGGCGATTATTTTCTGAAAGGAATGTATTGATACGTGCGATTGAGGCATGAAATTGTTGACGAATAATCCGCAATTCAGAAAGCACCTCTTTAGAGCGCTCGTCAGTGACATTTTTCTCTAAGCTGTCCATCAATTCATTAATTTTCAATGTAATTTTGGCTAACTCTTCACGCCGCTTATCGCTCCCTCGGTCATCAAGTAAAATCAATTCTTGAATACCAATAAATGAATAAAAGTTATCCATCATCTGCCCTGCTGTTGAGGCTATAGGGTAACTTTCATACAGAACTTGTTTCATCCCATCATTGGCTCGGTTCATATTTGCCAAAGAAAAGAGTGAGCTCAGGATAATAAGCGTAACAAATCCCCCAAATGCTATCGTTAACTTCATACTAATTTTGAGATTTTTAAAAGACATATTTTTACCACGCTAGCCATCGTTGAATGAGTAGTGTTATCGGTAAAATATGTCATACCTTTACCATATAAATCGATCGTTTTTTAAATATCAATTTTATAAATCGATTAATTTGCAATTAAATAGGGAAAAATTTCTTTTTTAGGCAAGGAAGGAAGCTTTTTAATCAAAAGCACAAGAAATAAGTAAAATTACGTACTTAAAATAAAATATCGAATTTAGATGATTGAAAAAGAAGAGATTACCTGAAATAACAATAAATTAACAGTAAAAATGCCCTCTACTGCAAATAACACAATAGAAGGCGGGGATGATTACTTGCGGTTATCGTTGGCGCGTTGTAACAACGATTGGCTTTCTTTCATAAAATGGTGGGCATCTTCGCCGAACCACTCACTAACTTGATTAAACTGGTGAATGAACTCTGCTTTATCATTCTTTTCAAGCATTTCAATAGACTGCCCTAAAAGCTGATGATAACGGCGAATTAATTCTACGTTTTTATCCGAAGACATGATGATATCCGCATACAACTGGGGATCTTGAGCAAATAACCGCCCCACCATCGCGAGTTCTAAACGGTAGATGGGTGATGACAACTCAAGAAGCTGCTGTAAATCGATATCCTCCTTCGCCAAATTTTGCCCATAAGTAAAGGTCGTAAAGTGGCGTAATGCTTGGATAAAACTCATGTTTTTATCGTGCTCTTGCGCTGAAATTTCTTTCAAACGTGCGCCCCAAACTAATAACTGTTCAAGGAACCATTGATAAGACTCCGCGCCACGGCCATCACAATAAGCAAAAACTTGTTTTGCTACGCTGCCAATATCAGGCCCAAACATCGGGTGAAGCCCCAAAACAGGCCCTTCATGTACGGCTAACATAGCCTCTAATGGTTGTTGTTTGATAGAAGCAATATCCATCAAAATAGTGTTATTATCTAATTTTGGCAGTTGGTTAATCACCTGAACGGTTAAGTGGATAGGCACACTGACCATCACCACACTGGCACCCGTAACAATTGATTCGGCCTGTGGCCAATCATTTTGATTCAGCGTTTTTACTTGGTAACCAGACAACGTTAGAAGGCGATGGAATAATCGCCCCATCTTCCCATCACCGCCCACGATAACAATTGGACCAGCATTTGGATTAAGTGTCTTGAAACCTTTGTCATTTTCACGTGCGTAAGACTCACGCATGATCCGACGCAATATATCTTCTATCAGATCGGGCGGGATCCCCATGCGTTCTGCTTCAGCGCGGCGAGCAGCTAGCATGCTTGACTCGCGCTCTGGCACATAAATTGGCAACCCGTGTAAGCTTTTGACTTCGCCAACTTCCGCTACAAGTTGCAACCTTTTGGCTAATAAATCCAATAAGGATTTATCAACCGCATCAATTTGGTCCCGTAAATGGGATAACTCAACAGACATACTAATACCTTGATCAGCTCACTTTGCTCAATTTCTGCGTGCGTTGTTCAAGCACAGGCAATAGTGCCCGATGTAAATTACGCAATACAGTCTCTGTTGTCTGCCAGTTAATGCAGGCATCTGTTACAGAAACGCCGTACTTCATCGTATCACGTGGCTGTTCAGATGTTTGGTTGCCTTCATTAATATGGCTTTCCAGCATAATACCTGTAATTGACTCATTACCATTAACAATTTGTTCGATAATTGAATCAACCACCAGTGGCTGACGGCGGTAATCTTTATTTGAGTTACCGTGACTGCAATCCACCATTAGTGATGGTTCCAACCCTGCTTTACGCATTTCAGCTTCACATGCCGCAATATCTTCTGCGCTGTAGTTTGGTGTTTTGCCACCGCGTAAAATCACATGACCATTGCTGTTGCCCTTGGTGTGCAATAAGCAAACTTGGCCTGATTGGTTAATTCCCATGAAACGATGTGGCATTGCGGCCGCTTTCAATGCGTTGATTGCCGTAGATAAACTGCCATCCGTCCCATTTTTAAACCCAACCGGCATTGAGAGCCCTGACGCCATTTCACGGTGGGTTTGTGATTCAGTGGTTCTTGCTCCAATTGCAGACCAGCTGAATAAATCCCCTAAGTATTGTGGGTTATTTGGATCTAATGCTTCGGTCGCCAATGGAAGACCCATATTGACTAAGTTAGTCAATAAGTCACGAGCAATATGCAAGCCTTTTTCCATTTGGAATGTGCCATCCATAAATGGGTCGCTAATTAAGCCTTTCCAGCCCACTGTCGTCCGTGGTTTTTCAAAGTACACACGCATTACAATATATAAGCTATCACTTAACTCTTCGGCTAATTTTTGCAGGCGCTCACCATATTCAATCGCAGCATCCACATCATGGATTGAGCAAGGACCACATACCACGAGTAAGCGAGGATCACGTTGATGGATAATATCCGCAATAACTTGACGCGATGTCGCAATGGCATGCAGATTGTTGTGACTCAGCGGATATTTCTCTTTCAGACTCTCAGGAGTAATTAATACCTGCTCATCTTGAATATTCACGTTGTTGAGTACATCTTTTTGCATGATCATTTTTTACCTACTTAATTAGCTTATATTTGCTTAGTTTATTGTTTACGTATTATGTTTGAGTGCATGGGTAATAACATACCATGCATCGTAAACAATTCAATCCATTTATGTAAAATATTTCCACCATCGTAAATAATAGTTTACATAATTCTAATTATTTGATAACTAATAAATTTAACAAATTTACAACATTAAAATCATTTAAATTAGAGCTAAAATATATTTTTTAGTAAACATTTATTTACAATTCAAGAGATCAGCTTCTCAACTATATTCTAAATAGTTCGAGTTGTAGCTAGGCGGCAAAGTGAGGACATCGCAGGGAGCATACATAAGTATGTGACCTGTGTGGCCGAGCGAAGCCAACACAGCGACAACTTGAAATATGACGAATATGACTGATATAAAAAGACCCGCACTAGGGCGGGCCTCTTCAACTTTCGGATGTAGCGAAAGCGTATTACTTGGCGTTCAGACGCTCTTTAATACGAGCAGCCTTACCAGAACGCTCACGCAGGTAGTACAGTTTAGCTCTGCGAACAGCACCACGGCGTTTAACAGCAATGCTATCTACGACTGGTGAGTGAGTTTGGAATACACGCTCAACACCTTCGCCGTTAGAAATTTTACGAACAGTGAATGCAGAGTGCAGACCGCGGTTACGAATAGCGATAACCACGCCCTCGAATGCCTGCAGACGTTTTTTAGAGCCTTCTACGACCCATACCTTAACTTCCACGGTGTCACCCGGACGGAATGAAGGTACGTCCTGCTTCATTTGCTCTTGTTCAATTTGTTTAATAATGTTGCTCATAATAACTCTCTTACCCTAGGTAAACTGATATGTTTAGACAATTAATTGTCTGGATTCATTTGTTGCTCAGACTGATGTTCACGTTGGAACTCAGTCAGCAACATCCTCTGCTCGTCAGTCAGAGCTAGGCTTTCCAGAAGCTCAGGTCTTCTAAGCCAGGTACGGCCAAGTGATTGTTTCATACGCCAGCTATCTATTTTAGCGTGATTTCCCGAAAGTAATACATCCGGGACTTGCATGCCATCTAACACTTCAGGGCGGGTATAGTGAGGACAATCTAACAAGCCATCAGCAAAAGAATCTTCTTGAGCAGAGGCTTGATGACCTAGCACCCCCGGTATAAACCGAGAGACTGAGTCTATCAACACCATCGCGGGGAGCTCCCCACCACTGAGAACGTAATCGCCAATTGACCATTCTTCGTCAACTTCGGTTTGAATGATACGCTCATCAATGCCTTCATAGCGGCCACAAACAAGAATTAGCTTCTCATTGGTTGCCAGCTCGCAAACGCCATCTTGACTTAGTTTGCGCCCTTGTGGTGAAAGATAAATAACCTTTGCACCAACACCTGCCTCAGTTCTTGCTGCGTTGATTGCATCCTTTAACGGTTGCACCATCATCAGCATGCCCGGACCACCACCATAGGGGCGATCATCAACAGTTTTGTGCCTATCGTGGGTAAAGTCCCGCGGATTCCAGCACTCAAATGTTAGCAGGCCATTTTTCACTGCCCGACCAGTTACCCCGTACTCGGTTATTGCGCGGAACATTTCGGGAAACAGGCTAATTACACCAATCCACATGATATCGTCCCACTTATCAAAACCGTTCAACCGGAGATTTAAAAACCAGGATCCCAATCCACTTCAATGAGTTTGGCATCGAGATCGACTTTCTTGATAACCTGCCCATCAAGAAACGGAACCAACCGCTCCTTGATGCCAAATGCATCTTTTAAATTCGCCTTAATGACCAGTACATCATTCGAACCGGTCTCCATCATGTCAGTGATGGTACCAAGGTCATAGCCTTGTAACGTCACTACGTGGCAACCCATCAGGTCTTTCCAGTAGTATTCGTTTTCTAACTCAGGAAGTTGAGTTGAATCAACCGCAATTTCAAAGTTAGTCAAAAGCGCAGCTGCATCGCGGTCATCGACCCCGTTCAACTTGACGATGATATCCTTGTTATGATGTTTCCAATCTTCAATTTCAATATGTTGCCATTGACCTGAACGTTGGATAAACCAAGGCTGATACTCAAAAATACTTTCAGCATGTTCGGTGGACGAGAAAACTTTGAGCCAACCACGAATACCGTATGCCGCACCTAATTTACCCAATACAATTGGGTTTTCAGGTGGCTGTAGTTTAGTTTGCTTGCTCATTGTTACCACCGCGACAGATTAAGCTGCTTTCTTAGCTTGTTTGACCAGTTGTGCAACACGGTCAGAAATAGTTGCGCCTAAGCCAACCCAATGCTCAACACGGTCCAAGTCTAAACGCAGTTCTTCTGCTTGACCTGCAGCGATCGGGTTGAAGAAACCGATACGCTCAATGAAACGACCGTCACGCGCATTGCGGCTATCGGTTACAACGATTTGGTAGAACGGACGTTTTTTAGCGCCGCCACGAGATAAACGAATTGTTACCATAACATCCTCATTAGTTAATAAAACAACCAGACTCCATCGAGGGATAGAGTCCGGCTGTCATATAAAAAGCCCGAAAAGTTTACTCACTTTGACACAAAAATCAATCAAAAGTGCGTTTTGTTTGAGGCTTTATTGCTTAACGCCCCGGAAAACCCGGAGGCATCATACCCTTCATGCCGCGCATCATCTTGGCTAAGCCACCTTTTTTCATTTTCTTCATCATGCGTTGCATATCATCAAATTGTTTTAAAAGGCGGTTAACTTCTTGCACGGTCGTTCCCGAACCTGCCGCAATACGACGTTTACGGGAACCTTTAATAATTTCTGGTTTTTCGCGCTCTTTGCGCGTCATGGAGTTAATCATCGCTTCCATACGAACCGTGATTTTATCATCCATTTGTGACTTAACAGCGTCTGGTAACTGGGACATACCGGGCATTTTGCTCATCATACTCGCCATGCCACCCATATTACGCATTTGCTTTAATTGACTTAAAAAGTCATTTAAATCAAAGCTATCGCCCGTTTTTAGTTTTTTCGCTAATTTTTCTGCTTCATCACGGTCAACTTTGTGCTCAATCTCTTCAATCAGAGAAATCACGTCACCCATACCAAGAATACGGGATGCGACACGTTCTGGATGGAACGGTTCTAAGGCATCAGTTTTTTCACCAACCCCTAAAAATTTAATCGGTTTACCTGTTATTGCACGAATCGACAGCGCCGCACCACCACGCGCATCACCATCAACCTTGGTTAACACAACCCCTGTCAATGGTAGGGCTTCGTTAAACGCTTTCGCTGTATTTGCCGCATCCTGCCCTGTCATCGCATCAACAACGAATAAGGTTTCAACAGGCTTAATAATACGATGAACTTCTTGGATTTCTTCCATCATCGCTTCATCAACGTGTAAGCGACCTGCGGTATCCACCAATAACACATCGTAGAATTGGAGTTGTGCGTGCTTTAAGGCTTTTTGTACGATAGCTGCGGGCTTTTCTTGCACTTCTGATGGGAAGAAATCAATACCAACCGATTCTGCTAAGGTTTCAAGCTGTTTGATCGCCGCTGGCCGGTATACGTCAGCAGAGACAACTAAAACTTTTTTCTTTTGCTTCTCTTTTAAATGTTTACCCAGTTTTGCAACGCTGGTTGTTTTACCTGCGCCTTGCAAACCCGCCATTAACACAACCGCAGGCGGTTGAGCCGACAAATTGAGCTGGTGGTTTTCTTCCCCCATCGCTCGAGTCAGTTCATTTTGAACAATTTTAATGAACTCTTGGCCTGGTGTTAGGCTTTTATTAACATCTTGACCAACGGCACTTTCTTTGACTTTCTGGATAAATTCACGGACCACTGGCAACGCTACGTCAGCCTCCAGCAATGCCATGCGAACTTCGCGTAATGTGTCTTTAATATTGTCATCAGTGAGACGCCCACGTCCGCTGATATTGCGCAACGTGCGCGATAGTCTGTCGCTTAAATTATCAAACATATGTCTTAGCTCAATTCTGTTGATGGGCCGATGTTTAGCCTGATCTGGTTGCTAATGCACTTAATTTCAAGTGTTTTAGTGTCAACAAGTTGAATTATAAGTATCAAACCTTCAATCTAATGAAGGAAAAAGTACGATAAAAAATATTTTCCTGATTGTACCACATCCGCTATTTTTTCGCTGCCCTCTGTTTGAAACAGATGATACAGGCTATTATGGCATTAACGTTTAGAGTATTAGCTGCATCAATAGGTACAAGGAATGCTATCTATCGCAAATGTACCTCGATTGGCTTGCCCAATAGTTGGAGCCTGCTCACGTACACGTTATACTATAAAATAACTTTCCATTAAAAATGAATATCGACACTATACTATGCCAGTATTTGCAGTCATAGCAGTTTGTACATACATGATCAGCCTGCTGCTGATTGTCCCAGGCCAAGTGCGCAAACAACCACTTTATCGCCGTTTGGCAATGTTACTTGCCATTGTTGCGCTAGTGACGCACGCCATCACACTAAAATTACTCATTTTCAGTGAAGCCGAAGGACAGAATCTCACTCTGTTAAACCTTGGTTCTGCGGTAAGCTTGCTGATGTGCCTGATTATGACTGTTGTCGCCTATTGGGGAAAAGCGTGGTACTTAACCCCTGTGGTATATAGCTTTGCTATCATTAACTTATTACTTTCAACTATCATGCCCGGTGAGTTTATTACTCACTTAGAAGCCAGTGTACCTCTATTTGTGCATATTGGTTTAGCCTTATTAAGCTATGCCACATTACTTATCGCAGCCCTGTATGCATTTCAAGTTGCGCTTATTGACCACCAACTCAAAAATAAAACCTTAAAATTTAGCCCTGATATGCCGCCGATGATGGTGGTAGAGCGTAAAATGTTCCACATCACCCAAGTGGGTGTCATTTTACTCACGCTAACGTTATGCACGGGTTTTATTTATATGGATAATATCTTTGATAAAGAAAATATCCATAAATCCGTATTATCGGTGATTGCTTGGTTTGTCTACATTACCTTGCTTTGGGGGCACTTCCACGGTGGCTGGCGCGGAAAACGCGTCTTATTCTTCCACGTTGCTGGCTCAATCATTTTAACCATGGCTTTTTTTGGTAACCGCCTACTTCAACAGTTTATGGTACCTTGAGTTTTTACTAATCTTCCCATATTTCAATAAGGAACCTTGTTTTGGATGATGTGTCTACCAGTACGCTAATCATCATACTGATTGTTTTAATTTTTGTATCAGCTTACTTCTCTGCTTCGGAGACGGGGATGATGACATTAAATCGCTATCGCTTAAAACACTTAGCAAAACAAGGTAACCGCTCGGCAATTCGTGTCGAAAAACTGCTTAAACATCCGGATAAACTGCTCAGCCTCGTTCTGATTGGCAATAACTTAATTAATATCGTTGCTTCTGCCTTAGCCACCATCATAGGTATTCGCTTATATGGCAACGCAGGTGTGGCGATGGCGACGGGGATTTTAACGTTTGTGATCCTGATTTTTGCGGAAGTGATGCCAAAAACACTCGCTGCACTCTACCCTGAAAGAATCGCATTCCCCAGCAGCTATCTTCTAAAACCCTTGCAAATCATTATGATGCCGGTGGTATGGGCCTTTAATACGATTTCTGCACTCCTTTTGCGTTGTTTAGGTATTCGTTCCTTAACGGCTCGCACAGATGCAGTAAACAAGGAAGAGCTGCGCACTATTGTTAATGAGTCAAAACATAAGATTAGCCGCCGTAATCAAGACATGCTGATTTCCATACTGGATTTAGACAAGGTGACGGTTGGCGATATTATGCTGCCAAGGAATGAAATTGTCGGCATTGATGTTAATGATGATTGGAAATCAATTATCAGGCAGTTAACCCATTCCCCCCATGGCCGGATAGTGCTTTACCGTGACTCCCTCGATGATTCGATTGGTATTTTACGAGTGCGAGAAGCTTATCGATTAATGATGGAAAAACGCGAGTTCAACAAACAGAATCTCATTAAAGCCGCAGACAATATTTATTTTATTCCCAACAGTACACCGCTAAATGTTCAGCTCATTAACTTCCAACACAAAAAAGAAAAGTTGGGAATTATTGTAGATGAGTACGGCGAAATCCAAGGGCTAATCACGGTAGAAGATATTTTAGAAGAAATTGTCGGTGATTTTACGACTTCGATGTCCCCTTCGTTAGCTGAGGAAGTTTTGCCTCAAAGCGATGGTAGCATCCTTGTGGACGGCTCAGCTAGTATTCGAGACCTGAATAAAGCGTTTGATTGGAATTTGCCTGTAGACGGCCCTAGGACGGTTAACGGAATGGTGCTCGAGGTGATCGGGGATATTCCTCAAATTGAAGAGCAAATCGTTGTGGGCCATTACATGATTGAGGTGTTGGCCATGAATGAAAACACGATTAAACAAGTCAGAATCACCCCGCTTACTTTTAGCTCTCAAATCCCTGATTTATAATTTTTTCCGCAAAAAAAGCGCCTGAATAACCCCGGCGCTTTTTTATACAAAAATACATCAAGAAACTAAACGTGAAGCTGTTCCAGTTTGTCCGCTGGTAATGCTAAATCATCATTTTTATTGATACCAATGTTTGATGACAATACATTACGCGCGATTTGCTGAGCTTCTTCCAGTGAATGCATTTTATAAGTGCCACACTGATAGACGTTCAACTCTGGAATTTTGTTTTGGTCTTTGACGTTTAGAACATCTTCCATTGCGGCTTTCCACGCATCAGCGACGCGCTGTTCAGCAGGCTGTCCAATCAAGCTCATGTAAAACCCTGTGCGGCAGCCCATCGGGGAAATATCGATAATTTCGATGTCATTGCCGTTAAGGTGGTCACGCATAAAACCTGCGAACAAGTGTTCTAATGTGTGAGTTCCTTTTTCCGTCATAGCTTCTTCATTTGGCACGGTAAAACGCAAGTCAAAAACAGTGATAGTATCACCACTTGGCGTTTTCATCGTTTTTGCCACACGAACAGCGGGTGCTGCCATGCGAGTATGATCGACAGTAAAGCTATCTAATAATGGCATTTCGTGACCTCCTCAAAAATTAAAATTTTATTTTTAAAATAAATGAAACTATTTTGAAAATACAAAGTCTGAATTAATGAAAGACGCGCAATTTGTTATCATCCCTAATTCTCTAAGAGATTTTTATTTGGCCACCTTGAGTGGCCACTTTCTTTTAGCGTCCTGCGTGAATGCGTAGATAGTCTTCAAAGGATTCAGTTTCGCTCTGTTCCATCTTCGCTTGTTTCTCAATAGAAGCTAACCTTGCTTGTTCAAACTGTTCTTCCGTGATGACTTCATACGGCTCATTGATTAGTTGTTCAAAATATTTTTCAGCTAATTCTAACCCGTAACCACCGATGCCTTTTTCTAACATCTCATCCATGACTAACGCAGAGTATGTTAGGGTTGGGTCTTCAAACATCGCAACAAACTGATGGCAAACGTCTTGATATTTCGCATCACAACAAGTGTCGAGCACTTCAGCGACACGAATCAAATCATTAAATAATTGCTGGCCGACTTCCACCAATGGCTTCACTTCGCTGCCACACCCAAAACCAATCACTTGGCCTGGTTTACGACCTTCGAGGATCACACGGTTCCAGTTTTGACGGCAACAATCAAGCTCCTGAGCATTCATTTCTGGCGCATCGGCAAGCACGCACCATATTAAGAATAGATCAACAAAACGCGCTTGGGTTTCATTCACGCCAATAGCACTGAACGGGTTGATGTCCAAAGAGCGTACTTCAATGTATTCGATACCTCCACGTAATAACGCATCAGACGGCGACTCAGTGCCTTTAGGGACGCGTTTAGGTCTTATTGGGGCATAGAGTTCATTTTCAATTTGCAACACGTTAGAGTTAAGCTGAACGTATTTGCCATCCTTTTTTACACCCAGTTTTTCAAACTCAGGGGAAGGCTTGTGAATGGCTTTTTTCAGGTTCTCAACATATTCACCCAGCTTATTGAATGTAATATTCAAATCACTTTGCGATTTATTGGTATAGCCAAGGTCACTCATGCGTAAAGATGTCGCATAAGGTAAATAATAAGTACCACATTCGGTTTTATCGAATGTTAGCGTGGTATCCCTGTCTTTTAAGAAAGAGCCACAAATAGCAGGGGATGCACCAAACAGATATGGGATCACCCAACCAAAACGATAGTAGTTTCTGATCAAGCGTAAATAGCCATCAGAAATTTTTTCTTTACCGCTTTCACTTTCAGGATCGTCAACACCTGCCCATGCCTGCCAAAATTCAGTTGGCAAAGAAAAGTTATAATGCACCCCTGCTATCGTCTGCATCAATGCGCCATAACGATTTTTAAGGCCTTCACGGTACAGAGTTTTAAATCGCCCGACGTTAGAAGTACCATATTGAGCAAGAGTGATTTTATCTTCACTTTCGATAAAGCACGGCATACTGAGTGGCCACATTCTTTCATCTTGAAGGTGACGTGCAGTATAGCGATGTAAATCCCTGAGAAAAGCCAAGTTATGGCTAATACTTTTATCTACAGGAGTAATAAATTCGAGTAAGGACTCCGCAAAATCTGTCGTGATCCATTTATGTGTTAAAGCTTGCCCTAACTCTTCAGGATGCAGCGTTTCTGCAATCGAGCCTGTCGGAGTTACACGCAATGTTTCGCGCTCTATTCCACGTTGAATGCCATTGAGTGTTTCTGGGTGCGCCTCTAACCATGATAGCGCTTTCGATACGTCCGGGATCAAATCGACCTCCCGCCTGTGATGTTAATTTATTTTATTAAGGCAATTACTTTAGCTTAAATCACATAAATTGTCGCTGTCTAGATGTGTGGTTTAGGAGGGATTAAAACAAAAGATACATTGAAAATGTTATTTAATTGACTTTTCAGGCAAAAAAAAACTCCTCAAATTGAGGAGTCTTTCTTATGATGGTGCATCCGGGAGGATTCGAACCTCCGACCGCTCGGTTCGTAGCCGAGT
>NZ_JBEBNT010000035.1:0-18346 GCF_040396775.1 Providencia sp.
ACATCGCTGTGTAACTGGAAGTGAACTTCGTGGTCACCAGTAGTACGCAGAACGCCGTTTGGCAGGCGAACTTCGCTTTTCGCGATTTTAACGCCAGCTGCAGTTACTGCATCAGCGATGTCACGAGTACCGATTGAACCGAACAGTTTACCTTCGTCACCAGCTTTAGAAGCTAAAGTTACAGAACCCAGTGCAGTAACAGCTGCTGCACGAGCCTGTGCTGCTGCCAGAACGTCAGCTAATTTAGCTTCCAGTTCAGCGCGGCGTGCTTCGAAGAATTCGATGTTTTTCTTAGTCGCAGGAACAGCTTTGCCCTGAGGAACTAAGAAGTTACGAGCATAGCCCGATTTAACGTTAACCTGATCACCCAGGCTACCTAGGTTAGCTACTTTATCAAGCAGAATAACTTGCATTACCTTATCCTCTATTAGTCGTTAATGGACTGTACCAATTACTGATGACGATCAGTATATGGTAACAGAGACAGGTAGCGAGCGCGCTTGATAGCACGAGCGAGCTGGCGTTGATATTTTGCACGAGTACCGGTGATACGGCTTGGTACAATTTTACCACTTTCAGTGATATAGTTTTTCAGCGTTGCGATATCTTTATAGTCGATCTCTTGAACGCCTTCCGCTGTGAAACGGCAGAACTTGCGACGACGGAAATAACGTGCCATATGGCTAGTCTCCAGAATCTATCAAATCAATCTGCTCGGCATGGAGGACTATCTTGCTGATCCCATTGCGCCCTTGATGGGTACTAATGAAACCGCTTACTGTAATCCAACTGCCGACCGTTAAACTGTGAGTATGAGCTTGTAAGGTTTGTCCGCTAACAATTATGGGCATTCTGCACCATGCTTGCCTTGACATTCCCGCTTCCTGTTGTTGTGAACGATGTTCTAAAACAAACTGGCAGTGAGGGATGCCTGACGGACTCACTTTTCGAATCAATGCTTTACAGACTGTGCCTGTCAGCACCAAACGATTAGTGGACACCTGCGCAATTACTCTTCAGAATCCCCAGTTTCTTCTACTTCTTCATCCTGATAATCATCAGAAAGGTCACGGCCACGACGTTCGTCTTTAGCTTTAACCATTGGAGAAGCTTCTGTTACTGCGTGTTTTAAGCGCATAACCATGCTGCGGATAACGGCATCGTTGAAGCGGAAGTTAGTTTCCAGCTCATCAATCACTTCCTGCGGCGCTTCAACGTTCAGCAGAACGTAGTGAGCTTTGTGCAGTTTGTTGATCGGATAAGCCAGCTGACGGCGGCCCCAGTCTTCCAGACGGTGAATCTGACCTTGCGCGTTAGTGATGGTAGCACTGTAACGCTCGATCATGCCCGGAACCTGTTCGCTTTGGTCAGGATGGACCATAAAAACGATTTCGTAATGACGCATTAGTAGTTGCTCCTTACGGATTATTAGCCTCCTGTCTGGGTTAACCGCGGCCCGCGGAGGCAAGGAACTTGTTGAGTGCGGCTAAAAAATTGACGCGTAACTATACCCATCCCTGAGATAAAACTCAAGAGATGGATGCAGTTTTACACAAATATTATTTTTCACCCGAAACAGGTAAGCGCTGGCGCACGGCTTCGAATAAGCAAACGCCTGTCGCTACTGACACATTCAGTGAAGAGACTGAGCCGGCCATCGGGATGCTGATTAATTCGTCGCAATGTTCGCGCGTTAAACGACGCATGCCCTCACCTTCAGCGCCCATGACTAATGCAACAGAGCCCGTCAGTTTGCTTTGGTATAAATTATGGTCTGCCTCACCCGCTGTGCCCACAATCCATACATTGTATTCTTGTAATAAGCGCAATGTTCTGGCCAGATTCGTTACACGGATCAGCGGCACATTTTCTGCGGCGCCACACGCTACTTTTTTCGCGGTTGCGTTCAATTGCGCCGATTTGTCTTTCGGTACAATCACTGCATGCACACCTGCGGCATCTGCGCTACGCAAGCAAGCACCTAAATTGTGCGGATCTGTCACGCCATCAAGGACGAGTAAGAATGGCGACGGGGTGCTTTCTAATAAGTCCGGTAAGTCACCTTCTTGATATTGCTTACCTGGTAAAACTTTCGCAATGATCCCTTGGTGAACCGCCCCTTCAGTTTGGCTATCCATCCACTGACGATTTGCAACTTGGACGACAACACCTAACGCTTCAATTTCATGCACAATCGGCATCAATCTGCGATCTTCGCGGCCTTTTAGGATATACACTTCTTTAATACGTTGCGGTGAACGCTCAAGCAAGGCTTTCACTGCGTGAATGCCGTAAATAATTTCGCTCATAACAGTCTTATGTTTTAGTCAAAATGAGAAAAGTGGCGTTCTTACGCCACTTTCGTTAATTAACAATGCATTACGCTAACAAAAAAGATTATCCCTCTTGTTTTGAGGATTTCTTCGCCACGCGTTTTGCTTTTATTTTTGCCGTAATTTTCTTGGTTTTATCGGAAGGTTTTTTTCCCTTTCCTTTACCTTTTGCATCGGGTTTTGTTTCGCTATTTTTCCCTTTTTTCTCGGAACGGCGAAATGCAGAATCTGGCTCGAAGTTTTTATCTTTGCTCCCTTGTGCTTTTCGACGTGCTGGGCGCGCTGCATTTTTCACTTCTTGCTTCATTTTGTCTCGTGCAGTTTTGCCCGGTGCTTTCGCTTTACGGGTAGTTGAAATTAATGCGAAATCAATGGTGCGTTCATCCATATGCACCGCTTCCACACGAATTTCCACTTCATCACCAAGGCGATAGGTCGTGCCTGATGATTCACCAATTAAGCGCTGGCCAACCGCATCATAACGATAGTAATCGTTATCAAGGGTAGAAATATGCACTAAACCGTCAATAAACAAATCATTAAGACGAACAAAGAAACCAAAACCGGTCACGCTAGTAATCAAGCCTTTAAAGACTTGTCCAACTTGGTCTTGCATAAAGTCACACTTCAACCAGTCAGCCACATCCCGCGTTGCTTCATCGGCGCGGCGTTCCGTCATCGAGCAGTGCTCGCCCAGTTGCAGCATGCTGTCCATGTCAGAATGCCAGCCGCCCGTTTCTGTCCAACGTTTATCTGAATGACCGTATTCTTTTGCCAACAGGTATTTAATACCACGATGTAGCGTTAAGTCAGGGTAACGACGGATTGGCGAGGTAAAGTGTGCGTATGATTTCAGCCCTAAACCAAAGTGACCACGGTTTTCAGGGTCATAAATCGCTTGTTTCATCGAACGCAAAATCATGGTTTGCAGTAATTCATGATCAGGGCGCTCTGCCACTTCATTCATGACTTGGGCATAATCTTTTGGCTCAGGCTTCATACCACCTGGCAATGTCAGTCCCAACTCACTGAAGACTGAACGTAAATTCATTACGCTTTCTTCTTTTGGACGGTCATGCACACGGTACAATGCAGGCTCTTCGTTTTTCTCAACAAACCTTGCCGCCGCAATGTTAGCTAAAATCATGCATTCTTCAATTAATTTGTGTGCATCATTTCGCTCGACAGGCTCAATGCTTTCAATACGGCGTTCAGCGTTAAAAATAAATTTCGCTTCTTCCGATTCAAAGGAAATCGCACCGCGCTCAATACGCGCCGCATCTAACGCTTTGTATAACTGATGTAAATGTTCAATGTGTGGAACCAGCGCTTTATAATGTTCACGCAGTTCTTCATCACCTTCCAAGATTTTCCATACTTTTGTATAGGTCAACCTTGCATGGGAATTCATCACTGCTTCATAGAATTTATATGAAGACAGCTTCCCTGAAGCCGATACCGTCATTTCGCACACCATACACAAGCGGTCTACCCCTGGGTTCAATGAGCAAAGGCCATTAGAAAGGACTTCTGGCAACATTGGTACGACTTGAGATGGAAAATACACTGAGTTACCGCGGCCGCGTGCCTCAGTATCCAGTGCTGTTTGTGGGCGCACATAATAACTCACATCCGCAATGGCAACCCATAAACGCCAGCCACCGCCTTTTTTCGGTGCGCAATGAACGGCATCATCAAAGTCACGGGCATCTTCACCATCGATAGTCACCAATGGCAAATCGCGTAAATCCATACGCCCTTTTTTCGCAGACTCTGGTACATGTTCACTTAAATCAGCAACTTGTTTTTCAACTTGCGGCGGCCAAGAGTGTGGAATTTCATGGGTACGTAAGGCAATTTCAACCGCCATACCGGTTCCCATGGTTTCCCCAAGCACTTCAATAATATTTCCCACCGCTTGAGAACGGCGCTGTGGACGAGTGACTAACTCAACAACCACGACGTTACCCATGCGAGCACCACAAATGCGGTCTTTCGGGATCAAGATATCAAAGCTAAGGCGACTATCATCTGGCACCACAAACCCCATGCCAGACTCAATAAAATAGCGACCCACTATTTGGTTATTTCTTGGCTCAAGTACGCGAACTACACGCACTTCAGTACGGCCTTTACGGTCTTGCCCATATGGCTGCGCTAAAATCACGTCGCCGTGCAGCGCACGTTTCATCTCATCTTGAGACAAATAATAATCTTCTTTTTTACCATCAACACGCAGGAAACCATAGCCATCACGATGGCCAATCACTTTCCCTTTTAATAAATCCAAACGCTCTGGTAATGCATAGCATTGGCGGCGTGTAAACACGAGTTGACCATCACGTTCCATAGCTCTTAATCGACGGCGTAATGCCTCTAATTCATCTTCCGTAGAAAGATTGAGTAACTGGGCGATTTCTTCGCGATTGGCTGGAGCAGTACGCTTCGAGATTAAGTCGAGAATGAATTCTCGGCTTGGAATTGGGGACTCGTATTTTTCTGCTTCTCTTTCCTGAAAAGGATCTTGTGACATCGTTACCTCCGTTGTCATCAGAATTCATAACCACTTCGAATATTAATCAAGCAGTAATTGATAGAGCGGGCTGTTATCTTTCACCATGTCCGCCAGCGTATATTGATCAAGTTCTTGTAAAAACTGCTGTATTGCTTGGTGTAGCACACCTTTTAAACGACACGCAGGTGTTATGTGGCAAAATTCACCACTACAATTAACAAGGGTTAGGGGTTCTAATGCTCTAACAACATCCCCTATACGAATTGATTCTGCTGGTTGCCCTAGTGTAATCCCGCCATTTTTGCCACGAGTGGCTTTTATATAACCTAAATGACTGAGCTGATTGATGATTTTAACCATGTGGTTACGCGAAACGCCATAAACGTCCGTCACCTCTGTAATACTGGTCATCTTCCCTTCACCCAGAGAAGCCAGATAAATAAGAGCTCGTAATCCATAGTCGGTAAAACTCGTCAGTTGCACAATCACCTCAAAATTTTGGCTTTTACTCATACGACCCAAAATAGGTTGGTCGAAAATTTTCTCACGTATTTTAAAATGCAAATAACCTAATTTGAACCTAAATTCCGCTAGGTTATGCACAAAATATAGCATGCAAATAAATTATGTGTTCATAAATACAGTTTAGCGTATTACGTATCGCAAATATGCATCTAATTGCACAGAATCTGCACACAAAAATGACTTAGTTCAATCATTATGGGGAATTTTGACTGTTTTATCAAAGAAGTTGCATCACGGAGGGAGGTAAAGCAGTAAAAAAACTGCGCCTGTGTTCGGCGCAGTCAGTGTTATTACTCAACGTCAAACGGGTCACGCAGGATCATTGTTTCTGAACGATCTGGACCGGTTGAAATAATATCAACTGGGATACCCGTTAAGTCTTCAACGCGTTTGATGTAGTCTAGAGCTGCTTGTGGCAGTAATTCTCTTTGCTTCACACCAAAAGTGGTTTCTTTCCAACCTGGCATTGATTCGTAAACTGGCTCTAAACCATCCCATTCATCCGCAGCTAAAGGCGTTGTTTCAAGCACTTTGCCATCTGGACGACGGTAGCCCACACAGATTTTCACTTCTTCTAAACCATCTAAAACATCCAGTTTAGTCATGCAGAAACCTGACAGTGAGTTGATTTGTACCGCGCGGTTGATTGCAACGATATCTAACCAACCAGTACGACGTTTACGACCTGTGGTAGCACCAAACTCTTGGCCTTTTTCACGCAGGAATTCACCCACTTCGTCAAACAGTTCAGTTGGGAATGGACCCGCACCAACACGTGTTGAGTAAGCTTTGATAATACCCAGTACGTAGTTAACATAACGCGGACCTAAACCAGAACCTGTTGCAACACCACCCGCAGTGGTATTTGAAGAGGTTACATACGGATAAGTACCGTGGTCGATGTCCAATAATGTGCCTTGTGCACCTTCAAACATCACGAATTCGTTGTTCTGGCTTGCTTTGTACAGCAGATCAGATACATCGATTACCATGCCAGTCAGGATATCGGCAACAGCCATGATATCGTCTAGCGTTTTTTGGTAATCAACAGCAGGTTCTTTATAGTAATTAACGAGTTGGAAGTTATGGTATTCGACGATTTCTTTTAATTTTTCTGCAAAAGTTGCTTTATCGAATAAATCACCAACACGTAAGCCACGACGAGCAACTTTGTCTTCGTAAGCAGGACCAATACCACGACCTGTTGTCCCGATAGCTTTGGAACCACGTGCTTTTTCACGCGCATTATCTAATGCAACATGATAAGGCAGGATCAGTGGACATGCCTCTGAAAGACGTAAACGTTCGCGAACAGGAACACCGCGGTCTTCCAATTCTTTCATCTCTTTCATTAATGCGTCTGGCGCAAGAACAACACCATTAGCAATGATGCTGATGACATTTTCACGAAGAATACCGGATGGAATTAAGTGGAGAACGGTTTTTTCACCGTTTACAACAAGCGTATGGCCAGCATTATGGCCGCCCTGATAGCGAACTACATATTTAGCGCGCTCTGTCAGCAAGTCGACGATCTTGCCCTTCCCTTCGTCACCCCATTGGGTGCCCAGTACGACAACGTTCTTACCCATTTCGAAATACACTCGGTTGCTTAAAAATGAATTCTACCATCAAAAATGAACTGTTCCAGTGATATTTTGGCATTGCTAAAATTTTTTTCTGGAAAGCAAGTTAAATGGTATTTTTATTTCTGCCGTAAACCCAAAATGAATGTAATCAGTTGAGCAGCTTAAATTTTCCCTGAAAAATCCTATACTTAAAACGACAGGCGAAAAAAAGCCCACCGAAGCGGGCTTTTCTTTAATAGATTAACAGTTATTTTGCTAGGTTGCACGCAACTTAGTCTGATTATTTATTAATCTGTTGCACGAAGCTTAGTTGGTGCTTTCATAAAGCGGAAGAAGTCAGTGTCTGGGCTTAATACCATTATGTCCTCACCACTCTTAAAGCTTTGCTCATAGGCACGCAAGCTACGAATAAACGCATAGAACTCAGGGTCTTGGTTGAATGCATCAGCAAACAGTTTTGTTGCCATCGCATCACCTTCACCTCGGTAAGTCAGTGCGGTACGCTCTGCTTCTGCCAGTGTTTCAGTTACAGTTTTATCTGCAACCGCACGAATTTTCGTAGCTTCTTCTTGGCCTTGTGAACGGTGCTGACGAGCAACCGCTTCACGCTCTGCACGCATACGTGCATAGATAGCTTCAGAAACTTCATTTGGCAGTTCAATACGTTTAATTCGTACGTCGACAACTTCGATACCTAACGCCGCCATACTGTTTGCATTCACAACCAGTGGTTTCAGATTAGTTTCTTCTTCAACACGTTTTGCAGCATCAGCAATCGCTGCATCCGCTTCTTTCGTTGCATCGTCAACTGCCGTACCTTTGTTCAAGGCATCACGCACATCAACAGTTAAACGACCACGTGAATCCGTGATGATGTCTTTAACGCTTAAACGACCAAACTCAGAACGTAAACGGTCACTAAACTTACGTTTTAACAGAGTTTCCGCTTGATATGGATTACCACCACCCGTTGCCACATAGTAGCGACTGAAGTCAGTAACACGCCATTTCAGGTAGGAGTCCACCATTAAGTCTTTGTTTTCGCTTGTCAGATAACGGTCAGCTTGGATTTCCAGTGTCTGAATACGTGCATCTAGCATCTTCACAGTTTCAATAAATGGAACTTTAAAATGCAGACCCGGCTCATAAATGATCGGTTTGTTTTCAGAATCACGCAGAACCTTACCAAAACGCAATACAATACCGCGGTCAGTTTGAGGAACAATAAAGATAGATGCGTATGCAACTGCCAAGATGGCAATAACGATAACAATTAGCGATTTACGCATGATTATTGTCTCCCTACTCTAACAGCATCACCACGAACAGCACTGTTTGGCTGTGCTGGCGTTGCAGCAGAAGATGACGAATTATTGCTTGGCGTCGCCATTCTTGCTGACGGATTAACTTTTGACGTTGAAGCCGCATCTGAATTTGTACCGCGCATGATTTGGTCAAGCGGCAGCACTAACATGCTGTTGCTCTTATCATTTGCAATCACTTTACGTGTATTACTTAACACACGTTCCATCGTATCGATGTAAAGACGCTCACGGGTAATTTCTGGTGCTGCACGGTATTCAGGTAACATTTTCGCAAAGCTTGCTACCTCACCCTCTGCTTTGAAGACCACACTCGCTTTATACGCTTCGGCTTCTTCAATCAGGCGTTGTGCGTTACCTTTTGCCAGTGGAAGAACTTCATTTCGGTAAGCATGTGCTTCACGAATGGTTTTTTGTTCTTCTTCCCTTGCTGAGATTACGTCATCGAATGCCGCTTTAACATCTTCAGGTGGACGCGCTGCTTGGAAGTTGACGTCCAGCAGTGTGATACCCATTTTGTATGGTGCGATTGTCGCTTCAAGCTCTTTTTGCGTCACATCACGGATAAAGGCTCGATTCGTAGTCAATACTTGCTCCATGGCGGATTGACCAATAACACCACGCACCGCACTATCCAACGCCTGACGCAGACTGTTGTCTGGGTTAGTCACGCTAAATAAGTATTGAGCAGGGTCTGTCACACGGTACTGAACGTTCATTTCAACGCGGATCACGTTTTCATCTGACGTCAACATCATGCCATTTGTTGCTTGTTCACGTACAGTTTCTACGTTGACAGGCACGACTCTATCAATGAATGTTGGTTTCCAGTTCAGGCCAGGTCCAACAACACCGCTGTATTCACCAAAACGTAACACTACGCCGCGGTCACTTTCTTTGATGGTGTAGAAACCTGAACCTGCCCAGACAACTACAATCGCAGCAAGGGCTAGCATACCCAAACGGCCGCTGATTTGTGAAGGCTGTTTATTCTCGCCATCACCACCGCCACCGCCTTTATTTCCGCCCAGCTTGCTACCTATTTTACGAAAGAGATCGTCGAGATCATAAGCCCCACGTTTTCGACCACCTTTGTTCCCGCCAGAGTTGCCGCCTTTATTGCCGCTTCCCCACGGATCGCGGTCTTGTCCGTCATTACCGGGCTGATTCCACGCCATGTTTTAGCTCCATTCTTTATGATTGATTTTCAGGGCTAAGAGCTCCACTCAACGCACTAAAAGCATGCTGAGTTTGTGTGTCTCTTAATATCAATTCCATTGCCTAACGACGTTGTTAAACCACGTAGTCAGGTAATTGCTGCTCTTGTTTGCACAAACGTCGCCAATCCACCATTGGCATACGCACCTCAAGGCCGATTGAGCCGTCATCTTCCAACCATTCACGTTCGATTGATTGGAGTTGATAAAAACGGCTACGCAAACGACCTTCGTTTGGTGGTAAACGCAATTCATAATGTGCGATTTCACCAGAAAGACGTTCCGTTAATGCTTGTAACAGCAATGGGATACCTTCACCTGTTTGCGCTGAAACCCAAACGCGAACGGGCTTGTTATCCTCATCTCTGTCAATACGCGGGACAAAATCTTCCAGCATATCAACTTTGTTCATCACTAAAAGTGCTGGTATTTCATCCGCTTCGATTTCTTCCAACACGCTTTCAACCGCATGGATATTTTCATCCAAGCGAGCATCTGCTGCATCGATAACGTGCAGCAATAACGTCGCTTCACGTGTTTCTTGCAGGGTTGCTTTAAATGCCGCAACCAAATCATGTGGTAAGTGGCGGATAAAACCCACGGTATCAGCTAAAACGACAACACCGACATCCTCAACATTAATACGGCGAAGCGTTGGGTCAAGTGTCGCAAATAGCTGATCTGCAGCATAAACATCCGCAGACGTCATACGGTTAAATAAACTCGATTTACCCGCATTGGTGTAACCCACAAGCGAAATTGTCGGAATATCCGCTTTATTTCTCGCTTGGCGCCCTTGTTCACGCTGTTTTTCTACTCGGCTAAGACGCGATAAAATCTGTTTGATTTTATCCCTTAATAACCGACGGTCTGTTTCAAGCTGAGTTTCACCAGGACCACGTAAACCAATCCCGCCTTTTTGGCGCTCAAGGTGTGTCCATCCTCTCACTAAGCGAGTGGATAAATGACGTAACTGTGCCAATTCAACTTGAAGTTTACCTTCATGCGTACGCGCACGTTGAGCAAATATATCTAAAATCACCCCTGTACGGTCAACCACCTTACATTGGCAAATCCTTTCGAGATTACGTTCTTGAGCAGGGCTTAGCGTGTGATTAAACAACACCACATCTGCGCCACTTTCCTCAACGGCTTGGGCTATCTCTTCAGCTTTTCCTTCCCCCACAAAAAACTTTGGGTGAGGTGCTTTACGACTGCCTGTGACTATCTGTACGGGTTTTACCCCAGCAGACGTCACGAGTGACTCAAACTCTGCCAGATTATCAACGTCTTTTTCTTGAGAAAAAAAGACATGGACTAACACAGCAAGTTCACCGCCTTCATACCTATCAAACAAGGTGCAACCTCTTAGGCTAAACAATAATTGCAAAGGAAAAACACAGGTACAGTCTCCCTACCCATGCTTTCCTTGTCTTTTAGCGTACAAACTTATTCAGTCACTTCGCCATCCTGCGATGCAGGTGCACCTGAATGGTAATTACCATTACCTGTGCTACCACCTGTTGTACCACTGTGGTGAGAAACAGGACGTGCAGGGACGACAGTAGAGATAGCGTGTTTATAAACCATCTGGCTAACTGTGTTTTTCAATAAAATGACAAATTGGTCAAAAGATTCAATTTGCCCCTGCAATTTGATGCCATTAACGAGATAAATAGAGACCGGAACCCTTTCACGACGTAATGCGTTCAGGAACGGATCTTGCAAAGATTGCCCCTTAGCCATTCTATGTTTTCCTTATTTTGTTGTTTTTAAAAGAGAATCTTTATGATTCCAAAAAGTAACTACTCAAAAATTGCGCTTAACGTTCTAATTGTACACAAACATCAGTCCTATGCACGTACTACCTGCATAACTGTGTCAAGCGCCTGCTGAGGTTGCTCACTATCTAACCAGCGAACATTATCCCAGCTTCTTAACCAGGTAATCTGGCGTTTTGCCAATTGGCGTGTTGCACAAATTCCCCGATAAACCATTTCATCATGGCTAATTTCGCCGTCCAAGTATGACCACATTTGCCGATAACCCACACAACGAATGGCGGGAAGATCAACATGTAAATCACCTCGGTGGTAAAGAGCACGGACTTCCTCTTCAAAACCGGCGTCTATCATCAGATGAAAGCGTTGTTCTATGCGTTCATGTAAAATTTTACGATCTTGTGGCGCAATAGCAAACTGAAACACATTATAAGGCAATTCTTCCCCAGCTGTTTGTGTCATTTCAGTCAAAGTTTGTCCTGAAATGAGATATACCTCTAAAGCACGGGATAATCTTTGTGGATCATTAGGGTGGATCCTCTCCGCGGCAACAGGGTCGACCTCAGCTAAACGGCGATGAATTTCACTCCATCCGTGTTCTTGCGCTATCTGTTCTATTTGGCTACGCACTGCTTCATTCGCTGAGGGCAACGGTGAAAGCCCTTCTAACAATGCTTTGAAATACAGCATGGTGCCGCCAACAAGTAACGGTATTTTACCCTGAGCGGTGATCTCACTCATTACTTTTAATGCGTCACGGCGAAAATCAGCAGCGGAATACGGCAGAGATGGGTCGAGAATATCAATCAAACGATGAGGGGCTTGGCTGAGTTCCTCGGCTGTTGGTTTTGCTGTACCAATATCCATTCCACGGTAAATTAACGCCGAATCGACACTAATAATTTCCACAGGCAAATGCTTGCGAAGTTCTATCGCTAAAGCGGTTTTACCTGAGGCAGTCGGACCCATTAGGAATATTGCATCAGGTTTTTTCTGAGTTACTAAATCACTCATTTGTTAGTGTAGCTACCACGGATTGTAAATTAATTAATTGTAATAATGTTGGTGGGGGATTTTTTACCCACTGCGGACAAATCCGCTCAACATCAGCCAGTAACTGAACAGCCTGTGCTAAACTCCAACTTTCTTCTGTTTTCACCTGTGAAACCGCCTTGGCTAACCATTGTGCGATATCTTGTTGTGTGATGCTTTCTTTTGTCGATAAAAAACCGATCAAATCCGAAAAAAGTTGTGATAAATTTTGTGTTCTTAATGGTAACGATACCGTATGAATTGTTACTTTTCCATGAAATATCGTGGCTTCGATACCAAATATTGCCAATTGTTCCTTGTGCCGCTGTAAAACCTCTATTTCATCGTTTTTAAGTGACAATTTTAGCGGTATCAAAAGCGGTTGTGGCTTGAGGTTTTCACCCTCTGGCGACAATTGCGCTAATTTCAATAAATAATTAGCTTCCGTTAAGGATAACAGGATTAGCCCCAACGAAGACTCAATTAATGCAAAGTTTTTTGAGTAAATTGTCAATACTTTACCAAAAAGGTAGTTATCCGCATTTTTTGCCACAGGTTGAGAAGAAACTTGAACCGTATCCACAGCTTGGCGTTCAGGAAAAAGCGGTTTTTTATCTTCCTCAGCGACAGGGATAGACATCAAACTTTGGTAAAGGTCTCCCGCTTTTTTATCGTAGTTGGCGCCATAATTTTTTGGCTCTGCATTTCCGACAAATTGTGATGCGGGTTTCGGCTGGGGAAAACTCGATGTCGCCGTGCTTACAGACTTATAAGCAGTCTGCGGTTCACTAGCGGTTCTCTCAGTCTGTGACGATGATTCGGTATAATGTGGTTTCGAAGTCGGCGTTGGGGATGAAAAATAATTATCCCCCGCTGAAGACCGGTTTTCTAGCTCTGTGCTTGCAGGCTCTATCCCTGGTAATTCACCTATTGATGCCGCTTCAAGGAGCACTGTACGTACCGCTTGATAAATAAAGTCATGCACTAAGCGTGCTTGGTGAAAGCGCACTTCATGTTTTGCAGGATGGACGTTTACATCCACTTGTTTTGGGTCGATGGTCAAATACAATACATAAGCAGGCTGTTGATTTTCTTCTAAATAACCTTCAAATGCTTGGCGAATCGCATGGTTAATTAGCCGGTCACGCATCATCCGTCCATTCACATAGCAATATTGTGTTTCGCTCACAGGGGTATTTGATGGTGAAACTACCCAGCCTTTAATTGTGAGGTCACTATGCTCCCAAGCCAATGCCAATGCGCCTTGCATAAACCCCGTACCGCAAATCGCCCCAAGTCGCCTTTCTTGTTGAATTTCATCATGGGCAGCACGGTACTGTTTTACCAGTTTTCCGTTATGAGTCAAATTGATAGCAACATCAGGGCGTGATAATGCAATGCGACGCACCACTTCATCAATATGACCAAATTCGGTTTTTTCGGTACGCATAAATTTGCGGCGCGCAGGGGTGTTATAGAATAAATCGAGCACTTCAACCGTCGTGCCATTGGGGTGTGCAGCAGGCTTTACCGTCACTTCCATATCCCGCCCTTCAGCGTAGGATTGCCACGCTTCGGTTTGGTCAGCAGGTTTTGACGTCAAGGTTAGCCGCGAAACTGAGCTAATACTCGCTAGTGCTTCTCCACGAAAGCCCATGCTCATAATAGCTTCAAGGTCATCGAGTGTCGCAATCTTACTGGTCGCATGGCGCGCAAGGGCAAGGATCAATTCGTCTTTGTTGATCCCACAGCCATTATCACGAATACGGATCAGTTTCTCTCCACCACGCTCAATATCAATATCAATGCGTGTTGCCTTGGCATCAAGGCTGTTCTCAACCAGCTCTTTTACGACAGATGCAGGCCTTTCGACCACCTCACCCGCCGCAATTTGGTTTGCTAATTGAGGAGAGAGAATATGTATTGCCATCGCTCAATTCCTTATTTAGGTGCAGCTTGAATCGGATTCGCAAGAAAATATTGGCGCAATCCTAAGTGAATGGCCTCAGCCACTGCATCTTGGTATTCATTGGATTTGAGCAGTTGCTCTTCCGCTGCATTACTGATGAAGCCTGTTTCAACCAAGATTGACGGAATATCGGGAGAACGCAGAACCCCAAGGCTGGCATGCTCTGGCGTTTTTTTATGGATATTACCCACTTTTCTCAATTGCTGAATAACTTGAACAGCGACATCATAGCCCACGCGCTGAGAGTGGCCGAACTGCAAATCCAATACTGCTTGGCTTAAATACGGATCTGCACCACTGAGCGCATCCCCTGCACCGCCTAATAATTCAGATTGTTTTTCACGTTGTTCTAACCAGCTACCTAACTCACTATTTGCACGACGGTTTGATAGCACCCAAACAGAGGCTCCGCGTGCGCTGCTATTCGGTGCAGAGTCTGCATGGATGGACACCAACATATTTGCACCTTTTTTACGTGCAACTTCGGAGCGCCCTCCAACAGAAATAAAGTAGTCGCCATCACGAGTCATCGCAGGTTTGAACATCGGGTCTGCATCAAGGCGTTGATAGAGTTTTTTTGCAACACTCAAAGTGACATCTTTCTCTTTATAGCCATTTTTCCCAATCGCACCGGGATCTTTACCCCCATGCCCTGCATCAATAGCGATCACCACCTGTTTGCTGCCTTTTGGCATGCTCTTGTATTTTACTGGCGCAGGCGTTGAAACAGGCGCTGACGCTGGGTTATTCATTTTTAACGGCTTGTCCTGTGTGTTATTCACTACAGGAGCAACATTATTATTGGAGCGATTAAATGAGGCTGAACGGGTTGAATTACCTGTTGAAATCGTCAGAACTAATTGGTATTCACCACCCACGTGCTTTAGAACAGCTTTCGTTTTTGCGGCGCGAGATAACTCCATCACCAGACGTTTATGTTGGTTGTCCGAAGGTTGGCTTGAACGCACGACTTTTACCAAATCCCCTGCAGGCACTTTTAGTGGCAAGCCAAGGATGTCACCCCGTTGTTTAACGTCAACAACCAGTCGCTCAGGTGAATGCAATGGGAAATAAGAGTAATCAGGCTTACCGTCAATAAAGCTTAGTGTGACCTCAGCTTGTGATGGGCTATTATTCACTTGAATATTAGACAGCGTTGCGGCTTGTGCTTGCATAGCAAAAAGCCATGCGAATGAAAGCATAAAAAGGACAAAAGCTGCCGAAAAACCTTTTCTTGTTATTCTGTGCATTGATGCATTCAACATGAGCAATAAGTTCCTTAGAATTGGGGTAATGCTTCTAACAACGACTCCCCATTTGCAGACAAAGCAACAATGTGAGCCTGACGCCCTTCATCTTGATATGTGAGATGGAGCTCAAGATCTGCTTCGGGTAAAAAACCTTTACCTTGCTGCGGCCATTCAACCAAGCAGATCGAATTTTCAGAAAAATAGTCGCGAATTCCCATAAATTCAAGTTCTTCAGGGTCTGCTAAGCGATAAAGATCGAAGTGAAAAACATGGCGATCCGCTAATTCATAAGGCTCAACCAGTGTATAGGTTGGGCTCTTCACATGGCCTTGATGACCCAGTGCTTGTAAGAAACCTCGGCTAAACGTGGTTTTTCCTGCACCAAGGTCGCCATATAGGTGAATGACTGCGCCTTGGTGGCAAGCACCCGCGAGTGTGCGACCAAGTGCAACAGTTTGTGCTTCATCCGCAAGTTGTATTGTACGTTCTTTCATAGTGTTCTTTTGTGGCATTTTTGATGGGCTGTGTCGCCAATTTATCGTCTCATGACTGCTACCAGTGTACGATAGGAAACCTATTTTCAGTTCCTTCAAATATCATTCACTATATTAACCTAAGCGCCGTCATTTTTCTTAATTAACATTGCTGGAACGATCAGTTCAGAAATATCTTATAATAGATCTGAACACTTAAAGGCACTCTTTTCATTCATTTTGAGAAAAAGAGCTTCCATGATAGAGTGCCAGCCGTTTTATTTTACCGTGACAGGATCTGATGGCTGCACTTCTTGATCTCAACCTTCTCGCTCAACTGATCAAACAATGGGGCATTGAAGCAGGCTTCCAACAAGTTGGGATCTGCGATACTGACCTGTCCGCGGAAGAACCCAAACTGCAAGCATGGCTCGACAAGCAATACCACGGTGAAATGGAATGGATGAACCGCCACGGAATGATGCGGGCACGTCCCCATGAGCTCCATCCCGGCACTTTACGGGCCATCAGTGTTCGCATGAATTATTTGCCAGCCAAAGCGGCTTTTGCCAGCACACTGAATAACCCTGAGCTCGGGTATGTTAGCCGCTATGCCCTTGGTCGCGACTATCATAAGCTATTAAAAAAGCGCTTAAAAGCCCTTGCAGATCGTATTTTAGCTTACTGCCGTGAATTTGATGGGGCGCTCCTTGCGGATGGTACAACCGTTGAGGATCTCAACTTTCGTCCATTTGTTGATTCTGCCCCTATCTTAGAACGGCCTATTGCCGTTAAAGCAGGTTTAGGCTGGACCGGAAAACACTCATTAGTCTTGAATCGTGAAGCGGGCTCGTGGTTTTTCCTTGGTGAACTGCTGATTAACCTACCTGTTCCTGTCGATAAACCCATTGAAGATGACTGCGGCCGCTGCGTTGCATGTATGACAACCTGCCCAACAGGCGCCATTGTTGAGCCTTATACTGTTGATGCAAGACGCTGTATTTCCTACTTAACAATTGAACTTGATAGCGCGATACCAGAAGAATTCCGCCCATTAATGGGAAATCGAATTTATGGTTGTGATGATTGCCAGTTAATTTGCCCCTGGAACCGTTTTTCACAGCTGACTGACGAAGACGATTTTAGCCCAAGGCAAGCGCTGCATACGCCAGAGCTTCTTGAATTATTTGCGTGGGATGAAGACAGGTTTTTGAAGATAACCGAAGGTTCTGCAATCCGCCGTATTGGCTATATTAAATGGTTAAGAAACATCAGTGTTGCACTGGGCAATGCACCTTATCAAGATAGCATCGTACTTGCGTTACAAAACAGGTTAGGGATCAACGAAATGTTAGACGAACACTTTCATTGGTCTATACAACAACAGCTTAGCCGACGCCTTGAGAACCACGTGACAATTCAAACTTCACAACAAAAACGCCTTGTACGCGCCATTACTAAAGGTTTACCTCGCGACGCCTAAAAAAAGGCCTGCTATATAACTGAAATCTATAATTGTCAAATCGATGTGAATAAAATAAAAAATTGCTTTGCAGACAACAGGTAAAGAATTTGCAAGTTGTGCTTAGCACATTTTCAAAAAATAAATTCATCAACTATAAATCAATGAGTTAGAGATAAGCGTTCTGACTATCTTTGCTAGATAGTACAAAAAAAAACAGTGGGATTAGCCTGTGGATAACTCTGTGCAATAAGTTATTTCAAATTGGCATATAGATGTGTACCAACCCAATAGACTGTGGATAACTTTTTGATGCTGAATTGTGAAGAAAAACGCTGATTTTACGTTAACTAATCGAAAAAAAGTTGTCAAAAGATCAGGTTAAAATAGAAATCTGACTGAGTTAAATAAAAAACACATTTTTGTTTATTATTTAAACATTACTCTTGAGGCGATAAATACCTTTCGAGTGCCCTATTGGTAAGGGGTGGCTATTCTATGGCGACCCGAAGTCGAATGCAAGTAAAAATCTAAATTAGATCCAAGAAAGATCAGCGAAGGCACGTGGATCCTAGCTTCACAAAGGCACAGACAATAAGATCACGCACAAAAAACCGTTAGATGAAATAAGTAATTTCACTTAGCGTTTTAGTCGTATAATATCGTTTGAATTGAAGTTATAAAGATAAAACTGAGATGATGAAAACAAGATATTGGAGCGGGAAACGAGACTCGAACTCGCGACCCCGACCTTGGCAAGGTCGTGCTCTACCAACTGAGCTATTCCCGCATTTGGTGGGTACTGCAATTTGACTAAAACACTAAGAAAGCTTGGAGCGGGAAACGAGACTCGAACTCGCGACCCCGACCT
Organism: Providencia sp.; assembly: GCF_040396775.1. Classification (GTDB taxonomy): domain Bacteria; phylum Pseudomonadota; class Gammaproteobacteria; order Enterobacterales; family Enterobacteriaceae; genus Providencia. The sequence goes on from NZ_JBEBNT010000035.1 coordinate 18,340, forward strand.
TGGCAAG
>NZ_JBEBNT010000036.1:0-10459 GCF_040396775.1 Providencia sp.
GAGCATACACAAGTATGTGACCTGTGTGACTGAGCGAAGCCAACAACGCCACAGCGCGAAATATGACGAGGATTTTTAGAACCAAGGCGCCTGAACCATTACCGCACCATAAAACAATGCGCGACCGGCTAGCTCGCCACTAAACATAACCACCATCAATGCAGCCAATAACGGTATTGATGGCTCTTTACCTTTGTACCCTCTTAGTGCTATCACACAAGGTAATATCATGCTCATGACGACTTGCCACCATAAGAGATAACTTTCCCCTTGGCTTGCGGGTATTTGCACGCTAATAATTTGTGATACCAATACAAGCACAACACCCAATATCACGCCGATTTTAATAACATTTGGCACGGGTTTGTCCAAGGCACGCACACTCAGTGTGATAAAACTAAAACCTAATACAATTGCGCTACCAATAAAGGCAATTTGTGTTGCAGGGCTATGCCAGAGTGGATGGGCTACCATTTGGTAATACACTTGCGCTGTGACAAGAATAGCGGCTAACCCACCGAGACCACTCAGCCAACCTAAGGCGATATTGCGCATATTTGCCGTTGGTTGTAGCCAGCAAGAAAGCGCCCAGAGAGTCACTAGGCCGTTAAGTAAAACAAACGTAACGGCTTCTCGACTTAGCCATGAATGGCTTAACCCGAGTACTGAACGATAAGCTTCTAACGGGACCCCTAAGTGCCCCATGGACATAGACGAGCCTATCACTTCAATTAACCAAATGATTAACACCGCTGTACGCAGGGGTTTTCCCGCAAGTTTATTTTCTGTACTGGCTTTCACTTGGTATAACGTCAAGGCGAGTACCGCGCCAATTCCCCACTGGCTCATCACCGTGAAAAATACCAAAGGGAGTTCCATATGATGAATATTCATGATTAGTCCTCCATTCCAATAATCACAATATTAGGCTGGCTGATTCTGTGGTCAGGCATGTTGTAGCTTTTTTCCAATACCGCCCAGTTTGTCGTGTGTTTTTTACGAAGTTCAGAAATTTCGCCAAACTCAATTGCCCCTGTCGGGCAAGACTCCACACAGCGAGGCAGTAACCCCTCATCTAATCGTTCAGCACACATATTACATTTGCTGGTTTTACCTTCAGCAGGATCAAAAACTGGGGCATGGTATGGACACGCCATAATACACATTTGGCAACCAATACATTTTTCATGGTCTTGTACCACAATCCCATCAGGCCGCTTAGTGTAGGTATCCGCAGGGCAAACTTTTAAACATTGAGGGTCATCACAATGGTTACATGACATCGTAATAAATGCCTGCGTATTCGGTGAATCATCATTGAACTCACGAACACGTCGCCATAAAACCCCTGGAGGAGTCACATTCTCTGATTTACACGCCATTGAACAAGTGCGGCAACCATAGCAATCTTTTGTATTAATGAGAAAACCATATTGCTTAACCATGATCATGCCTCCCTTCTCACGTCAACAAGTGTACTATTACAGCAATGGCCTGTGCCTAAATGCTCCACTTGGTCATTAGTCACATGGCTACTGCTTCCCCCTTGTTGCTCCCACCAGCCATTATCAAGGGAGATAACCCCCTTTTTAATGTGTGTAGTGACTACCGCAATCGCCCTATGCTCCCCCCTGTCATTGAATGTGACTGCCCATTCGCCATTTTGAATGCCACGTGTTTTAGCATCTTCTGGGTGAATTAACACATTGGGTTGATTACGTTGCACTTCGAGGATCCATTCATTCATCCCATGGCTTGAGTGAACACTGCGCGCTAACTTGCGCTGCACCGCCATTAATGGGTACTTTTTAGCAAGTTCCGGTGAGCCCTTCACTGACTCTTTTACTTGGTAATAAGCCACTACAGGTGAGAAGTTTTTCTTTTGCCAATCTTCAATAAAAAAATGTGCTTTTTTCGTCGATGTTCTAAAAACCCCATCCTTAAATGGGATCCAATCCCCTTCAACTGGCCTTACGGGTCCTTTTTCAAGCATTTCACGTGTAATGCCCGAGCCCACAAGACAAGCATCAATATAATGCTCAATCGGCTTATTAAATACCTCGCCAAACCCGAAGCGCTCCGCTAAACGAGCAAAAATCCAGTAATCAGGTTTAGCTTCCCCTACAGGCTCAACCGCTTTTTCCATCAATTGTACATACTGGCTACGTACCCCAGCCATCAAGCTGGTATCTTCAAAAATAGTGGTGACAGGCAAGACTAAGTCCGCGTATAGCGCTGTTGAGCTCATTAAGTTATCTGCAACCACCACAAAAGGTACTTTCTTCAGCGCTTCTCGCACTTTGTTAGTATTAGGCAATTGCGTCATCACGCCCATCGTCATGATCCACCAGAAATTAATTGGATGGGGCTTTTCATTGACGATATAGTCGCCGACTTTTGCCACAGGTATTGGCGGAATATTTTTTGCATTCGGAGCAGGCGGAACAATTGGACTAAATTTGGCCATTTGCCTTGCACCACCTGCATCACAGACACCTGCACCGCGTTTACCTATATTGCCCGTTAATAAAGCGAGGTAAAACTGACTTGCCGCCACATATGCACCATGTTCTGTACGCTGTGCCCCAGACATATTTTGCACAATCATTGAGGGGGTAATTGATGAATAATCACGGGCAAGGCGCACAATAGTTTCCACAGGCACATCAGTTTCCGCACTCACTCGTGCGACATCCCACTCTTTCGCTTGTTGGTATATTTGCTCAAAAACCGTGGTATAGCCGAACTGGCTAGGTAACTCATGTTGAAATAATGCAGGTTTAATCCCTGTAGAATCGTGACGAACAAGTTGCTGACTTAGAATATCAAACACCAGATAACTATCAGGGTCAGAGACATCTTGCCTAAGCTGCTGTTGCTTCTCATCAACCAAATAAACCGCACCAGTATGTGCACGAAGAAAACCTTCATCAATACGGTTTTCTTCGATAATAATTTTAATCATGCCAAGTGCTAACGCTGTATCTGTCCCAGGAATGATAGGGATCCACTCATCCGCTTTTGCGGCTGTTTCATTAAATCTCGGGTCAATGACGACTAACCTCGCGCCATTTTTCCGTGCTTGGTTGTAGTTTTTAAAATAGGCCTGCATGGTCACCGCAGGGTTATTTCCCCAACACAAAATATAACAACTATCCGCCACCGTATCCCGTGTATCTGCGTAGCGTAACCCCACCATTGGGATCATTGCCGCAGTAACAGCCGAGCAGCACAAAGAACCTGCTTGTTTTGTCGAGCCGCCTAAATAATCAAAAAATGCCTTACCCATATCATTTTTGATGGAATCCATATTTCCCGCATGGGTAGAAATAAACAATCCTTCGTTGCCATACTTAGTGATAGTGTCACGAATATTTTTCTCTATGAGATCAAGCGCTTCATCCCAGCTAATGGGTTTAAATTCCGCTTTTCCTTTTTCCCCTACGCGCAATAACGGTGTTGTGATCCTCTGGTCATGGTATACCCACTTCGTTCTGCTCATTCCCCGTAAGCAACATTTAACGTTAAAGCCCTCTGTTGCCTGTATTTTCATCAACTTACCTTGGTAGGTATAAGCCGTTAAGTTGCAGTGCAAACACTCCATTGCACAGGTTGAACGAAACGTTTTGTAGTCAGACAATTTTAATCGCACCTTTGGCAGGAGCTGATTATTATTTGCCTGCGCAAAAGAACACGGTGTGATAGTCGCCAACCCAACAACGCCAAGCCCTTTTAGGAGCGTTCGGCGTTTTAGACGTAATTCATTTATTGTTTTCATTATAGTAAACCTCGACATTGCTTTTAAAAGTACACTATATATATACTCCATTCATAAATAGTGAACTTGAGGCGAATCAAGCTTTGCTATTATTTATAGGTACAAAATAACTACCCCTTAGTGATTACCCCTCAGATTCTTTGGTTGTTAGGAGGGATAGGTGACTCATGATAAAATAGATGGAATTGTTAAAATGAGGTTTATGTATGTCTACCCTGCAAGGTGTTAATTCTGTTGATATTGCTGTCAGCATCCTGAATTTTATTGCTCAAAATGGTGGAATAGCGCGAGCCGCAGATATTTCCAAAGGTTGTGAAATATCCAAAAGCCGCTTGCATAAATATTTAGTTTCGCTGTGTCGAACACAAATGCTATACCAAGATGCACAAACGAGCCGTTATGGCTTAGGCCGTAATCTCACCTTTTTAGCAAATTTTGTCGAACCTGAAGGGTCTTTTGTCGAGGTTATTAATAACAGTTTGGTTCAATTTCGCGATGAACAAAACGTTTCAACTGGCGTTGCATTACGTTCTGGGAAATTGTTATCACTGGTTAAATACAACCGTAGTTTTAAAAATATTGAAATTGATTTCTTACCAAACACCCCATTACCCACTGCCAAAAGCGCAGCAGGTTTAATTTATGCGGCTTTTGATAAGCAATTTTTGTGTGATGATTATTCACAAGATGAGCTCAATAAAGTAATTGACCAAGGTTATGCGATTCGTTATGAACCCACAAAGGGGATCCCAGGGGCACAGTCGATTGCCTGCCCTGTATTTAACCAAAATGGTGAATTAATCGCGGCAGCCGTTACAATGGGGTTTATTGAAAAAGCAGAAATGGAATTGTTAGCCAACGCGCTTATTAAGCAGGTAAAGACGCTCGTATTATAATCATTAGTGTTGGTGAAATAAGAGTGATAAAAAAGCCGAGATTAACTCGGCTATTTTATTCTATTTAACGTCAATGCGTGGTAATTCGCCCATCTCTTTCAATTTTTTAGAGATTTCACGACGTTCTTTTGACAATTCTGCATTTTTGATAATGTAATCATCAACACGGTCATCATAGTCGCTGCGCATATTGGCAATAATCGCTTGAATGTCTTCAATTGACATCCCCGGCTTAATGTATTCGCTTAAGTTATCCAGTAATAAAACTCGCTTCTGGTTATCACGAATTTTTTTCTCATTGTCGGTAATTTCACGACGAATTTTATTTTTGCGACGAAACATACGCACAAATTCCAGAACATTTTGGAAAGACGGCTTGTTAGCGTTGTCCATGTTTAAAACCCTCTAGTCAATATTCAAAACGCATAATCTTATTACACAATACAATCTAATCGCCTTACGTTACAAGTCAGTTTCACATATTTATTGATTTAATCTATTGAAAAAGATCATTGGGTTATGCTTTTGCTGCTGGAATTTCTGGATTATTTTGATTTAATTCTGCTGATTTCTCATCAAGGTTAGGCTTTGCATTATCCGTTTTATCATTTCTAAGACAAAATGCAGACAATATCGTTGTTATGACGACAAACAACCCCATTATCAAATAGGTCTGTGCAAAACCAATTTTGTCATACCCCCAGCCTGCTAATGGCGATAACACACTGGCAACCACTGAGCTTACACAACTAAACCCGACTAAATAAAGTGTTGAGGACAAACGTTTATCAAAATGGCGACTGTTATACTTGAAGATTGCCACCAGCAAGATAGGTAATTCAACAGCATGAAGCAATTTCATGACAGATATAAGAATAGGCCCTTCGACTAAACCTGAGCCGATAATCCGCAATGCCATAACTGAACTGGCAAATAGTAAACCATTTTTTGCCCCAATTCGGTTAACGATAAATGGCGCTAAAAACATTCCCCCAGCTTCTAGGAATACTTGCAATGAGTTTAGATAGCCGTACATCTCATTCCCTAGTTTCTCATCTGGGAATTGATGCGAAAAATACACCATAAATTGCTGGTCATACACACTATAAATGCACGTGCCTAATACAAATAATATTAGCGCCCAAAAACGTGGTAAAGCAAAAAGCTGTAACGCATCACGCAATGTAATTGAAGACGGATTGCCATGCTCTAAATTATTATAAGCATCCGCATTTGCCGTTTTAAGGTTTAATAGAATGATTAAGAAAAGCACACCAGACACCGTCGCCATAATAAAATTATAATCAGGATCGATATTAATATTACGCCCAGCGAAAAATGTTGCAGCAGCCCAGCCCAGCGAACCCCACATTCTCGCCTTGCCATATTCAAAATTACGTAATCGACTAACACGCTCAGTGTAGGATTCTAGGACACCAATGCCCGCATGGAACGTCATCCCAATAAATAACCCACCAACAATACTGCCAATCACGACGTTCCATTTTAATAATGACCCAAACACCATAAAAAATGGCCCAGACGCAATCAGTAAAACGGCAATAAATAATAATAAGTTTTTTCGTAAACCTAATTTATCCTGCAAGAAACCATACAATGGCTGAGCACATAACGCGACAATTGAAATACAGGCAAAAATGAACCCTGTGTCCGCCCCTTCTAGGCCGACATACTTGCGTAGCCAAATAGCAACAACTGAAAATGTAGATGACCATGTAAAAAAGAAAAAAAACAACAATGCGCTCAATAACGCATAGTATTTCCTTGCACTACTATTCATGTTAATCACCTATTCTTAATTTACCTTTGGCAAATGTTAAGGTTAACATTTATTAATTCCCACTCAAAAGCTATTGTTTTGTGATGTTAATCACCAATGTTAACGTTAACAATTTATTTATGTGATGAAGATAACATTTCACGCTCTACAGACTAACAACAACACTCCCAACTCTGACACACAAAAATACCTTTGGGATATTCAATTTGATTTTCCTGACATTTCAGATGACCTTGGTTTAGCTTTGATTATAGATAAGGTATCATTGATTTATATGGAATAGTGAATCTAACAATATCCCACTATCAGATTCATACGCACAGAATTCAAACGGTGATAACGTTGCAAAACAATAAAAAACAACCTTCTTTTTTTATTCACGATTACGAAACTTTTGGCAAGCGCCCTGCACTTGATAGGCCCGCTCAATTTGCGGGGGTTCGCACTGATTTAGACTTTAACATCATTGAAGAACCTGAAGTTTTTTACTGTGCACCTGCTGATGATTATCTGCCACAGCCTGAAGCCGTCATGATCACTGGGATCACTCCACAAATTGCCTTAGCACAAGGCGTTAATGAAGCCGAGTTTACTAAACGCATCCACCAAGCGTTTAGTGTGCCCAACACGTGTATTATGGGCTATAACAACATTCGTTTTGATGATGAAGTCACTCGTAATATTCTCTACCGTAATTTTTACGACCCTTATGCATATAGCTGGCAGCAGAATAACTCACGTTGGGATTTACTCGACCCACTGCGTGCCTGTTTTGCGCTACGCCCTGAAGGTATTGTATGGCCTGAAAATGAAGACGGTTTGCCAAGTATGCGCTTAGAGCACTTAACAAAAGCCAATGGCATTATTCACGAAAATGCCCATGATGCGATGTCAGATGTGATAGCAACAATTAGCATGGCAAAATTACTCAAAGCGGCGCAACCGCGTATGTTTGATTATTTTTATCAACTACGCAATAAAAACAAAGTCAGCCAACTTATCGATATTGTAGAAATAACGCCTTTAGTACACGTTTCGGGTATGTTTGGTGCATTGCGTTCTTATATCAGTTTAGTCGCCCCACTAGCTTGGCACCCTGAAAACCGCAATGCAGTCATTATGTGTGATTTATCCGCGGATATTTCGCCATTGTTAACCTTAAATACCCAAGAATTACGCGAGCGTTTATATACACCTAAATCTGAGCTAAATGGCGAACCTCCTGTCCCTGTCAAATTAGTGCATATCAATAAATGCCCTATTTTAGCGCCTGAAAAGACATTACGTGATGAAGATGCGTTACGCACAGGGTTAGATAGGGATCTTTGCCATCGAAATTTAGATATTTTGCGTAAAAACCCTGACATTCGTAATAAGCTAATCGAATTATTTAGCGAACCACAAAAATTTGAAGTTTCAGATGATGTAGATGCACAAATATATAATGGCTTTTTTAGCCCATCAGATCGTTCTACCATGGATATTATTCGTGAAACACCGCCACAAAACTTACCTGCTTTAGATTTAAGTTTTGAAGATAAGCGAATGAAAGAGCTCTTTTTCCGTTATAAGGCACGTAATTACCCAGCGACCCTTTCTTATGAAGAACAGCAGCGCTGGTTACAACATCGTCGGGATTATTTCAGTGAAGCTCGCTTAACGGAATATATGCAACAAATACAATTCTTATTAGAAGAACATCAACATGATGAAAAACGCTGCCAGCAATTAAAAGCGTTGGTCAATTATGCGATGGAGTTAGCGAGTTAACAAAAAACGGGCAGAATAGAAATTATCTGCCCGTTTTTTATTTAAATTAATTTAGATTAGTGCTCGCCTGATTGCCCGCAACCACAATCCCCTTCCCAATGTTTACGCTTAGTCGTTTTACCTAAACCAGGGTTCATTGTATTGGTCGGGTCTGCATTTTTATAGAATGACTTTAATTGTGGTGGTGCTTTATATAGATGACCAACATTATGCTCTGCAGGATACTGCGCACCGCGCTCATCCAATAACGCCAACATTTTTTCTTTTAACTCTTTCGGGTTAACCCCTTTTTTCAAAACATAGTCTTGGTGCATAACGTGGCACATAAAATGCCCGCAATATAATTTATGCACTAATAAATCTTCAATTTCAGGTGGCAGCTTTTCAAACCAATCCCTGTCATTACGGCGCAATGCAATATCTAGCGGCAATACATCCTCGACATCTTTATTATGAACCGCATGGTAACGTACCGCAGAACCCGCCGCAGCAAAACGGTGTAAAAAAGCTTTTGCCCCTTCTTCAGGTGTACATTCGAAGTAACCACCATCTGCATGCGCAAAATAGGATTTTAGCCAAACTTTAGCTTCATCGATTCCATCCCCTGCCATTTTTAACATTAAATGATGTTCATAACGGTCGCGGAATTCTTTCATGCGATGCGGTAAATGTGATGGCCATAATTTACTGAGTACTTGCATTGTACGGTCAATTAAATTAGACTGTAAGAATGGCACTTTATTTAATACTGCATCCATACGCCCTTTAATGGTAAAGAACATTGGCATTTTATCGGTGCCAAATTTATCAATCATTAAGAAAGTGTCTTTACCGTATATTTCCGCAATATCAAAACAACCACGGTGCATATATTCCCCAGCAACGGGCAAATTTTTAAATTCACTCAGAATATAACGGCGAATATCTTCCAGCACATCAGGGTTATTTGAGCCGATATAAAAAACCTGTGTTTTTTTATCCGCTGGGAAGGTATCTAAACGCACCGCAAATACAGCTAATTTACCTGCACACCCTGACGCTTCAAACAAACGACGTTCATCGGCATTGAAACGTGATGGTGAATCGGCGTCAATGTCCCGAACACGTTCAGCATATTCATGGTCAGAGGCTAATTTATCACTGACTTGCACATCTTCACTGCTATACCCACGGTTTTGCAGATTAGTCAAAATTTCTTCTGGTGTATTCCCTAAATCAATTCCTAAGTGGTTAACTAGCTCAACTTTCCCATCATCATTAACGCGACCGTACAACGCAAGCTCGGTATACGCGGGGCCACGGCGCACTAATGAGCCACCTGAACTATTACAAATTCCGCCAACAACGGATGCACCAATACAGGATGAGCCAATCAGGGAGTGCGGTTCACGCCCAAGAGGTTTTAGGATTTTTTCTAGGTCATATAGGGTGCTGCCTGGCATGGCAACCACTTGGTTAAATTCAGGAAGCACTTGGATTTGGTTTAATCGCAATGTGCTGATAATCACGATATCGCGGTCATAATCATAACCACTTGGTGTTGAGCCCTCAGTCAACCCAGTGTTCGCCGCTTGCATTAAGACAATTTTATCCGCTTCTACACACGCTTTAAATACGTACCATTGCTCAAGCAAGGTCGTCGGGAACACAACGGCTATCGCATCTCCGGTTCCTGAGCGGAACCCTTTACGATAACGTTCTGTTTTGTGCGGCTCAGTGAGGATATTTTTCTTACCAACAAGGTTCCTGAGTGTGAGTAATAATCGTTGATTCTCAGGTTTTTGTGCATCTTTCATGTGTGCGCCTTCTTACTCGAATTCATATTGATTATGAGTTGTGCGATATTAGTTCTAACAACAATATCACATAATATTAAGATGTTAATAGGCTACACGGTTTATCTTAAAGAATTCTTAACAAGCAAAAAAATAGCGCCCAAGGCGCTATTTTTAATTTCGTACTGATTTGAACAACTTCCTAGTAGCTCTATATTCAAAATAGTTCGCGTTGTAGCAAGGCGTGGAGCCAAACGATCATGGGGAGCATACATAAGTATGTGACTCATTCGGTTTTGAGAGTGCAGCACCGCTACGGCGTGAAATATGAAGAATATTTTTGTAACTTGTATATTCAAAATAGTTCGCGTTGTAGCAAGGCGCGGAGCCAAACGATCATGGGGAGCATACATAAGTATGTGACTCATTCGGTTTTGAG
>NZ_JBEBNT010000037.1:0-5657 GCF_040396775.1 Providencia sp.
CGAAATGGGGGAAGGCCCCCTTGCGCTGTTAACCCTGCGTAATTTTGTGCTGCCTGAAAAAATCTTTTTGGATTAGTTGAGAAAGGAAATTGTCGGTACGGTTTTTCTGCTTAAAACAAACAGAACCTGCTTAACGCAGGTTAAGGTTATTGACAAAGCAGGATAAAAGCGTGATTTTTCCTGCTTTGTGTTAGCAGCCGAAAATCAATAAATTGATTTTCCTTTGTTTTTTTTAAAACCTGTCCAACCTGCAATCAAACCTTATCGGTTTGCCAGCAGTCTGAACCTGCTTAACGCAGGTTCTGTTGCTTTAATCAGGCCTAAATTATTTTTTAGACGCTTGAATATACAGCATTTCTAAAGCAATTGATGCCGCGGCTAATGCAGTGATTTCTGATTGGTCATAAGCGGGAGCCACTTCCACTAAATCCATCCCAACGATATTTAATGGCTGTAAACCACGCAGTAGTTTTAGTGCGCGATCTGACGTTAAACCACCAACAACGGGTGTCCCTGTACCTGGTGCAAACGCAGGGTCAAGGCAGTCAATATCGAAAGTGAGATATACAGGCATGTCACCCACTATCTCTTTAATTTGCGCAACCATCTCATCCACACCGCGGTCATTCACTTGCCCTGCATCGAGTACAGTGAAACCGTTGTCACTATCGTGCTCAGTACGGATACCAATTTGCACTGAACGAGTTGGGTCAATCAAACCTTCTTTTGGTGCATGATAGAACATGGTGCCATGGTCATACTGGCTACCGTTACCGTAAGTGTCAGTGTGAGCATCAAAATGCACTAACGCCATTTTGCCGAAGTGTTTTGCATGCGCACGCAGCAGTGGCAGCGTGACAAAGTGGTCACCCCCAAAGGTTAAGCAGCGTTTACCTGACTCTAACAGTTTTTCCGTGTGTGCTTGGAGTTTGTCGCACATATCTTGCGCGTCGCCGAACGCAAACACCACATCACCGCAATCCACCACATTTAAGCGTTCGGTCAGTTTGAAGTTCCACGGCCAGCGGTGGCTTTCCCATGCAAGGTTGGTCGACACTTGGCGAATTGCCGCAGGCCCATGACGGCTGCCTGCACGGCCTGAGGTTGCCATATCAAATGGCACACCTGTAATAACCCACTCCGCATCTGAGCTATATGGTTGAAAATTCAGAGGGAAACGTAAAAAACCAAATGCGTTAGAAACCAGTGAATTATCAACTTGATTACCTAATGTACTATTAATCATTTTTATTCCTCAAAATAGACCCGCCCATTAGCAAGCCCTTTTAATATTTGGTGTAAGCGGCGCCTTGTTGCATAGCAGTATTATCAGCAATGATTTATGCGGCCAACAACGCCACACCACGAAATACTACAATCACAATGCGCTAAATAGTTCGTGTTGTCGCTAGGCGGCAAAGTGAGCCAAGCCCTAGGAGCATACAAAAGTATGTGACTAGGGTTGGCGAACGCAGCCAACACCGCGACAGTACGAAATATGACGCGCATACAAAAGTATGTGACTAGGGTTGGCAAATGCAGCCAACACCGCGACAGTGCGAAATATGACGCGCATTTATTCGTCTTCGAGATAGGTATAACCATACAACCCATTTTCGAATTCTGCCACAAAGTCTTTTTGCAGCTGCTCGCTCAGGCCTGTACCTTTCACTTGCTCCGTAAAGCTTTCTAGCAGGACTTCTGGGACTAGTTTGACGTATTGCAGCATGTCGGCCACTGAGTCGCCCTCTTCACTTTGCAGGTAGCGAATGTTGCCTTGGCTATCAACCCACACATCAATTGCGGCGGTATCACCGAACAGGTTGTGCATGTTGCCTAAGATTTCCTGATACGCCCCTATCATAAAGAAACCAATCATTGGCGGGTTTTCTGGGTCATAAGCTGGCATTGGCATGGTGGTTTCTACGCCATCGCCGTCAACGTAATGGTCAATTATGCCATCGGAGTCACAGGTGATGTCTAATAGCACCGCGCGGCGGTCTAACGGTTTATCTAAGCCTTCAATCGGTAACACAGGGAAAACTTGGTCAATCCCCCATGAATCTGGCAGAGATTGGAATAACGAGAAGTTTACATAGAACTTATCTGCCATGCGCTCTTGCAGCTCATCGATGATTGGGCGGTGAGCTCGGTTACTTGGGTCTAGGTCTTGCTGAATGCGACGGCAGATATTGAGGTATAACTCTTCTGCCCATGCACGTTGGGTTAAATCAAGTACCCCGTGTGCGTACTGAGTATGGGCTTCTTGTAAGTCGAATTGGCTATCATGTAACCATTCACGCAGTGAACGGCTGTTGCCCTGATGCTGCATGGATTCCCACGTTTCCCACAGTGACACCAACGAGCGTGGCGCGTCTTCATCGGGTGGTGACGTTTTGGTAAATTCGTTACGCTCAACACCAATAACATTGGAGACCAATACGGTATGGTGCGCTGTTAATGCACGGCCTGATTCCGTAATAACAGTTGGGTGCGGAAGATCAAACTCTTCACAGGCATCGCCAATCGCCCAAATCACGTTATTTGCGTACTCGTTCAAGCCATAGTTAACTGAACAATCGGACTGCGAACGCGTCCCTTCATAGTCAACACCTAAGCCACCACCTACGTCAAAGCATTGAATATTGACGCCTAAACGGTGCAATTCCACATAAAAACGCGCTGATTCACGAACACCTGTAGCGATATCGCGAATATTTGCCATTTGTGAGCCTAAATGGAAATGCAGTAATTGCAGGCTATCTAAGCGATTAGCATTGCGTAAAATTTCCACCAATTGCAGAACTTGCGTGGCCGCCAAACCAAATTTTGATTTTTCGCCGCCACTCGCTTGCCATTTGCCTGAACCTTGAGATGCTAAACGTGCGCGTACACCTAAACGTGGCGTCACATTCAAGCTTTCAGCTTCTTTTAATACCATCTCAATTTCGGACATTTTTTCGATCACAAGATAAACCTTATGACCCAATTTTTCCCCGATCAACGCTAAGCGAATGTATTCACGGTCTTTATAACCATTACACACGATAACGGTTTGTGTTTTACCCGCATTCGCTAATACTGCCATTAACTCTGCTTTTGAACCCGCTTCAAGCCCTAATGGCTCTCCTGAGTTGACTAATGACTCAATCACGCGGCGCTGTTGATTAACTTTAATTGGGTATACCAAAAAGTAATCACCTTTATAGCCATAGGATTCACGAGCACGTCTAAACGCCGCATTAATAGAACGCAGGCGATGCTGTAAAATTTGAGGGAAACAGAACAATGCAGGTAAGCGCAGGTGCTCTTGCTCTTCTTTTACTTGGTTAACTAATTCAGCGAGATCAACAAAGGTGTCCGGGTTCTCAGGGTTCGGGCAAACACAGACATTTCCGCGCTCATTCACCTGATAGTAACCACCGCCCCAATACGCAATGTTATAGGTCTGGCGCATTTTGCGTGCGATATTATCATTCATAATAAACTCCTGTATGGAGGGGTGAGTGGCGCGCTCTCATTCCGGATATATGTCAGTAAAGACATAGCACTGGCAAGCAGTTATATCGGGGGAAACGACAATACTCAGATTTTAATAAAAAGTGCTTAGAATTCTAAACAGTGACAATATACGACCTTAAACTGACAAATTAATGACTCAGCCTCGAAGGTGTATTAAAGATGTGACGGTAACTTCGTGATGAAGTAAAGAAAGACAGGAAAGTAAATGCCAAAGTCACGCGGCGATCCGCATATGACGGTTGGATACTGTTATTCAGTAGATTATGGATCATTACCCATTAACCCCCAATATAACTGTTTAGCCCTTGCAAATTTCAATGTTGTAGCACTATTTTGGCAGGTTGACCTGTTGATTTAAGCTATATCACCTTGTGTTTTTATTGAAATTCAAAAGTTTATAAACATTCCTGATAGATAGCAGGCGCATTGTTTTGACCTACTGGTATATAACGGGGAAAAACAACCATCCGCTACGGTCGCAGTTTATACATCGATTAGGCTCAAAAAGCAAAAGCAAATTAGCAAAATTGCGATAAAACTTTAAAGGCAATCATTCTTGTTGGATAGTGTTGGCATTAATGGTGACAGTCTCAATCAGCAAAAATGGCTCACGAACACGCGCGGGTAAAATCGCTAACATTTTCATTGGGGAAAAGCCAAATAAAATAAAGCCCCTTTTCCCCATGCTTTCAAAGCGATTTCGCTTAGTTTATGGTGTGTTATTAGGGATTTTGCCTAGTGAGCGACGGTGAATTTGTGCCTCTATTCGTTTTTTGTATAAATACAGGTAGAAATTTTTAATGCTTGAGACTAAAATAGCCGTCTAGATGTTAAAACATCCAACTATACATTCTGCGAATTCTTAAGGTATTAATCTCATGGCTACACATCTCTTTACTTCTGAGTCTGTATCAGAAGGGCATCCAGACAAAATTGCGGATCAAATCTCCGATGCAGTACTTGATGCTATTCTCGAACAAGACCCAAAAGCTCGCGTTGCCTGCGAAACCTACGTCAAAACAGGTATGGTAATGGTCGGGGGAGAAATCACCACCAGTGCTTGGGTTGATATTGAAGAAATCACACGCAAAACCGTTCGTGAAATTGGTTACACCAGTTCAGATATGGGCTTTGACGCCAATTCATGTGCTGTTTTAAGCGCGATTGGTAAACAATCTCCTGATATCAATCAAGGTGTTGACCGTACAGATCCTTCAGAACAAGGTGCGGGCGACCAAGGCCTGATGTTTGGCTATGCAACCAACGAAACTGACGTGCTGATGCCAGCACCGATTACTTATGCACACCGCTTAGTTCAGCGCCAAGCTGAAGTACGTAAAAATGGTACGCTGTCATGGCTGCGTCCAGACGCGAAAAGCCAAGTCACATTTAAATACGATAACAACAAAATTGTGGGTATCGATGCCGTTGTTTTGTCTACTCAGCATTCTGAAGAGATCCAGCAAAAAGACCTGCACGAAGCGGTGATGGAAGAAATCATCAAGCCCGTTCTGCCGGCAGAATGGTTATCAAAAGAAACCAAATACTTTATTAACCCAACAGGCCGTTTTGTTATCGGCGGACCAATGGGTGACTGCGGCTTAACAGGTCGTAAAATTATCGTTGATACCTACGGCGGCATGGCTCGTCATGGTGGCGGGGCTTTCTCAGGTAAAGATCCTTCAAAAGTTGACCGTTCTGCTGCCTATGCCGCGCGTTATGTGGCAAAAAATATTGTTGCCGCGGGTCTTGCTGATCGTTGTGAAATCCAAGTGTCTTACGCGATTGGTGTTGCTGAGCCAACCTCCATTATGGTGGAAACTTTTGGTACCGCAAAAGTTGACGAATCTCTGCTGATCCAACTCGTGCGTGAGTTCTTTGACTTACGTCCTTATGGTTTGATCAACATGCTTGACCTACTACACCCTATTTATCAGCAAACAGCATCTTACGGTCACTTTGGTCGTCCACAATTCCCGTGGGAAAAAACAGACAAAGCCGACGCTTTACGCGAAGCCGCTGGACTGTAATACATTGCATTAAAAAATATGACACAAAAAAACCCATCATCATGATGGGTTTCAGACTGCTGACAAACCGATTAGGTTTGACTGCAGGTTGGATTGGTTTTGAAA